>JAPPFC010000002.1 GCA_028824015.1 bacterium
GAGGGTGGGGAACGCTCCCGACGCGACAGCCACGTCGACGATGGTCCCGGACGGTTCCGGCTCCTCCTGGGTGGGTAGCGGTTGGGTTGTGGTGGTGGTCGTCTCGACGACCTCTTCGGAAGTGTCCTCGCCGCATGCTGCCGCAATCAACGACACTGCAAGCACTATGGCTAGGAACCGTGGAATGGCCCTCATCATGGTTCTCTCCTCTTTCGGCTTTTACAGATAACTACGGAGAGAAGTGGGATTCTGGATGCAGGTTTTGAGGATCCCGAGGTGCGCTGGGACACCAGCATTGGGAAGCGGCGGCCAGGCGGACGCCGTAAGGAGGATGGACCGTGAAAGGACCCCATCCTCGGCAGTTCCTACAATTGCTACCGACCCCACGCCGGACTACAAGGCAAACCACCCATCAACGAACTTGTGCCCCACCTTGGTGGGAAGGACAACTAGCAGGGCGAGTCGACCACGGAGCAATCGTGATCATCCTGGCAAACGGCAACACGACCGAGATCGCCCAACGGACCGACGACGCCGAGCGCCTGTGGGTGCGGGTGGGCGAACTCCCCGGCGCCACCGGCTGGCAGATGAAGCCCCAAGGCATGTGCCTGGGCGAGATGTGCGTGCCTCTCCCGGATGACAAGGTCGAGGAGTGGATCGCCGACGCCGAGGACTGGGTGTGGATGTGCTACTCGGAGTTCGCCGACATGATCGGCCAGCAGTACGCGCGGGACGGCGACGTGTGGAGCCTGGGCTCGGTGCCCGACGTGCGTCGCTCCGGGCTGGAAATCGGAATCGCTCCCGACTTCGAGGTGACCGAGCGCAGCGGCGACACGTTGCGGCTCTCGGACTTCCGCGGCCGGAAGGTGGTGCTGTTCACCTGGGCGTCGTGGTGAGGGTGCCGGGTCAGCCTGCCGGTCTGGCAGGAGTTGTACGAATCCATCGGACCGGACCGGTTCGAGTTGATCGGCGTGGCGCAGGACTCGGGGAACCCCAAGGCCGTGGGCAAGTGGTTTGACCGGGCCTCGCCGACCTTCCGGTGCGTCATCGACCCGACACACCATATCAGCTCGCTGTTCGGCTGGGTGAACGTGCCGTCGGCGGCGTGGATCGACGAGGAGGGGACCATCGTCCGCAGCAACGAGGGGGCGTACCCGGGTGAGTCGACCGTCAGGTTCGGCATCGGCAAGGTCCGATTCGGCGACGACTCATTCGGCCGGGCCACCCGCGACTGGATCGAGCGGGGGGCCGACAGCGAGCACGTCTGGACGAGCGCGGAACTGGCGGAGCGGCTCAAGCCGGTCGATGACGACACCCGGCTGGCGGAGGCGACGTTCAAGCTGGCGTTGCACTTCGAGGCGGTGGGCGAAAGCGACCGCGCCTTGCGCCACTTCGCCGCCGCTCAGCGCCTGGCGCCCGACAACTGGAACTACCACCGGCAGGGCTGGAGCCACAGGGGAACGCTCTATGCCGGCCTGAAGGTGCTGAGGCGGACGAGCCACCTGCGAAAGACCACCGACAAGTCCTTTTATGATCCCACCGGGTTGCCCGGCGAGGACTTTCGGCGCTTTACCGCGCCCGAGTGGCTGTGGACCCCTGTCGCCCGGCGGGTCAAGCAACTGCTCCAGCGTTAGGTGTAATGAGAGAACGCAGATACAAGGGGTGTTTTCGGAACAGCCCAATGTCGGAAGGGACTTCGAGGTCTGTTCGACTCTGACGCTTTAGCGATCCGGCCTGTTATGATTCGTTTTGTGAGGGAGCCGGCATTGGCAGCAACTTCTGACTTGAGTACCGAAGAGCAGGAGTGTTTGGAGGAGGACGCGAGGCTTGATTGGGAGGCCGCCCGCTACATCACCGAGAAGGGTCCATTTGCGCCTGGGGACACCATGTTCGCGATTGGTCACTACTCGGAAGACAGATTGGTGTGGTTCGACATTCTCTCTGCCACTTTGGACGACATCATGAGGGAATGTGCCTTTCCTGAGGACCAGAGGGCAAGGCGAAGACTGCTTGGTCGCAGTTTCGCTGAACATTTTCTTCGTTTCCATGATGTGCCAGAAGGGACCCTTCCTCTGCTTCAGGACTGAGGGGAGAGGCCAACATGCCTCCCTTCCTGTATTGGCCGGACCGTCCTTGGCGCGTTGTCATTGCAGATTCCGCATTCGAGCACGGTGTGTCTCAAGAACACATCGAGTATCTCATCTCCCTGCCTGCGCGGGAGGTCTTTCTCTACGGTGGGAGACCATCCCGTCATGACATTCGGTTTAGCGGAGGAAGGAGAGTCGCCCGCGCCACCATGGCCCGAGGCTGGCTACCGGACGGGCGCCCATTGGAGGTCGGTCTGAGGCAAGACTTCAGACAACCCGGAGAGGTGTGCCGGGTGTTCCACGCTATGCACCGGTAAACGGGTGCTTCGTCCAACCGCCTCTCTGCCGACTGCTCGGTCCGATAGGCTCGGAGCGCGCCCGTTCCCCTAGAGGTCGAATCTATCGAGGTTCATGACCTTGTCCCACGCCGCCACGAAGTCCCGGACGAAATGCTCCTGGCCGTCGTCCGATCCGTAGACCTCGGCGATGGCCCGTAACTGGGAATTCGAACCCAGCACCAGGTCGACGGCGCTGGCCGTCCAACGGAGTTCGCCGGTCCGGCGGTCGCGGCCCTCGTAGACGTGCTCGGACTCCGAAGCCTGCCACCGGGTGCCCATGTCCAGCAGGTTCACGAAGAAGTCGTTGGTGAGGGTCTCAACGCGGTCGGTGAGCACCCCCAACGGCGATCCTCCGGTATTGGTGCCCAGGACACGAAGACCGCCGATCAGCACGGTCATCTCCGGCGCAGTGAGGGACAGCAGGCTCGCCCGGTCCACCACCAGCCTTTCGGGTCGCCGGTGGTCTCCGGCCCTGCGGTAGTTGCGGAACCCGTCGGCGGTCGGTTCGAGCACCGCGAACGACTCGACGTCCGTCTGCTCGGGAGAGGCGTCGGTGCGTCCCGGCCTGAACGGGACCTCCACCTCACAGCCTGCGTTGCGGGCGGCCGCTTCGACGGCTGCGCATCCGCCCAGGACGATCAGGTCCGCCAGCGACACCCTCTTTCCGTTGCTCCGGGCATTGTTGAACTCGGCCCGGACCCCTTCCAGGGCGGACAGGGCGGCCGACAGCTCGGACGGGTCGTTGGCTTGCCAGTTCCTCTGGGGATCGAGACGGATCCGAGCGCCGTTGGCGCCGCCCCGCTTGTCGCTGTCGCGAAACGTCGAGGCCGACGCCCAGGCCGTGGCCACCAACCGTGAGACAGAGAGCCCCGAGTCGAGGATCCTGGCCTTGAGATCGGCGATGTCGGCATCGTCCACCAGATCGTGGTCGACGGCGGGAACGGGGTCCTGCCAGATCAGTTGCTCGTCGGGGACCTCCGGACCCAGATATCGCGCCGTCGGACCCATGTCGCGGTGGGTCAGCTTGTACCAAGCCCTGGCGAAGGCGTCGGCGAACTCGTCGGGATTATCCAGGAAGCGCCGGCAGATCGGCTCGTATACGGGGTCCATGCGAAGCGCCAGGTCGGTGGTGAGCATCACGGGAGCGTGCCGCGTGGACAGATCGTGAGCATCGGGAACCATGGCGGCCGCCGCCGGATCGGTGGGGACCCACTGGTAGGCGCCCGCCGGGCTCTGTGACAACTCCCACTCGTAGCCGAACAGGATCTCCAGGAAAGTGTTGTCCCATGTCACGGGGGTGGGCGTCCAGGCGCCCTCCAGCCCGCTGGTTATGGCGTCGGCGGCCGTCCCGTTGCCGTGGGTGCTCCTCCAACCGAGTCCCTGTTCCTCCAGGTCGGCGCCCTCCGGCTCCCGCCCGACATGGCGTTCCACGGCGGCCGCGCCGTGGGTCTTCCCGAAGGTGTGCCCTCCGGCGATGAGCGCCACCGTCTCGGCGTCGTCCATCGCCATCCGGGAGAATGTCTCCCGGATGTCCCGGGCTGCCGCCAGCGGGTCGGGTGTTCCATTCGGGCCTTCGGGGTTCACATAGATCAGACCCATCTGAACGGCGCCGAGCGGGTTGGCGAGGTCCCGGTCGCCGCTGTAACGCTGATCGTCGAGCCATTCGGTCTCAGGCCCCCAGTCGATGTCCTCCTCGGGTTCCCAGACGTCCTCGCGCCCGCCGCCGAATCCGAGGGTCCGAAAGCCCATCGACTCCAGGGCGACGTTCCCGGCAAGGATCATCAGATCGGCCCATGAGATCCGGCGACCGTACTTCTGCTTGACCGGCCACAGCAGCCGGCGGGCCTTGTCCAGGTTGGCGTTGTCGGGCCAACTGTTGAGCGGAGCGAACCGGTGGGTCCCCGATCCGCCTCCACCCCGTCCGTCAGAGATGCGGTAGGTGCCGGCGCTGTGCCAGGCCAGCCGGATCATCAACGGCCCGTAGTGCCCGTAGTCGGCCGGCCACCAGTCCTGGGAGGCGGTCATCACCTCTTCGAGGTCGGCCTTCACCGCCGCCAGCTCAAGGCTGCTGAACTCCCGGGCGTAGTCGAAGTCGTCACCCATGGGGTCTATCAGCGGCGAGTTCTTGTTGAGGGGCCTCAGGTTCACCTGTTCGGGCCACCAGCGATGGTTGGCCAACGACCCCATCGCGGAATTCGTCTCATGCACGACGGGACATTGGGCGGCGGGCGCCGATGCGTCGACCGAAGTGGTGTCTCCAACAGTCATCTTTTCTCCTTTGGCTCTTTCATGGCGGCGGGTGGCATTCTCCTGCATTGTATAGCAGTAGTCGGGCTGCAGAGCGGTGCCGGGGAACCCGAATGGACTCCGGCGATTCGATAATACCCGTTGGGAGTGGGGCGCCGCCGCCGGAGGGAAGGTCCCCCCGGGAAAAGAGGTATGGTAGGTGGATGCTGCTGGCTGCATCGGCGCCTCCTCTGTTCGAGGAACTCGCGGTTCTGCTGGTGGCGGGAACGCTGATCGCTCTGGGATCGGCGCGACTGGGAGTGGTGCCGATCGTTGGCTTCCTGGCGGCCGGGGCGGTGATCGGGCCCGGCGGGGTCGGCCTCATCGGCGACATCGACCTCGTCAACCAGTCGGCGGACATCGGAGTTATGTTGCTCCTGTTCACCCTCGGCATCGAGTTCAATCTCAGGCGTGTGCGTCAGTTGGCGCCTCTGATCCTGGGCGGCGGCGCCATCCAGGTCGGGCTCACGACCGGCCTGGTCACGATGGCGGTGATGGCTTTCGGCGTTGAATGGCGGACGGCGCTGTTCACCGGGTTGCTGGTCTCCCTCAGCAGCACCGCCATCGTCCTCAAGATGTTGTCGGCACGCCGGGCGACGACCTCTCCGACGGGAACCGTCTCGGTCGCACTGCTGATCTTCCAGGACCTCGCCATCGTGGCCATGGTGCTGGCGGCGCCCCTGCTGGGCGGTGAGACGGCAGGTCCGGGGGACGCTCTCCTGGCGGTCGGCAAGGCAGTGGGAATCGTGGTGGCGGTGGTGACCGTCGCCCGGACCCTGGTACCCAGGTTGATGCGGTCGGTGGCCCGGTACCAGTCAGGCGAAGTCTTCCTCCTGACCATCCTGGCCATCGGTTTCGGGACGGCTTACCTCACCAGCCTGCTGGATGTCTCGATCTCCCTCGGCGCCTTCCTGGCCGGCCTGATGGTCAGTGAGAGCCGAGTTGCGACCCGTGCCCTGGGGGAGGTGATGCCGCTGCAGATTCTCTTCTCAGCCACCTTCTTCGTCTCCATCGGCATGCTTTTGGACCCGGCCTATCTGGTGCGCAACGCTCTGTTGGTGATCGCCTTGGCGCTGGTGGTCGGGGTCGTCAAGGCGATGGCTACCGCCGCGTCCGCGGCCCTGATGCGACAGCCCAGAGCCGTGGTCTTCTCATCGGCCCTCGTGCTGGCGCAGATCGGCGAGTTCTCCTTCGTGCTGGAACGCGCCGGGGAAGCGGTGGGACTGGTGCCCGCCGGTCTGGAAAACGGCACCGACGCTTTCATCGCCGTGACGGTCTTGCTCATGGCCATCAGTCCCTACGCACTCCGACTCGGCGACGTGGTGGCGGCGCGGCTGGCCGGGGAAACCGACCGGGAGGGGCTGTCCCCGCCCGTCGCCGATCCCTCTGATCACGGCGAGCCGTTGAAGGATCATGTGGTCATCAGCGGATACGGTTCACGTGCCCAGAGCGTCATCGAAGCTCTCGAATTAGTGTCGGTCCCGTACACCATCGTCACCGTGGACCCCGAAGCCGAGGAGAGCGCTCACGAGGACGGACGCGCCGTTCTGGCCGGCGACGTGTCAAGGCACCTGATCGCCGAGCGGGCCGGCCTGTCGGACGCCCGGATCGTTCTGGCGGTGGACAGTCCTCCGGAGAGGGTGGCACAGATCGCTCGCATCGCCCGTGAACACAACCCCGCGGTGGTGGTTCTGGCCTGGGCCGACGACACCGCAGATGCCTCCGACTTGCAGCAGGACGGCTTGGTCGACCATGTCGTTGCGGAGCGGCAGGCCGCCCTCGACGCCCTGATCAACCACACCCTGGGACACTTCCAGGTGCCCGAGTCGGAAACGGAGGCCGTCATGCACGCCGTGCTGGGCACCGATGAGCACGCCACGGCTGCGGAGGATGCCGAAAACTCGGAGAGCGGCTAGGTGGGACTGCGACGTCGGCTATGCCGCCCCGGCATCAAGCCCAGACCGAACGGGGGGGGGGGTTCGTAGACGTTCTTTCTCCCGGCGGGAGCGGTAATGCATACCGCACAAATGGCCCTTACACTGAGCATCCAATGACTGATGAGGAACGGGCGCAGATCATCGCTCTCTGCGAAGACCCTGACGAAGACTTCGGCGACCTGCAGGGCCGACCACCCACCCCTGAAGAGATCGCAATGGTGGCGTCTTTAGCAGAGACTTTGTTTTTGAGCCTTTCCCCACAACAACAGGTTGACGACATTCTTCATCTGCCCACACATGTTTCAGCGAGGTTGCTAGCACAGATGTCCGGACCGGACAGGGACAACCTACTCTCCTTACTGGCTAGCCAGTTGTCGGAGGACATACGCTCGCTGTTGCCTGTGGGGTCCGCTTGAGTTCGCCTTCTGGCCGAGAGACGATCCTCCCATCGGCGACCACGAACTATTCCGAGGAAGACATTCGTTTCGCGTTGCTGCACCCGGCCGGCTATGCGGCTGACTTCCCCCGCGAAGGGTGCTTGGCTGTAGGGGGGTTTACGAAGAGGCACAGCCTTCCCATAGTCGTCCTCATAGACATGGAGGACGGCCGCGCCTTTCACTCATAGGAATACAGCGGAAATACGCCAGGCTTTTCCGCTCAGGCGGGTGACCACCTTGTGACACTTAGCGTGAGACCGGCTGGGAAGTGTTGTGGGTGGGCGGGAGCCGGTAGTCGGAACCGATCCTCCGCCATATCAGGGGAACGCCGGGCCGGTAGGCGAGGTGGTGGCGGCTGGGGGCGTCGAGGATGGTCAGGTGCGCCGGGCCTCCCGGCGCCAGCCGGCCCACGTCGCTTCGGCGCAGAGCGGCGGCGCCGCCGGTGGTGACCGCCGCGATGGCTTCGTCGATCGTCATTCCCATTTCGCGCACCGCCAGGGCGATGCAGAACGAGATGGAAGTCGTGTAGCTCGATCCGGGGTTGCAGTTCGAGGCGATCGCCACCCGGACTCCGGCGTCGATGGCGCGCCGGGCGTCGGGGTAGGGCTGGCGGGTGGAGAAGTCCGCCGCCGGGAGGAAGGTCGCGACAGTGTCGCTGGCTGCGAGCATCTCGAGATCGTCGTCCGACAGGTAGGTGCAATGGTCTACGGAGGCACAGCCCATCTCCACGCCGAGGCGGACGCCCGGTCCGTGGTCCAGTTGGTTGGCATGGAGGCGCAGGCCCAGTCCCGCCTCCCGCCCGGCTTCGAGCACCGCCCTCGACTGGTCGACGTCGAAGGCGCCGGTCTCGCAGAACACGTCGATCCAGCGCACGTGAGGACGAACGGCCTCGAGCATGGGTCCGCAGACCAACTCGGTGTAGGCGTCTGCCCGTCCGCGGTATTCGCCGGGTACCACATGGGCGCCCAGGAAGGTGGTCTCGGTGGTCACCTCGGCCGCCAGGGAGGTCGTAAGGGCCTCGGATGCGACGGACAGACCGTACCCCGACTTGATCTCCAAGGTCGTCGTTCCCGCCCGGTGCGCCTCGATTAGCCGCCGATCGAGCGATGCCCTGAGGGCGTTGCGGCTCGCCGCCCGGGTGGCTTCGGTGGTGATCCGGATCCCGCCCCCGTCGTAGGGTTCTCCCGCCATGCGCCGGGTGAACTCCTCGGCCCGCTCACCGGCGAAGACCAGGTGGGTGTGGGAATCCACGAACCCGGGCAGCACGCACCGACCGCCGGCGTCGAGGCGCTCATCAGCCAGCGCGCCGACCGGGCCGATGGCGACCACCCGACCGTCCTCGACCACCACGGATGCCTTCTCCACGATCCCGAGCGGTCCCTCTCCCAGGTCGGGTACGTTGGTGATCAGCTCGGAGATGTTGTCGATGACCAGGGTCATGAGGCCATCAACTCGGAGATGATGGAGTCGAGTTCGGATGCGACGTCGACCGAGACATGTTTCCCTCCGACGACCACCGGCCTTCCGCCCACCACCAGGTGATGCACATCGGCGCTCGTAGCAGTGAAGATCGCCGACGCGAGGGCATTGTCGGCGTCGGCGCCGGCCAGGCGGACCGAGTCGAGACCTATGGTGGTGAAGTCGGCCAGCGAGCCCGGCGTGAGAGCGCCGCCCCCCTTCCAGCCCAGCGACCGGTAGCCGTTGCGGGTGGCCATCGCCGCCAGTGCCTCGATCGAGTGCACCCCCCGCTCCATTCTGGTCACCCGCTGGCCCAACTCCACGGCCCGGGTCTCCTCGAAGAGATCAATGACGGCGTGGGAGTCCGAGCCCACGCAGAGGCGGGCCCCGGCCCGTTCCAGTAGGTCGCTCGGGCCGATGCCGTCGGCCAGGTCGCGCTCGGTGGTCGGGCAGAGGCAGCAGTTGGCGCCGACCTCGCCGGCAAGTGAGATGTCTTCTCCGGAGGGGTACGTTGCGTGTACCAGCGTGGTGTCGGGACTCAGGCCGCCGGCGTCGGCCATCACCGCGATCGGGGTTCGGCCGAGGGCTGCGGTGCACTCCCAGTTCTCGGTCAGCTGCTCGGAGACGTGGACGTGGAGCGGCGCCCGATGGTCGGCGGCCCAGCGCGCCGCCACCCCGATCGACGTCGGGTCCACCGCACGCACCGAGTGCACAGCCGCCCCCACCGCGGTGGTCGGGCCGGTGAAGGTGGCGGCCAGGTCGTCCACCCGTTCCGCCCAGGCCTCTGCGGAGCCGTCGGAGAAGCGGGACTGTTCGGCCAGGAGCGGTGCGTAGCCGGATGGCGCGTCGGAGGCGAAGCCGCCGTGGAGGTACAGGGTGTCGAGGAGGGTCAGTCGGATGCCGGAGTCTCGAGCCGCCGCCGCCAGGGAGACCCCCATGGCGTTGGGATCGTCGTACGCCCCGCCGCCCGGACGGTGGTGTACGTAGTGGAACTCTCCCACCACCCCGATGCCCGCCAGGGCCATCTCGGCGAAGGTTGCCCGGGCAAGCCGGTAGTAATTATCGGGGTCGAGGCCGGAGGCGGCCCGGTACATGAGATCGCGCCAGGTCCAGAAGGTTCCCCGCTCACCATGGGTGCGGCCCCGCAGAGCCCGGTGGAACGCATGGCTGTGGGCGTTGGCCAGTGCGGGAAGCGTCAGCCCCGCCAGCGCGGTGGCGCCCGGGGGAGGGGCGACCTGGTCGGACGTCACAGAACTGATGCGCCCGTTCTCGACTTCGATCACGACTCCCTGCGTGGCGTTGGGACCCCCCAGCCAGGCCAGCTCGCACCAGTAGCTGGTCACGACCCGACCTCCCGGACGAAGCGGGTGATGCGCTCGACGAATGCCTCCTGGTGGTGTTCTGTGAACTGCTCCCAGGTGCTGAGGGTTCTGGGGTCGATCCTGTCCACCACCAGGATGCCGTCGAGGTGGTCGCACTCGTGCTGCCAGGTGCCGGCGGTGAGCCCTCGCACGACCTGTTGGCGGTCGACGCCCTCCCGATCGGTGTAGCTGACCCGGAGGTTCAACGAGCGGACCAGTTCGCCTCTCAACGGCACCGACAGGCAGCCCTCGTTGATGACCACCCTCTCGTCATCCAGGACCTCGATTTCCGGGTTGACGGCCACCGTCAGGGGCACGGGGGGCTTGTAGGGGTAGCGAGGGTTGTCGTTCACCTCGATGGTGAGGATCCGGGCGGTCTCTCCTATCTGGTTGGCGGCTATGCCCGCCCCGTTGGCATGGCGCATCGTGTCGATCAGGTCGTCTATGAGGCCCTGGATCCGCGGGCTGGAGATGTCGGATCGCGGAACCGGCGTCGTCCTGGTCCGGAGTACGGGGTGGCCGATGGGGAGAATCGGGCGGACGGTCACTGTGTCACGTCGGGTTGTCTATCGCCGGGTCTTCTCCGACATGGGTACGTGCACTCCGCGGTGGGCGGCGACCCGGACCGCCTCGTCGTAACCGGCGTCGACGTGTCGCATGACCCCGGTGGCCGGGTCGTTCAACAGGACCCGCTCCAGCTTCGCCGCCGCCAGGTCGGTGCCGTCGGCGAGGCACACCTGGCCGGCATGGATCGACCGGCCGATTCCCACCCCGCCCCCGTGGTGGATGCTCACCCACGTCGCTCCCGACGACGCATTCACCAGGGCGTTCAGCAGCGGCCAGTCGGCGATGGCGTCGCTGCCGTCCGCCATGTCCTCGGTCTCCCGGTACGGCGAGGCCACCGAGCCGGAGTCGAGATGGTCCCGGCCGATGACGATCGGGGCGGAGATCTCACCCGATCGGACCATCTCGTTGAACCGCAGCCCCAGGCGGTGGCGCTCCCCGTAACCCAGCCAGCAGATCCGGGCCGGGAGGCCCTGGAAGGCGACCCGCTCGCCCGCCAGGGTTATCCACCGGGCCAGGCCCTCGTCGGCCGGGAACTCCTCGAGCACCGCCCGATCGGTGGCTGCGATGTCCGCCGGGTCGCCGGAGAGGGCCACCCAGCGGAACGGCCCCTTGCCCTCGCAGAACAGCGGGCGGATGTAGGCGGGCAGGAAGCCCGGGTAGTCGAAGGCGCGGTCGTAGCCGCCCAGCGCGGCCTCTGCCCGGAGGCTGTTGCCGTAGTCGAACACCTCGGCGCCGCCGTCGAGGAAACCGACCATGGCCTCGACATGGGAGGCCATTGCCGAACGCGCCCGCTGGATGTACTGGTCGGGCTTCCTGATGCGTATCTCGTCGGCTTCCTCCAGCGAGAGGTCGTTGGGGATGTAGGTGAGGGGATCGTGAGCCGAGGTCTGATCGGTGACTATGTCGGCCGCCACCCGGTCGGCCAGCAGTCGAGGCAGCAGGTCGGCGGCGTTTCCGACCAATCCCACCGAGAGGGCCTGCCGGGCGGCAACCGCCTGCCGGCAGCGGCGGAGGGCGTCGTCGTAGTCTTGGGCCACCATGTCCAGGTAACGGGTCTCGACGCGGCGAGCGGCTCGCTCCGGGTCCACCTCGATGCAGAGGGCCACGCCCCCGTTCATGGTGATGGCCAGCGGCTGGGCGCCGCCCATGCCGCCCAGCCCGGCGGTGACGGTCAGGGTGCCGGCCAGGGACCCGCCGAAGCGCTTCCGGGCGATGGCGGCGAAGCACTCATACGTTCCCTGCAGGATGCCCTGGGTCCCGATGTAGATCCACGAGCCGGCCGTCATCTGCCCGTACATGGTGAGGCCGAGGTGCTCCAGCCGCCGGAACTCGTCCCAGGTGCCCCAGTCGGGGACCAGGTTGGAGTTGGCGATGAGCACCCGGGGCGCCCACTCATGGGTGCGGAGGACCCCGACCGGCTTTCCGGACTGCACGAGCATGGTCTCGTCGTGATCGAGGGTGGTCAGCGTGCGGATCATGGCGTGGTAGGCGTCCCAGGACCTGGCCGCCCGGCCGGTCCCCCCGTACACGACCAGGTCGTCCGGCCGCTCGGCGACGTCGGGGTCGAGATTGTTCTGGAGCATCCGGAAGGCGGCCTCCTGCGGCCAGCCGCGGCAGGTCAACGAGTTCCCCCGCGGGGAGCGGACGCCCCCCTGAGGTGCGCCTGAACTGTGTTGGGAGATCGCGGTTATGGCGGATCACCACCTCCGGACGGTGGGCCGTATGGGAGTCCCGGCTGTCTTTCGCCATTGTACCGAAGGGACCCACGGGCGCCGATGAACGGCAACGCCTTCCAATCCATGACGACAGACCACGTCATACCCGATTCAATGGCTTCCGTCAAAGACCCATCCGGTGGCGAAGTCCCATCAGCCCTCCGCAAGGGATCGGGCCAAAGCCTGTAAGTTCATGAGTGTGGAACTCGAGGGTCCAGGCGTAACGATCTCCGATGTCCTCGCGATCGCTCGCGGGGGGGAGGAGGTGCATCTCAGCGACGCCGCCGTCGAGCGGATGGGCGTAACCCGTCGCATCGTCAAACACATGGCGGAGGGCGAACCCGCTTACGGCGTCTCCACGGGCTTCGGGGCCCTGGCTTCGAAGGCGATTCCCCCCGATCGGAGGGCCTCCCTCCAGCGTTCCATGATCCGCTCCCATGCAGCAGGGATGGGGCCCGCGGTCGAGACCGAGGTGGTGCGGGCCATGATGTTCCTGCGGGCACGGACCCTGGCCCTGGGCGCCTCGGGCGCCCGGCCGCTGATCGCCGAGACGCTGGCGCGGATGCTCAACGCCGGTGTGGTCCCGGTCGTCCCCGAGCATGGCTCCCTCGGCGCCAGCGGAGACCTGGCGCCCCTGGCCCACGTGGCGCTGGTATTGATCGGCGAGGGCGAGGTCCTCACCGGCGCGGGTGTGCGGGAAGGCATGACGGCGATGGCCGAGGCGGGCATCGAGCCCGTGGAGTTGGTGGAAAAAGAGGGCCTGGCGCTAATCAACGGGACCGACGGCATCCTGGGCATGCTCTGTCTCGCGGTCCATGACGCCTCCCACCTCCTCACCGTCGCCGACATCGTGGCGAGCCTCAGCGTCGAGGGCCTCCTGGCCACCGACCGGGCATACGCGGCCGACCTCATGGCGCTCAGGCCGCATTCAGGTCAGGCGTCGAGCGCCGCCAACCTCCGGCGGGTGCTCGGGGGATCCCCGATCGTGGCCAGCCACCGCCATGGCGACGACCGGGTGCAGGACGCCTACTCGATCCGCTGCACGCCCCAGGTCCACGGCGCGGCGCGCGACACCCTGGAGTTCGTGAGGGGCGTGGCGGGCCGGGAGTTGGCCGCGGCCATCGACAATCCGATGGTGCTTCCCGACGGCCGGGTCGAGTCGTGCGGCAACTTTCACGGAGCGCCGGTGGCGATGGCGGCCGATTACCTGGCGATCGCCATGGCCGAGGTCGGGGCGATCTCCGAGCGGCGTCTCGACCGGTTGCTCGACTTCAATCGCTCCCAGGGCTTGCCTCCCTTCCTGGCGGCCGACCCCGGAGTCGACAGCGGCCTGATGATCGGCCAGTACACCGCGGCCGCCATGTGCGCGGAGAACCGCCGCCTGGCCGCCCCGGCGGTGGTGGACTCCTACCCCACCTCGGCCATGCAGGAGGACCATGTCTCGATGGGCTGGAGCGCGGCCCGCAAACTCCGCCGGGTGATCGAGAACCTGCGTCGCATCCTGGCCATCGAGTGGGTGACCGCGGCCCGGGCCGTGGACCTGCGCGCCCCCCTTGCGCCGGCGGACGCCACCTCGGCGGCCGTGGGCCTGCTGCGGACCCGTGTTCGAGGACCGGGTCCCGACCGTCCCCTGGCGCCCGAACTTGCTGCCGCTGAACAACTGCTCGCGGAAGAGGCACTGGTGGCGGCCGTCGAGAAGGTGACGGGCGCTCTCGAGTGAGGCCGGCCGGACCTGTCCCGGATTACCGGGGAGGTCCCGAAGTCGTGGCCTTCCCTAGGCCTCCGAAGTGAGGATCTCCGCCAGACGCTCGGCGCCGATGCTCCCGCCGCTCAGAATGCAGGCGACCGGGCCATCCCTTTCCTCGGAGAGAGCGGCCGCAACGGACATGGCGCCGGATCCCTCGATGACCAGCTTGTTCCCCAATGCCAGACGGGCGATGGCGGTGCGGACCTCGGCCTCCGAGACCAGGACCACCCGGTCGACTGAAGAACTCACCAATGGGTACATCTCATCCACCACCACCGGCACCATAGTGCCGTCGCAGATGGTGTCTCCGGTCTCGACCCATCTCGGTTGTCCGGCGTCCAGGGCCGCCCGCAGCGAAGGGCAGGCCTTGCTCTGCACTCCAATGATCTCGGTGTCCGGTCGGAGCTCCTTGATCACGCTGCCTATGCCTGACACCAGCCCGCCGCCGCCCACCGGCACGTAGATGGCCGCCACGTCGGGGAGGTCCTCCAGGATCTCCAGGCCGATCGTTCCGGAGCCCGCCAGCATCGACGGGTCCCCCCAGGGGTTGAGGTAGCTGTACGGCTCCTTCTCCCATCCCTTGTCGAACACGTAGTCCATCAGCGCCGAGAACGGCACCGGCACCGGCGTGACGCCGTAAGCGCGGACCCCGTCGACCTTCACCTGCGGGGCGCTGTCGGGCAGGAGGCTCCGGGCCGGGACTCCCAGCAACTGGGCCGCATACCCGAGGGCCTGCGCGGTGTTGCCGGCGCTCTGGGTGGTGACCCCCCTCTGCAGGTCGGCGTCGGACAGCGATCGCGCCCAGTTGTACACCCCTCGCAGCTTGAACGATCCGACCGGCTGGAGACACTCGGCCTTGAGCCAGACCGCTGGGCCGGGTTGCGAAGACTTGTACTCCAGGAGCGGTGTGCGCAAGGCGACCCCGCTGATCCGTTGAGCCGCCTCCTGCACCTCCCGGACCGTAGGAGGCGGTATGGGAGGGTCTCCGGATCCGGTTCTCATTTGGCTCATGCGGCGAACTCCTTGTCGTCTGTTGGCTGTTTCTACAGAGTAGGCCGGAGGAGTGGATGTGAGCGTCTCAGAGCTCCAGGAGGGCCTGTTCCACAACCTCCGGCAGGGCGGGGTGGATGTAGTACTGACCGCGGGCCATCTCGTCCACGGTCAGGTCGAAGTGCATGCCCTGGATGAGCTGCTGGATGAGGGTGGGCGCCTGCGGGCCGATGATGTGGGCGCCGAGCAGGCGGCGGGTCTCGGCATGTGCGATGACCTTGGCGACGCTGTCTGTGTCCTCCATCGCCCATCCGTAGGCGGCGGCCGCGTAGGGCTGGACGTGGCTGACGTAGGGGATGTCCTGGCGGCGGCATTCCTGCTCGGTCAGGCCGACGCTGGCGATCTGGGGATAGCCGAACACCGCGTGAGGGATGAACCGGTGGTCGACTGTGGCCGGGTCGTCCGGGCTGGTGAGATTGTGGCGCACCACCCGGGCCTCGTGGTTGGCGACGTGCTTCAACTGGACCGGGTTGGTGATGTCGCCCAGCGCCCACACGCCCTCCACGTTGGTCCGAAGTTGCTCGTCGGTGACCACGAACCCCCGTTTGTCGACGGCAATCCCTCCCGCCTCCACATCGAGTTGGTCGGTGTTCGGCCTTCGCCCGGTCGCCACCAGCAACTCGTCGCCCCTCACCTCAGAGGGCTGGCCGTCCGGGCCCTCCAGGCTGATCACCACCTCGCCGTCCTCCCGGCGGGCCCCGAGGAGCCGGGTGTGGGTGCGCACGTCGAACCGGCGGGAGTAGGCGGCGGTGAACCGGCTGCTGATGTCGTGGTCCTCCCGGCGCAGGAAGGTGTCGCCCCGCAGCAGGAAGGACACCTTCGAGCCGAACGCTCCCATTACGCCTCCCAGTTCGGCCGCTATGTAGCCGGCGCCGATGACCAGCAGCCGCTCGGGCAGGTCGTCGAGGCGCATGACCGTGTCCGAGGTGTGGTAGCCACAGTCCGCCAGGCCGGGCACCGGGGGCACGGTGGGCCGCCCGCCCGCGGCGATCACGATCCGGTCGGCGGTGATCACCTCGTCGCCGACGGCCACTTGCCTGGGTCCCACGAACCGGCCCGAGCCCGCATAGACGGTGACATTGGGCAGGCCCTCCCGGTAGGAGCGGCCCCCCTCGGCGATCGGGTCGATCCGTCCGAAAATCCGGTCCCGGATGGCGGGCCAGTCAGCGCCGTCGAAGCGGGTGTGGACCCCCAGCCGCTCGCTGTCCGCCGCAAGCTCGGCCATCTCGGCGGCGTACACGAACATCTTGGACGGTATGCAGCCGACATTGAGACAGGTGCCGCCGAAGGGACCCCGCTCCACGACCGCGATCTCCCACCCGTCGTGCTCGGGTCCGATCACCGAGTTGCCGGATCCGGTGCCGATGATCATCAGGTCGAAGTTGCGCATTCTGTGTCCTATTCCGATGGTTGGGCCACGCTGGTAGGCCGGTCCAGGCCGAATTGTAGGTTTGCCGGGGACTGGCCTCGCCAGGCAGGTCCACGACGGGGTGGAAGCTGGGGAGCGGATGCAGGGCCACGGGTATATTTCGGAGGGCCTTGGGGGAAGGAGGCGGCCGAGATCTCCCCTTCCCTGCAATTGGACAGACGGAGGAGCGATGCCGGGCCGACTCGAGGACAAAGTAGCCATTATCACCGGCGGGGCCACCGGAATGGGCCGTGCTGCTTCGGTGCTCTTCGCACAGGAGGGCGCCAGGGTGACCGTGGCGGATCGCAACGTCCCGGATGGCCGCACGACGGTAGGTATGGTGGGGGACGTCGGCGGTGAGGGCCTGTTCATCGAAACGGATGTCTCTAAGGCGAACCAGGTCAGCAAAATGGTGGAGCAGACGGTCCGATACTTCGGGTCGCTGGACGTGCTGGTCAACAACGCCGGCGTCGCCATCCGGACGCCGCCGCTGGCGGAGGTCCCGGAATTGCTGTGGGACCTGACCCTCGACACCAATCTCCGGGGAGTGTTTCTCTGCACCAAGTACGCCGTCCCTCACATGATCGGCCGCGGGAGCGCCATCGTCAACGTCTCCTCGGGCGCAGGGATGAATCCCACTCCCCAATCCGTCCCCTACGGCGTCAGCAAGGCTGGAGTCATCCAACTCACTCTCACCACCAGCGCTCAGTATGCCCACGAGGGGATACGCTGCAACGTAATCGTGCCGGGGTCGGTAGATACTCCCCAGGCAAGAGGCAGCAGCGGTAGCACCGAGGAGTTCGAACGCAATGCCTCACGCATCGCCATGGGGCGGGCTGGCACCCCCCGGGAAATTGCGAATCTCATGCTGTTCCTGGCCTCGGACGAGTCCTCCTACATCACGGGGGCCGCAGTGAAGATCGACGGCGGGGGCCTGGTGTAGGACGGCGGGGGAGAAACCACCATGGCCCGACGGGCTCTCGGCGAGATCATCAACCAAGCCGTGGCCGACTAGGGGTTCCGTTCGGGACCCCCCCCGGTCGGCTCCCTGACCGGGGGATCTATCTCTGTCCCCTGAGTCCTGGGGCCGGGGCGTGTTCATCCGCGTCCTGGCCTCGGAGACCGGCGGGAGCGTTACGGGAGGGCCACCAGTTCCAACGGCCCAGCAGGGCGACCAGCGCCGGCACTATCAAGGTGCGGGTTATGAACGTGTCGATCAGCACTCCCACCGCAACCGCGAATCCGAGCTGCAACAGGTCCTGGAGCGGCAGGGTCATGAGTGCGGAGAACGTGCCGGCCAGGATGATCCCCGCCGAGGTGATGACCGGGCCGGTGCGGGCCAGTGCGTAGCGGGTGGCCTCTTTGAGCGGGGACCGGCGCGCCTCCTCGCGGATGCGCGACATCAGGTAGATGTTGTAGTCGACACTCAGTGCGTTCAGGAACACGAAGAGGAAGAACGGGACCGCATACCCGATGCCGGCATGACCGAATACCAGGATGAACACCGCCACCGCCAGACCGAGGGTCGCAAAGTAGGTGAAGGCGATCGTGGCCATGAGGTAGAGGGGGGCGATCAGGGAGCGCAGCAGCAGCGCCAATATCAGGCCGATGGCCAGGAGGATCAGGGGGAGCACCACCATCGAGTCGCGGTCTGCCGCGGTGCGGGTGTCGTAGGCCTCCGCCGTGTCCCCTCCGATCAGCAGGCTACCGGGGGACAGGCCCAGCGACGCCCCCGTCTGGCGGGCAAGGCTGCGCAGGCCGGGCACTGCGTCGAGGGCTTCTGGGGAGAAGGGACTCGCCTCCAGCACCAGGTCGATGCGGCCGGCGCTCCCGTCGGGGGACACGAACCGCTGCGCGATGGACTCCGGCAGCACCGAGGCGGGAGGCCCGTCGGTGCCGAGGGGCCTGCTGGGGCCGGAGGCGTCAGCAACGGCCGGGTGCCCGGCGAGTTCCACTGTGAGAGCGTCGAGTTGCTGGAGGGAGGCCGGATCGAGCGCGTTGGCTCCCGGGGGCAGGGACACGTAGAGCCGGGTGGGGGAGAGTTCACCCGCCGGAAACCCGCTCCGCAACAACTCGAAGCTGCGCACCGACTCGGCACTCTCCGGCAGGCTCTCGAGCTGGTCGTAGTTGGCCCGGAAAGGGAGAAGGCCTGCCAGCAGCACGCCGAGGCCCAACACCGTGACGGCGAGGGACAGGCCTGGCCGCCGCAGGACCACCGCCCCCACCCTTCCGTACATGCTGCGCCGCCAGTCGAGTTGTCTTCCGGTCTCGGCGTCCAGGCGGGGCTGCACCGGCCAGAAGGCGCGCCTGCCGAAGATGGTCAGCAATGCAGGGATGAGGGTCAGGGCGGCCAGCATCATCAGGGCCACTGCGATGGCGATCACCGGGCCGAGCGCTTGGTAGGAACGCAGGCTGGCCAGCCCGAGAGCGGCGCAGGCCACCAGAATCGTGGCGCCCGCCGAGGCCACCGCTCCGCCGACGCCCCGCATCGTGCGTCTCATGGCCTCGTGGCGGTCGCTGTGCCTGGTCAGTTCCTCCCGAAAGCGCGCCGAGACAAACAGCACGTAGTCGGTTCCGGTGCCGAACAGCACGACGGTCATGATCCCGGTGGTCTGCCCGGAGACCGGGAGATCGAGATTGAGGGCGAACCAGGCGGCGATGGCTCCGGCGACCTGAAAGACCAGGCCCACGCCGAGGAGCGGGATCGCCGCCATGATGGGGGAGCGGTAGATGATGATCAGCAGCACCAGGACGAGGAGGACCGTCACCAAGAGCAGCAGTGCGTCGATGTCGGCGAACACCCCGACCAGGTCCACCACCAGCCCGCCGGGTCCTCCCACGGCGATCTCCACGCCGGCCGGACCCAGGGAGGCCGAGCGGTCGCGGATGCTTTTCACCGTGTCGGTGAACGGATCTTCGGCAGGCTCGCCCAACACCTCCGCAAAGACATACATGGTGGTGCCGTCCGGAGAAACCAGGCCGGACCGTTGCCCCATGGCCGGGTCGGGACTCAAAACCCGGCCCACGTTGCCGGGTGCGTCGGGACCGGACAACCAGTCGGCGATCCGCGCCGCAGCCTCGTAGGAGGCGGGGCCGAGGCCGGCCGGGTCACGCAAAACGATCAAAACGGGCGTGCCGGCCGACGGGAAACGTTCCTGCGCGAACTCGAATGCCCGGGTTGCCTCGGCGTCGCCGGGTAGGAACAGGGCCTGCTCGTTCTCGGTGGCCTCGTTCAACATGGGGAGTTGTGAGATCAATAGACCAGCGGCGAAGAGCCAGGCGATGAGGGTTACCCACTTACCGCGGGGACTGGATGCAAAGTCGGTCAGACGGCCGAGCATCGTCCACTTCCGTTCCGGGCGATGAAGCCGACGGCTGAATCACGCCGTCTATGCAACGTCAGCGGCTTCAAGAGTCGGCGGTCTTACCAAGGGAACCGTCCATCGGAGACACCTGCTATGCCTGTCCACCGGGGGTGGCTAATGACAGTCCTGTAGAGGCATCGAATATCCCAAGATCGTACCGGGATCGGGAACCAAGTCGCCGACGGTTACCGACTGAG
Source organism: bacterium (assembly GCA_028824015.1). Taxonomy (GTDB): domain Bacteria; phylum Actinomycetota; class Acidimicrobiia; order Spongiisociales; family ZC4RG35; genus Bin76. The sequence continues at coordinate 19,954 of JAPPFC010000002.1, forward strand.
GCCCAACCTGAGGAGGTCCTGACGCCCGAGCGTCGCCTCCCATTTGTATAACTGGATTAGTTCTAGTTATAATAGAACTATGCTCTGGAAGATCGATACACAGTCTTCGCAGCCCCTTCATGAGCAACTGGCCGGCCAGGTGAGGCGGGCCATAGCAACCCGGGCATTGGTGGAAGGCGAGAAGTTGCCTCCGGCGCGGGAAGTGGCCAGGGGGCTGGGAGTGAACATGCACACGGTCCTGCGGGCGTTCCAGACCCTGCGGGACGAGGGCTTGCTGGAGGTCCGCAGAGGCCGAGGCACCTCCGTGGCTCCCGACGCGCAGCCGGTGACCCGCCATGTCGAACTCGCCCGCAGTCTGGTGAGCGAAGCCCGGCGAGCCGGGCTCGAAGATCGTGAAATCCTGCAACTAGTGGAGGTGCAATTGTGAAAGAGAAAACAAGCCGCTCAGTGCTTGGCATCGTCATCCCGGTGGCGGTGGCTGCCATCGGCCTGGTTCCCTATCGGGCCTACCGATCCGATCTGCCCGACCGGATAGCCAGTCACTTCGGCGTCTCCGGGAGAGCGGATGGTTCGATGACGCCCGAGGTGTTCCTGGTCATCGTCGGTGCGTTGATGGCGATCGGTCTGGGAGCCTGCGTGACCATGGGCGTGACCCGGCGGAGGTTCCAACCCATGGTTGCGCCGAGCGTATCGGCGGTGGGGGCCTTCTTCGGGTCCGTCTCGGCGGGGATCCTCGCCATCACCGCCATCAGTCAACGTGGGTTGGAACAATGGCAGGACGCCACGCTCTCCCCGTGGGCCGTGATTGCCTTGATCATCGGCAGCGTGGCGTTGGCCGGTCTGGCGGCGTGGATAGCATCCTCGCTTCCACACCAGCGGCAGGCAGGCACGGACGCCGCGCCTCCGGCGATAGCTCTCTCACCCGGAGAGCGGGTGTTCTGGAGCGCCACCCTGTCCGCCAGGTGGCCATTGGTGTTGGGCCTGGCCATCCTGCTGGTCGGTCTGGCTCTGCTGCTGATCACGGAGTTGTGGATCGGGTTGGTCATGCTGGGCATCTCGATCCTCATGACCTTCTTCGGGCGGATACGGGTCACGGCCGACCGGTCGGGGCTTTCCGTGCGGTACGGGGTCCTTGGTTGGCCTCGCAGATCGATACCCATCCGGCGCATCGCCGCGGCTCGGGCCGTGGACATCCGGCCGACCGAATGGGGCGGATGGGGATACCGCGGCAGCCTGGCCATCATGAGGCGGGCCGCCGTGGTTCTCCGAGCGGGTCCCGGGATTCGCCTGGATCTGCGGGATGGCAAGGTGTTCGCGGTGACCATCGATGATCCGGAGGATCCGGTCCGCCTGCTGAATGCCGAAATCTCGCGCCATGCCGCCCCAAACCCGGCTTCCGGAAGGGAGTCAATATTCTGAGTAGATCTTGAACGCCACCAGCACAAGTGAGATCGTTGCAGTCGGCGATGGTATCAGGGAACTGCGCAGACGGTGGCGATGTCGAGATCCATGGGCGGCGGCTCTCCTGATTCACGGCGCAGCCGAGCACTCGGGCCTCTGGGAATTGGTCGGCGCCCGGTTGTCGTCGGCGGGAATAGACACTTACGGTTTCGACCTGCGGGGATGTGGCTCCTCCGGCGGGCGCCGCGCCGACATCGAAGATTGGACTGATTTTCTCCACCAGGTTCGCGACAATCTGGTCCCACTCCTATCCACCGACCTGCCGGTCGTGCTCCTCGGTCACTCCCTCGGTGGTCTGATAGCGGTCGAATACACCTCATCGGACCATCCCCAACCGGACCTGGTGGTCCTCCACGCCCCTGCGGTCGGGGATTTCGTCCCGGCCTGGCAGCGCCACCTGGCACCGTTGTTGGCCAGGCTTATGCCTCGTATGACTTTCCCCAACTGGATCGATCTCAACCAGGTGTTCACCGACCCGGCGACGGCTGAAATCCACAGAACCGACCACCTGAGGACGACCCGCACCACGGCGCGCCTGGCGGCGCTCCTGCTCGAACACATGGAGCGGGCCGGACGCTCAGTCGATCAATACCAGGCCCGCACGCTGGTGCTTCACGGCACCGCAGACCACCTCGTCCCCCTGTCTGCCACCGAGTCGATGGGGGACCTCCCATCGGTTGACCGCATGACTTATCCCGGTGCCAGGCACGGATCGATCATGGAGCTCCACGGGATGGGGATGGTTGATGACATCATCGCCTGGGTCCGTGAACAGACAGCCTGAGGAGGATGCCGGGAGTCCTTCTCGAAACCTAGGCTTTGAAGGTGAAGTTCTGCACATAGCAGGGTGAACCCGGCACAAACCTGCCAACATTCGCCGAAAGATCGAGAGATAGTTCAGATATGGCATTGACGTGGCTGGCGCACACCGACCTGGCGGCGATCAGCCGCGGCCGGGCGATACCCGACTATGACCCGGACGGCGCCCAATCGGTTGGCTGGGTCCCGGCGGACCTGGCCCTCGACCCGTTCGGAGCTTTGGTCGAGAATCCCTGGGGACCGGTTGGAGACCTGAGGTTGGTCCCCGATCCGGCAACGCTGGTCCACATCCCGGGGACGCCCACGGCGTCGGAGATGAACTTCGCGCTCTGCACGGCTACCGACCTGGAAGGCAAACCCTGGCGATCGTGTCCCCGCGGAGCGCTTTCGTCTCAGGTGGCGCGGTTCGAGGAGGACTTCGGATTGTCGTTGCTTGCCGCCTTCGAACAGGAATTCTCACACGTGACCGACGCGGCGCCCCCGGCGCCCTTCTCACTCGAGGCCGCCAGGGTTGTCGAGCCGTTGCTGGAGGAGATCTTCAGCGCGCTCGATGAGGCGGGCGTCGAGCCCGAGAACATCCTCCCGGAGTTCGGCCAGCACCAGTTCGAAGTCACGACCCGTCCCGCAGTGGGCGTGGCGGCCGCGGACAGGGCGGTGACAACCCGGATTGTGGTCAGAGAGATCGCCCGCCGGCTGGGTCGCCGCGTCACCTTCGCTCCGGTGATCGGCCCGGGCGCCGGGACCAACGGCGTGCACATCCATTTCAGCCTCCTCGACCGCCGGGGCCGGCCGGTCACCCACGACCCCCGTGGCGACCACGGCCTCTCCCCGGCGGCCCAGCAGTTCGCGGCCGGGATTGTGGCGCACCTCCCGGCGCTCACCGCCCTCACCGCCCCGAGCGTGGCGTCCTACCTTCGACTGCAGCCCCACTCCTGGAGTGCGGCCTACGTGGTGTTCGGAAACCAGAATCGCGAGGCCGCGGTCCGCGTCGCCCCCAGATCGAGGGTGGACGGCAATCACGATCACGAACGGGCGAACCTCGAGTATCGACCATCCGACGCGGCCGCCAATCCGTACCTGGTGCTGGCCGGCCTCCTGATCGCCGGCATGGACGGCTTGGAGAGGGAACTTCGGTGTCCGCAGTCTGTCGAGTTCGACCCCTCCGTCCTCTCGGAGGCGGAGTTGCAGGAGCGGGGAATCACCCGCTTGCCCCAGTCGCTCGCCGAGGCGCTCGAATGCCTGGAGCGGGATCCCCTCATCGCGGAGGCTCTCGACTCGGACCTCCTGGAGTGCTACCTGACCATGAAGAGAGGTGAGGTGGCCATGTTCGCCGGGGTCGACGAGGCGGAACTGATTGCCAGATACGTTGATGCGTACTAGCGGCCACCCGGAGGCTCTCTCGTTCATTTCCGATCTGGAGTTGGTGGATCACCATTGTCACGGCGTCAGCGTTGCTCCATTGAGCCACGACGATTTCGCCTCTCTTCTGACCGAGGGCGGCCGGGAGATGTCGGCGGCCATCGACCCGATTGCATCCCCCCTGGGCCTGGCCGTACGGTCGCTCTGCGCGCCGCTCCTCGATCTCGATCCGCACGCTCCGATCGAGGAGTACCTGTGGCGCCGGTCCTCGCTCGGGGCACCGGCGGTGACCCGACGAATGTTGGCCGGCGCCGGACTCAGTGACCTGCTCATCGACACCGGTCATCTGTCCGATCAGGTGCTCACCCCAGACGGCATGAAGGAAGCGGGCCGGTTCGAGACCCACGAGATTGTCCGTATCGAAGCGGTGGCCGAGGAGGTCTTCGCCTCGGTCGGCGCCGAGGGTTTCATCGATGAGTTCGCCCACAGGCTGGCAAGCCGGGCCAGGGGCGCGGTGGGGCTCAAGTCGATCATCGCCTACCGGGCCGGCCTCAGCCTCGACCCCGACCGCCCGTCTGTGGAGGCCGTCTCGGAGGCGCTGGCGGGATGGAGTCCCGGCAGCCGCCTGGAGGATGTTGTCCTCCTCCGCCACTGCCTGTGGGTCGCCGTGGAGGTGGCGGAGGACCTGGGAATCCCGCTCCAGCTTCACAGCGGCTTCGGTGATCGGGACCTCGAACTGTGGCGCGCCGACCCGACTCGTTTCACGCCCTGGCTGAGGCGGATCCCATCTTCGGTGAACATCTGCTTCCTTCACTGCTGGCCCTACCACCGCCAGGCCGCCTTCCTGGCCGCGGTCCACCCGAATGTCTACTTCGACGCAGGTGAGGTCAATACCCATGCCGCCCTCGGGTATGACCGCATACTCGCCGAGGCCCTCGAGGTGGCGCCCTTCGAGAAGGTGCTGTACTCCAGCGACGCCTTCGGCCTCCCCGAGCTTTACTACATCGGGTCCATGCGGTTCCGGAGCGCCCTCTCCTCGTTGCTTGAGGACTGGCAGAGACGCGGCTTCTGCTCTCCTTCCGACGCGGCCGAGATCGCCACCGCCATCGGACGCTCCAACGCCGAGAAGCTCTACCGGTTGGGCCGGTGAAGTCGCTTCTGAAGAGCCTTCTCGGCCAAATCCGGGAGGATTCGGCGCGGCTTGTCAAACTCAGACACGCTCTCCACGCGGTCCCCGAGCCGGGCAACCAGGAGTGGGAGACCGCCGAGTTGATCCGGCGCCACCTGGGACTCACCTCTCATGAGATCGACACCGCAACGGTGGTGCATATCGGGCCGGTGGAGAGAGGCGCGGTGATCCTGAGAGCCGAACTCGACGGGCTGGAGATTGCCGAACCCCCGCGTCACGACTACGCCTCGACCAACGGTTGGATGCACGCCTGCGGCCATGACGTCAACATGGCGGCTCTCGTGGGGACGGTCACCGCCCTCCGCACGGTCGAAGACCGGCTGCCGGTGGGTGTCACTGCGGTCTTTCAACCGTGCGAAGAGACGTACCCCTCAGGAGCCCGACGCCTGGTGAACGATGCGGAGAGGTTGTTTGTCAACCCCGTTGCCGCCGTTGCCGTCCACACTCATCCCCGAGTGCCGGCCAACCACCTGGCGGTGGGTAAGGGCACGATCAACGCCTCCTCGGACGCGTTCGAGATCACCATCGAGGGCAGGGGTGGGCACGGTGGTTACCCGCATGAATCAGACGACGTAATCGGAGCCATGAGCGCCACGATCTTGGCTCTTCAACAGATTGCCGGCCGAAGAGTCGACCCGCTGGAGCCGGTGGTGGTCTCGGTCGGGTCGGTCCACAGCGGGACCGCGGCCAACGTCCTTCCCGGTTCCGCAACCTGCACCGGGACCCTTCGAGCCATGACTGCTCGAAGCCGAACGGCGCTGCAGGAGTTGGTGGAGGAGATCGCCACCGCCACGGCGGCCGCCCACGGGTGTCGCGCCTCGGTGCGCCTGGAACGGGGGGAGCCCCCGCTGGTCAACGCCCCGGCCCTGGTGGAGGCCTTCAGGCGGTGGGCCCCGCAGGCGTCCCTTCCGACCGTCGCCCAATTCAGGTCGATGGGCGCTGACGACTTCTCCTTCTTCGGAGAGATCGCTCCCACCCTGATGGTGTTCGCCGGGGCGCCCTCCCAATTCGGCGGAGCCCACCTGCACAGCCCTGACTACGTGCCCCACGACGAGGCCGTCCTCCTAGCGGCCGCAGCCTACTGCTGCGGCGTGGCCGCCGGGTATGAGGCGGCAGTGGAGGCGGATGGACTGCACTCTTTGCAATGAGGATCCGCCCAACCCTTCGACTCCGGAGATGGCGCCGCGCCTGCCACCGGGATAGGTGTGCTGCCGGGAGGGTCGACTAGGCGGGTCGAGCGTCCCGAAGCGGCGCCGCGGTGCGAGCCGCAACATGGTCGAAGGAAACGCCAGGAGCCAGTTCGACTACCTCGAATCCGTCGGCGGTGATGTCGATCACCGCTAGGTCGGTGTAGACGCGGTCCACCACGCCGGCGCCGGTGAGAGGATAGGAGCAGCGCCGGACGAGTTTGGGTGTCCCGTCCCGGGTGCAGTGTCTGGTAATGACGTGCACGGCCTTCACGCCGGACACCAGGTCCATCGCCCCGCCCACCGCCGGGATGGCGCCCTCCCGGCCGGTCGACCAGTTGGCCAGGTCACCGTTGGCCGCCACCTGCAGGGCGCCCAGGACACTGAGATCGAGATGACCGCCGCGGATCATGGCGAAGCTGTCGGCCTGATGGAAGAAGGAGGCGCCCGGCAGGGTCGTGACCTGTTTCTTGCCGGCGTTGATGAGTTCAGGATGGCCATCTCCCGGCTCGGGCGACGGGCCCATCCCCAGTAACCCGTTCTCGACGTGCAGCACGATCTCCCGGTCGTTCGGAATGAAGAGGGCGATCAACTCGGGCAGTCCGATGCCCAGGTTGACATAGGAGCCGTCGGCGATGTCCAGGGCTGATCGCCGGGCGATCTGGTGGGTTGTCAGGCCCGTCACGGTGGCGCTCATGGGTAGCGGGCTCCCCGGGCGACCAGTTCGGATTCGTGTTGGGGATCGGGCACATGCACGACGTGATCGACGAAAATGCCCGGCGTGATCACCGTTTCGGGGTCCAGGCCTCCCGGCTCGACCACCGACGAGGCCTGAACCACGGTGTTCCGGCCGGCCATGGCCATGAGCGGGGAGAAATTGCGGGCGGTCTTGTTGTACACGAGGTTGCCGTGAGAGTCGGCGGTCCGGGCTTTGATCAGGGCCCAGTCCGCCACCAGGGCATGCTCCAGCAGGCAAGGGCGCCCGTCGAACTCCCGCCGTTCCTTCCCGGCTTCCAGGTCGGTGCCGGCCGCGGTGGGGGTGTAGAAGGCCGGGATGCCCGCCCCTCCGGCCCTGATCCGCTCCGCCAGTGTGCCCTGGGGCACCAGTTCCAGTTCGATCCGGCCTGCGTGGAAGAGATCCGGAAACACCCTGGAGTTGGTGCTGCGGGGGAACGAGCACACGATCCTGGCCACCTGGCCGGCCCGTATGAGAGCGGCCAGTCCTATCTCTCCGCTGCCGGAGTTGTTGCTGATCACCGTGAGGTTGGCGGCGCCGTGGTCGATCAGGGCGTGGATCAGTTCGATGGGGCTGCCCGCTTCGCCGAAGCCTCCGATCATGACCGCGTCGCCGTCGCCGATCCCGGCCACGGCCTCTCTGGGGCTCCCAACCCGCTTGTCGATCACTTGGCCCGCCGATCGGGATGCATCGAGCGTTCGGTGGAACCCGGCTGGCGCGACTCGGGGGTAGTCGGAGATCGCCGCATCATCGAAGGAGACCGGTCCTCGTATTCGTCCAACCAGAAGGCATGTGGCTGGAAACCCACATTACACGCCGTGGTCCGTTCTCGGGCTGTAACCCGGCTGGGAAGACGGAAAAAATCAAGGCTCGGATCGGTGGGTGCGCGGGAGGGAAGGCCCCTAATCTGTGCGAAAAGGCGAGACCGGGTCCAGGTCCCGCGCACGGCTCCTGCCGAGCGGCTCCCGGACGGGGTCCTGTTCGGAGAACAAGGATGCGACAGCGGATATCCTGGCCGCCAGGAAACGCGCGAACAATGGTATGTGGTCACCCGAACCGACCGCACGGATGGTCGGGGGTCGGTGTCGATGGACTAATGGTCTCCCCTTGGAGCGAGCAACTGAAGACCCTCCGCAGAGTGTCCCGATAGTGGCAACTCGATGGGTCTTGGAGGGCCCGACCAAGCTGATGCTCGGTTCGGTGCTGATAGCTTCAACCTACTCGTTGGTGGTGGACGTGGGCCTGGGGACCGAGGGGGACCCGTGGGTGTTCCAGGTCGGCGCGATGTCCGGCAAGCTCATCTCGATCCTCCTCTACCTGGTGCTGGCCCATCCCGAGTTCCGGCAACGGGAGGTTGCAACTCTGCTGCTGAGACGCGCGTTCGGATGGTTGGCGTTCTGGCGGCTCGCCGGAGATTCGCTGGAGAGGAAGAGGCAGCGACGATCCGCCCTGTGGATTCTGGCGTCCGGCTATTCCCAGTTCAGCATCACCTGTTTCGTCTGGTCGACCCGTTTTGTGGACACCGCGGTGTCGGCGATCATCGTGGGGGCGTTTCCCGCTCTGTTCGTGGTGCTCATGGGACGCCAGGACCGCGCCCTGGGAGGGAGCGGCCGCTACCGGAGCTTGACCAAGGTGGATGGCGTGACGATGACGCTGGCCTTTGCGGGGATGGCGACCGTGGCGTGGGGGGCCGCGGCCGTGGTCGACCTGGAGGGTGCCCTGTGGCGGACGCTGGCGGGAGTCTTCCTGGCGGCCGCTGCCACCACCGGGGGGCTGCTGTCGGCGAAGAGCTTCAAGTGGGGCGTGTTCAGAGCCAGGGAGACGGGCATCACCGGAGTGGGCTCGGAGTCGGCATTGGTGCTGGTCTCCTACGCGGCGGGAACCCTCCTGGCCCTTCCCCTGATCGCGGGCATGGCCGTCGCCACCGGATGGAGGATGTCGAACGCCGGTTTCGGCGCCGCCCTGGCATGCGGCCTGGTGGTCATGTTCCCCGCCAACATCCTGTTCATCCGGGCCAATCTGTCAACCCGGCGCCTCTCGGTCAACAACCTCATATATGCGGAGATGTTGTTCTCGCTCCTGTGGTTGTGGATGTTCACCTCCATCGACGTGGGCAGCCCGGCACTGGTCCTCGCCGGGGCGGCGACGGTCGTAGTGGCCAATGTTCTCTCCGCGGGAGTGGGGGAGTGGATGGTCGGGAAGGCCAAACGCCGCCGGAGGGGTGACCCGGTGCATCCATGAAGACCCTGCCGGCGCCTACCAAAATGATGATGGCCAACGTGCTCATAGCATCCACCTACCCGGTGGTGGTGGATGTGGGCCTGGCGGGCGGGGACGACCCCTGGACGTTCCAGTTCGGTGCGCTCTTGGGCAAGTTCGTGGCGACGGTGCTCTACCTGGGACTCTTCCACCCGGAGCTGTTCCGGGGGGACATGGCGGCGCTGGTGCTGAGGCGCGCATTCGGATGGATGGCCTTCTGGCGACTTGCCGGCGACTCTCCGGAGGCCAGGAAGCAGCGACAATCCGCGGTGGGGATACTGGCCTCGACGTACTCCCACTTCAGCATCGTGTTCTTCGTGCTGTCCATCCAGTTCGTGGACACCGCCGTGTCCACGATCATCGTCGGAGCGTTTCCCGCGCTGTTCGTGGTGGTGATGGGCCGACAGGACCGCTCCATCGGGAGCGGGGACCGGTACCGGAGGCTTACGGTGGTGGACATTGCCGCATTGGCGTTGGCCTTCGGCGGGATGGCGGCGGTTACATGGGGCGGAGCCGGCGGGGTCAATCTGGAGGGTTCCCTGTCGCGGACACTGGTGGGCGTCGGCCTGGCGGCCGCAGCCATCACCGGCGGCGTTTTGACGGCGAGGAGCTTCAGGTGGGGCATCGAGCGGGCGGCGGACACGGGCGTCACCGGACCGCGACCGGAGTCGGCAATGGTGTTGGTCGCCTACGGAGTCGGCAACCTGCTGTCCCTTCCTCTGATAGCGGGCACGGCGGTATTGAGCGGATGGCGGATGTCCCCCACAGGTTTCACCACCGCCGTCCTGTGCGGACTCCTGATCATGCTTCCCGGCAATGCGCTGTTCATCCGGGCCAACCTGTTCACCGAGCAACTGTCCGTCAACAACCTGATCTACCTGCAGACGGTGTTCTCGCTGCTGTGGCTGTGGATGTTCACCACCATCGAGGTGGGCAACCCGACCCTGGTCCTGGTGGGTGCGCTGATCGTCATCGTGGCCAACGTGCTGTCCGGCGGGGTCGGGGACTGGATGGTCGGCGGAGGGAAACACCCCCGATAGAGTGGATCGGTCCAACCGTTGCCTTTAGGGTTCACGAGGTTTCATTTCATCCCGTGAGCGCTTCCGCGCCCTTCGACTCGGTTTGGACGATGTCCTTCCCGAGGTTGCTCCCGCATAGCGCAACCATCTTCAACACGCTGCCGCTCCGCTGCATTCAAAGCCCCCCGGGATAGAGTTCCTCATACTTCGGTAATCCGGGCTCGGAGTGAAAGGCCCTCTCCTCGAATCTGTCTACGAACACGACCAGTGGCATATCGTTGATGCCGTACCCTCCGTAAACATCAACGTTGGGTCTGCCCTTCTCGCCAAGGCCGATTTCCGCCAATTCAGGCATGCTCATTTCCCACTCCGGATGGTGCAGCACGGCGATTACGTCATGGTAGGTAACGCCGCGTTTGCAGGCAGAGGGTGCTACGCCCAAGGGCAAGGGTTCGCCCTCACTAGGCGGCGGAAACCACTAGGTGACGCTTCACTTCTGCTCGGCGGCTCGGCGATTCGATGAGCAAGAGGAGTTCCGGGCGCTCCCCGGGAGGCCGACTGGATATGTACATCGCCGCGCGATCCGGGCGGAGGGCATTCAGCACGTAGTGCCAGTCCTTTTTGGTGTAGGCGTCAAGGGCGGCATCTGCTATGCGCTGCGCCACTTCCATGGCTTCTGGGGGGGCCGGCACAAGGGCATCTGGCTTGGCAGCATCCGATATGCGCTGGATTTCCTCTTCTGTGAAGGGCACAATTCCAAAGTTAGTAGGCGATCACAACGATGAGCAAGCCCCTTGCTTGGCTGCCGTAGCCCCGTTTCCGTGGGTTTTCAGCGAATCGTTCAACCTCACCTAGATGTCCCGTCGGGTTTCCGCCGGCCACGACTTGTCCGTGGTTGGTTCGCGCCAGACCCTTGAGCGGGGCCTTGGACCTGGGATCAAGCGTCCCTACCGATGACCCGGTCGTCAGGGGTGATCCCGGACAGGGCTTGAATCGAGGCGGGGGGTTCGGGGTTACCCGTCAGGTCCGAGGACGGGACGGCCGGCCCGAAGCGGGTGCTGATGGGCACCACGCCCGCCCACCAGGGCCCGGCCAGGTCCTCGGGTTCGTCCACGGGATCCCCGACGCGGACCTTGGCGGACGCCTCGGCCAGCGAGAGTTCCAGCACCAACGTGCTGCGGAGATCCGAAGCCGACGGCAGGCGGGTGTTGTCCCAGTTGGGCACCACATGGTCGGTGATGATCCTCAGTGCCCTCAGTTTCCTGTCGCCGTCGACAATGCGCCGGGCTGAGCCCCTCACCACCACCGACCGGTAGTTCATGGAGTTGTGGAACGGGGTCCGCGCCATGACCAGGCCGTCGAGATGGGTGACGGTGACGCAGATCTCCTGGCCGTCGCCGGTGCGGAGAAGGTGGTTGCCCACCGCGCCGTGGAGGTAGAGGTGTTCGTCGTCGCGCCCGTATGCCATGGGAAGCACCACCGGGCCGTCGCGAGTGGAGACGCCGACGTGGGCGATCAACCCTCCGTCGAGGATTGCGAGAACCTCGGAACGCTCATACCGGGCCCGGGCGGCGAAGCGACGAACCCGAACCCGATCCGAGGGCGGTGCGGCTTCCTCCGGGGCCGGGTCTTCGGACATAGGAAGCAAGGCTAGGGGACGGCGTTCCCACCGGGAATGGTGTTTTCTCCGACCGAGAGCCTCGGTTCGGCCTTCCGAACTCCGGACCGAAGAGGACCCGTGAAGGCCCGTGCGCTGGAAGAATTCGCCACCGGCCCGTGTGTTTACACTGGCCGTGTCATGCACAGCCATCACGCGATTGATTACATTGAGATCAGCGTTTTGGACATCACAGAGGCCAAACGCTTTTACGGGGAAGCCTTCGGTTGGAGCTTTACTGACTATTCCCCGACCTATGTCGGCATACGCGGCATCGGCGCCGAGATGGGAGGCTTTTCCGAGGTTGAAGAAGTGAAACCTGGCACAACTCTCGTGGTTATCTATTCAGAGAACCTGCGAGAGAGCCTTGAGGCGGTCCGGAGCGCGGGAGGAGAGATCGTCCAAGAGATATTTTCATTCCCGGGAGGCCGGCGCTTTCACTTCCTTGACCCAAGCGGCAATCAACTTGCGGTCTGGTCGGACGCGGGCCGGCGGCCGGCCGGCTGAGGGCCCGGATCACTTCCCCGGAGCGGTCACAGGCGAGTCTTCCGCAGCCCACCCTCGGGCGTCCACGAGATCACCAGCAAGCCGCGGTCTTCCACCCGCGCCAGCACCACCCGGGTGATGTCGGCCCGGAACAGCGCCATGGTCGAGGTGTCGTTGATGGGAAACCGATGGCCTTTCACGAACAGCGACACCTCGGGCCCGAGCGCCGGAACGGCCCGGCCCTCCACGCGGGCGTCGCCGAGGGCCAACCGCTCGTCGTCGGGTGCGCTGTGAATCGAGAACCGGGCGTCACGGCGCAGGTCGTCTGTCTTCCGGGAGTTGTCATCCATGGCCAGCCACAGGTGGCCGTCCCTGATGGGAGCCTCCATGCCCGACAACCGCGGCGCCCCGTCCAGTCGAAGCGTGGCCATCACCGCGTGACGGTGGCTCTCGAATCTCTCCCGCACCGATGCCTCCAACTCCGGCTCGGCCTCCCGGAAACGGGACCATGTCACTGTCACTGGCTAACCACCTGCTTGCCCAGCGTACCAAACGCGGCGAGGGGTCAATGTGGGCTTCCAGCGTGGAAAGATGGCCGAATCCTTGGCAACCTCCATCCCCGCTAAGTACGCTGAGACAGTGTTTGGTATCGGAGGATTTTGGACTGAGAAGGCGCTTACGGAGGCTTTGGATATGAGAAGGCTGATCTTGATGTTGGTGGCGATTGTGATGCTGGCGGCCTGTGGCGACGGAGCCTCCGCGGAAGAGGAGGCCATCGCTTCGCGGACCCCCACGGGAACCGAGGAAGCCCAGCAGGCGCTCGAGAACTTCCTGGGACAGCCGTTCATCACCGAGGCGCAGAGAGAACAGAGCAGGGACCTGGTCTGGCGAGCCTGTGCATCCTTCCAGGACGGGGCCACATGGCAGGAGGTCGAAGACGCCGAGGTAGCCGCCTTGGCGGAGGAAGGCAGGACCCTGAGCCCCATCGAGTTAACCGGAATGCGCAGCGCCGCCGCCCTGGGCCTGGCTGCCTACTGTCCCCAGCACGCGGACAAGGCGCCGTAGAAGGGCCCGACGGGGGTCACCGGTACTTGACCTCCGGACCGCGCTACAACAATCGACCCTGGCGTGGTTTCGCAGGCGCGGGCGCTTTGGCCCTGGAGGGTTGGCGAGCCGGACTCGGTTTGCGGCGCGAGCGAGTGCGGCGCGGAAGGTAGGAGCGGTTCCGGTACAACTCCCGGTAGGTGCCCACCAGATCCGGGAATTCTCCTTCCAGCCACTCCATGAAGTGCTCCTTGACGCCGGGTCGGAGATGCAGGCGGATGGGGGATGCGAAGTCGGCGCCCGCATCCCGGCAGGCTCGCATCACCTCGCCGACCTGGCGGGGCGAGTCGGAGATGCCGGGGAGGAGGGGCGCCACCAGCACTCCGGAGGGCACGCCCAGTTCCTTCAGCTTCGAGACGGCCTCCAGACGCCTCCGCGGATGGGGCGTGCCGGGCTCGGTCCTCTTCCACACGTCGGTGTCGAGGGTTCCCACCGAGAAGCTGACCGTCACCTCGGCCCGCTCGGCGGCCTCCGCGAAGAGGTGCCGGTCCCGCAGCGCGAGCGGCGACTTGGTGAGGACCGAGAAGGGGTTGGAGCGTTCGGTGAGCACCTCCACCACCCCCCTGGTCAGCCGGTACTTGCCCTCGGCCGGTTGGTAGGGGTCGGTGTTGGTGCCCATCGCGATGGGATGTCCCGCCCAGTTTCTCGGCGCAGTCTGGGCCCTGGTCAGTTCCACGGCGTTGACCTTGACCACGATCCTCCGGTCGAAGTCCTCGCCGATGCCCAGCCCCAGGTAGTCATGGGAGGTGCGGGCGAAGCAGTAGACGCAGGCGTGGGAGCAACCCCGGTAGCAGTTGATGGTGTACTCGAAGGGGAAGAAGTTCGTGTAGGGAACCCGGTTGATGATCGACTTGGCTTCGACCTCGAGGAAGGTCAAGCCCCGGTACTCGCCCCTGCCCGCCACCCGCCGGCAACCCTCGAACAGTTCGGCCGGTTTGTCACCGGCGAGGGTCCAGCGCAGGTTCGAAGCAGCCATGGGACGCCTTATGCTATCGAACATATGTTCGATAGCCAAACGGGCGCTCGGATGGGCGGCCAAGGTCGTAAAATTGGCATTGGCAGAGGAAGGAACCGGTTGGAGCCCCGCAGCATCTACGAGACCGAGGATCTGGCGGCTATCCGCGCCGAGACCAGGCGGTTCGTCGAGAATGAAGTCGTTCCCTACGGCGAGGAATGGGAGGCGGACGGCCGGGTACCGAGGGAGTTGTTCAAAAAGCTGGGAGAGATCGGGCTGTTCGGGCTGCGGGTCTCCGAGTCCCGGGGAGGGGTGGGCATGGGACACCTGGCCTCGGCGACTGTGGCGGAGGAGTTCGGAAAGAGCACCTTCGGCGGAGTGATGGCCAGCGTGGCGGTTCACGGCGAACTCGCCATGCCCTATGTCTACCGCTACGGGTCCCCGGAGTTGCAGGACCGTTACCTGCCGGGGATGATGACCGGGGACCTGATAGGCGCCCTGGCGGTGTCCGAGCCCGACGCGGGCTCGGATGTGGCGGCGATGAAGACCCGGGCGATGCGCGATGGCGACGAGTTCGTGGTGAACGGCGCCAAGATGTTCATCTCCAACGGAGCCAGTTGCGATGTGGTGGTGCTGTCGGCCAAGACCGACCTCTCGGTTGCCCCCCACCGGGGGATCAGCCTGTTCCTGGTGGAGAAGGGGACCCGGGGTTTCTCGGTCAGCCGCACCCTCGACAAGCACGGTTGGCGCTCCTCGGACACGGCGGAGTTGGTCTTCGAGGACTGCCGCGTGCCGGCCGACAACCTGATCGGCGAACCCGATCGGGGCTTTTACGCCATCATGCGCAACTTCCAGAACGAGCGGTTGGTCCTGGCGGCGGCCGCGTTGGGAGAGGCCAGGAAGGCGCTCGAGATGACGGTCGCCTACGTCAAGAGCCGCCGCGCCTTCGGGAAGGTCCTGTGGGCCAAGCAGGCCATCCGCCTGAAGCTAGCCGATTTGGCGGCGTCGGTGGAGGCCGGCGGCCAACTCCTCTATCACTCGGCATGGCTGCTGGACCAGGGGCGGGGGGCGGTCCGGGAGGTCTCGATGGTCAAGGCCTTCATGAGCGAGTTGGTCAACCGGGTGCTCTACAGTTGCGTGCAATTCCACGGCGGGATGGGCTACATGCGCGAGTCGCCCATCGAGAGGATGTCCCGCGACGCCCGCCTGCACCCCATCGGCGGCGGAGCGACCGAGGTGATGCTCGAAGAGATCGCCAAGAAGATGTGAGCGTCCCATGGTTGATGAGATGGACCCCGATCGCCTCCTGAACCTGCGCACCGATTACGAGAGCGCCGGGCTTTCCCGCTCCGGTCTGACCCCCGACCCCTTCGAGTTGTTCTCCGGTTGGTTCTCGGATGCGCTGGAGTCGGGCCTGGTCGAGCCGCACGCCTTCATCCTGGCCACCGCCGACCGGGGAGCGCGGCCCTCGGCGCGGACCGTGCTGGTGAGGGAGATGGACAGCCGGGGAATCGTGTTCTACACCAACTACGGCAGCCGGAAGGGCGCAGAACTGGCCGAGAACCCCCGCGCCTCGGCGGTGTTCCTGTGGATGCCGCTCCATCGCCAGGTGCGGATCGAGGGGAGGGTGGAGAAGGTGGCCGCCACCCAATCGGATGCCTACTTCAGCGGCCGCCCGCCGGGATCCCGCCTCAGCGCGGCCGCCTCTCCCCAGAGCGATCCCGTCCCCAGCCGGGCCTGGCTGGAGGAGCGCACGGAAGAACTCCGGCGCCGGTACCCCGACGGGGACGTCCCCCGACCGGCGGACTGGGGCGGTTATCGGTTGATGCCCGACTACTACGAGTTCTGGCTGGGCCGTCCCAGCCGCCTTCACGACCGCTTCGAATACCGCCTGCGCGACGGGGCGTGGGTGACCGAACGGCTGGCGCCCTGATCCTGGTTGAGGACGGCTGCCCGCGGCTTTCAGTCCACGGCTAAGCCGGTTCAGGACTGCGGTTTGTTGGCTACCGCCTCTCCGTAGGCGATTCCCGCGAACGCGCCGGGATGTTTCTTCCACTCATCGAATCCGATCTGGATGTCATCCCACAGCGTTTGGGTCGCAGCACCGTACTTGATGGCTGCTTCGGTGATCTCGCGGGATAGGAGCCATCGATTGGCAATCCTGTGGCCGAAGAAGACTTCCTCAGGTGTGCTGTAGGTGGTGAAGGATGCAGTGATCTGGAGGTTGGCGAACCCGGTGTCGATGAGGTGCGCCTTGATGTCCTTGCCCATCTGTGCATGGCCGTCGTCGGCCTCCAGCAAATCCATGAAAATGCGCCAGGCTTCTCCGAGGATACCGAAGTCGGGATTGATGAAACTCGACTCGCAAATCATCTCCCGGCAGCCGATGATCCCGCCGGGCTTCAGGACGCGTTTGACCTCGGTGAGAGCGGCGCGGGTGTCAGGAACGTGCATGAGAACGTTGTGGCAGTGAGCGACATCGAAGAACTCATCCTCGAAGGGAAGGGCCGTGACGTCGCCGACCTGGTAAACCGCGTTTCTCCGCCCCCGCGCCTTTGCCGTGGCTTTCGCCAGGCTGATCTGGGTTTCCTCCATGTCGATACCGTGGAGCACGCCGGGGGCTATAGCCTCCGCCAGGCCCACCGAAATGGTTCCCGGCCCGCAACCGAAGTCGAGAACCCGGAGGCCGGGCCTGAGATGTGGGAGCAGGTAGGCGGCGTGGGTCGAGGCCGTCAATCGGCTGAGGACTTGGAGGAAGTCGCGGCTGAATCCCATGGTGTAGTCAGGGGTTGATGACGTGTGGTTGATGTCTGATTCACCTCCTCTCAACAGGCTGGTTAGACGATTCGGCTAGTACACATGAACTTCACAATGTAAAGGATAGAGTTAACACAATGTAAAGGGCGAATCAACTCGCACATGCACACGGAGGGTTCATTCGTGCAGACGAGTGACTGGGGGAGGGAATCGGAGAGGACTCCACGACCGCGAAAGCTCTAGTCTCTGCCGTGATGCGATTGACCATCCTCGGATCGAGCGGCACCTACCCCGCACCCTCCAATCCCGCCTCCGGCTACCTGATCGAATCCGGGAGCACCAGGGTCTGGTGTGAGGCCGGTCCCGGCACGTTCGCGACCTTGACGCGCTTTCTGGACTGGGATCTGGTGGACGGGGTGGTCGTCTCTCATCGCCATCCCGACCACTGCATGGACCTGGTCTCCGCCTATCACGCCTTCGCATACGGCCCCTACCCTCGGCGGGGGATTCCGCTCTACGCCCCCGATGAGGTGTTTGCGGCCCTGCTCTCCCTCCTGGGCCAGGACCCCGACGGTCGTTTCGCCCGGGTGTTCGACCTTCACACCGTTTCGGACGGCGACGAGATCGCCATCGGGGAGCTGGCAGTCTCCTTCGCCGAGGCCGACCATCCGGTTCCCACGGTTGCATCCCGGTGGAGCGACGGGCGGCGGGCCCTGGCCTACTCGGCCGACACCGGGCCGGAGGGTGACTGGCCCCGCTTGGTCAAAGACGCGCACCTGTTCCTGTGCGAGGCCTCGCTCGGCGCCGACCCTCCCCCGGGAGCTGCCCCGCACCATCTGGACGCCGGAGAGGCGGGCCGGATCGCCCGGGCGCAGGGAGCCCGCCGCCTGATGCTCACCCACGTCCCGCCCCACATAGATCGCCGGCTGGCGGTGATGGCGGCGGAGCGGACCTTCGACCGGCCGGTGGCCCTGGCGGTTCCCGGCGCCGCACATCGCATATGACCGATCGCTATACCCTGTAGCTGATGGCGCGAAGTCGACCCCCCGACGAACTGCGGCCCGTCCGCCTGCACATGGGCTTCACCGACGCCACGCCCGGCTCGGTATTGATCGAGATGGGCTCAACCAAGGTGTTGTGCACCGCCGCGGTGGAGGAGAAACGACCTCCCTGGATCACCGGAAGGGATCACGGGTGGGTGACCGCCGAATACGCGATGCTCCCCGGGTCCTCCGACCAGAGGGTGCGGCGTGATCACTACCAGAAGGGAAGAGCCCTGGAGATCTCCCGGCTGATAGGCCGATCCCTCCGGTCGGTCGTGAACCTGAAGACGATGGGGGAGTGTGCCATCCGGGTCGACTGCGACGTGATCCAAGCCGATGGCGGGACCCGGACGGCGGCGGTGACCGGAGCCTGGCTGGCCATGACCGAGGCGCTGATATGGGCAGCCTCCCGGGGGATCGCCAACGCCGAGGCGGGCTTCGACCAGGTGGCGGCGGTCTCGGTGGGGATGGTGGGAGGAGAGGTCCTGTTGGATCTGGACTACCGGGACGACCATGCCGCCGATGTGGACCTCAACGTGGTGATGTCGGGAAGGGGCCTCCTGGTGGAGGTGCAGGGCACCGCCGAGGGAGCGCTCTTCGACCGGGCCGACCTCGATCAGATGCTCGACCTCGCCGAGGCGGGGATCTCCGAGTTGCTATCCGTCCAGAGGCAGGCGCTGGGCTAACCAACGTCTTGACGAGAGTGGACAAGAGACCGGACCGGCTGGTGGTGGCGTCGGCCAATCCCGACAAGATCGCCGAGGTCGAGAAGATCTGGGAGGAACTCGGGGTGGGGAGTCGGATCGTGAGAGGCCTGAGCTGGGACGAGGTGGAAGAGACCGGCGAGACCTTGGAGGAGAACGCCCTGCTGAAGGCGCGGGCGGTGGCCGCCGCCACCGGGTTGCCGTCCCTGGCGGACGACACCGGCCTGGAGGTCGATGCCCTGGGGGGCCGTCCGGGGGTGCGGTCGGCCCGCTACGCAGGAGAGGATGTCACCTACCAGGACAACGTCGCCAAACTGCTCACCGAGATGGAAGGCCGAAGGGACAGATCGGCGCGGTTTCGCACCGCGGCGGCGCTGGTGTGGCCGTCCGGCCGCTTCCTGGTGGCCGAGGGCGTCCTGGAGGGCAGGATCACTACCGCCACCAGGGGAGAGGGCGGGTTCGGGTACGACTCGGTTTTCGAAGTCGGAAACCGGACCCTGGCCGAGATCACACCCGCGGAGAAGAACCGGATGTCGCACCGCAGCCGGGCCCTGCGTGCCTTGGCTTCCCTGCTCCCGTCCTGAACAGCCTTACGGTGGAGGTGAACCGTAGGAGCCTTGCCGAGCAGGTGCCAAGGAAGTGTGGTCCACCAGTGCTCCCGCCGCACTCCCATGAACGACTCTGATGTTGGAGGCCATTGGAGAACCCTTGGCCTCCAACTCTCAGCCGGCTAACGGGAGGAAGCCCTACTCCTCGGTCTGTTCCGGTTGTGGCGTTTGGGGCTGGTCTGATACACCCTTCGACGATTCCGAGCCGCCCTCGCGGACCCGGGCTGTGGGCGGCCGCCGCCAGGCCTGCCGCCGGATTGACCATTGCGTCCCGCGTTTGGGGTATCGGGCCGCGGTCGCCGCTCGACTGACGATGTGCCGGCGTCGAGGCGGTCGGGGCTGGTGATGGGTTGTTTCAGGCCGAGTTGGCGCTGGATCCTCTTGGCGCCCCCAACCTGGTCGGGCTGGATGAGCGACACCACCAGGCCGCTCCGGCCGGCCCGGGCCGTCCGCCCCGAACGGTGCAGGTATGCCTTCTGATCCTCGGGCGGGTCAAAGTGGATGACCGACGCCACGCCCTCCACGTGGATCCCCCGGGCGGCGACGTCGGTCGCCACGAGTGCCTCGACCCGGCCGTTGGTGAATTCCTTGAGGGTGCGGGTCCGTCGGCTCTGCGTATGGCCTCCGTGTAGAGCGGCCGCCTTGACCCCGCGCTTGGAGAGTTGACGGGCCAGCCGGTCTGAGCCATGCCGGGTCCGACAGAACACGATCGTCGACCCCGTGGCGCTGATCAAGTCAACGCAGGCAGTGATCCGCCCGCTCTTGTCCACCGTCCAGAAGCGGTGATCGGCCGCTGCTATGTCGGGTTTCATATCCCCGACCTCATGGGTGACCGGGCGATGTTGATAGTCGCGGGTGAGCTTGGCCACGTCACGGTCGAGAGTGGCCGAGAACATGAGGGTCTGTCGTCGGGTGGCGGTCTGGTCGAGGAGGCGTCGAACGGCGGGAAGAAACCCCATGTCGGCCATGCGGTCGGCTTCGTCGATCACCACCTGGTCCACCTCATGCAGGCTCACCGCCCTCCGGTCGATCAAGTCTTCGAGCCTCCCGGGACATGCAACGAGAATCTCGACGCCGTGTTGCAGCTTCTTCAGTTGGGCGCCGTAGCCGACGCCGCCGTATACGACCCCCACCCGGACCTGGCCGGCGAAGGTGCGGAGTTCCGAGGCGATCTGATCGGCCAACTCTCGGGTCGGCGACAAGACGAGGGCTCGGGGCCTCTTGGACTTGGCCCGGTCGACATTGACGACCAGGGGAATGCCGAAGGCGAGGGTCTTCCCCGACCCCGTGGGCGCTCGTCCGCAGACGTCGCGGCCTTTGAGGGCGTCAGCGAGAACCGCGGCTTGGATTTCGAACGGTTTGTGGATGCCGCTGCGCGCCAGCGCACGGCAAATGGATTCGGGCACGCCCAAGCGTGCGAAAGTGGGTGACATGGGTTCTGGAATCTCCTCCCTCGCGCGTGGCGAGGCCTAGGGGTCGCTGAAGTCTGGAAGGTCGGCAATACAACAACGCTGTGCCGGGGTGGTCTACACAGGATCAGTGCCGAAGACTTATCTGCGAACCCCACTACCGGAATGTCCGGTTAGATGATCCAAGTGTAACGCCGCCGGCCGCAGAATCCTCATCCTTTCAAAACCATTGGCGGAAAAGGCTCTTACCCCGGCTCCTTGTGTGCCGCAATCAGAGCGAACCTCTTGCCTCGATAGGCGTGAGTCGAGATCGTCGCATGGTCGAAGCCGGCCTCTGCGAACAGAACCCGAAGCGTCGAGGTGTCCAATGAGCTGTGCCGCTCCTGGTTGGCCACAAAAGCCGAGATCCTGAGATGCAGTTGCTCCAGGGGCAGATCCGACACCCCCGGCCACCAGGTTCGGGCATCAGTGGCCGCCTGGCGCCATCGATGGAGTCTCTCGGTTTTCCGAGGGTCCTCGTCCGGGCCGGTGTCATGGAGACGGACCGTGGTGAGGACCGCACCCTCCGGGGCCAAAGACGTTTGCCAGGTCCGTAGCAACTCCATCAGGGCATCGGACCGGAACCGGGGGAGGAACGAGTCGCTGACAATGATGTCATAGCACCCGGGCCTCTTGTGTTCGGCCGCGTCGGCGACCAGCAGTTCCGGGACGGAGGCTCCGATGCGCCTTGCGTACCAAGACGTCGCGATGAGAGGGGTCGGGCACAGATCAAGGGATGTGATGCTTGCGGAGTCCCCTAGTTGGCTGTGGACCAGGGCATACGTGGAGAAGTCGGCACACCCGCTGATCAGCACCCGGATTTCTGGCCGGTCGGCTCCCTGTCGGGCCAGGGCATTGCGATAGAACGAGGCATGCCACCACGGGGAGGAGACGAAGTCCAGCAACCGGAGGTACTGCCAGGCGCCGTGGTACCAGTCGCATGACGACTCTCCGCTCCGTGAGCAAGTCAACTCGGCCATGGCGCCCAGCCAGTCCGCGCTCCGGACCAGTGGCTCAGCTATCTCTTCCGGGAGATGCTCAGTGAGGCCTTGCGGCAAGGGGTCAGAGATCACAGAGACCCTGGCCCTGGCAGGGCTCCCGCGGGGACTCAGCGGCGTGCGGCAGCCAGAACTGACAGGACATGATCGATGTCGGCGACGGTGTGATCGGCGTTGACCTGGAGGCGGATCTCTTCGTCTCCTCTCGGTACCACCGGGTAGGTGAGGCCGGTCGCCAGGACGCCGCCCTCGAAGAGAGCCGCCACCAGTCGGCGGGTCTCTTCGGTGTCGCGGAGCATCAGGGGCACGATCGGGTGCTCACCGGGAATGATCTCGTAACCGAGCGCCCCCAGGTTGGCCTCCAATCTGCAAGTCAGATCCCTCAGGCGGTCCAGGAGACTCACCCCTTCGGGGCTGTCCAGGATCCGCAGGGAGGCCAGCGCGGCGGCCGCCTCGGGGGCGGTGATCGGGTTGGAGTAGATGTAGAAGTGAGAGGTCTCCCGGAGGAAACGGATCACCGGGCTTGCCGAAACCACGTATCCTCCGTTGACCGCCAGGGCCTTGCCCAGGGTGCCGATCAGTACATCCGCGGGCGGGCTTCCGGTGTATTCCTCAGTGCCCCGGCCTGTGGAGCCGAAGGCGCCCGCGCCGTGGGAGTCATCGACGACCACCGCCACGTTCTCCGGAAAGCTGTGATCGTGGCGACGGGCGATGCCCATGATCTCGTCGAGCGGTGCATGATCGCCGCGCATGGAGAAGATGCCGTCGGTCACCACGATCGCCCGCCTTGCCCGGCCCGCCGCTTCACCGAGTTGACGGTCGAGCGCCGCCATGTCCAGATGGGGATAGACGGACTTGCTCAGAGGCCGCGAGAGCCGGATGGCGTTGATGATCGAGTTGTGGTTGAGTTCGTCGGAGATCACCGCGGTGGTCGAATCGATCAGCGGAACCAAGGCGCCCATCACCGCCGCGTAGGCCGAGGAGAAGATCATCCCCGTCTCACGGCGGTGGAAGGCGGCCAAGGCCCGCTCCAGTTCGACATGGGGAGTGTGGGTACCCGTAATGAACCGCACCGCGCCGGGCCCGGTCCCAAACGCCCGGGCGGCGGCCTCCTCGGCCCGGATCACCTCGGGATGCAACGCCAGCCCCAGATAGGAGTTCGAGTTCATCCGGATGAACGAACGGTTCCCGTAGCCCTCCAGCAGGTATCTCGGGCCTCTTTCCCCATCAGGACCAACCACCTCCCGTATGACGAGTTCGCTGCCCTTGGCCGTCCCATGGTCACCGAGTAGGGCGACGTGGCGGTCAAGTCCGGGGATCAATCGGTCCAGCGGCATGCAAGCCTCTTCTTTGGCGACTCCCCAACGAAGGATATCTGTGGTTACAGGCAGGCCCCTGGCCCGTGCCGGCGCCCATCCGAAGGTATCGTGCTGACTCATGAATGAGACATACCGAACCATCCTGGGCCTCCGGGCCATCCGTGAGTTTCAGGACCGTCCTCTCGAGCAGGAAGACCTCGACGCGGTGCTCGAGGCGGCCCGGTGGACGGGCAGCGCCAAGAACCTCCAGAACTGGGCGATGATCGTTGTCCGCGACCGGGACCAGATCGAGCGGGTGGCCGCGTGCGGAAACGGCACCGGCCCACTCGTGGCGGCGCCGGTGACGCTGGTCCTCGTCCAGGAACCGGGGGCGTACGAGTTGGATACCGGACGGATGGCCCAGAACATCATGCTGGCTGCCGATTCTCTGGGCATGGCCACCTGCCCCATAACCCTCCACCAGGACGGTGACGCGGCCCGGGTCTTGGGACTCCCGCCGGGCTGGCGTTGCCGCTACGCCGTCGCCCTCGGCTACCCGGACCCCACGGCCCGCCCCAAGAACTTCGGAGGCCGAAAACCCATCGAGGAGATCACCCACCAGGAGTCATTCGGCGGCTGACCGAACGCTGAAGGGTTGGGATCAGCGACTCTTCAGTATGTTGCGGATTCTTGCCCGAACCGACGCAGCTTCGGATTCGCCGGCCTTGGCCAGCATGTGGTCCACCTCTTCCCGGTACCTCGGGAAGCGAAGCGACAGTTCGTTGTATCCGCTATAGGCCCATGCCCTTACGAACTTGTTGTCGCTTTCGAGACAGGAGTCCAGGAACTGCTCAAGACCCGCGGTCTCGGCCTCGGGAATGTCGAAGTAGGGGAGGCATTGGAGGATGTGCAGTTTGCTTTCCCAATCCTCCTGATCAGATAGCACGCCGAGGATCGCACGGGAACTCTCAGGGGAAAGAGAATTGCCCGCTTCAAGGTGCCTCTTCAGAAGCCAGGTCGCCGCCCGTTGAAATTCGACATCCGCAATGTGCTCCAGGATGGTGGCAAGGAAACCCTCTTCATCGCTGTGGCGCTCGTATGTCGACTGCAACGCGGCGGCGGACCTGTTATCCCAAGAGGCAATCTCTTCGGAGAGTGTCATCTCGCACTCGGTTCGGCTCAGTGGCTTCACCGGATGGGCGCCGATAGGCCGTAGGCGGGAGCGCTGTCCGCAGGGTTGGACGAATGCCCCCGAGAGGTGGGAAGGTGAACATCGAGGGTTGCGGGCGGCATCCCTCCCGGTTTCGCCGCCTCCGGCATCCAGTAGCCGACGCGGGGTTCGGTGAAGATGAATTTGGGGTTGTTGACGTCGTCGTCCAGCTTGCGCCGGAGTTTGCCGACGATGGTGCGTATGGGCCGCACATCGCCGTCGCGCCCTCTTCTTCCCCATACCCGATCCAGAAGGCGCTGGTAGGTCAGTATCCGCCCGGCGTCGGCCGACAGTTCGGCCAGCACCCGGTACTCGGTCGGGGTGAGATGCACGGGACTGCCGGCCAGGGACACCTTGCGGGCCGCGTAGTTGATGGCAAGGTCGCCCAGCATGTAGGGTTCCGATGGTTCGGCCCCAGCCCTCTTCCGAAGGGCCGCTCTGATTCTCGCCGAAAGCTCCGTCGGTGAGAAGGGCTTCACAACGTAGTCGGCGGCCCCGGTGTCGAAGGCCCTGGCGATGGTCTCGTCCCGCCCATAGACGGACAGGAAGATAACCGGCACGTCGGCCACATCGAGGATGTCTTTCATCAGTTCAATGCCGTCTGTTCCCGGAAGCATCAAATCCAGCAGTACAAGCTCCGGCTTCTTCTGCTCCACCAACCGGAGCGCCTCCTCCGGGTCCCCGGTCACAACCGGGTCGTAGCCCGACCTGGCGAGGGTGTCGCGGACGTAGCGGAGGTCCTGGGGGTCGTCGTCCACGGCCAGGATGCGGAGCCGCTCCTGCTCCGCCGTCTGGGCGCCCCGCACCGCTATCGGGGAGAATCCGCTGACCGCGCCGCTCCGGGGTTCTTCGACCGATGGCAGGGTGAAGGTGAAGCAAGCTCCCGCTCCCGGCCCGTCGCTCTGGGCCCAGATGCGGCCACCGTGGGCCTCGACTATGCCTTTGCAGATGGCCAGGCCCAGCCCCGTGTCCCCGCCCTGATCCTCCGACTCCCTGTTGGAGAATTTGCGGAACAGGTCGGGCAGGCTGTCGGCGGGGATGCCCCGCCCCTCGTCGGTCACCGAGAACGCCACATGAACGCCGTCACGGGCGGCGCTCACGCTGATGACGGACGATTCGGGGGAGTGTCGGGCCGCGTTGGAAAGCAGGTTGCCGAGCACCTGGACGACGCGTCGTCGGTCCGCCATGACCAGGGGCAGGTCCGGCTCAACATCGATGGTGAGGGCGTTCTTGCCTCCCGCGTTGGCGAAGCCATTCCGCGCCCGGTCAACCAGGATGGCGGCGTCGGCGGGTTCGGGATTGACCGGCAGGGTGCCCGTTTCGATGCGGGCCACGTCCAGCAGGTCGGCAACCAGGGCCTGCATGTGGTCGGCCTGGTCGCCGATGATCCGGACGAACTGGCGGACCACCGCAGGATCGAGGTCTGTCCCCGAATCCATGATTGTGGTGGCCGACCCCTTGATGGACGTCAGGGGAGTCCTCAGCTCGTGGCTCACCATCGCCAGGAACTCGGCGCGTAACCGTTCCTGCTCCTCGACGTCGGCCATGTCCTGTAGGGTGACGACCACCGACTCGACCGTGCCTTCGTCGGAGAGGATGGGTGTTGCGTTGAGCAGGGCCGTGACACTCCGCCCGTCGGCGACACCGAGGACAATCTCCTCGGCCTGCACCTTCTCCGCGGCGGTCAATAGCTCGGCCAGCGGGTACTCCCGCAACGAGACGTCCCGCCCGTCGGCCCTCCTCACGGTCTACTCCTCCAGCAGTTGCTCCGGCGTTTGGCCGGGGTTGCGCAGGCTGTCGACGATCCTTCGCGCCTCCCGGTTGAATGACACGGACGCTCCCGTCCCGGCGTCGAAGACCACCACGCCCACCGGGGAGGTGTCTATCAGCGTTTCCAAGTCGGCCCTGGTCCGCCGTTCCTCGCGATGCCGGCGGGCGTTGGCGATGGCCATCCCCGCCTGGGAAGCGAACAGCACCAGTGTTTCCTCGTCCTCCCGGGTGAACACCCGGTCGCCCGTGTCGTGGGCTAGGTAGATCGTGCCCACACCGGCTCCCTGGTGGCGGATCGGAGCGACCAGCAAGGAGAACAACGGTATAGAAGGCCTGAACGGAGGCATGTGCAACGCCTGCAAATGGCTGTCGATATCAGAAACCCGCAGGGGCTCCTCAAGGCCGCTGAGATATTCGAAAAACCCCAGCCCCTCCGGCATGTCCCACAACCCCTGTTGCTCCTCCCCGGTCAGGCCTGAGACGATGAAGTCCGTGAGCTGTCCCAGGTCGTCGAGAGCGGTTATGGCCGCATAGCGGGAGCCCGTCAAAGCTCTGGCGCTGTCCACCACTTCCTGCAACACCGTGTCATAGTCCAGGCTCTCGTTGATGCGGAGGCTGGCCCCGCTCAGGAGCGAGAGGCGCTCTTCCAGTTCTCTTATTCGTCGGTCTCGCGCGTCCGGTCCGTCCAACTTGTCACCTCGAGTGCTTGCCGATGGGGAGTGAGGGTGGGCGTCGACAAAGGGTTAACGTACCGATGTCAACGAATAGTAACAAGTCATCATAGCATATGGCCCGTTTCGTCACATAACCGTTACATCTCTGGTTGCGGAGTCGCGGGGGATTTGTACACTCTGTAAATTGTAACTCGCAAACATTGTGATTTGTAATTTGTGACTAATAAAAAGAGCAGCTTGCTCCGTGTCCAAGCTCTTTTTTCGCTCTTCTTTCTCTTGGTCTCCACTTTGCCGGTGACCCTGGCCGGGGCAAGTCCGAATGCCGTTGACATTGAGACGGAGCTTCCACCCGAGCCCACCGGGTTGGAGGCCGAGACGGAATCAGGGTCGCTGGATGTGTCGTTGGACTGGGACGACGTTGAGGGCGCCACCCATTACTGGATCCGCTGGCGGCGGGCTGCCCCGGGGGAGAAGTTGAACGAGGGAGTGGAGGTGGAGTCCTCTGATGCGGAGATCGCAGTGGAGGACTACGGAGAGTGGGTGGTGCGGGTACAGGCCTGCAATGACGCCGGCTGCGGGCGACCCGTCACAACGCGGGTTGAAGTCGACCCGCCCGCCGTGCTGGTCGAGACCGAATCAGGGTCGCTGGATGTGTCGTTGGATTGGGACGATGTTGACGGCGCCGGCAATTACTGGGTGCGCTGGCGAGTGGCCGCTCCGGGCGAGGAATTGAACGAGGGAGTGGAGGTGGAGTCCTCGGATGCGGAGATCACCGTGGCCGATTACGGCGAATGGGTGGTGCGGGTACAGGCCTGCAATGACGCGGATTGCGGGCCGCCTTTCGCAACGCGGGTTGAACTCGAACCTGCGCCGGAACCGGAACCGGAGCCGGAGCCGGAACCGGCGCCGGTTCCGACACCCAGGTCTGCTCCCCAGCAGCCAGAGTCAACACCCACACCCACACCGGACCCGGTTAGCGAACCTCCGGCCAGACCCACCGGGTTGGAGGCCGAGACCGAAGCCGGTTCCCTTGACGTGTCGTTGGATTGGGACGATGTTGACGGCGCCGGCAATTACTGGGTGCGCTGGCGAGTGGCCGCTCCGGGCGAGGAATTGAACGAGGGAGTGGAGGTGGAGTCCTCGGATGCGGAGATCACCGTGGCCGATTACGGCGAATGGGTGGTGCGGGTACAGGCCTGCAACGACGCGGATTGCGGATTGCCGGTCACGACGCGGGTTGAAGTCGAACCGGCCGCGGAGCCAACGCCAACCCCGACACCCACACCCCCCGCGCCCCAACTGCAGGTCTCGATCACCGCCAACCCCGCCAATCCCGTTGTCGAGGAAGCGGTGACGCTGTCGGCGGTCATCGCCAACGCTCCATCAGGTTTGGAACCTTCATACAGGTGGGGGTTGGACCTGAGTGGCACCTGGTTTTCCATGGGGACCGGCCAGACCTTCTCATACCTCACCGCCGAGGCCGAGTCCCAGGCGTTCCGGGTTACGGTCAGCTACGACTCCGGGGCTTCGGCCACGTCGGCTCCCCTCACCGTCACGTGGGCCGAACCCACTCCCGTCGAGACTCTCCCGGCCTTTGTCCTGAGTGTTTCTCCAGACAGCCTGGAGGAGGATGGAGGGGAAACCGAGATTACGGTGACCGCTGCATGGCTGGGAACAACGGTCCGTGACGAGGAGACCACCATATCCGTCAGCCTGTCCGGTTCCGCTGAGGATCCGGCCGACTACTCGGCGGTGGTGGCCGACGTGGTCATTCCGGCGGACGCCGGCAGTGGCTCGGCCGCCCTCACCATTACTCCGGTGGATGACGGGGAGGTGGAGGGCGACGAAACCATCGTGGTGACGGGCACTCTTGGGAACGTCGCCAAGGACGTGACCATCACGCTGGCCGACCCTTCCGCCACGACCCCACAGCCGAGTACTCCCGCTCCTCCCACCTTCGATGGGGGCGCCGGGCCTCTGACCCGGTCCGTTGCCGAGAACAGCCCGGCGGGCACGGCGGTGGGCACGGCGGTGGGCGCCACCGACCCGAACGGCGACGCCCTCACCTACACCCTGACGGGAGCCGATGCCTCCTCCTTCACCGTCGACGACGACGGCCAGATCAAAGTTGGCCAGGGGACGACCCTGGACCACGAGACCGAGACCGGCTACTCGGTGACGGTGAACGTCAGCGACGGCAAGGACGCCCAGGGCGACGCGGACACCGCCGTCGACGCCTCGGTCGAGGTTGGCATAACCGTGACCGACGTGATGGAGCCTCCCCTGGCGCCGTTGAACCCCCGTGTGAGCGGCGTGTCCACCACGGGCTTCACAGTCGAGTGGGACCCCCCGGACAAAGCCGGCCGCCCTGCCATCACCGAATACGAGCTCAAGTCGGAGCGCCCGGATTCCACGGTGACGACCCACAAGACGCCCAACGGCACTACCTACTCCATCAGCCTCGGCTCCCTGGATCCCGGGACGACCCATGACCTCACGCTCAAGGCGCGCAACGATGAGGGGGACGGCGCCCCGGTGACCTTCACTGCCGCCACACTGGCGTCACCGCCAACGTCCGCCAGTTTCACCAAGTACTTCAAGCAGGGCGAAGACGCCACGTTCCGCGGCAGCGATTTCCCCTTCACCCCCGGGGAAGCCGGCGACGTTCTGGCTCATGTGAAGCTCACCGCCATTCCGACCTCCGAAGGCGAGTTCAAGCTGAAGGAATCCGGCGGCGCCCTGTCCGCCGTGGCCGTGGGCGGTCTGGTGGCGGCCGGTGACCTGGACAGGCTGGTCTTCTCTCCGGTGGAGGACTTCGACGGGTCCGCCACCGCCTCTTTCAAGGTGGTTGACCAGGACGGCGAGGAATCCGAGAACGCCTACACCCTCACTCTTTCTCATGCCACCAATCTCTCTCCCTACTTCACCGACGCCGGTCCCCTGAGCAGAGAGGTCCCCGAGAACTCCGCAACCGGGACCGCGGTCGGCGACCCGGTCACGGCGACCGACCCCGACCGCGGGGACACCCTGACCTACACCCTGAGCGGCTCCGACGCCGGCTCCTTCACCATCGACGGCAACGGCCAGATCGAGGTCGGCCAGGGTGCGAGCCTGGACTACGAGACCAGGACCAGTTACACGGTGGCGGTGAACGTCAGCGACGGCAAGGACCAGTCGGGCGGCGAGGACACCGCCGTGGACGCCACCGTGGAGGTGACCATCAGCGTCACCGACGTGTCGGATGAGACCGGCCTGTCGCTGTTCTTCCCCTATACGATCACCGGCCTTTTATTCGAGCGGACCGGGAGGGTCGACGGTGTGGGGCTGCCGGAGGCGGAGGGGGGTGAGGGGGAGTTGACCTACAGACTGGCGGGCCTGCCCCGGGGGCTGTCCTTCGACGGGGACACCCGCTCCATCAGAGGTACCCTGGCCAGCGCCGGGCGGCACACCCTGACCTACACCGCCACGGACGAGGCCGGCGTCTCGGCCTCCTTCAGCTTCACCCTGATTGTGCGGTCGGACCTTCGGAGGGCCCGGTCAACACAGGAGAACATCAACTCGCGGAGGCCCGATGTCGAGAATCTCCGCGCCGGGAAAAAGCATTACAGCGAGCCGTCGGCCCCGGGTTTGCTCGTGTCCTGGGACACCCCGGACATGTCCAAAGACTCGTCCGGGGACAACCTGACTCTCGAAGACATCGAACAGTACGAACTGCGTCACTCCAAACCCGGCGGAGGCCTGACATACACCATCCACATGTCAAAGGACACGCGCAGCACGGTACTGAGCAACCTCGCAGCCGGCCACAACTACAGAGTGGACGTGCGCGTGAAATACTCGGGTGAGCGCTACACCGAGTGGAGGTGGGTCGAAGCCACCACCAACACCCCACCGCGGCTGGCGGCGGGCCGGCTCAATCCCACCTACATCCTCGAGTGGGGCGGAGCCGACCGGGTTCAAACAATCAGCGATGACTTCACGGATCCCAACGGCGACGCGCTGACCTATTCCACCTCGTCCACGCCCGCCGGCATAGTCACGCCGACCATTCAAGACGGAGGAGACGAGGAGAACCCCACCAAGGAACTGCGGATACATCTTCTCAACCCGATAACAGGCGCCGCCAATGTCACCTACGGGGCCCATGACCCGTTTGGTGGGTACGCCTTCCAGGTCATCAGCGTTGGAGGCTATGCGAACCTGACCCGGGACGTCGCCGAGAACTCCGCCGCGGACGCTGACGTGGGCGACCCCGTGACGGGAACGCCCTACGGGACCGAGACGTTGGTCTACACCCTGACGGGCGAGGCGTCGACCTCCGGCGCATTCGAGATCGACTCGTCCACGGGCCAGATCAGCCTGGCGGAGGGTGCGGCCCTCGATCACGAGACCAAGTCCTCATACACCGGGAAGGTGAAGTGGACCGTCAATGCCGAAGCCGCCGAGGTGAACCTGACCATCAACGTGACGGACGTGGACGAGCCTCCCCTTGCCCCGGTGAACCCTCAGGTCACCAACATCACCGACACAGGCTTCACGGTGACTTGGGAGGCCCCGGACAACACCGGGCGCCCCGCCATCACCGAATATGAGCTCAAGTCCGAGGCCCCGGATTCCACGGTGACAACCCACAAGACGTCCGACGGCGCCACCTATTCCATCAGCCTCAGATCCCTGGACCCCGGGACGACCTATGACCTCACGCTCCTGGGGCGCAACGATGAGGGGGATGGAGATGAGGCGGAGTTCACCGCCACCACCCTCGACTACCGGCCCAGGTCCGCCGACTTCACCAAGTACTTCAAGGACGGCGAGAACGCCACCTTCGCCCAAAGCGACTTCCCCTTCTCCTCCGACGAGGACGACGACGTGCTGGCCAGCGTGAAGTTCACCTCCATCCCGACTTCCGAGGGCGCGTTCAAGCTGAAACAACCCGACGGCACACTGAACGACGTGGCCGCCAACAGTCTGATCGCGGCCGGCGACCTGGGGAAACTCGTCTTCGTCCCGGTGGCGAGCTTCGACGGGTTGGCCACCGCCCAGTTCAAGGTGATCGACCACGAGGGTGACGAATCGGGGAGCGCCTACACCCTCACCCTCGATGAGGTCGCCAATTTCCCGCCTTCTTTCGGGGCGGGACCCCTCAGCCGGGAGGTGCCGGAGAACTCCGCCGGCGGGACGGCCGTGGGGGCCCCGGTCACCGCCACCGACCCGGACACCGGGGACACGCTGACCTACAGCCTGTCGGGGACCGACGCTTCCTCCTTCACCATCGACAGCGGCACGGGCCAGATTTCCGTGGCCACCGGGACCGATCTGGACTACGAGGCGACCAAGAACACCTACGAGGTGGAGGTGGGGGCAAGCGACGGCAAGGACTCCGACGGGAACGCCGACACCGTGGTGGACGCCAACATAACGGTCAACATCGCGGTGACCAACGTCAACGAGGGGCCGCCGCCAAGCGTGAGCTTCTCCCTCTCGGAGGTGGCGTCCACCAGGATGAAGGTGACGGTGACCCCTCCCGACACCACCGGCACCTCGCCCATCAAGCACTACACGGTGGCTTACAAGGCGGGCAGCGACTTCAACATCCTGGCCGATCCGGCCGAATACGACGGGTCCATGACCCTCGACTCCGGGACGACCGCCACGCTGACCGGCCTGACTCCGAGCACCACCTACTACGTCAAGGTGGTGGCCGTCAATACGGACGAGCAGACGGGGCCGGAGCCAACCGCCCAGACCGCCACCACCCGAACCAACACCGCTCCCACCTCGGCGGACTTCACCAAGGAGGTGTCCCGCCAGACCGGCGCCACCTTCAGCCAGAACGATTTCCCCTTCACCGATTCGGACCCGGGAGACGTGCTCAGCAAGGTGAAGATCGTCACCCTGCCTGCGACACACAGAGACCAGCAAAACCGGAGGTCGGGTGAACTCCGCTTGGACGGCGTAGCGGTCACGGCCGGCCAGGAGGTCTCCGTGGACGACCTGGGCAAGCTCAAGTATGTACCGCAGCCCGATGGCTTCCGCGTCGATCTCGGCTCGTCCTTCACCTTCAAGGTGCTTGACCGGGACGGGGCAGAGTCCCCCACCTACACCGCGTCCCTGGAGCAGATAGCCGACATCGTGCTCACCCTGTCGCCCGGCAC
Source organism: bacterium (assembly GCA_028824015.1). Taxonomy (GTDB): domain Bacteria; phylum Actinomycetota; class Acidimicrobiia; order Spongiisociales; family ZC4RG35; genus Bin76. The sequence goes on from JAPPFC010000002.1 coordinate 52,850, forward strand.
CATCACCGAATCGGCGACGCCCACCGCCGGAGGCCGGGTGACGGTCACCGGCACCCTGACCGGGCCGGCCAGGACCGCCAGTACCCTCATCCCGCAGGTCAGGGTCGGGATCGACTACGACGCGCGCGAAAACAGCGACTACACGGTCAACACCAACGCGCAGGCACTGACCATTCCGGCCGGACAGAAGAGCGCCTCCGTCACCTTCGACTTCACCGGCATCGCGGACTTCCTGGTGGAAGGCGACGAGGAGATAGAGATCTACCCGACCTGGGTCATCAATGATGCGACCACGACCCCGACCGACCGGGTGGATCCGGTGTACCTGATCCTAGCCGACAACGACCGGGCTGAAGTTGCCATCACCGGTCCTCCCGGAGAGGTGGAGGAAGGCCAAAACGCCGTGTTCACGGTGAAGCTCACCCGGGGAATAACCAAGGCGCTGTCGGTGGCCTGGACCGCATCGTCCGGCACGGCATCGACGGACGACTTCGTCGGGTCGTCAGGCACGGTAACCTTCCCCGCCGGGTCGCCGGACAACGCGACGCAGACCATCACCATCCCGGTAGTCGACGACCTGGCGCCGGAAGCCACGGAGCGGTTCTCCGTGACCCTCGGGGCCATTACCGGCAAGGCCGCCTCCCAGGTCTCCGTGGAGTTGGACAAGGGAACGGCCGTCGCCGACATCGGCGAGAGCGACGCGGTGACGGTGAGCGTGTCGGGTGATGAACGGGTCACGGAGGGCGACGACGCCACCTACACCTTCACGCTGGACAGCGCGGCATCAACGCAGGCCATCACGGTGGACTACACCACCTCGGACAAGACCGCACTGGCGGGCACCGACTACACCGCCGCCAGCGGGACGGTGACGATTCCCGCCGGACAGACGTCCGCCACTGTGACCGTGACCACCACCGACAACACCGACGACGAGGCCAACCGCTACTTCGAGTTCAGAATGTCCAACCCGCAGGGCGGCGGCGGCCCCACCCCGCTCCTGAGCACCACCCAGTTCGTCAACACCACCATCGTGGACGACGACGGCGATCCCTCCTCGGTGGTGCTCAGCGTGGACAAGACCTCCTTCGGGGAGGCCGACGCGGCCGGGGCGGTCAACGTGACCGCCACCCTGGAAGGGGGTACGCGGACCGAGGACGCCACAGTGGTGATCACGCTGGGCGGCTCGGCCACGAATGGGAGCACCGGGGACTACACAGCCACCACGGTGGGGAACATCACCATCACCGGGGGCGAATCCAGCGGGACAGCCAGTTTCACCGTGAAGCCGGTGAACGACGAGACGGTAGAGGTTGACGAGACCATCCTGGTGCAAGGCGCTTCCGCAGGGCTCGATGTGACCCCGGCCACCATCACCATCACCGACGACGACACCGTCACGCTGGGGATCGCCGGCCCCGCCGGGGTGGTCAGCGAGGGGAGCAGCGTCGAGTTCACCGTCACCCTGTCCCACGCCGTGGCCTCCCAGGTGGTGGTTGCCTGGTCGGCAGGATCCACGGCCGAGGTTCCCGCCTCTGCCGACGACTACTCCCCGGCCTCGGGAAGCGTCATCTTCCCGGCGGGCTCCGCCGCCGGGACCACCAGGACGATCACCATGGTGATAGCCGATGATGGGGCGGACGAGCAGCAGGAGACCTTCACCGTAACGCTGGGGAGCGTCACCGGGGACCTGGCCTCCCGGGTGTCGGTGGACTCCGCCAAGTCCAGCGTAGATGTCAGCATCGCCACCGAGAAGGTCGTGACGGTCACCCTGATGGGGCCGAGGGCGTTCTCCCACCTACGGGACCGAGACTTTGCCGTCTACCAGGTCTTTCTCTCCGGGCCGGTCAACGCCGACGTCCAGGTGGACGTGACCACCTCCGACGGGACGGCCACCGGGTGCGACGGCAGCGTTGGTGGGTGTACCGGCGGCCAGACGGGCGACTACGTGAAGGTATCCAACACCCTCACCATCGGCCCCAGCCGGGACAGCGAGCACAACCTCGACGACGGCGGTGTGACTTGGACCAACGTTTTCGTCTACTTGGTCAACAACTCCAAGGGAGATGCGGACGAGAACTTCACCCTCTCCCTTTCCAATCTCCGCGGAGGTGGGACGACTCCGGTGGTGCTGGGGAACTCGTCGGTCACCACCACCATCACCTCGACGCCCCTGACCTTCTCGGTCAGCGGCCCCGAGTTCGTGGACGAGGGGACCAACGCCCGGTTCGTGGTGACCCGTAACGCCGACCTGCACACATCCCTGGGCGCCAGGGTGAGCTACACCACCTCCGACGGCACCGCGGAGGCGGGCAGCGACTACACGGCTGTTTCCGGGACCCTGGAGATGCCCATCACCGCCCCTGGTAGTCCTGCCACTCCCGATGAGTACCGGGTGCGGTATTCGGACTGGGAGGTCCTGGTGCCCATCCTGGCCGACAACGTGGACGAGTCCGACGAGACCTTCTCCCTCACCCTCTCCAACCCGGAGATCTACAAGCTGGGATTCACCGACATAACCTCTGCGCTGCTGGGCACCGCCACCGCCACCACCACCATCAACGACCGGGCCATGGTGGTCTCCGTCAGCGGCCCCGAAACGGTCACAGAGGGCGGGAACGCCGACTTCATGGTGTCGCTGAGCCGGGCGCCCACCGCCAACCTGATGGTGAACTACCAGACCTACAGCGCCCTCGCCCCACTGGCCCTCGCCATGGCCGGCGACGACTATACCCCCCAGTCCGGCACGCTGACCTTCGTGCCCGGCGAGACCAGCAAGCGGGTGCGGGTGCCCGTCCTGGCCGACGCCACCAAAGAAGTCGTCGAGTATTTCCGGTTACTCATATCCAGCCCGTCCGGCGGTGGCGGCCTCACGCCCACCCTCGGGACCGGCGCCGCCACCATGGGCATCGTGGACGCCGCCGGGCCGCTGTACGGCGCCACGGTGACGGTGACGCCCGCCGACGGCGTGGGGGAGGGTGACGGCGCCGCTACCAGCTTCACGGTCAAGGTGGACCTGGACTGCTGCACCACCTTCGACGACCCGACCACGGTGACCGTCTCCCTGGGCGGGACGGCCACCGGCACCGACGACTACACCGCCACGATCGCCAATGTGACCATCCCGGCGTCGGCTGCCACCGGTTCGGCCACCCTGAGCATCACCCCCGTCGAAGACACGATCGTCGAGGGCGACGAGACCATCGTGGTCAACGGCAGCGGCACGGTCGATTTCGACGGCAGCGCCACCGGCCTGCTGATAGCTCCCGACACCATCGACCTGACCGACAACGACACCGCCACGGTGGGCATCACCGGCCCGGCGGCCGAGGTTGACGAGGGGAGCAATGCAGAGTTCGAAGTGCTCCTCAGCCAGGCCGTCGCCAAGGAGACCACGGTGGCCTGGTCGGCGCCCCTGGCGACGGACACGGCCACGGCGGCCGACCTGGGTGCCACGTCCGGCACCGTGACCTTCGCGGCCGACTCTGCTGCGGGGGCGACGCAGACCATCAGCATCCCCATCACCGACGACAACATTCCGGAGGGCGCCGAGAAGTTCACCGTCAGCCTGGGCGCCGTAGGCGGCGACCTTGCGGACCTGGTGACGGTGGACTCGAAGACCTCCAGCGCCACGGCCACCATCAGCAGCGCTCCCCCCGCCGAAACCGTCAACGTCAGCGGGCCGGCTACCGTGATGGAGCGCGGTCTTGCGATCTACACCATCTCGCTGTCCCCGGTGGGATCCGTGCCGCTCGCCGATCTGACGGTGGACTATGCCACGTCCGACGGGTCGGATCCCTATCGCGGACCGGCCGCGGTGGCCGGGACCGACTACACCGCCAGATCCGGAACTGTGACATTCACCCCTTCCAACGCCGGGCCGCAGACGATTGCCGTGCCGATCCTCGAGGACATGACGCCAGATTCGGGGGAACTCTTCACCTTCAGCCTGTCCAACCTGCAAGGGGGCGGGGCGAGCGCGCCGAGCATGGGCGATGACAAGGTGACGACGGTCATCCTCGACGCCAACAAGGACATCACCTTGACCGCTAGCCGCTACACGATAGCGGATCACGAAGGTTCGGTGTGGGTGACCCTTACCGCTACCCGCAGCGGCACGGATGGCGAAGTCACCATCACCCAGGACTTCCCTCCGGGTGGTACGGCTACCACGGGAGCGCTGGGCATTTGGCGGGATTACGTGGTCTGGTCGGGATGGCGAATAACCATCCCGGACGGCGCAAGCAGCGCGTCGACCACTCAGGCGTTGGGTTTCACCATAAATGATGACGACTTCGAGGAGGGTGACGAGACCATCATCCTGAACGGGAGAGCCACCGGTGGGCTGACGGTGGCCCCGGCCATTCTGACCATCAAAGACAACGACCAGCACGACATCACGTTGACCGCGGACCGCTACACCATCGGGGAGCACGAGATTGCGGCGAGCGTGACCCTTACGGCGACCCGCAGCGGCACGGGTGGCGAAGTCACGATAACCGGAGCGTTCCCTCCGGGTGGTACGGCCACTCCGGGAGCGCTGGGCAATCCCCAGGACTACCTGGTCTGGTCGCCATGGCAAATAACCATCCCGGATGGCGCCAGAAGCGCGTCGACCGCTCAGGCGTTGACTTTCAGCGTCACGGACGACGATGAAGTGGAGGGCGACGAGACCATCATTGTCAAGGGAACGGCCGGCGGCGGGCTGTCAGTGAGCCCGGTGGTCCTGACAATCGGTGACAACGACACCGACGACATAGAGTTGAGCGTGAGCCCCGGTTCCCTGGGCGAGTCCGACGACGCCACGTCTGTCACGGTGACGGCGACCCTCCAGGGCGGCGCGCGCTCGTCGGCCACGGTGGTGAGCATCGGCGCCCTGTCCGGTACGGCCTCGAGCTCCGACTACGCGGCGACCAGCCTCACGTCCATCACGATACCGGCCAACTCCACCAGTGGAACGGGGACCTTCACCGTCACTCCCGTGAGCGATCCCCTGGAGGAGAGTGACGAGACCATATTCGTGGAAGGGACTACGACCGTCGGCCTGACAGTGGGCCGGGCCGTTCTGACCATTCTGGACGAATACACCAACAACATCGCGCTAAGCGTGAGCCAGTCCAGCATTGCGGAGGACGCGGGGGCCACCGAAGTGACCGTGACCGCTACTCGTGAGACTGCCCGGGACGTGGAGACCGTGGTGAAGCTGTCCCTGGCTGGGACGGCCAAGATCCAGGACGACTACACGGCGGTGCTGCCGGTCACCATCACGATACCGGCCAACCAGAAGTCCGGTACCGCGACCCTGAAGGTAACCCCGGTGCATGATGCGCTGGAGGAAAGCAGAGAGACTATCCGGCTGTACGGAACGGCCATATGCCACACGGTCAGCACGACGGACATCACCCTCACCAACGTCGCTGCGACGGCGCCGGTCATCTCCTTCTCCAACGCGCCGGCATCGGTCGCCGAAGGGTCAGGTGCTACATATACCGTCAAGCTGGAAGGCAATCGAACCACGAACGTCACGGTGGTCTTCAAGACCGGGGCCGACGGCGACCTGGCCACCGCCGGACAGGACTACACGGCGGTGGACTCCACCATCACTTTCCTGCCCTCCGAAGATACCAAGACCGTGACGGTCCAGACCACGAGCGATACCCGGTATGAGGTCCCTGAGACATTCACCGTCACTCTCTCCGAGGCAAACGGCGGAGGAGGCCTGACACCCGTCATAAGCGATGGGACCAAGACCACCACCATCATCGACAACTTCACTGACCTGCCGGAGTATCCGGACTCGTACACCTTGTCGGCTGCTCCGACCACTCTGAGCGAGGGCGACGAGGCCACCGTCATCACCTTCACCGCCACCTTGGGCGGTGAGAAGGTCTTTCCCGCCCCCGTCGACGTCGTCGTTCACGTGTCGGACACGGGGTTGAAGGGCACTGCGGCCTTGACCGAGGATTACACCCTCAGCGGCAGCCACGGCCAAAACCTGATAATCACCATCCCGGCCTCCGCGTCCAGCGCCACCGGGACTTTGACCCTGGACCCGGTGGATGATGACCAGGTGGAGGGGGATGAGACCGTCACCTTCACCAGTTTCGGCGGCGGAGGAATTGCAACCTCCGACAACCCCACCCTAACCATTACCGACAACGACACCGCGCCCGCCAGCATCACCCTGAGCGCCAGCCCGTCCATCCTGCGCGAGGGATCCAAGGCCGCCGGTGACGCCGTCACGATCACCGCAACGCTGGACGGCAATGCCACCCTCACCAAGTCGACGGCTGTCGCCGTGGCCCTGGCAGACGGAACGGCCATCGTCGGCAGCGACTATTCCGCGGCCAGCGCGACGGTGACCATACCCGAGGGAGAGTCCAGCGGGTCCAAGGTCCTGAATGTGAAGGTCCTGGACGACACCACCGCCGAGCAAGCCGAGTCCCTCAACGTGACGGGAACCGCCCAGGGGTTCACCGTCAACCCGGCGGAGATCATCATCCTGGATGACGACGGGACGGCAACCGGCATCATGCTGCATGCGAGTCCCTCGACCGTGCGCGAGGACGCCGGCGCCACCGACCTGGTCGTAACGGCGGCGTTCCGTGCCGGAACCACACTCAGCGCCGACACGGTGATCAGCCTGTCTCTGGCTGACGGCACGGCCACCCTGGCCAGCGGTGACTATGCCGTCTCCACCGGCACGGTGACCATCCCGGCCGGGCAGTTCTATGGGACCGGCACCTTCGAGTTCACGCCCAATACCGATGCCATCGTGGAGCCCGACGAGACCGTGTTGCTGAACGGGTCGTCCTCGGACTACACGGTCACGCCGGCCGCGACCATCACGATCAAGGACAGTACCCGCGGGGAGCTGAGCATCGCCGGGCCGACCGGGAACGTGAGCGAGGGGGGCGACGCCGTCTTCGCCGTCACCCTGTCCAAGCAGGTGGACGCTGAGGTTCAGGTGGCCTGGTCGGCTCCGTTGGGCACGGACGCGGCGGAGGGTTCTGATTTGTCGGTCACGTCTGGGACGGTCACGTTCGCGGCCAACAGCGCGGCGGGAGCCACGCAGACGATCACGATCACCGCTACTGATGACAACCTGTCGGAAACCTCGGAGGGGTTCACGGTGACGCTGGGAACCATCACTTCGACGGTTTCTTCACAGTTGTCGTTGAAGAGCGGTGCGAAGTCGGCGACTGCGACGATTTCGGAGTCGGATCCGATCATCGTCTCGATTTCGGGTCCCGACTTGGTGGATGAGGGTGACGCGACTAGTTCTTATACGGTGTCGTTGTCGCCGTCGGGTGTGACTCCGACGGCGGATCTGACCGTGAACTACGCGACACGGAACGGGACGGCGACCGCAGGGTCGGATTACACCGCAACGTCGGGGACGTTGACGTTCACCAGCGCGGCGGCCGGGTCGCAGACGTTTACTGTTTCCACGACGGAGGACAGTATCGACGAGGGGACTGGTGAGACGTTCACCGTGTCGATCTCCAGCCCGTCGGGTGGTGGTGGACCATCGCCGAGTCTCGGAACCTCGAAGTCGGTTTCGACCACGATTTCGGATGATGACACTGCGTCGGATATCACCTTGTCTGCGAGTCCGTCCACGTTGGGTGAGGACGACTCGGAGACCACGATCACGGTGACTGCGAAGTTGAATGGTGGTACTTTGCCGTCGGATACGGTGGTGACCATCAACCCCCTTACCGGTGGGGCGACGAAGGGCACCGATTATTCGGTCACCGCGGCGTTGTCGTCGATAACTATCTCGGCTAACTCTTCCACGGGTGTGGGGACGTTGAAGATCACCCCGGTTGACGATTCGGTGGTGGAAGGCGACGAGACGATCACCATTCCGGGTTCGACGACTGTTACGGGACTGTTGGTGTCGTCGGCATCGGTGACTTTGACCGATGATGACAAGACCACCACCGAGGCGCCGGGTGACAAGGACACCGCCGAGCTGTCCATCACCGGTCCTGCGTCCAACGTGGCTGAGGGTTCGAACGCCGAGTTTACGGTGACGTTGTCCAAGCAGGTGGACGCTGAGGTGCAGGTGGCCTGGTCGGCGCCGTTGGGCACGGACGCGGCGGAGGGTTCTGATTTGTCGGTCACGTCTGGGACGGTCACGTTCGCGGCCAACAGCGCGGCGGGAGCCACGCAGACGATCACGATCACCGCTACTGATGACAACCTGTCGGAAACCTCGGAGGGGTTCACGGTGACGCTGGGAACCATCACTTCGACGGTTTCTTCACAGTTGTCGTTGAAGAGCGGTGCGAAGTCGGCGACTGCGACGATTTCGGAGTCGGATCCGATCATCGTCTCGATTTCGGGTCCCGACTTGGTGGATGAGGGTGACGCGACTAGTTCTTATACGGTGTCGTTGTCGCCGTCGGGTGTGACTCCGACGGCGGATCTGACCGTGAACTACGCGACACGGAACGGGACGGCGACCGCAGGGTCGGATTACACCGCAACGTCGGGGACGTTGACGTTCACCAGCGCGGCGGCCGGGTCGCAGACGTTTACTGTTTCCACGACGGAGGACAGTATCGACGAGGGCACTGGTGAGACGTTCACCGTGTCGATCTCCAGCCCGTCGGGCGGAGGTGGCCCCACACCCAGTCTCGGAACCTCGAAGTCGGTGACGACCACCATCACCGATGATGATCGGACCCCGGTAGGTGAACCTGGGGATCCCAGTGACCCCGGGGAGCTACTGAAAAACGCCGTACTGTCGATCACCGGTCCCGCCTCGGAGGTGGCCGAGGGTTCGGACGCCTCGTTCACGGTGACGTTGTCGAGGTCGCTGGGGGTCCCGGTGGCCGTGGCCTGGTCGGCGCCCCTGAGCACCGACACAGCCATAGGCGCGGACCTTTCTGTGACATCGGGCACGGTCACGTTCGCGGCCGACACCTCACCGGGAGCGACCCAGACGATCACCATCACCGCCACCGACGATGCCCTGTCGGAGACGTCGGAAGACTTCACAGTGACCCTGGGGAAGATCACCTCAACACTCGCGCACCTGGTGTTCATGGATAACAACGGCTCCTCAGCGACCGCCACCATTTCCAAGAGCGACCCGATCACCATCGACTTCTCGGGGCCCACCTTGGTGGACGAGGGCGACGCCACCACCATCTACACCGTGTCCCTGTCACCGTCGGGGGTGAAACCGTCGGAGACTCTGACGGTGAGCTACAACACCGCCAACGGGACCGCCACCGCGGGAGCGGATTACACCGCCACATCGGGAACGGTCACGTTCACCGAGGCAGCGCCCGGCTCCCAGAGGTTCACCGTTCAGACCACCGAGGACACCATCGATGAGGGCACGGGAGAGACGTTTACCGTCTCGATCTCCAGCCCAACCGGCGGTGGCGGTGACACACCCAGCCTCGGCACGTCTTCGAAGACCACCACCATCACCGACGACGACGACGCGCCGGACATCGCCCTGAGCGCCAGTCCCTCCACCCTTGGCGAGGACGACAGCGCCACCTCCGTCACCGTCACCGCCACCCTGGAGGGCAGCACCCGCTCGGTGGACACCACGGTGACCATCGGGACCCTTTCGGGCACCGCCACCAAGGACACCGACTACACAGCCACGACGCTGGCCTCGATCACCATTGCGGCCAACTCGTCCACCGGCACCGGCACGCTCACCATCACCCCCACCGACGACCAGGTGGTGGAGGGCGACGAGACCATCATCATCCCGGGCACAGCAACGGGATTGACCGTGAGCGAGGCGACTGTCACCCTGACCGACGACGACAAGACCACAACCACCTTGCCGGGGGACAAGGACAGCGCCGAACTTTCAATCACCGGTCCCGCTTCGGAGGTGGCCGAAGGCGGGAGCGCCTCGTTCACGGTGACGCTCTCCAAGTCGGTGGCAGCCCCGGTGACAGTGACCTGGTCGGCGCCGCTGGGCACCGACGCAGCAGTTGGCGCCGACCTGTCGGACACGTCGGGCGAGGTCATGTTCGCAGCCAACTCCGCCGCCGGGGCGACCCGGACAATCTCGATCGGGGCCATAGATGATGAGTGGTCGGAATCCTCGGAGGGATTCACCGTGACCCTGGGAACGATCACCTCCACGCTGTCGTCGCAGTTGTCGTTGAAGAGCGGGGCGAGTTCGGCGACTGCCACAATTTCGGAGAGCGATCCGATCATCATCTCGCTCTCGGGTCCCACCTCGGTGATCGAGGGTGACGCCACCACCAGGTATACGGTGTCGCTGTCACCGTCGACGGTGACACCCACGTCGGACTTGGTGGTCAACTACCAGACCGCCGACGATACCGCCGTGGCTGGAACGCATTACACGGCCGTATCGGGGACGTTGACTTTCGCCGGCGGCGCGCGGGGGTCCCAGACGTTCAGGGTGCAAACGACCAAGGACAGCATCGACGGAGGTACCGGAGAAACGTTCACCGTCTCGATCTCCGGCCCCACGGGCGGGGGCGGTCCCACGCCCAGCCTCGGCACGTCGTTGGTGACCACCACCATCACCGACCGCCCGGCGAGTCCTCCCAACGACCCGCCGACTCCACCGCGGGATGACCAGCCCGGCGGCTCGCCACCGGGTCCCGGGCCGGGAGGCGACAACGACGTTGACGTCGGAGACGGGGGCGGCACCGGTGTTGGAGGCTGGGGTCCATATCCTGATTACCGGGCGACATTCGATGCTTGCGTGGGTCCGGCTACGGAGACGTCGCCCTTTGGGGATGTTCCGATAGGGCAGGCCTACGCCGATGACGTCGACTGCATGGCCTATTACGTGATCACCAAGGGCACCTCGGCCATCACCTACTCGCCGACGATGTCGGTCACCCGTGAGCAGATGGCTTTGTTCCTGACCCGGATGGCCCGCCGGGTGGGGATCGCGGTGAACCCGACTCCTCCTGACGCCAGCTTTACCGACATCGGTGGTTTGACTGCCGAGTCGCGGCTGGCGATCAACCAGATAGCCGATCTCGGGATCACCATCGGTACCACGCCCACCACGTATTCGCCCTTGGATCCGGTCATCCGCGGCCATATGGCGCTGTTCATCGCCCGGCTCATGAACAAGATGGTCCCCTTGACGGATGGCGATCCGGCGTCGGACGACGCAATTTTCTACGGTTACACACCTGCGATGGTGGCCGAGAACCGATTGGTGAAGGTCATTGGCGAGGACGGCAGGGAGGTGGCCCCCGAGATCAGGTCCCCTTACACCGATCTGGTTGGCCTCGACACGGAAGAGCGCGACGCGATCACCCACTTGTACGAGTTGGGGGTGACCACCGGGATCACTCCCACCACCTACGGTCCGTTGGAGTTGATGAGTCGTGCTTCCATGTCCGAGTTCATGGCTGCGGCCGTGGATCACTCCAACCTCCGCCCGGTCGGACTGAGCATCCAGGCCGACAAGACCTTCGACTACGGTGAATACGTCGCCACCGTTCACGTCTCGGTGCGAGACGAGGAGTTCATTCCCGTCCCCAGCCGGTTGGTGGACACCTTCCAGAACAACTGCGTTGACACCTGCGGCGAGGAGGCGCACTTCCTGGCCTCCGGCGAGAACGCCGGCCAGTGCAACGGCTACCAGACGGTGGGTGACTGCATATGGGACACCGACGACCGCCCGAGCGATGCCAGGGGCAACATCTTCATCAGCGCCGACATCGGCGCCACGCCGCAAGTCGCGGTTGACACCTCCAGGACTCACACCGTCTACGCGTGGATAGGAGCCGAGGATGGTGATGTCTTCGACGTGGACGATGACGATTACGCATCGGTCTCCGCGTCGTGGACCCCCGCCAGGGACTCGGTCTCGGTCACCACCTCGATCAGCAGTGACGCGGCACTTGGCACCGACAGGACCACCCACAGAGCACCCGGCAACTCCGGTCCGCTGGTGCATCTGGCAGCGACACCCTCTGTGGTGGTGACCGGCCAACTCGTCGACTCGCACGGTGATCCTGTGAGACAGGACGGCGTGGAAGTCAAGGTCAACTGGACGAGGTACGTCTTCCGGCGTGGTCCCGAGGGGCCCGGTGCCAACGACGCCTTCAACATCACCTATCCGAACCCCGGCCAGGCGACCATGACGACCGACGATGACGGCAGGGTCACGCTCACGGTCAACGCACCTCGGGACATTCGGGAAGACACAGACCAGGACATCGTGGACATGGTGACGTTCACGGTGGAAGCTGACGGCGAGACCAACCGCGTGGCCAACACCATGGGCAGCGCCACGTTCAACTGGGTTGAGGACACCCGCGTCTATCAGAAAGCCACTATTTCGGCCACCGAGTTTGTGCTGGTCGATGGTGACGGCGACGAGGACGACGACGCCAGCATCAGGGTCACCGCCCGGTTGCTGGATCAATACGGTGACGGTATCGCGGAGGACAGCGACGGGAATGCCTACCGGATCACACTGACGCTCGGAGGCAACGGTTCCCAACATTTCACAGACATCGATCCTGACACACCCGGCGTGCAGATTGGTGATCTAGTCAAAACGCCGAGCATCAGTACGAGCATCGACAGCCGCGGTTTGGCCGAAGCAGTGTTCGAGGTCAACGACATCGCAACCACCACCCACAGCCTGGACATTGCCTACCAGGTCGCTCAGGCTCAAATGGTTGACGGCGACCCGGTGGACCTTGATGCGACCGCCGACGGGATTCAGCCGAGTTATCAACAGCTCACCGGACCTGGGGCCAGCGGAACCGCGGCCGTGGTCTATGTGTACGTGCCCGCCAAGGCCAGCAACGGCGACGAAACCCAGGTCACGGTCCATCGGACCTTCAGCGGCAATGGCGCCGAGCAGATCCCGGTCACTCATTTCGCAACCGAGGGCAGCGGCTCCAACCACGGAGTGCTGTACGTCGTAAAGAACAACGACACCTTCATCAAGAACGGAGGCAGGCCCCTTCCCTGCGTGGCGTTCCAACCCGAGGTGGGCGACGAGATCAGAATCATGGTCTACTCCACGGACAACGTCCAGGCAAGCATCCGCGACTGAACCGCCCGCCCCAGCTTTCACCCAGAGGGTCGCATCAGGTCGCCTAGCAATGTGAACAGGCGAGTTGGATACCGGACGGATGGGTAGAACATCATGCTGGCGGCGGATGCTCTGGGCACGGCCGCCTGCTCCATCACCCTATAGAGGGGCGGTCCTGTATTATGGCTATAATAGGGTTGACCAATCTAGCCACATGATCAAGGGAAGATGAGATGCCGGAAGTCGGAATCAGAGTGCTGCGGGACAATTTGAGCCGCTATATCAGCAGGGTACGGGAGGGTGAGGAGGTGATTGTGACCGACCACGGTAAACCGGTGGCCCGAATTGCGCCCCTGGACCGACCGGGCCTGCTGGAGCGACTCATAGCCGAGGGGGTGGTTGCGCCTCCACTCATCAAAGAACGTACCTTCCCGGGCAGTCGGGTAAAACCCGCAGCGCCCGTCTCCCCCCTGATTATCGAAGACCGGCGGTGATCGCCTACTTCGATACCTCGGGAATCATCCCGCTCCTCATTGACGAGCCTTTGTCCAAACTCGCGGAACGGATTTGGCAGCAGGCATCATGGGTGGCGAGTGCCCGCGTGTCCTACGTTGAGGCTCGTGCTGGCTTGGCGCGAGCTTGCCGGATGGAACGCATCTCGCCGACTGAGTTGAGGCAAGCTGTAGATGGTCTGGAAACCCTTCACCGTCAGATGCATCATGTGGAGATCACTGCGGAATTGGTGGAAGAGGCGGGCCGGTTCGCCGAGGAGTTGGCGCTGAGAGCCTATGACGCGATCCAACTCGCCGCAGCGGCGTCTCTGGACATTGATGACTTGGTCGTGGTAACCGGCGATAGGCACCTTGCGGCAGCGGCGCAAACTCAGGGGCTTGCGTCCATCTCGGAATCGGGAACTTCGACATGAAACCCGGCGAATGAGTTCGTTCTTGAAGCCTACTCAGCATCTGCGGTGTCCCTTCGAGATGAGGCTCCGACGGAGTGGCACCTCTTCATACTGGATGCTGTGGGGACGCCGGGGCTGGTTGAGGGCGGCAACGGTTGTTAGGCCCGTGTGTTCCTTGGGGCCGCATTGGGTTGGCGGGAGGTGGGCCTCAACCTGGACCGGGGAATCCAAGTGACTCTTCCATTCCTGACCAAGAAATGGCAATCCCGCCCCCATCTTGTTTCATGAATACTGGGCCGTATCGAAAGTGGGCTGTAACAAGTGATCCTCCACACAGGGTGTCGCTGGCTATCCAGGTTTAGCATGAGTCTGTGTCCTCTTCGGCAGGGGCAATCGAAGACGGCCCAAGTCTCGTTCCCTGGATCACCAACCAGGATCACCGCTCTTCGAGAGAGGTTGTCAGGGACCAAATCGCAAGCCTGGACACGTCCCGAGACACGCAATCTCCACCACGGCTTGAGTAACCGTTTCCACCACTTGATTCTCATCCCTGCCATATCTGCTCCAAGAAAGGTGTTGTGACACCAAGACCCAGCTTGCCTGTCCTAGGATCGCAATAGTGACCATCGCGTGGGCTTTGGTGGTTCGTAGACACTTCACGCTCGTGAACCCGCACGAGCACCTCCGAGGGAACGGGGTCCGGTCCGTATCGAATCAGACGTTCAAGTAGTTCACCAACAGCAGCGGCCGCGACCTGTGTGGTGAATGCCACTACTGCTGGTTCAACCCCAGGTAGAGCGGGGGCGTATCCTTCATCCACCAGTCTCTGGTGTTCATCTTGTGAGAGCATCTCGACATGAGCTTGTTGGAAGTCGATGCGTTCACGGCAGACTAGGCAGGCTAATCCTGGCGCAAGCACAGTTACTCGCCCATTGATGCCGTTCAGGACGCCACCGCTGCCGCTGCTGAGTAACACGCCACAGTCAATGACAGGAGTCAGGAAGAAAGAGGCCACGCGGGATAATACGAGCCGGCCGGCATTGTCGTCCGTGCATCCGAAGATGATGTCGACATCCCCAAGGCGGCGGGCAGTAGCTTCCAGTGTGATTTTCTTGCGTTCGGTAGCCACCATGGCATCGGGGGCAATCCGACTCAGATGGGATGCAACGACGTTCACCTTCGGCTTTCCTATGTCTGCAGGAAACGAACCGTACACCCGGGTGACGTTGCTTTCCGTCAGAGTCTTAGGATCAAACAGGTGAAACCGGCGTACGCCAAGCCGCGTTAATTGCTCAGCGACTGCAGAACCCGTGCCCCCACACCCTACGATGGCAACGCTGAGATCGTTAAGGACCTCCTGAACCTCTCCCCCGAAGGCGCGTATGTTCCGATCAAATTGGCCACAGGGCTCGGTTGTAGCGTGAAGAGCGTTCTTGTATAAGGCCAACCGACCACCAGTTACCCACAAGCGGTCAATGTCGCTCCGCTTGCCACCTGCTTTGATGTGGCCTGCGAAACGAAGTTGACCTGCTCTTTGAGCAATCACCACTGCCGCATAGAACGGGCTACCTGAGCGGATCTGAAATAGGTCAGCCAGTTCTTCATCTACGACCTTGTCGCGAACGCTGGGTTGGGGTGACGCCCTCTTACCCGGATGGGTATGCAACCAAATCGGTATAGCCTGATCTGCCTCTGCCTTTGCGAGGGCGGGCACGTACCCGTGAGAGGCAATTCTGAGTCCCTCGGCTCCTCGAAAAAGATAAGCATCACTCGGAACCCATAGCACCTCTCGTACGAGGAGCCGGATGTCCCCACCGTGTGTCTCAACGAGTTGCGCTAGCAGGGTCCCCGCCGTCTCGACATCACTTGACGCCGCATCTAGCAACTCACCGGCAATGTGTTCTGGTATGACTAGGGTGACTCTCATCGCACCCCTGTGGGCAGACTTCTCTCAAGGTCTCTTCTAATCAAGGCCAAATAGCTTTCCAAACCATCGATCCCCGGCCGCCACTGACCTTGTGAGAAATGTCTAGACCACCGCTGCCACGTCCGGCCGCAATGCCACTCAACTACATCAGTAGCAGGCAGGGATCCTCCATCAACCCGATGAACCGGCGGATCAAACCACCACATATCAGGATGAACATCGGGGTATCCCGGGCTGAGCCGAACCAGGAGATCGGCCGTGTCCCGGTCGAATCCCGTTGGGAGGACCCATCGTGATATCACGACGCAAGTCATTCCTGCCTCAAGGCTCACTTCGTAAGTGAGGTTTCTTTCAAGGAGAAAGGTCTCGTCGGCTTGGGGAAGACTCACCTGCAAGTTGGCTTTCGGCTCACCTGTCGGACGGGATCCTTTAGCCCCGGGTTAATCGTGTTTGGCGCAGTGAAGAAGCGAAGACCGTCGTAAATCTTAACAGTGTCGTCGTCCTTGATTTTCTTGTCAGGGTGGCCCGGGATCACCTGGAAGAGGTCGCGCTCGGGCGGAATGGGAGGCGAAGGCACCTGACGCAGCTGGGCTCCGCTCAGCTTTTCCTCGAACACCTCGTACTGCGTACGGTCAATCCGAATCTTGAAGGCTTTGGAAGGTGCAGTGAGGAATCCAAGACCGTCGTAGATCTTAACAGTGTCGTCGTCTTTGATTTTCTTGTCAGGGTGGCCCGGGATCACCTGGAAGAGGTCGCGCTCGGGCGGAATGGGAGGCGAAGGCACCTGACGCAGCTGGGCTCCGCTCAGCTTTTCCTCGAACACCTCGTACTGCGTACGGTCAATCCGAATCTTGAAGGCCTTGGAAGGGTCGGGCTTCCTCGGATCGCCCTTGGGTTCGTGAACTCCGTTAGACATGGTCGGAGACTCCTTCGTGTTGTCGGTCATACCAGTCACTAATGATACCAGTATACCATGCTAGTGTCAAGGCTTGACAAATCAATGGCGATTGGGGTATCGTTAGACCCATGCAACCATCAAAGGCTATGACCATTCGCTTGTCCGCTGAGCAGGCGGAGGCTCTCCACACCGTCGCGACTGTTGACGGCATGGCTGTCACTCAGGTCATCCGGGCTGCCATTGCACAGCACATAGAGCAACGGAAGGTTGACCCGGCATTTCAAGACGGGCTCCGTGAACGGATAGAGCGGGCACAACTCCTGCTTGTAAGCGAGAAGAAGTAGGCTCCTAACCTTCAAGTCCCTTAGCTTAGACGCCCACCTGAAGAGGCAATAACGATTGGGGGGTTAGCTCCGACGTCCGTCAATGGGCAACGAGGCATGTTCGGACTCATACAGCTTCTGGCCATCCTTGATGGCCAAGCGCTGGAGGCAGTACAGTCGCCAGAACAGTTGCCAGTTCGCTGACCGCGGATCCAGGTACTCGACCCTCAGCCCGATACGTGGATCCTGGGCGTCCTCCCACGAAATCATCTGTGAATGAGACTGCCACCGACTCGTATCTAGCAACTCGATCGGTGTCATAGTCCAAGGGCCACCATTCCGAAACATCCCGCGCTTCAGGAGGTTTTCAGCAGCGTGCCGAGCCCGATCTTTGACTGCTTGGCACCACTTGACAGTAGTGGGATCAAGTTTCCCAAGCATTACGCGAGATACGGCATTTGCCGGGTCACCCTTAAGAATGGCCGAGTGCTCGTCGTAAGCATCGAGGTAGTTCTGAACGGAACGCCATACATAGTGTCCGGTGCTGTCGGGGAATAGTATCTGCGGGTCGATTGGCCCAAGCTCCGATGTATCACTCATTAGCACCCTGTCAGCACCGAGGACCATAAGTGTGCCAGCGCTCTTGGCGTAGTCCGGCACCACAATCTGTAACTCAGCGGTGCCGACCCTTCTCCTGACGATAGAAATCAGCTTTTCGGCTACGTCAACATCGCCTCCGCTGGTGTGCAGTAACAAATCTAGGTTTTCGTTATTCGGCACATGGTGAAGGATGTCCACAAACCCCACAGTGTCATCACGATCTATCCTGCATCCATCCCCAGATACATAACAAACCAGGCGCCGACCGGTCGCTTTCTGGATTCGCTTTATGAGATCCTGTCGCCCATACCGTGCAGAGTGAGTTGCCTGGAACAGCGGCGTCTTGGCAAAGTTAGGCTCAGTAACGCCAACCTCCGCCATGCCTTCGGCTGGGTCAACAGACGAACCAAAGGAACTCGATCCACGCACCACTAAGCACGTCCAGTATAGAGAGGTGGCTCTGCAGATCACTTACCAGACCCACTCAAGCCCACGTTCTGCGGTTGTCAAACGAACGGTGGTTTGAGGTGTCTACACCGGCGTTAGGACAGCATGTCCACTTATTTGACAGCGGTGCCTAGCCAGATACTTCTGCCGATAGAGGCAAGAGCAGATTTCTCTGACTGGTAGCCCGGCATCAATCGTGCGACGATGGACCAGAACTTGGGGGTGTGGTTGGCCTCGCGGAGGTGAGCGAGTTCGTGTACTAGGACGTAGTCGATGAGGCTTGGAGGAAGTTGGAGGGTGGCCCAGTGGATATTGATTCGTTGGGGACCTGTGTGCGGACGCGCTGAACCCCACCGGTAGCCGAGGTCGCGGACTTCCACGCCAACTGACTGTTCTCCCAGGCGGGCAGCCCAGGGACAGATCCTCTTTTGGAGCCACTTCCTGCCCACATCGGTGTACCACTGACGCATTGCATTGGCACCCTGATCCGCCTCCGCGGCAGGGAGGTGGAACCGGCCCCGATCGAGGCGCAATCCGGTCCCCTCGGGGGTGAGGGTTAATCGGTAGCTGCGGCCGAGATAAGCGAACCCTTCTCCTTCGACAAACTTCTTGACAATCGGTGGACCCGTAAGAGCATCTTTCTCGACCAGCTTGCGATAGACCCACTGGCGCTTGGCAGCAACGAATCTCATAACTCGTTCGACTGTGACGGCGGGTGGAGCCTTGATAACCAGCGATGCGTCGCGTTCTACAATGATCTCGATTGTCTTGCCTCGGCGGGGCGGGGCGACCTTGAACACAAGATCTCCTACTACCAACTCGGGGAGATCGTGGAGGGCAAGCGCTGCGGTGGGGGTCATGACAACCGGTGCTGGTTGGCCTTGGCGAGAGCGACGAGTTCGACAGACAGCTCATCAAGGCTCGCGAATGGGAACAGGTCACTGTCGTCGAGTGTCCGTTTGATCGCTTTACGAAGGTCATCTTGCTTGGTGGCGTTGTCCCAGAAGCCCACCACACTGATGACTCGGCGGACCTGGGCGACAAGTTCCACGGTAAGTTCGATCAGACGCTCAGTGGCTTCCGACACGGAACTCGCGACCCTCTCGACCATCTGGCCATAGAACGGAAGTTCCGTGGAGGGATCCAGCCCCGTATCATCTTCGTCGGAGCGGCCAGTTTTGATCTCGTCGATCACTCCCTTGAATTCGAATGCGATCTGGTCCCACCTATCTTCCAGCCGATCCAGGATCTCGTCGATTCTCTCCGACAAGTTCCGGTAATAAGCGGGGTCTTCGTCAACATGGGTGCGAATGTGATGCCGTATGGCGTGTTCCATCTCTGATGCCATAGCCCGCTCCGAATCCATCTGTTGGACGTGAAAGTTGAAGGTCGGATCGGTGATCTTCAAAGGCTGGATCTTCTGGCTGAGGTCGAGAACTGTGATGTGCTGGTCGATCAGACGCCGGACCTTTTCCTTGTACTTGTGGGGGTCAAAGTCCCCATCGGGTGTGTCGCGGTAACGGCGCCGGGTGCGGATCTGGATCTCTCCGAAGAGGTTGACATCTTCTACGAACGGAAGGGCTTCTGGCCTTGGTAAAACCGTGTCGAAGGTGGTGAAGAAGGTTCGTAGTGCAACATCGAACTCTGCCCGGAGTCGTTCGTCGGCCAGCAGTTGAACGCATTGCTCGATCGCTTCGTTGGTCGCGGCTGGCTCGACACCTCGCTGGACGAAGATCTGTTTAACACGTTGGCGCTGCGGTTCAAGCTTTTCGATTTCGGTGGTGAGCGACCGTAGCGCTCCGTCGACGTCGGGATCGACGATGTCGCCATCAGCGTTGGCATAGGCGGCGAGAGCCTGGGTGAGTTGAGCAGACACGCCGTAGTAATCGACCACGAGTCCGTAGGACTTCTTTGGGGCGGTCCGGTTGACGCGAGCTATCGCCTGGAGCAGTT
This sequence comes from bacterium, assembly GCA_028824015.1. Lineage (GTDB taxonomy): Bacteria > Actinomycetota > Acidimicrobiia > Spongiisociales > ZC4RG35 > Bin76. Next base: position 72,932 of record JAPPFC010000002.1, read on the forward strand.
CAGCCTCTTGGATCAATCGGTCGAGATAGAGAACCTGCGCTTGCGGTGCGTCGAACCCGGTGAGCAACATCGACTTGACGATCAACAGTGCAAGTGGGCTGTGTTTGTCGTTGGCGGACCCGAGTGGAAGTTTGAAGCCGTCGATGTGTATCTGTTGACGCTGTTTGGCCGTCCATGGCGCGTAATGCGGCGGATCGTTGTGGTCTCCGGAGATCACCGGCGCGAATTCAAGGCTCCGCAATAGTTCAATCTGGGAAGTCGTGTTCTCCGTTGACGACATGTGGCTTGGTGTGATGCCGGAACTGTCGAACGGATATGGGTCTCCTCGTTCGATCTCTTCAATGAGTTCATCACGTGCCTTGTTCAGGGCATCGAAATAACGGAGACAGGCCTTCCGACTGGTAGCAACAATCATGCCCTTGAATCCGTCGGGCATCACGGTGGTGAGGTAGTGTCGGAGGACATCCTTAGCTTTCGCCTCAATCAACTCCGGAGCCTGGAGCACCTGCATGGTTGTGGCGTACTTCCGCTGAAGAGTCTGTCTCTGGTCGTCAGTAAGCGGGGCGAACCACCGGTAGAAAACCGTGTCCATCCTGGATGCTCCCTTGACGGCCGCATCGGTGGTGCGGCCCTCGTAGAAGATCGGCACAGTCGAACCATCCGCCTCCGAGTCAGCAAGCGTGTACCGGTCCAAATACCCACCGAAGATGTCACGCGTTCTCTTCCGCTTGCCCATGATTATCGGAGTGCCCGTAAACCCAATCCGGGCCGCATTCGGCAGGGCGGCCATCAGATTGGCGTGCAGTATCGACCCATGAGATCGGTGGGCCTCGTCGACCATCACCAGTATCGACTCCGACGGGTTCAACGTGCCGTACATCTCCTCTCCCGCCGCACCTTCGCTGCCACCAGGTGACGTGTCCCGGTACTTCTGGATCATCACCATCACCACACCCGGACCGGGCCGACCAACCAATCTCCGAACATCCCCACCCCTGCGGGCAACGTACACGGTCTCCCCAACCAATGCCGCCGTCTCCCGGAGTTGTCGCTCAAGAGCGGTCCGATCAGTCACCAGGACAATCTTGAACCTTCTCAGATCGGGATGGCTTCGCATCGCCCTCACCAGAAATACCATCGTCAGGCTCTTGCCGGATCCCTGAGTGTGCCAGACGATCCCTCCGCGGCGATCGGTCTCCCCGTCTTCCGCCTTGGTGGGGCCGGTAAGCAACCGTCGCATCGCTTTCTGGACACCCCGGTACTGCTGATAACGGCTGACAATCTTGACCGTACGACCTGGGCCGATATCCATGAACACCGTGAAGTGCCTCACGATGTCCAGCAACCGCTGAGGCGCCAACATTCCAGCCGCCAACAACTCCTGCTGGGTAACCGCTTCAACCGGTTTGCCCAAGGAATCGGCTACATCCTCAACGGAATAGGGGAAGGGATCCTTCCAAGCCATGTAATGCTCTGGCAAAGCGGTGAATGTTGCCACTTCGGCTCGCTCACCAGTGGTAGCCACCGTGAACTGATTTGTCCAGAACAACTGCTCAGCACCCTCAGGAACCTCGGTACGCCGCTGGTTGGCATATCGGTGGATCTGATTGATCGCTTCCGCTATCCCGGAGGGGGTACCGGGAGGCTTGGCCTCGATCACCACCAACGGAATCCCGTTAACGAACAATGTCACATCAGGCCGAATGTTCGGAGCCCTACCGGCTGTTGCAATCGGGAACTGCGACACCGCAAGGAAGTCATTGGCTTTCCAGTTGTCCCAATCGATGTAATCAATGGTCCGATCCCGACCACCGTCCCACCCTTCCATTCCGGCAACCGTGACCCCGCGAAGCAAAAGATCGGTCGACAGCCGGTTCGCCTCCAACAACTTGGCCCCCGCTGGCATCGAAGTCAACTCCGCAACCGCCCCTTTGATCCGGATGTCGTCAAGCCACGGCAGGTCGTTAGGCCCTGGATTAATCTTCACCAACGCCCCCTTGAGCCGATCTTCAAGAAGCACATCGCGATCCGACAGCCGGGCCACGGTGTCGGTGCCCTGGCGCTCAGACCAGACCAACGTTTCCCAGCCGAGCATTCCCAAGTGCTCTAACAACGGCCCCTCGACTTTCTCCCACTCCGGCCCCCAAGTCATGTTGCTGCCGTCCGAATACGGCCCGAGAATAGATCGGAAGCAAGCCCCGTTCGCAACCTCCGCAACTTAGCAAGTTCAACTCTATTGTGGTGTATCGAACTGTCGACTGTGTCAAGGATCTCCGCAATCCGCCGCTGCTCCAGCAACGGTGGGAGGGGAAGCCTAAACCGTCGAATGATCGCTCCCGAAATATTCGGTTGGGTCGTCTGAGCCGCCAGTCGTTCTAGGCTAGCGCGGCGGAACGAGAGGGCATGCGCGAGGTAATCGGGGTCGCATCGGAAAGGAGGAACCAGCGCCGCAATGGCTTGATTGGTTGCCATCGGAGAGAGAAGCGTCTTGGTCACTCCGATCGTTCCGTACATAGTCACCAGAACTGTCCCAGCGGGGAAGATCCTCGCTGCACTCTCCTCAAGGGCAAGGTCCGTGATCGACAGTTCGGCCTGATCCACAAACCGACTAATAGATCTGGTGATATCGTCAATCTTGAGGAACGGCGTGCCGCAATCCGCGTAATAGCGGGGGTCCCCAGCCGTGGGGGTACCTCCGCTTGAGACTAAAGCGACCAGTTCCTCGATCGACCGAGACTCCCAGTCAGTCATAACCGAGGTCCCTGACGTGCTGGTAGAGACCGGCGACGACAAGGCCCCGTTCGGCTTCGAGTTTGTGGAGGTTACCCTAGCGCTGGATCCATTGAGAAGATCAGCCGCAAGTCCGGCACGTATAAAGCGCCGCTTGGCAATGACACGTTTGGTGGCCTCAACGGTCTCGTTGAGCGTGTCGAGCACCTTGGCAATTCGCCGCTGCTCCTCTAACGGTGGCACAGGCACAAGCCATCTCACCAGCTTTGATCTCGGTAAGTGGCCAATGCTTGTCCTCCCTGTCATTGCCCTTAGCAATCCCGCAACGGCAGCGAACTCAATGTAGTGGCGCATGAATCCCTGGTCTATGATGCCAGTCCCACGCAACCGGTGAATGGCGTTCTGGAAGTAGCACTCTGGCAGCTCATCTGACCACAATGCTGCCCTGCCAACCTCACCGCCTTCACAGACAAGAAGGTCACCTGCTCGCAATCGATACCGCTCTCGCTCTGCCAAATTGAAGTGCATCGTTCGGAGGTCGTCAATGACAATTTGTCCCCATTGGACATTGCGATTTGCGAGGTATTGATACTGATCGCCATGCTCAGAGCCTGCACTGAGCGTCTTACCCAGTTGAACCTCGAAGGCCTTGCCAAGTGGCACCTTCCGCCAATTATCCATACCCCAGCTCCTTGAACTGCTGGTCGAGACGGGCTGCGGCCTTGTCCCGTTCTGCTTCAACGTCTCCGAGGGTGGTGCCGTATTTGTTGGCGAGGTTGCTGTACCAACCAAGAGTATTGCGTTCGACGGTGGCGAAGTGATCTGTTACGAGTCTCTCCATTCGGCCCAAGAGCACACCGATTGCCTGGGTAGGGGCTTCGGCCGCCGGCATAGTGTCGAGGGTTTGCCGGGCTTTAGTGAGCAGTAAGGCATCAACGGCTTTGAGTTGCTTTTTAATCTTGGTGCGGGCCGACTTCAGGGTCTTGATCTCGGCCGGAGTGAGAGGGCCAGCGTTGTTGGAGGCTTCGGCGGCCTTAATCTGTGCATCGAGGCGGGCGTGTTCGGCTGTGAGGGTGGTTTGTTTGGCTAGTTGGCACGCCGCAAGGAGTTTGATGGCGGGCTGGTCGGGCAGGCTGGGAGCCTTTTTGTCGTCTTTGCTGGCTTCGGCGGTGGTGAGCCAAGCTTCGATGACTGCTTTCCAGCCTCGGGTAGCGGCGGTCTGGAGTTCGTGGCGAGTCTGTTCCCACCAAGTCGCGGCCATGCCAGCAGCGGCGAAGTGGTCCATGCCAGTAGGGACCATGCGGGCCGTGAAACCCTTGACCAGTTGGTGGCGTTGGCCAACGAGAATGCCATTGCGTGGTAGGAGGCGGAGCATTGGTTCGACGGTGTCGGCCCACCAGCGCGGCCAGGGACTGTTCGTGGCCTTGTCATTGACCGCGCGGCCAATAGTGCGGTACGCATCTTCCCGCTCTGCCGAGCCATTGGCTGAGTGGCGCCACTCGGCGTAACAGTCACCCCGATCGACAAACAGGAGGTCGGCTTCGAGCCCGGCTTCTTCCAGCAGGTCTTTAGCGTCCTCAATCTCCACTATTGGTACGCCACCATGGAGATGAGCTCGGACATCCTGGGGTTCGGGTGGTGGAGCGCTATCCGCGTACCGCCGGATGTTGCAGTTGAAGTCGTTGTCGGCTAGTTCGTCGAGGGTGACGACCTTGGCGAAGCCCTCGACATCGGCGAAGTCTCGGTATGTGGCGGTGATCTTCTCTTCGTCGCGTGGGCGGAGATGGTTCTGGGCGCGACCTTCGCCGTAGTCGCGGTCGGCGTTTATAAACAGCACCTTGCCCTTCCGTTCGGGAGGTTTGGAGCCTTTGGCTCGCAGGATCAATATGGCGGCAGGGATGCCGGTGCCGTAGAAGAGGTTTGGGCCCAAACCGATCACCGTGTCAATGAGGTCGTCTTCAATGATCGCCCGCCGGATGCTCCCTTCAGTGCCACTCCGGAACAGCACACCGTGGGGCATGACTGTGGCGAGGATCCCATCAGACTTGAGGACGGCCAGCATGTGCTGGAGGAACATGAGGTCGGCTTTCTTGGCGCCTTCGGGTGTGTAGCCGTAGCGGAACCGTTCGGTGTGAGTAAGTGAGGCTTTGTCGTAGTTCTGGCTGAACGGGGGGTTCGTGATCACCCGGTCGAAACGAACTAACTCACCGTCACGGACATGCTCAGGGTTGGTGATAGTGTCTTCGTTGCGGAGGTCAGCGTCTTTGATGCCGTGAAGCAGCATGTTCATCTTGGAGATTGACCAGGTGGTCCCGTTGTTCTCTTGGCCGGCAAGAACTAGATTGGTGGGATCACCACCACTGTCAGAAACGTGGTTTCGGGCGTATATCAACATCCCGCCAGATCCTGAGCATGGGTCGTAGATAGCCATACCCTCCTTCGGATCGACAAGGCGCACCATCAGCTGCACGACAGGGCGGGGTGTGTAAAACTCGCCTCCCTTCTTACCCGCCGAGTCGGCAAAGTCCCGGATCAGATACTCGTATGCTGCGCCAAGCAGGTCGGGGAACTCGAAATCCTCGTTGCGGAGCCGGTACTTGGAGAAATGATCGATGAGGTCGCGCCACTTCTTGTCCGAAACTGTTGTTCTACCTACCCGCCGGTTGAAGTCGATGTGCTGTAGGACACTCTCCAGAGTGGGATTGCTCTCCTCAAGCTTGCCGAGAGCCCTGTTCAGTCCGTCGCCCACCTGATGGTGGAGATCGTCGCGAATGTTCGACCAGCGGGCCTCGGGTGGCACGAAAAAAGCGTCTTCATAGAAATCGGGGTCATCAGCTCGCTGATGGGCTTCTGCCAATGAACGTCCCCGAGTCAACTGATCCTCGATCACCAGCCGACGCTCCTGTTCGAACACATCGCTCGCCCTCTTCAAGAACAATGCCCCGAAGATGTACTCCTTGAACTCCGACGCGTCCATCTTTCCGCGCAAGATGTCGGCAGCGGCGAATAGATGGCGCTCTAGTTGGGGCAGTGTGAGCACGAGGACAACGATAGAGCATCGAAGTGACAGCCCCATCGATCTTCCTATCCCGTGCGAGAACTCCTATCGGATCCTGACTTCCTTGACAGAGATGTTGTCCAACGCGTATGGTCAGCCACCGGCAGGTGTGTTCCTAAATCTGCCTCGCCCACCGCCAAGCACAGGCGTTTCGAAGACACTGCTCACGGGGGAAGGCTCAACACCGCTATGGGACAACGCCCTTTGAGAAGAAGCATCTCCACAGCACCCGGCGGGCCATGGGATCGTTTGCGTCCCGGGCTTGCACCACGGCATAAATGTTTTGGATGAGACGTTTCCATCCCTCGTCGTCTCCCCCTCCCGGCCAATAGAGGGCCAACTCAATGTCGGTTCCCTTTGCCAGGGCTTCCTGTATTCGTTCTCTCCAATGCTCGAACGAGTGGTGGTGCAGACTTGAGTGGGCATTTTGTAAGAGGTGTTTGTTCCTCAACACGGTGTCCCACAGCTGTTGCAGAAGATGCTGTCGATGATTCTCCTGTGCCACTGCTTTGGCGATCTGTTCCGTGACCGCATCAAAGGCGCGGATTCTGGCTAAGGCCTCTCGGTCTTTTCGATCTTCGGCAGCTGCCCGTTCTTTCTCTTTCGCTTTGCATTCAGCTGCCCGTTCTTCCTTTTGGGCCTTGCATTCCTTTTTGCGATGCCGCTCAAACGAGGCGAACAGCCATCCCTGATAAAGGATCAATGACACTATGCCCGCCGCTATTAGTCCCTTCTGGACGGCGTCGTCCATCCCGAGGACGTGGGTGATGAGTGCTGTACCAAAGAACACGAGGGCCGTTACCACCCCCATGCTGCTGTGGGCTTTCCATAAACCGAGAACAGAGATGAGCTTTTCCATCAATGCAGTATCCAGAACTGAAACACTAAGCCCAGATTAGGAAACGCCTCTGAACTGAGTAAACGTCCGTGGTCCTAGCGGAGGCGGACGGGAATCGAACCCGCCGGGGGTCTTTTGACCCCCCACCGGTTTTGAAGACCGGGGAGCCCACCAGGCGCTCGCTCGCCTCCGATTGGAAGGGTACCGGAGAATGGCTGTTACCGTGATGGGTATGGTGTCTGATCTGCAGAACAAGGTCCCGGTGATCAGGGTCACCGGGCTGGTTGAGAAGCCCGGCGAGTGGGCAATGGAGGATCTGGCCGGGTTGTCGGAGCAGGTGAGTGAGGGTGAGATCCCCGGACGCGGGGTCTCGGCCGGGGCACTCTTGGAGGCATCGGGCCCCCGGGGCGGATATGTGTCGGTGGAAAGTGACGACGGGGCTTACCGGGCATCGATTCCTCTGGGGGAACTCTCCTCCAAGGGAGTGGTGGTCTACGGGTTGGGTGACGACCGCCTGCCCCCCGAACACGGCGGCCCGTTCCGGATACTGGTCCCGGAGGGTCGCACCCTGTGCTGGAACGTTAAGGGAGTGGGGGAGATGCGGGTCACCGCCCAGCCGGAGCCAGACAGCGTGCCCGCCAATCCCACCCATTAGGGGTGGTTGTTCGCTAAGAACCCCGGAGATCGTATCCTTAATTGATTGATGAGTCAGCGCACTTCCCAGCGTTCGGCCGCCGGTCCTACTTTCGGGGAGATACTCGAGAGTTTCCGCCGTCGGCGCGGCCTTAATAGGAGGCAACTCGGTCGGCAGCTTGGGGTAGCCCAGTCACAGGTGAAGGACTGGGAGCGGGGAGTGGAGATTCCCATCCATCCCGGGTTGTTGCGTTCCCTCGAGGTGGTCCTGGAGATGCCCGAGGGCCTTCTGTCCCGGGCCGCCGGGTTCGGAGTGCCCGAGCCGGAGACTCCGAGGATGACGATCCGCCAGTCGCTGGACAGTTTGTCCGAGTCCCAGGACGAGCCGGCCGAGCATCCCCTGGATATCGAACCCGAGGCGCCTGCTGCCCCTCCGCAGCGAGCGGTCTCCCAGGGACCGCCCGACGGAGGGACGGTCGCCTTCTCCTACCGGTACAACGCTCCCGAGGAGCGATGGGTCTACCGGATCCGGTTGTTGCTCACCGCCGCGGGAGTGGCGCTGATGGGGCTGTTGCTGCTGTGGACATCGCGCCGGGTCTGGGCGGAACTGGGGGTCCTGTGGGACTCGGTCTTCGGGTCATGACTCCGCCTCACCCATGAGCGGGACGCACCGGGTGGTGCTCCACCCCTGCCATCCGTGGGGCGTGCGCGACAGCCTGGCCAGGGTCCCGGGAGTGGAGGTGATCTCCCCGCCGGACCTGGAGGGCCTGACCGAGAGCCTCGAGGATCCCCGCTCGGAGATCCTGGTCAGCTTCATCTGGACCGACGAGTGCCTGTCGTTAGGCCTGCGCTGGATACAGTCGATCTCCTCGGGTTGTGACAGCTATCCCTGGGAGACGCTGGCCGAGGCCGGCATCCGCCTGACCTCGGGACGGGGCGCCAACGCTCCGGCGGTGGCGGAGCACGCCTTCGCGCTGTTGCTGGCCATGACCCGGCGGGTGGGAAAGTCGGTGCGCTATGGGGACCGGGGGATCTGGAGGCAGGCCATGTGTCATGAACTGTCCGGCTCCACCCTGGGGATACTGGGAATGGGGGCCGTGGGCGAGGAGATAGCCTGGCGGGCCAAGGCGTGGGGGATGGAGGTGATCGGCACCAAGCGCCACCCCGACTCCTACGAGGGGGTGGCCTCGGAGGTCTACGGACCGGAGGGCACCTTGGAGGTCTTCCGGAGGGCCGACGCGGTGATCAACGCCCTCCCCTTCGGACGCGGAGCGCCGCCGCAGGTGGGGGCCGCCGAACTCGAGGCCCTGGGGGACGGATGGTTCGTGAACGTGGGCCGAGGTTCCACGGTGGACACCGGGTCGCTGTTGGAGGCCCTCGACTCCGGGGAACTCCGCGGCGCGGGACTGGACGTCACCTATCCCGAGCCTCCTCCCGAGGACTCACCCCTGTGGACCCATCACAAGGTGGTGCTGACTCCTCACCTGGGGGGCTTTTCTCCCCAGTACGCCGATCGTCTGGCCGAGATCTTCGCGGTCAATCTTCAAGCCTTCCGCGGAGAGGGCGAGTGGGTTAATGTGGTGGTGTGAGCCGCCTGTTCGGTGCGGCGCGGGTGAATGCTCCTACCCGCAGAGATACCCTGTCATATGAGCAAGATGAGCCATCAGGAGGGGATAGTGCTCCGCAGCTACCCCTTCGGCGAGGCGGACCGGGTGGTGGTGCTGCTCAGCCCCGAGAGGGGGCAGCTTCGCACCGTGGCGCGGGGCGTCCGCCGGGTTCGGAGCAGGCTCCGGGGCCGCCTGGAGCCCTTCTGCCGGGTGGAGTTGGTGCTGTATCGCGGCCGGGAACTGGATCTGATCACCTCGGTGACGGTGGTGGCCGCCTATCCCGAGTTGCGGACCGACCTGGACCGCCTGCTGGCAGCCTCGACGATGGTGAACGCCGCGGACGGGGTCGCCCAGCCCGAGCAACGCTCGCAGACGCTCTTCGACCTGCTGGCCGAGAGCCTGGAGGTGCTGTCGCTGACAGAGGACGTCCCCGGTCTGACCACCGCCTTTCTCCTGCGCCTGGCAGATGTTGTGGGGGTGGCGCCGGCCCTGGAGTGGTGCGCCTCCTGCGGGGGAACCGACGACCTCGCCAGGTTCAATTTCGCGGGTGGAGGGGTAACGTGTGAGAGATGTCATACCCAGGGCTCGGTGCGGCTCGTGGGAGGAGTGACCGAACACCTCCGGGCCCTGGCCCGGGCCGACCTGGGTGATCTGCCCTTGACCACCGTGGATCTGTCGCGCCAGGCCATGAGCGTGGTCTGCCGGTTCCTGGAAGTGCATCTCGACCGGAGCTTTCGCTCCCTGACCGTGCCCTCATGAGCGTCGCCCCTCCCCGCCACGTGGGCGTGATCCTCGACGGGAACGGGCGCTGGGCCGCAAAGCGCGGCCTCCCCCGGGTGGCCGGGCATGCCGCCGGGGAAAAGGCGGTCCTGGACGTGCTGGAGGGCGCCCTGGAGGCGGGGATCGAGTGGTTCACCCTGTTTCTCTTCTCCACCGAGAACTGGCAGCGTTCCCCAGAAGAGGTCGCCTTTTTGATGAAGTTCTGCGACGACCTGCTGTTGCGCCGGGGACATGAGTTGGTGGAGCGGGGAGCGCGCCTGCACGTTGCGGGGGACCTCACCGACCCCCGGATACCCGACAGTGTCCGGCGGCGGATCTCCGAGACCCTCTCTCTCACCGCCGCAAACACCAGGTTGAACCTGGTGATCGCCTTCAACTACGGGGCTCGCCGGGAGATAGTCGACGCGGCGCGCGCCCTGGCTGCCGACGCGGCGGCGGGGCGGATCCGGCCCGGAGAGGTGGACGAGGCGGCCCTGGCGGCCCGGATGGGCGTCCCCGGGATGCCCGACGCCGACCTGATCATCCGCACGTCCGGGGAGAGCCGGCTGTCCAACTTCCTCCTCTGGCAGGCGGCCTACGCCGAGTTGTACTTCACCGAGGTGCTGTGGCCCGATTTCAACCGCACCCACCTGGCCGAGGCGATCGCCGACTACCAGCGGCGGGAGCGCCGTTTCGGCCGGGTGCGGGAATCCCCGTAGGGGCCGGCGGCGGGTAGCCTTGCACATGTCCTCATGACCAGCCTGGAAACCATTGTCAACCTGTCCCGCCGACGCGGGTTCGCGTTTCCCTCATCGGAGATCTACGGGGGGCTGCGCTCGGCCTACGACTACGGCCCGCTGGGGGTGGAACTGCTCAGGAACGTGAAGAACGAGTGGTGGCGCTCGATGGTGAGCACCCGCCGGGACGTGGTGGGCATCGACTCGGCCGTCATCCAGTCCCGCCGGGTCTGGCAGGCCTCCGGGCACGAGGCGGTGTTCACCGATCCGCTGGTGGAGTGCCGCGGCTGCCACCAGCGTTTCCGCCAGGACCGCCTTCCCCGCCCCGACCGGTGCCCGGCGTGCGGAAGGAGCGACACCTTCACCGAGCCCCGGCTCTTCAACCTGATGCTTCGCACCCACATGGGCCCGGTGGAGACCGACGACAACCTCGTCTACCTGCGACCCGAAACCGCCCAGGGCATCTTCATCAACTTCGCCAACGTGCTCAGGGTCTCCCGCCAGAAGCTCCCCTTCGGGGTGGCCCAGATCGGCAAGTCCTTCCGCAACGAGATCACCCCCGGCCAGTTCGTCTTCCGGACCCGGGAGTTCGAGCAGATGGAGATGGAGTGGTTCTGCCTTCCCTCCGAGGCGCCGGACTGGTTCGAGTACTGGGTGGACGCCCGGCGCCGCTGGTACCTGGACCTGGGCATGAACCCCGACAACCTGCGCATCCGCCCCCACGGCGACGACGAGCTTTCCCACTACTCAGCCGAGACCGTCGACGTGGAGTACCGGTTCTCGTGGGGGTGGGACGAGCTGGAGGGAATCGCCAACCGGACCGACTTCGACCTCAAACAGCACGCCGAGCACTCCGGGGAGGACCTGAGCTACTTCGACCCGGCCACCGGCACCCGGGTGGTCCCCCACGTGATCGAGCCGGCTGCGGGCGCCACCCGCACCACCTTCGCTTTCCTGATCGACGCCTACCGGACCGAACAGGTGCGGGGCTCCGAACGGGTGGTCCTGGGGCTCGACCCGCGCCTGGCGCCCTACAAGGCGGCGGTGCTTCCCCTCTCCCGGAAGCCGGAGTTGGTGGAGCCGGCGTCGCGGATCGCCGACGACCTGAGCCGGAGGCTCACGGTGGAGTTCGACATAACCCAGTCGATCGGGCGCCGGTACCGCCGCCAGGACGAGATCGGCACGCCGCTGTGCGTCACCTACGACTTCGACTCGGTGGAGGACCAGTCGGTGACGGTGCGCCATCGAGACACCATGCACCAGGACCGGGTGGGCGCCGACCGGCTGTACCCCTACCTGGTGGAGCACCTGGGGACATGACCCGCAGGGCCCTGATCGGCGCGCTGGCGGTTGTGGCGGCGGGAGCGGCGGCCGGGCTGATCTGGTTCTTCGTTGCCGGGAACGTGGGCGATCCCACCCCGGTGACCGCTCCACCCATCACCTCGGAGGCTCCGGCCGCGACCGAGACGACCGCCCAGGCGCCGGTCACGACCGCGGCGCCCTCGGCCGACGGGACGGGCGGAGAGGGCGAGGCCGAGGACCCTTCTACCGAGCCCTCCGGCACCGGGGAGGCCGACGGGACGGCCGGGAGCGAGGGGTCGTCGGAAGACGCCGGACAGACGGTCGAGGACGAAGGGCCGCAGGAGGAGACCGAGGAGACCGCCGCAGAGCCGGTCGAATCCGCGGACGTGGTGGAACTGGAGTTGTCGGAGGGCACCGAGGCGCGCTTTTCGATCTATGAGGTGCTTCGGGGGGAGCCCTTCACGGTGGTGGGGGTGACCACCGAGGTGGTGGGGAGGGTGAGGGTGGACCTGGCCGACCTGTCCCGCTCGCAGATGGGAGAGATTCTCATCAACGCCCGCACCTTCGCCACCGACGCCTCCAACCGGGACCGGGCCATCCGGGGCCCGATCCTGGGCGCCGAGCAGTACGAATTCATAACCTTCCTCCCGACCGGGATCACCGGCCTTTCGGGCCCGGCGGAGGATGGAGGCGAGTACAGCTTCTCGGTGGAGGGGGATCTGACGGTGCGGGAGATCACCCGGGCGGTCACCTTCTCGGTCGCGGCCCGATGGGACGGCGACGGGCGCCTGCAGGGGCTGGCCTCGACCACGGTGTCGCGCTCGGACTTCGGTCTGAACATTCCCTCGGTCCCGTTCGTGGCCGATGTGGGGGACGAGATCGGACTGGAACTGGCCTTCACCGCCGCGCCGGCCGGGGTAGGATGACAGCCCATGGTTAGGGGGGATGACGACCGGGAGCGGGTCCGAGCGGCGGTCAACCTGGTGGAGCAGTTCGCGGCCATCACCAGGGTGAAGCGGTCGGGCCGCAGCTACACCGCGCTCTGCCCCTTTCACCAGGAGAAGACCCCCTCGCTCTCGATAGACCCCGCGCGGGGCTTGTTCTATTGCTTCGGGTGCCACAAGGGCGGGGATGTCTTCACCCTCATACAGGAGACCCAGGGCCTCTCGTTTCCCGATGCCCTCCAGGCCCTGGCCCGACAGGCCGGAGTGGTCCTGACCCACCGGCCGGGTGACGGCGCGAGGGCCGCCGAGCGCGAGCGCCTGGTGGAGGTGATGCGCCGGGCGGTCGACTTCTACACCCGCAGACTCCTCTCCGGCGCCGATGCGGGTCCCGCCCGCGCCTACCTGCGGTCCCGCGGCTACGACCGGGCGCTGATCGAGAAGTTCGGCCTGGGCTTCTCGCCCCTCCACGAGCCGTCTCTCGGGACCGAACTGCGAGCGGCGGGAGTCTCCAACTCGGTGATGGAGCGCGCCGGCCTGGCGGTGCGGCGGGGATGGGACAGGGGCCCCGGCGACGGCGGCGGGTTCCGGGACCGCTTCTGGGGCCGCATCATGTTTCCCATCCACGACCTGCGGGGAGACCCGGTGGGATTCGGGGCCCGGTTGATGAGCGGTGACGGGCCGAAGTACCTCAACTCGCCGGAGACGCCGCTGTATCGCAAGTCCAGGCTGCTGTACGGCCTTCACCTGGCCCGGAGAGAGATCAGCCGGTCCGATCGGTCGGTGGTGGTGGAGGGGTACACCGACGTGATCGCCATGCACCAGGCCGGGATGGAGTCGGCGGTCGCCACCTGCGGGACCGCCCTGGGAGAGGACCACCTGGAGGTGCTGGGCAGGCTGGGACAGCGGATCGTCCTGGCCTTCGACGCCGACCGGGCCGGTTCCGACGCGGTGCTGAGAGGCGAGCGGGTGAGCCGCCGCAGCGGGCGCCGTCTCGATCTGCGGGTGGCCGAGTTGCCCGACGGGAAGGACCCCGCCGACCTGTTGCAGGAGGACCGTTTGGAGGAGGTCCGCCGGGCGGTGGACGACTCCCGCCCCGCTCTCCAGTACCGCATGGAGAGACGGTTGTCGGGAGTGGACCTCACTGACCCCGAGTCCCGGGCCAGGGCGGTGAACGACTTGGGTCCGCTGCTGGCCGCGGTGGCCGATCAGGCCACGAGAGCCGTGTACGAGCGGACCCTGGCGCGGATGACCGGTGCGGGCCTCTCCGAGATCCGGGCCGTGGTGCGCCGCGGGGCGCAGAGAGCGGGACCGAGCCGGCCGGAGGCACCCCGTGGGCCGGCGCCCCGCCGGAGGGATCGCCATGCTCCGAGGGGAGCGGCGGTGGAGCGCGAACTTCTCAAGGCGGTGCTGGCCAACCACCCCGCGCTGCGGGAACTGGAGGTGGACAGCACCCTGTTCGGACAGGACCTGTACCGCCAGGCGTTCCAGCAGGTCGAATCCGACTGGAGGGTGACCCCGATCGGCCAACCCACGCCGATCGCATGGCGGGGGGAGGGATCCTCCGATGAATCGGAGCGGGAGGGCTCTCCCGGCGAAGTGGACCGGGAGTTGCTGGCGATCTCGGCCGATGACCTGGAGCCGGGCGATCCGAGGCCCCTGGTCATCCGGTGCCGGCGGGCGGCGCTGCGCCGGGAGATGGACTCGATCGGAGCGCGGATGCGTTCGCTGGCCGCCGACGACCCCCAGCGCCCCCGGCTCCTGGCGCAGGTAGTGGAACTCGAGCGCCGGCGCCAGGAGCTGACCGGAGACCTGCGATGAGCGGCAGGGGAGGGGGTTTCGAGGCCTGGACGGGGACGATCCTTCGCCGGGGGCGCCAGCGGGGGTTCCTGACCGTCTCGGAGTTGATGGCCGATCTCGACGAGTTCGACGAGGAACCCCGGGACGATGAGGGAAGATGGATCAACCTGATGAACCGGCTGTCGGAGGAGGGGATCCGGGTCGTGGAGGAGGTGGAGGATGTGGGGGAGAGGCGCGACCGGCCGGGGTCCTCTCCGGCCGGGGCCCCGGGCGATCCCGTCACCCAGTACCTGAGGGAGATCGGGCGCTACGGGCTCCTCACGCCGGAACAGGAGGTGGAGTTGGCCGTGCAGATCGAGAGCGGCGTGCGGGCGCGGGAGAAACTGGGAGAAAAGGGGCTCTCGGCCACCGAGCGTCGGGATCTCAACAGACGGGTGCAGCAGGGTGAGAGGGCATACAACAGCATGGTCGAGTCCAACCTGCGCCTGGTGGTCTCCATCGCCCGCAAGACCTTCGGCTCCATGAACGGAGCGCTCCTCCTGGACCTGATCCAGGAGGGAAACCTGGGGCTGATGAAAGCCGCCGAGCGCTTCGATCACCGCAAGGGCTTTCGGTTCTCCACCTACGCCGTCTGGTGGATCAGACAGCCCATGATCAAGATGTTCTCCGAGCAGTCCCGGATGATCAGGGTCCCCGCCTACCTGTCGGCCCTGATCCCGCCGCTCAACGACGCCCGCCGGGAGTTGACCCAGAAACACGGACGGCCGCCCACCACCGCCGAGTTGGCCGCCCGCTTGGAGGTCGGGCCGGAAGTGGTGGAGCGGATGGTGAGGCTGTCGCAGCGTCCCATCTCCCTCCAGGACCCGGTGGGATCCGAGGACGACGGCACCACGGTGGGTGACCTGGTGGAGGACCTCAACGCCAAGGACCCGCTGGACGCTGCCACCCTGGCCTTCCTGCAGAGGTACCTGGCCCATGTGCTCAAGAACCTGAGGGACCGGGAACAGGAGATCCTGAGGCTCCGCTTCGGGCTGGAGGACGGCCGGGTCTGGACGCTGGGGGAACTCTCCCGGCAGTTCCGGGTGACCAAGGAGCGGATCCGCCAGATGGAGCGCAAGGCGCTCTCCAAGATCCGCCACCATCGGTTCACCATCGGGCTCGACGAGTTCTTGGAGTAGGTCTCGCTATCAGCGGATCCGGCAGGGATCCTCACCCGGGCGGGGCGATGTTCGGGCCTATTAGAAGAGTCCGCTGACCATTTCAGCCAGCACCGCCAGGCCGATGGCTCCTCCCACCCACTTCATCCACCGAATGTCAATGCGAATCGCATCCAGGTCTGTTCGAATTTCGTCCAAAACCATGGCCAGAGCATTTGTCTGGGGTCCGGTGAACCCCGCCTCCCGGAGGGCCGATCGTTGGCTAGCTCTCGTCATACAACCTCCCGTTTCATATTCTCTTCTTCGATGATAGGCGGACTGGCCCTACCAAGTGCGGCCGAAAAGGGGGACGGATATGAGAGGTCGAACAGGCGGGCTCCCAGCGATGCTGGGCCGATGACCTATAAGAAGAGTCCGCTGACCAGTTCTGCCAGCACCGCCAGGCCGATGGCCCCTCCTATCCATTTCATCCACCGCACGTCAATGCTGAGCGCGGTCAGGTCACCGCGGATCGCGGTCAGGTCACCGCGGAGTCCTGCCTGGTCACCGCGGAGTTCTGCCAGGTCACCGCGGAGTTCTGCCAGGTCGCCCTTCAGTTCTTCCTTGACTGCCAGCAAGTCTTCCTTGGTTGCCAGCGGTTCCAGAGCCATGGCCAGAGCATTTGTCTGGGGTCCGGTGAATCCCGCCTCCCGGAGGGCCGATCGTTGTGCTGCTTCCATCTTGCCACCTCCCGTGTGCAGATTCCTTCATCTGATGATAGGCGGACCGGCCCTACCAAGTGCGGCCGAAAAGGGGGACGGATATGAGAGGTCGAACAGGCGGGCTCCCAGCGATGCTGGGCCGATGACCTATAAGAAGAGTCCGCTGACCAGTTCTGCCAGCACCGCCAGGCCGATGGCCCCTCCTATCCATTTCATCCACCGCACGTCAATGCTGAGCGCGGTCAGGTCACCGCGGATCTCTGTCAGGTCGCCCTTCAGTTCTTCCTTGACTGCCAGCAAGTCTTCCTTGGTTGCCAGCGGTTCCAGAGCCATGGCCAGAGCATTTGTCTGGGGTCCGGTGAATCCCGCCTCCCGGAGGGCCGATCGTTGTGCTGCTTCCATCTTGCCACCTCCCGTGTGCAGATTCCTTGACCTGATGATAGACGGAACATCCCTGCTATCTATGGCGTAGGGGGTGGAGGTCAGAGGTCGAACAGGCGGGCTCCCAGTTCCCAGCCCATGTCGGCGCCGGTGGCCGACATTGCGAAGAGGACCAATCCGGCGCCGGCGATGGAGACGTTCTTCATGAACATCGACATCTCGACGGTCCTGGTCGGCTCCTCGTCGGACCAGAAGTGATGGACCATGAAGGCGGCCACCAGCACGTACACCGCCAGCCCGAGGACGGCCAGATCTATCCACACCCCGAGGATGACCCCGAGGCCGCCCACGGCGATGAGCACACCCGAGATCCGAGCCAGCAATCCGGCAGCGGGAACTCCCCGAGACGCCGCGTACCCGGCGGTGGCGTCGGGTTGGGCAAGGTGACCTATTCCCGCTCCCAGGAATATCAAGGAAAACAGAACCCTACCGATTATCAACAAAGCCTCCATGCCTCACCTCTCTCGGTTGTGTCGCCCGGTCTGTCGCCGGGGTTTGCCAAAGCAAGCGTAGGTCTGATCAACCCTTTCGACGGCCGTTCCCCGGTCTTCAGGCGAGACGGAGAGGCGCATCGACCTCAAATTCATGAGGCCCGGGGTTTCGGATGTCCGTTGGGCGCCCGGTGGTTTGGGCCTCCCCTCATCCGAGTTGTTCATGCCGGGTTCGGAGGGGATCTCGCCACTCAGGCGAGGTTGGGTCCTCGTCCGGCGCGGCCAAGCCGGGAGCGTCTTCGGATCCACGTGAGGACTGCCAGGGCCACGACGGTCACCACGGCTGCCAGGAAGTTGAACAGAATGTCGATCGGATCGAACACCCGGCTGGGCAGGAATACCTGGAGGAATTCGTCAACGGTTCCCACCAGGGTCGTCACTGCGATGGCGAGGAGGCCGGGGGAGGGGATGCGCCGACCCCAACTCCTGCCTTCATGGAGCGCCTCGCGAACGAAGGTCGCCAACACGCTGTATTCGATTAGGTGGGTTCGCTCTGCCAGAGTCATCCGGGCGAACATCATGAAATAGACCATGGCAATCCCCAACAGGACTCCGATCTCGACGCCGCGAGGCCGGATCTGCAGGCCGTAGGCCAGCACGGTCATCGCCAGGAAGCCCATCACGAAGAAGAACAGGAAGACGTCGAGCGGGTCGCCGCCCTCGCTGGTCCGCCGGGCCAGGGTCCCCGTCAGGCCGAGGGTCGAGTAGATAGCTACGGTCGCCGCCAGGGCCCAGAGCCACAGTCGACGTTCCCGGACTGTCACGAACAGGGCCATCAAGGGTCAAAATAGCATCGGGACGCTCCTGGAACCCCTATTCCTGCTCTGCTCATGCAGGAAGGTCCCACGGTCGCAGGAGTAAATCCACCTCCTGTCAGGAGGCCGGGTCAGGTGACCTCGTTCAGTCTCCCGGTCGCGCAGTCGTATACGAAGCCGCGGATGTCGCCCTTGTTGGGAACGAACGGGCTTGCCTGGATCCGCGCCATCGACTGTCGCACGTCCTCTTCGAGGTCGCCGAACGCCTCCAGCGCGAAGGCAGGCCGCAGGCCGGTGTCGGCCAAGATGGCGTCCTTCACGTCGTCGTCGCGGAAGGTCAGCATTCCACAGTCCGTGTGGTGGATGAGCATGATCGACGTCGTGCCCAGCAGGCGTTGGGAGATCGTCAGCGACCGGATGGCGTCGTCGGTGACCACCCCACCGGCGTTCCGGATGACGTGAGCGTCGCCTTCGGCGATCCCCAGCAGGCTGTGTGTGTCCAGGCGCGCGTCCATGCACGCCACCACCGCCAGGCCGAGCCCGGGAGGCAACGGCACGTCGCCCTTGTCGAAGGTCTCCGCATAGCGGGTGTTGTTTGCTACCAGATCGTCGATAACGGTCATCAAAGCACTCCTTGTGGCTCTCTGCCCAGGTTCGTTCCCGGACCGACGAGCGACCGCGGTGGATCCCCCGTCGTTTCAATTAACAGCATGGGGGTAGTGGTTA
Organism: bacterium; assembly: GCA_028824015.1. Classification (GTDB taxonomy): domain Bacteria; phylum Actinomycetota; class Acidimicrobiia; order Spongiisociales; family ZC4RG35; genus Bin76. The sequence goes on from JAPPFC010000002.1 coordinate 91,608, forward strand.
TTTCACGTCCCTAGCGGATCCAGTAGGCGTCCTCGCCGTGCTGGGCGATGTCCAAGCCGATGATCTCATCCTCGCGGGCGGCGCGCAGACCGATGGTCCTGTCCAGGATCTTGGCCAGGATCCAGGTGGCGACAAAGGTGAAGACGATCACGGCCAGCACTCCCGCCACCTGCTTTCCGAAGAAGCCGACGCCTCCGTAGATGAGGCCGTCGAATTCGCCGTACGCCACCGACGAGAACACCCCGGTGAGCACCCCGCCGATCACTCCACCCACCATGTGGATTCCCACCACGTCCAGGGAGTCGTCGTAGCCGAACTTCTCCTTGAGCCCGACCACCAGCGAGCAGATGTAGCCGCCCGCCGCACCTATGACGATCGCGGCCGACGGGCTCACGAATCCGGCGGCCGGAGTGATGGCCACCAGTCCCGCCACCGCTCCGGAGACCAGGCCCAGCAGGGTGGGTCGACGATGGCGGGTCCAGTCGGAGACCATCCATCCGAAGGCCCCGAGAGAAGCGCCCACCTGGGTGTTGAGCAGGGCGGTGATGGCTGCTCCGTCGGCGGCCAGGGCCGACCCGGCATTGAATCCGAACCAGCCGAACCACAGGATCCCGGTGCCTATCAGGGTGAGGGGAAGCGAATGCGGCGGGTGCTCGACTCCGAAGTCCTGCCGGGGTCCCAGCACCCTTATCAGCGCCAGGGCGGCGACTCCGGAGTTGACATGGATGACCAGACCCCCGGCGAAGTCGCGGATGCCCCATGAATACAGCAATCCGTCGCCGGCGAATCCCCAGTGGGCCACCACGGGATAGATCAGGAGCGACCAGAGGGCGGCGAAGATCACCCAGGATGCGAACTTCATCCTCCCGGCCACGGCGCCGGCTATCAGGGCGGGAGTGATGACGGCGAACATCATCTGGAAGACCGAGAAGAGAGTCTCCTCGTCGCCAAGGCCGGCCAGTCCCACCTTGTCCAGGTTGCCGATGATGCCGAGATCGCCGACGCTGGCGCCGAAGGCCAGCGAGTACCCGACCACCACCCAGATGATGGTGGCGATGGGGATGGTGACCACGTTCATCATCAGCATGTTCACTACGTTCTTGGAGTTCACCATGCCGCCATAGAAGAGGGCAAGCCCCGGCACCATGAACAGCACGAGGGCCGAAGCGGTGATCATCCAAGCGATGTTGCCAGCGTCCAAAACAGATCCTCTCTTCCAGATGGGCCCCCCGGTGCGCCGGGGCCCATGGCGCTATAGCCGATCAATAATAAGGGGGACTTCGGATTTCACGAGGGACTGACGGTGGTGAGCGGGTCCCACTCCGGTCCTCCGGCGCATCCGGGCGCTCTGGACCGGTAGGCGACGAAGGACTGCAACCTCGAACGCGACTCGCGTCATTGTGCGATCAGGTTCGTTCAAAGCCTCGGGTGGGCCCGTCGGTCACCGCCGATGGAGCCCGGGCGATGATTCGGATGGGGTGTCCGCATCCATCGCCACACCCCCCGAAGGTGTCGGGGGCATCGACCACCGCCCGATTCCTTCATGTCAGGAGACTCCTCTTCGGCCTGTCCTTCTTCTTCCTCGTCCCAGGGAGGATTAGAAACAGCAACACCATCAACCCGATCACACTGAGGGGCATCAGAGGCAGGTCCTCGAATCCAGTGATTCCAAGCAAACCGGGTGCTATGGGAAAGATGCTCAACAGGGAGTCGGATGCCGGAGCGCGTTCGGCGACGGATGAATCGGCTGCAGTTGGGCTGACGGCGGAAGCCGTTCTGGTCAACTGGCTGGACGCAGCGTATGAGAGATGCGGGATCACCGTTACCGTGAAGGTCTCCGTCACCACGTACTCGCCGTCGTCTGCGGTTATCGTCACAACGTAACTCCCCGGAGCGGCGCTGCTGGCAACTGCTCCGCTCGTCATGCCCTCCTCGGGATCGTAACCCAAACTGGCCGGCAGGCCTGTCACGGTCACGATGGGCGAACCGTCGTCTGTCACGATGATCGCGAAGGGGCTTATCGTCTGACCCTGCGAATACCTCTTGTCATCCGGTTTGGTGATTACGGGCGGGCTGTTGGCGCTCCCACCGTTTCCATCATCGTATCCATCATCGTATCCGTCTGGGTTTTTCTCTCCGTAGGTGGTCCATGTGGGTTCCTGGCAATCATCCGAACCGGACGCCGGCGTCGACCCACCGAAGAGAATGACATCCGGATGAATCGGGGTGGCTGAACCATCCGGGGACTTGGGGAAGTAAAAGGCCGCTAGCCCTGCCTGGAAGCAAACCACCTCGACGGGAGCGTCCCCGTCACTGATGGCCACGGGTGGGAGTCCCGAGGGCGGCGATGTCGGCAAGGGTGTCAACACCGACGGGGGTGTTGCATGAAGAGAGTTGGGGTCGGGGTCCGGGTTGGGGTTTGGACCGTCAGTGTCCGGGTCCGGGTCCGGGTCCGGCGTCGGATCCGGGTCGGGATCAGGTGTCGGAGTCGTGTCCGGCGGGGGTGGCGCCGAGGTCGTCAACTCAGCCGTGGAACCCTCTCCCGGATCCGACCACGGGCTGGCGCCGTCTTCATTATGGGCGCTTACCCGGACTTCATAGGCGGTGTCGGCCTGTAATCCAGGGATGGTGGCGCTGGTCTGGGTTCCGCTCGGCTGTATTTCCTGCCACTGACTTTCGCCCACCGGTCTGTAGGAGAGTCCGTAGGATGTCAGATCCGGCTTGCCTGTCATGTCGGGAGCCGCCCAGGACACGTCCAGTGTTGACGAGGGCGAGACAGCCGACTGGGTTACCGCCGGGGCCTCTGGTTTCAGGGGCGGTTCGGCAACGTCGGTCACGGCAATCACCACCGTCGTCAATGCATCGATGATGTGATCGTCGTCTATGCCGACGAGGCTCAGGCCGTCGCTGGCCTCCACGATCACGGTGTGGGAGGCTTCGGTTTCGTAGTCCAGGTTGGCGCCCTCCTTCACGCTGATCTGACCGGTGGCCGAGTCCACTGCGAACAGGGTTGACGGGGTCTGCAGGGAATAGGTGAGCGGGTGGCCCTCGGGGTCTATGGCTGTCACCGCTTCACCTATTAGCGTCCCGGCCGGAGAGTTCTCCGGCACCGACCGCTCGAGGGCCTGCCTGGAGAATTGGGGGGCCCGGTTTTCCGCCTCGGTGGTCCCTTCACCCGACGATGACCAGGGCCCTGGTCCTTCGTGGCGGCTCAGTGCCCGCACCTGCGCCTGGTAGGTAGTGCCCGCCTCCAGACTCGAAAGGCTGAGGGCGGTGTCGGTGGCTGTGAGGGCGCCGGAGTAGGCGGTCCACTCGGCGGGGTCCTCCCCGGCGGCGGCCTTTTTGCGATGTCTCACCTGATAGCCGGTGATGACAGAACCGTTGGCTGCCGGGGCGGTCCAAGCCATGTCAAGGACGGTGGTGGGATCCTCCGTCGATTGCGCCAGCGTGGGTGTGTCGGGCTCTCCGGGTTCGACGTCGGTGATGTTGATGGTGAGGTTGGCGGTGGCGGTTTGTCCTTGCACCGTCCAGGTCACCCTGCCGGTGTAGGACCGCTTGGCTTCGTAGTTGGGGCTGGCGCCTCGTTTCACGCGTATCTGTCCAGTGGACGAGTTGATCACGAACGCGGCGGCGGCGTCGCCGGACAGGGCGTAGGTCAGCGCCTGGTCCTGGTAGGGCCTTCCGTTGACCGGGGTCCCCACCCTGGTGCCGGCGGGGGAGTTCTCGACGACGCGGCGGGTCAGGCTCGTGAAGCCATTCGCGTTGACGGTTTCGGAGACGATTCCGCCGTAGGGGTCCTGAGCGCTGTAGGTGACCTGTGATGCGCCGGGGTTGAGGACTCGGATCCGCAAGGTGTCGGAGGCGTCGCCTTCTATGTTGACACGGATCATGCCGGGATACTGCGAGGTGGCCGTGTAGGTCAGCGTGTCAGAGTCATCGTCGGCGAATTTGCCGCTGATTGTCCGGAGAGCGTCGTCCCCTCCCAACTGGAGACGATAGGTTGGAGTGGCGTCGGTCGGCGCCGTTCGCCGCGGTGGGCGGTTGGCGCGTCCGGTTGCGGTGTCCGACCACGGGCCGGGTCCTTCTTCGCTGGTTTGGGCTCGGATCTGTGCTTCGTAGGTGGCGCCCGGGTCGAGGTTGGGGAGGTTGACGGTGAGGGTGGCGGCTGACAGTGTTCCGGTGTGGGTGGTCCAGTCCGCGGGGTTTTCGCCGTCGGCGGCTTTCTTGCGGTATCGGGCCTCGTAACCGGTGATGGTGAGGCCGTTGGCGTCCGGGGCGGTCCAGGTCACGTCCAGGGCGGGGTCGGATGGTTCGCTGAACTCTGTTCGGGTGACGGTTGGTGTGTCGGGTTTCCCGGCTTCGATGTCGGTGATGTTGATGGTGAGGTTGGCGGTGGCGGTTTGTTCCTGCACGGTCCAGGTCACCTCGCCGGTGTAGGAACTGGTGGTCTCGTAGTCGAGGGTGGCGCCCTGCTTGACGCTGATCTGTCCGGTGGACGAGTCGATCTCGAACGCGGCGGCGGCGTCGCCCGACAGGGCGTAGGTCAGCGCCTGGTCCTGGTGGGGCCTTCCGTTAACCGGATTCCCCACCTTGGCGCCGGCGGCGGAGTTCTCCTCGATGCTCCGGGTCGGGTTCTGTGTGCCGGTACGTGTGACTGTGTGGTCGACATAGCCTCCGTACCCGTCGTGAGCGCCGTAGGAGAGGGTCGATGTGGCCGGGTTCAGCATCCTGTATACGATTCGCTGTCCTCCCGGTTCTGTCTGGATCCAGGCGCTGATGATGCTGGGGTATTGAGCCGTGACCACAAAGCGCCGCCCGTCCCCGTCAGGATCCGTGAACATCCCATGCATGTAGGTGCTGACTCTGTAGTCGGGCCCAACCGCCCTGTCCGCTTTCAGCAACATCGAATCGGTGGTCACCTGCGGTGGGCGGTTGGCGCGTCCGGTTGCGGTGTCCGACCAGGGTCCGGGTCCTTCTTCGCTGGTTTGGGCTCGTACCTGTGCTTCGTAGGTTGCGCCCGGTTCGAGGTTGGGGAGGTTGAGGGTGAGTGTGGTGGCTGACAGTGTTCCGGTGTAGGTGGTCCAGTTTGCTGCTTCTTCCCCGGCGGCGGCTTTCTTGCGGTATCGGGCTTCGTAGCCGGTGATGGTGAGGCCGTTGGCGTCGGGGGTGGTCCAGGTCACGTCCAGGGCGGGGTCGGATGGTTCGCTGAACTGGGTGCGGGTGACGGTGGGGGTGTCGGGTTTCCCGGCTTCGACGTCGGTGATGTTGATGGTGAGGTTGGCAACCGCTTCCTGGCCTTGTACGGTCCATTGCACCTTGCCGGTGTAGGAGCTGGTGGTCTCGTAGTCGAGGGTGGCTCCTTGTTTGACGCTGATCTGTCCGGTGGTCGAGTTGATCTCGAACGCAGCGGCGGCGTCGCCCGACAGGGCGTAGGTGTACGTCTCTTCCTGGTAGGCGGTTCCTACTACGGCTCTGCCCACCTTGGCGCCGGCCGCGGACCTCTCGGGGATGCTCCGGGTCGTGTTCGCCACTGTTTTGAGTTTGACGGTCTTGGACGCATGTCCTCCGTAGGGATCGCGGGCGCCGTAGGTGATGGTGGCCGAACTCGGATTGACGCCCTGCGCCTTTAGATCGGGGCCATCTGGCCAGGCCTTGACTATTCCGGGATAGTTCGAGGAAGCCGTGTACGTCAGCGTGTCATCGTCGGCGTCTGAGAAGACCCCCGAGATGTCCCAGGCGTAGGCCGTGCCCCAGTTGAGGTCCTGGTCAGGCACATACAGGGCAGTCAGACCTGGTGGGCGGTTGGCGCGGCCGGTTCCGGTGTCCGACCAGGGTCCGGGTCCTTCTTCGCTGGTTTGGGCTCGGACCTGTGCCTCGTAGGTTGCGCCCGCTTCGAGGTTGGGGAGGTTGAGGGTGAGTGTGGTGGCTGACAGTGTCCCGGTGTAGGTGGTCCAGCTTGCGGGTTCTTCGCCGGCGGCGGCCTCTTTGCGGTATCGGGCCTCGTAACCGGTGATGGTGAGGCCATTGGCGGCCGGGGCGGTCCAGGTCACGTCCAGGGCGGGGTTGGTCGGTTCGCTGAACTGGGTGCGGGTGACGGTTGGTGTGTCGGGTTTCCCGGCTTCGACGTCGGTGATGTTGATGGTGAGGTTGGCAACCGCTTCCTGGCCTTGTACGGTCCATTTCACCTTGCCCGTGTAGGAACTGGTGGTCTCGTAGTCGAGGGTGGCGCCTTCCTTGACGCTGATCTGTCCGGTTGTCGAGTCGATCACGAATGCGGCGGCGGCGTCGCCCGACAGCGTGTGGGTGTACGTCTCGTCTCCGTAGGCGTTCCCTACTACCGGTCTGCCCACCGTGGCGCCGGCGGCGGACCTCTCGGCAACCTCCCGTGTCTCATACGCCACTGTTGTGAGTTTGACCGCTTTGGACGCACGTCCTCCGTAGGCGTCGCGGACGCCGTAGGTGATGGTGGCCGAACTCGGATTGAGAGGCATCATTTTCATGTCGGAGCCAACTGTCCAGGCGTTGATCACTCCCGGATAGTCCGAGGTGGCCGTGTACGTCAAAGTGTCGCCATCTGCGTCGGAGAAATAGGTCTCTATTTCCCAGGAATAGGGTTTTCCCCAGCCGAGGTTTTGTTGAACGTAATACTTGTTGGTGTTCTGGGGTGGGCGGTTGGCGCGGCCGGTTCCGGTGTCCGACCAGGGGCCGGGTCCTTCTTCGCTGGTCTGGGCTCGGACCTGTGCCTCGTAGGTTGCGCCCGCTTGCAGGTTGGGGAGGTTGAAGGTGAGGGTGGTGGCTGACAGTGTCCCGGTGTAGGTGGTCCAGCTTGCGGGGTTTTCGCCGCTGGCGGCTTTCTTGCGGTATCGGGCCTCATAGCCGGTGATGGTGAGACCGTTGGCGTCGGGGGCGGTCCAGGTTATGTCCAGGGCGGGGTCGGTCGGTTCGCTGAACTCTGTTCGGGCGACGGTGGGGGTGTCGGGTTTCCCGGCTTCGATGTCGGTTGTGTTGATGGTGAGGTTGGCGGTGGCGGTTTGTTCCTGCACGGTCCAGGTCACCTTGCCCGTGTAGGAACTGGTGGTCTCGTAGTCGAGGGTGGCGCCTTCCTTGACGCTGATCTGTCCGGTGGTCGAGTTGATCACGAACGCGGCAGTGGCGTCGCCCGACAGGGCGTAGGTGTACGTCTCTTCTCCGTAAGCTGCCCCTTTTATCGCTCTGCCCACCGTGGCGCCGGCGGGGGACCTCTCGGGGATGCTCCGCTTTGGGTTCGCCACCGTTGTGAGTGTGACGGTTTTGAACACACGTCCTCCGTAGGGATCGCGGGCGCCGTAGGTGATGGTGGCCGAACTCGGATTGACGCCGGTCGCCAGTAAATCGCGCCCTGCTGCCGAGGCGCTGACTATTCCGGGATAGTTCGAGAAGGCTATGAGGGTCAACGTGTCGCCATCTGGGTCTGGGAAGAACTTTGAGATGTCCCAGGCGTAGGTCTGACCCCATCTGAGGTTTGATTCCGGAACATGCAGGCCATTTATGCCCGGTGGGCGGTTGGCCCGTCCGGTTGCGGTGTCCGACCAGGGTCCGGGTCCTTCTTCGCTGGTCTTGGCTCTTACCTGTGCTTCGTAGGTTGCGCCCGCTTGGAGGCTGGGGAGGTTGAGGGTGAGTGTGGTGGCTGACAGTGTCCCGGTGTGGGTGGTCCAGTCCGCGGGTTCTTCGCCTTCGGCGGCTTTCTTGCGGTATCGGGCCTCATAGCCGGTGATGGTGAGGCCGTTGGCGGCCGGGGCGGTCCAGGTCACGTCCAGGGCGGGGTCGGTCGGTTCGCTGAACTCTGTTCGGGTAACGGTGGGGGTGTCGGGTTTCCCGGCTTCGACGTCGGTGATGTTGATGGTGAGGTTGGCAACCGCTTCCTGGCCTTGTACGGTCCATTTCACCTTGCCCGTGTAGGAACTGGTGGTCTCGTAGTCGAGGGTGGCGCCTTCCTTGAGGCTGATCTGTCCGGTGGACGAATTGATCACGAACGCGGCGGTAGCGTCGCCCGACAGCGCGTAGGTGTATGTCTCGTCCTGGTAGGCCGTTCCCGCCACGGGGCTGCCTGCCGTGGCGCCGGCGGCGGACCTCTCGGCAATGTCCCGTGTCAGGTTGGCGAAGCCGCTCACATCGATGACTTCGGAGACACGACCGCCGTAGGAGTCCTGGGCGTAGTAGGTGACTCGCGCAGTGCCCGGGTTGACGACCCGGATCCTCAACGTGTCGGAGTCGTCGCCTTCAATGGTGGGTCTGATCAATCCGGGATAGTTCGAGGTGGCAGTGTAGGTCAACGTGTCGCTGTCGTCGTCGGCGAAGTCGCCGCTGATGGTTCGGACAGAGTCGGTCCCTCCCCACTCAAGAAGGTAGGAGGGATTGAGAATGCCCAATGCCGTACGCTTCGGCGGGCGGTTGGCCTGTCCGCTTCCCGTCCCCGACCACGGTCCCGCTCCTCCGCTGCTCACGGCCCTCACCTGTGCCTCGTAGGTCTGGCCTGCCTCCAATCCGGCCAGTTTGAGAGTGGTGGCGGTGGCCGAAAGGGTACCGCTGTAGGACGTCCAGTCGTCGGCGTCTTGCTTGCGGTATCGGGCCTCGTAGCCGGTGATCGTCACACCATTGGCGGCGGGGGCGGTCCAGGTCACGTCCAGCCCGGGGTTCGAAGGCTGACTGAACCTTGTACGGCTCAACGAGGGCGTCCCGGGTTCCCCCGGTTGGGTGCTCTCACCACTGGCCGGGCCGGACCCAGGGGTTTCCGGGGGCGGTTCCTGGGCGAAAACCGGGATCGAAGCGACCGAAACCGCCAGGAGAAGCAACAGAGCCATCGCTCCGGCGGAGGCGCGCAAAACCGATGGAAGGAAGGCGCGAGAGACGGTAGGTACCGGCCGGACGGGAATAGACTGTGCCTTGCGGGTTATTCCTGATGCGGAATCGAGGTCAGAGTCGGCCGCATCGGGAGCCGTGCTTGCAGGGACCCGACCCCTTTCCGGGGCCGGGTCCCCACTATTTTCTGCTATATCTGTCACCGTTCCATCCTTTCCGCCAGGTGCCGTAGTACGGTCTGGGCCGCGGGCAGGACGTGTTGGGATTCCTGCCTGGGTGGGTCGTCCTCACCCGTTGCAACCGCGGCCTTGAAAGTTTCCCGTACATAACTATTGCCTATAACAAATATTGTAAAGTACAATACATGCTATCAAATACGCTTGCCAAATCCAACGATTGAGAAAGAGCAGTGTGCCCGTGAGCAGTCGGTGGGTGAGCCAGCCATGGACGTAGAGAGGCGCGCATTGCCATCTACCTGGTATGTCCGCGGTGCGGGTTCGGGTCGCCCTAGAGTCGGTGTGCCGAGCCTCTACAATGTCCTCTAGTTGACCCCGGATTCATAGGAATGACAGACAACCAGCCATCGCAACACGATCAGGAGACACCGGCGGGGCCGCCGGCGGTGGACTTGGTGGAGTGCGCTGAAAACCTGCTGAAGTCGGTCTTGGGGGGTTTGGCGGAGGAGGTGGATCCCTACGGACTCAATGCCATCGAGTACAGTCTCCTGAAGGCATGTATGAGGTGGGGGGAGTGCACCGCAACCGACCTGGCGGAAGTGTTACCTGTCGACGCGTCCCGCATCAGCCGCCTGGTGACCGGCCTGGTCAACAAAGACCTGCTGATCCGACGCCGTCTGCCTGACGACCGTCGCATGGTGATGCTGCGGCTGTCACAGAAGGGCATCGAACTGACTGCCATGCTCAACCAACGCATCGACGCGCACAACAGCAGGCTCATGGAGAACATCACGGGGGACGAGTTGAGCGTGCTTGAGTCCGTCACCGGCAGAATCATCGCTAACCACATAGCCCTGCGGTCATCCCGGTAAGGGCAGGGAGTATCTGGACGCGGGTCCGACCGACCGGAGTCGCTCTTTCGGGGACTACGGCTTGTTGGCTACTGCTTCTCCGTAGGCGATTCCGGCGAACGCGCCGGGATGTCCCCTCCACTTCCCGTAGGCGACCCGTATGTCGTCGCACAGTTTTTCGGTCGCCGCTCCGTATTTGATGGCCGCTTCCGTGATCTCGGGAGACAGAAACCACCGGTTGGCGACTTCGTGTATCAATTCCACTTCCTCGGGTGTGCTGTAGACGTCGAAAGATGCAGTCACCCGGATGTTCGAAAACCCGTTGTCCAAGAGGTGCACTTTGAGGTCCCTGCCCATCTGTGCATGGCCGTCGTCGGCCTCCAGCAGGTCTTCGAACATGCGCCAAGCGCTATTGATGACGCCGAAGTCGGGATGAGTGAAGCTCGATTTGCATATCATTTCACGGCAACCGATGATCCCGCCGGGTTTCAGGACTCGCTTGACCTCGGTGAGTACGGCGCGGGTGTCCGGAACGTGCATGAGAAGGTTGTGGCAATGGGCCACGTCGAAGTATCCGTCCTCGAAGGGGAGAGCCGTTACGTCGCCAACGTGGTATATCGCGTTATCCCGTCCCCCTAACTCGGCCACGGCCCTCGCCAGATCGATCTGGGACTCCTCCATGTCGACGCCGTGCAGGGTTCCGGGCGCTATCGCTCCGGCCAGTCCCACCGAGATCGTGCCTGGTCCACAGCCGAAGTCGAGTAAGCGATGGCCGGGCCGCAGAAGTGGAAGGAGGTAAGCCGTGTGGGTCGCGGCGGTGAATCTCCTCATGGTTGCGAGGAATTCCTCGCTGAAGCCCATCGTGTAATCGGGGGTTGCCGATGTGTGTTCGATTTTGAGGTGACCTCCTCCCAGGCCGGTTGGGGATGCGGTTCAAGGTCAGCCACACAAACTTAACACATTGTTAAAGAATTGCAAAACCAATAGTCACGCAATATGCATACCATCCCAAAATAGGTGCATGACACAGGTCTGTCCTGTTCGCGGCGGCGAACAGCGGCCAGGAAGGGAGACAGGGCCGGGAAGCGATCCCGGTCGGCGCTACCGGCTTTCCCGCAACTTCTCGATCAGCTTGGGCATCACCTTGTGAACGTCCCCCACGATTCCGAGGTCCGAAATGGTGAAGATGGGAGCGTCGGGGTCCTTGTTGATGGCGATGATGGTCTTGGCGTCCTTCATCCCCACCAGGTGCTGCATGGCGCCGGAGATGCCGCAGGCGATGTAGACATCGGGCTTCACGGTCTTGCCGGTCTGTCCCACCTGTTTGGCGTATGGCACCCAACCGGCGTCGACGATGGCGCGGGTGGCGCCGGTGGCCGCGCCGAGCGGGGCGGCTACCGATTCCACCATCGAGTAATGCTCTGCCGCTCCCAACCCGCGCCCGCCGGAGACAATCACGGCCGCCTCCTCCAGGTCGGGTCCCTGCCGCTCCCGGGCGTGGCGCTCGGTCACCATCGCTCCCGCTCCTCCCACATCGGGGATCTCCATCGGTACCACCTCGGGGGGCGGCCCTCCGACCGGCTCGGCCGGGAAGGACTTGGGACGGACGATCGCCAGGTGGGGGCGGGGCGCCCGGAAGGCGGCGACCGCGATCTCGGCGCCTCCGGAGATCTCGTGACGGGTGGTGGCGGTCCCATCGGCTTCGAGTGTCACGTCCACCGCGTTGGACAGCACCGGAAGACCCAGCCGGACCGCCAGGCGGCCGGCCACGTCCCGGTCGGTGTAGGCCTGCCCGAACAGGATCATGGCGGGGGTCTGTTCATTGGCCTGCTCGGCTATCGCCGCCGCCACCGGTGCAGCCGCCAGCCGGTCCCCGTGGTCGAAGTGGAGCACTCTCACCGCTCCGTGACTGCCGAGGGTCTCCCAGGCCCGGGCCGATCCGCCGCCCGCGTAGAGCACGGTGGGCTCTCCCAGGCTGCGCGCCTTGGCCAGGAGCTCCAGCCCCAGGGTGGAAGGCGCTCCGTCCGTCTCCTCGCAGAAGGCCCAGATCTCCGACATGGCTAGATGACCTTCGCTTCCTGGAGCTTCTCCAGGATCAGCAGATGCCCCTCGCCCTCATCCTCCGCCACCACTCCCGCTGTCCGTTCCGGTGCGGGGACCACCGAGATCACCTCCTGGCCGACCGAGACGTCCACTCCCAGATCGGAAACTTCCAGGGTCTCGGTGGGCTTCTGGCGGGCCTGCATGATCCCCCGGAAAGTCGGATAGCGGGGCTCCACCACCCCGGCGGTCACCGAGACCAGGGCGGGGAGGTCTGCGGTCACCACGTCGTAGCCGGCGCTGGTCTGGCGGTGGATGGTGACCCCGTCACCGGAGACCTCCACCCGGGTGGCGTAGGTGAGGGCCGCCACTCCCAGCAGTTCGGCCATCATCTGGGGGACGACTCCCGAGTAACCGTCGGTGGACTCGGGGCCGCATATGACCAGGTCGAACCCGGTGCGCTCCACGGCCGCCGACAGGACCCGGGCGGTGGTCAGGGCGTCGGCGCCCGCCAGGGTCTCGTCCTCGATCATGACCGCCTGGTCGGCGCCCATCGCCAGCGCCTGGCGGATGCCCTGGGCGCGTCCCACCGGACCCATGGAGACCAGGGTGACCGTTCCCTCGTGGGCCTCAGCCAGTCTCAGGCCCATCTCCACGCCGTAGCGGTCGGTGTCGTCGAGGATCTGGTCCTCGGTACGGACCAGCCGATGGGTTTCCGGGTCGAATCGGGACGGGTTGGCCGGGTCGGGAATCTGCTTGACGCACACCAGTATCCGCATGGGCGCACTCAAGGTTACTAGCCCCGGTGGTTCCTAAATCCGGGGGAGGAGGGCGGTGAGCAGGCGGCTGAAGTCGTCTTTCACCAGTTCCGCGGTGGCCGCCACGTCCTCGTGGGTGAGGCGGTGGTCGGCGATCCCGGCGGCGAGGTTGGTCACCACCGACAGCCCGATCACCTGCCGCTCCATGTGGCGGGCGCAGATGACCTCGGGCACCGTGGACATGCCCACCAGGTCGGCGCCCAGGCGGCGGGCCATCTCCACCTCGGCGGGCGTCTCGAAGGTCGGCCCCAGGAACCAGGCGTACACCCCCTCGGAAACGGCGATGTCCTGTTCGGCGGCGACTTCCGAGACCAGCCGCCGCAGGCGGGGGGTGTAGGTGTCGGACATGTCGGGAAACCGGGTCCCCATCCGGTCGTCGTTGGGGCCCACCAGGGGGTTGATGCCCGCCAGGTTGATGTGGTCGGAGATCGCCACTATCGATCCGGCGGTCATGCCGTCGCCGCAGCCTCCGGCGGCGTTGGTCACCACCAGGGTCCGGCAACCGGCCATCAGCGACGCCCGCATCGCGAAGGTCAGCACATCGGGGCTGTAGCCCTCGTAGGCGTGGACCCTCCCCGAGAGCAGTATCACCCGGTTGGTCCCGAACCGGGCCGAGTAGAGGGTCCCGGCGTGGCCCATGACGGCCGGGACCGGGAACCCGGGGATGTCGGGGTAGGGGACCGCGACGGCCTTCTCCAGGTGTTCGGGGAAGTCCCCCGAAGCGGACCCGAGCACCACCACCACGTCGTGGCGGGGATGGCCCGTGGCTTCGGCTATGGCTCGGGCGGCGGCCTCGAGTCTCTCGTACAGGTCGGGTGTCGGCATTTTCAATCCATCTCGCTGCTTCGGATTCTCTCTCCTATTAAAGGCGCGGCGTCCGGGGGGTGGTCGTCTATCGACCAGGCGCCCGCCAGGTAGTCCCGCACCGCCTCCCATCGATTCTCGTCCTCGTAGGACACCTCGGCCAGGGTCTGACCCCTCTCCACCCGATCGCCCGGCTTGGCCAGGATCCTGATTCCCACCCCCGGGTCGATCGAGTCCTCCTTGCGCTCCCGACCCGCTCCCAGGCGGGTGGCGGCGATGCCCACCGTCAGGGCGTGACATACCGAGACATAGCCGGATTCGGCCGCCCGGACCCGGGCGCGCCGGGTGGCCGCCGGAAGGAGGGACGGGTCGTCCACCACCGCGGGATCCCCTCCCTGGGCCTGGACCACCCGGCGGAATACCTCCAGGGCCTCCCCGGACTCCACCGCTCGGGTGAGCATCCGGCGAGCGGCGGTCTCATCGGAGACCCCTCCTGCCAGGAGCAGCATCTCCGACCCCAGGGCCAGGGTGACCTCCCAGAGGTCCTCGGGTCCCTCGCCGCGAAGGGTCCGGATCGACTCGGTGATCTCGCAGGCGTTGCCGACTTCTCTCCCCAGGGGGGACTCCATGCTGGTCAGGAAGGCGGTGGTCGCCACGCCGTGCGCCTTTCCCAGCCCGACCATGGTGGCGGCCAGTTCGCGGGCCCGGGCCGGGTCGGGCATGAACGCCCCGGCGCCGGTCTTGACGTCCAGGACCAGGCCGTCGAGGTCTTCGGCCAACTTCTTGGACATGATCGAGGAGGCGATCAGGGGAAGGGAGGGAACGGTGCCGGTGGCGTCCCGGAGCGCGTAGAGTTTGGCGTCGGCGGGCGCCAGGTTCTCCGACTGTCCTCCGTACACCATGCCGTGGGTCGAGAGCACTTCCATGAAGCGGTCGGAACTGAGGGAGGTGCTCAACCCGGGAATGGACTCCAGCTTGTCCCGGGTCCCGCCGGTGTGACCCAGGCCGCGCCCGGTCAGGGTGGGAGCGAGGACCCCGCAGGCCCTGACCATGGGCAGGAGCGGGATGGTGACCTTGTCTCCCACGCCTCCGGTGGAGTGCTTGTCCACCTTGGGGCCCCGAAGTCCCGACAGGTCCAGGGTCTCGCCCGAATGCAGCATGGCGTCGGTCCATGTCGAGAGTTCCACAGCGTCGAGTCCTCGCAGATACACGGCCATGGCCATGGCCGCCATCTGGTAGTCGGTCACCTCGCCGGAGGTGAAGGCCGAGATCAGCCACTCTATCTGTTCGGGGGACAATGCCAGGCCGTCCCTCTTTCGTTCGATCAGTTCGACGGCGGTGAACCTCACGCGATCTCCTTCCAGAAGGAGGTCCCCGCTCCGGTCCGGGCCAGCCCGAAGCCTTCGGCGACGGTGGCCGCCACATCGGAGAACTGCGCCCGGATTCCAAGGTCGACGCCCGCCGCGTTGCGGCCTCCCACCAGCAGGGGGACGTACTCACGGGTGTGATCGGTGGAATCATCGGTGGGGTCGGTGCCGTGGTCGGCGGTGATGAAGAGGAGGTCCTTTCCCCCCAGGGCCCCGGTCAGGGAGGGGACCCAGGAGTCGATTCTCTCCAGCGCGGCCGCGTAGCCTCCGGGGTCCTGGCGGTGGCCGTAACGCATGTCCAGGTCCACCAGGTTGGTGAAGACCAGACCGGCGCATCCCTCCGACGTCATGGCGGTGAGAGCAGCCACGGTCTTTCCGAGCCCGTCGGCGTCGCCCTCGGTGTGCTGGGAGCGGGTGAGCCCCCGGCCGCAGAACAGGTCCTCGGTCTTTCCGATGCCCCACACGGTCATCCCGGCTTCTGATACCTGGTCCAGCAGGGTGGGAGCCGGCGGGAGCATCGAGA
Organism: bacterium; assembly: GCA_028824015.1. Taxonomy (GTDB): domain Bacteria; phylum Actinomycetota; class Acidimicrobiia; order Spongiisociales; family ZC4RG35; genus Bin76. Next base: position 107,025 of record JAPPFC010000002.1, read on the forward strand.
AGTCCTTTCGGTCGTAGGTGCGCCGGAAGTTACCCGGTTCTCCCACGAAGGGCCGGGCGATCACCCTTCCGATCCGGTATTCATCGCAGTGGCGCCGGGCGATCTCGCACAAGCGATACAACTCCGCCAGCGACAGCACGTCGGCGTGGCAGGCGATCTGGAACACCGAGTCGCCAGAGGTGTAGAGGATGGGCCGGCCGGTGGCCAGGTGTCTCTCCCCGAGCTCTGCGATGATGGTGGTGCCCGAGGCGGCCACGTTACCCAGGAACCTCCTTCCGAACTCGGCCTCGATCGGCCCGGTCAACTCGGCGGGGAACCCGTCCGGAAACAGGCCGAATGGTCGGGTGACCGGAAGCCCGGCGATCTCCCAGTGACCGGTGGTGGAGTCCTTTCCCTCCGACGCCGGAGCCATGCGCCCGAAGGCCATGGAGGGGTGAGTGGCGGCCGGGACGCCCTCCAGGCCGGGATGGAGGGTTCCGAGGCCCGCCGCGCCGAGATTGGGAAGCGCCAGTCCGCCGACCGCCCGGGCCACGTTGCCCAGGGTGTCCGAGCCGGCGTCGCCGTACCGTTCGGCGTCGGGGGCCTCGCCCGCTCCGCAGGAGTCCAGCACCAGCACCGCCGCCCGTTCCAGGGGATGGGGATTCGCCGCTCCGCCTCTCACCGGAGGACCACGCGCCCGCCCTCCACCGCCACGCCCTCCTCCCTCAGCTTCTCGGCCTGCCTACCGGCGTCGGGCGCCACCAGGCGGCCGTCGGCCCTTATCACCCTCCACCACGGCGCGGGCTCGGCGGTGGCTCTCAGCAGGTTTCCCACCGCCCGGGCGGCGCCTCGATGGCCTGCCGCGGCGGCCAGTTCCCCGTAGCTGATCACCTCGCCCTCCGGAATGGCTCCGAGCACCTCCAGGACCGCATCTTCGAAGTCCGGTGCGTTCCGCACGGGTCGTCAGTGGGGAGTGCCGAACAGCCGATCCCCCATGTCCCCCAGGCCGGGAAGGATGTACTTGCGGGGATCCAGTTCCCGGTCGTGCCCGGCGGTGTAGACCGGGGTGTCGGGATGGCGCTCGGCCATGGTCTCCGCCCCTTCCGGGCAGGTGACCACGCATACGCAGACGATGTCGTCGGCTCCCGCCGCCTTGACCAGGTCCACCGCCGCGGCCAAAGAGCCCCCGGTGGCCAGCATGGGCTCCAGCACCAGCACGCGTGCGCCGGACACGGGCGGGAGTTTGTTGTAGTAGCCGACCGGCCGGGCGGTCTCCTCGTCCCGCTGCAACCCGATGTAGCCGATGCTGGACTCGCCCAGCAGGTCCAGGGCTCCCTCCACCATCCCCAGCCCGGCCCGGAGGACGGGCACCAGCACGGTGGGTTTGGCGAGCCTCCCCCCGACGAACCCGCCCTCCATGGGAGTCTCGATCTCGGTGGGCAGCAAGGGCAGGTCCGCGGTCGCCTCCGCCACCAGCAGCCACGAAAGCCTCCGGGTCATCTCCCGGTACTCCCGGGGAGCGGTGCGCCGGTCGCGGATCACTGTCAGGTAGTGAACCACCAGGGGGTGTTGGACGACGGTGAGATTCGGGGGGGTCACAGCGCTTCTCCCTTCATGGGGATGGAACCGTTGTCTGCCATGGCGAGGGGGATGGGTTGGGGGAGGGGAGTGGGTTCAGAGGTGGACGACCGGGCAGGTGAGCGTGCGGGTGATGCCCTGGATCATCTGGATTTCGGAGACCACCAACCGGCCCAGTTGGTCGACGCCCTCGGCCTCGGCCTTGACGATCACGTCGTAGGGGCCGGTGACGTTCTCAGCTTCCCGCACCCCGGCGATGGCTCTCACATTGCGCGACACCTGCTCGGCTTTTCCGACTTCGGTCTGGATCAGAATGTAAGCGACAGCCACGTTTCCTCCTTGGAGTCTCAGTATCCGTCCTGGCCCATCCGTATGGAGTGGGCGAAGGAGCGGTCTCCCTCTTGGTCGGTTTCGAATACGATCCGCTGTCCCTGGCGGAGAAAGCGGAAGATGGAGCCCTCCAGGGAACCCGGTCGCAGAAGAACTGTGCTGCGGTCGTCGTCACAAACGATCACTCCGACCCCTGTCTCGGGATCGTAGGTCTTGACGACTCCCTGCACCTCAGACCTTTTCCACCTTTCCTGCCTTGATACAAGAAGTGCAGACCCGGGCCCGGCGCGTGTTTGACCCCCGGCGCACCCTGATCCGCTGTATGTTGGGACGCCACCGACGGTTGTTTCTTTTGTGAGAGAAGGTCACGGTCTTTCCGAAGGACGGTTTGCGCCCGCAGACCTCACATTGGTATGCCATGGAATTCCTCCGAGCCACAAGAATAGCAAACCAGTGATGAGATGGCGAACCAGAAGGTAGAGGCGGGATCTCCCGCAGGGGCGCGAGGGTCCTCCCCTCCGGAACCCCGGTCCTCCGGGCCGGGGCGGAGCTTGGCGTACCTTCAGGATGTGAGCGTGGAACGGGTCCGCAACATCGGGCCCCGGCTGGCCGGGATGCTGGCCAAGAGCGGGGTCCGCTCGGTGGCCGACCTGCTCCAGCACTTCCCCCACCGCTATCTTGACCGTTCCCTGGTGGTCCCGATCTCCGGGCTCCCCATCGACGAGGAGGCCACCCTGATAGCCGAGGTGGTGAGGAGCTACCGGCCCCGGGTCTCGGGCCGGAGAGGACCGAGGGAGATGCTGAAGGTCACGGTCCAGGACTCCCACCCGGGCGGATCGGGCCCGGAGGGGGGCCTGGGAGGGTTCCAGAGGATGGACATCACCTTCTTCAACCAGCCTTTTCGCGCCCGCCAACTCCAACCGGGGACCGTGGCCGCGTTTTCGGGGAAGGTGACCACCTTTCGCGGTCGTCCCCAGATGACCAATCCGGACGTGGAGTTGATCTCCTCTGACGAGGAGAGCTTCGAGGGAAAGATAGTTCCGGTCCACTCGGCGGTGGGGGAGATGACCCCGGTGCGGATCCGCTCGGCGGTTGGCAACGCCCTGCGGAGGGCCAGGCCGATTCTCGATCCGGTTCCCCGCTCGGTGCTGGAGGCGGGGGGACTCATGGACCGGGACCGGGCCTTTGCGAACATCCACTTCCCCAAGAGCATGGACCAGGCCCGGGAGGCCCGGCGGAGGCTGGTGTTCGACGAACTCTTCCGCATCCAGGTGGCCCTTGCCCTCACCCGCCACCGGTTGGTGGAGGAAGAGGAGGGAATCTCCCAGCACCTGGAGTGCCGACTGGTTTCGGACTTCCTGGACGGCCTTCCCTATGACCTGACCGGCGCCCAGAAGAGGGTGTTGGCAGAGATAGGCGAGGACCTGGAGAGCGGCCGCCCCATGCACCGGTTGCTCCAGGGAGAGGTGGGGTCCGGCAAGACGGTGGTGGCGCTCGCCACCCTTCTGGCTGCGGTGGGGGCGGGGAACCAGGGGGCGATCATGGCGCCCACCGAGGTGCTTGCCGAGCAACTGTACCTGGTGCTTCGGGAGATGCTCAGCCAGGCGGGGCTCTCCCCGCCCGTGGCCCGCCCCCAGGTGGGAGGCCAGCACATCGGGTCCCTGTTCCAGGCGGGCGGGGGCGTAACGGTGCGGGTGGCGCTCCTGACCTCCTCCCGGGCGGCCGCCAACTACCTGGACAACCCCGGCCGCGCCAGGGTGCAGGAGGATGTGGCGGCCGGCGAGGCCCAGATCGTGGTCGGCACCCACTCTCTGATCCAGGAGGGGATACGCTACCGGCGACTGGGGGTGGTGGTGGTGGACGAACAGCACCGCTTCGGGGTCTCCCAGCGAAGCACTCTCAAGCGCAAGGGCGCCGACCGCCGGCCCGACCTCCTGATCATGACCGCCACGCCCATTCCCCGCACCCTGTCGATGACGCTCTATGGAGACCTGGTCCTCTCGACCATCGACGAGATGCCACCGGGACGGTCCCCCGTGAGGACCAGGGTGATCGACAAGACCCCCGAGGGTCTGGCCGCCGCCTACCAGGCCATCCGCGAGGAAGTGGTCAAGGGACGCCAGGCGTTCGTGATCTGTCCGCTGATCGAGGACAGCGAGAAACTGGCCGTGCAGTCGGTCACCTCCCAGTACGCCGAGATCAGCGCGGTCCTCCCCGACCTCACCATCGATCTGATGCACGGACAGCTCTCGAGCGCCGAAAAGGAGGCGGTGATGACCAGGTTCCGCTCGGGGGAGACCGACGTTTTGGTGAGCACCACCGTCATAGAGGTGGGGATCGACATCCCCAACGCCACGGTGATGGTGATAACCGACGCGCAGCGGTTCGGCCTCTCCCAGCTACACCAGTTGCGGGGTCGGGTGGGGCGGGGCCGACACCCCGGCCGGTGTCTTCTGGTGGCCGACTCCTCCACCCCCGACTCGATCCGGCGCATGAAGGCGATGGCCCGGACCACCGACGGCCTGGAACTGGCGCGAGAGGACCTCGAGATCAGGGGCCAGGGGGCGGTGTTCGGGGCTCGCCAGTCGGGAATGGGGGACCTCAAGCTGGCCGACATACTCAGGGACCTGTCGGCGATGAGGCGCGCCAAGAAGGCGGCCGACGCCCTGGTCGGAGGCGATCCCTACCTGCGACGGCACCCCCTGCTGGCCGAGGAGATCACAGAGATCCTGGGTAGTGACGTAAGGTGGCTGTTCGACTCATGATGAGGGTGATCGGCGGACGGTACCGGGGGCGCCGGCTCAGCGCTCCCCGCGGCCGGGGGACGCGGCCTCCCACCGGTCGGGTCCGGGAGTCGATCTTCTCGGCGCTGGGGGAGCGGGCGAGAGGAGCCGACATCCTGGACCTCTACGCCGGTTCGGGGAGTTTCGGGATCGAGGCGCTGAGCCGGGGCGGCAGGTCGGCGGTGTTCGTCGAGAGGTGGCGTCCGGCGGTGGCGGCGCTCCGGTCGAACCTGGACGCGGTTGGCGCCGGGGACGCCGCCGAGGTGTTCTCCTCCAGCGTGGAGAGCTATCTGGCCGTCCCGAGGGAGGGGCGGCGGTTCAATATAGTCTTTGCCGACCCGCCCTGGGATATATCATCGGAGGATGTGGCCGGGGTGCTGGAGAGAGCGTCGGGCCTGATGAGCCGGGGAGCCGTCGTGTTCGTGACCCGGAGGGCCAACGACGACGTCCCGGTGGCCGAAGGGCTTGACATCGCGGACCGGCGCCGACACGGCGACACCGAAATAATCAGATATCTCAAGGAGTAGAGGTTGACAGTAGCTCTCTGTCCGGGGAGTTTCGATCCCCCCACCAGCGGGCATGTGGATGTGATACGCCGGTGCGCCCGGTTGTTCGACCGTGTGGTGGTGGGGGTGGTGGCCAATCCCTCCAAGCAGTCCTTCTTCACCTTGGAGGAACGGGTGGGTTTCCTGCAGAACGCCCTCTGTGACCTTCCGCAGGTGGTGGTCCGCCACTACCAGGGCCTCCTGGTGGACTTCGCCCGCCAGGAGGGAGCGGCGGTGCTGATCAAGGGCCTGCGGGCGGTGAGCGACTTCGACAGCGAGTTGCAGATGGCCCAGATGAACCAGACGGTGGGGGGAATCGAGACCATGTTCATGCCCACCCGTCCGGAGTGGAGCTTCCTCTCGTCCTCGCTGATCCGGGAGGTGGCCGCACTGGGAGGGTCGGTGCAGGGACTGGTCCCCGACGATGTCGCCAAAGCTATGAAGGAGCGTTTTTCATGACCGATGAGCAGACCCCTTTCAGCCAACCGTCGGAGGTCGTTCCGGTTCGCTCCTCGGTGGGTCACCTGCTCGGACTGGTGGAGGAAATGATCGACGAGGTCCGTCAGGCCCGTTCCCTCCCGCTCTCCCAGAACGCCCTGGTCGACCGGGAGAAGATGCTTTCCCGCCTCGAGACCCTGCTGAGAGGCCTCCCCGAAGAACTGCGGGCCGCCCGCTGGATGGTCCGTGAGAGGGAGACGTTCATGCGCCGCGCCAGCGAGCAGGCCGAGGAGATCATCAACCGGGCGCGTTCGGAGTCCAAGCGCCTGGTCAGCCAGTCCCACATCCTGGAGGAGGCGGTCGCCGAGGCCAATGCGCTGGTCCGCAGGGCCGAGGGCGAAGCGCGGAGGACCCGGCTGGAAGCAGAGGACATGGCCGACGCGGTCCTGGAGTCCCTGGAGACCCTGATCGGTGAGCTGGCGGCGAGGGTGAGCGCCACCCGCACGGTGCTCCACCGCTCCCGACCCGCAGATCCGGCCCCGCCCATCTGATGGGTCCTCCGGTGCGGGTTCAGGTGTCGCACCTTCTCGGGACCCCGGGACGGACCGATCGGCGTCGCTGGGACGTCCCCCTGATGGTGGAGATGCCGGTGGTCAGAGCCGGACGGGCCCGGGCCGACCTGGTCCTGGAGGGAACTCACGACGGGATCCGGTTGAGCGGGACGGTGGCGGTGGATGCGCAGGTGAGTTGCTACCGGTGTCTGGAGGAGTGGGAGGAGGAGCGGGTCGTGCCCCTGGACCGGACGGTGAGACGCCTTCCGGACTCCGACGGCTATTGCATCACAGAGGACGGATGGCTCCGCCTGGATGGGATTGTCGTCGACGAGGTGGTACTCTCTTTGCCGACTGCACCTCTGTGCGAGAATGACTGTCGCGGGATTTGCTCCGGATGCGGCGTCCATTTGAACACGGAAGCATGTAAATGTGTTGTCGAGGACCGGACGTCCCCGTTTTCGGTCCTGGCCAACTTCCTATAGGAGAGTCCAGGAGAGTCGCCCCATGGCTGTTCCCAAGAAAAAAAGTTCCAAGATGCGCACCAGGCAGAGAAAGGCGGCCTGGAAGGTCCGCCCGCCCACTCTCTCCCGCTGCCCGCAGTGTCAAGCTCCCCGGCTGCCTCATCGGGCGTGCCGGGAGTGCGGTAGCTATCGAGGACGTGAAATAGTCGAAGTCGAGTAGTGCCCACCATCGCCCTGGATGCCGGCGGGGGTGACCTCGCTCCCCGGGAGACGGTGGCTGGAGCAGTAGCGGCGGCCGCCCAGGGCATCGACGTCCTCCTGGTGGGCAATCGCCCGGATCTGCAAAGAGAGTTGGAGAGGCACGAGGCCGAACTGCCGATCGTGCATGCTCCGGCAGTGGTGGGAATGGGGGACTTTCCCATCAGGGCCATCCGGGAGGTGCCGGACTCCTCGGTGGTCGTGTGCGGGAACCTGGTCTCCTCGGGAGAGGCTGACGGGTTCGTGTCGGCAGGCTCCACCGGCGCTTCCCTGGCGGTGGCGGCGGTGGGTATCGGTCGGCTGCCGGGTGTGTCGAGGCCGGCGATCGCCAGCCTCCTGACCATTCCGTGGAACCCGACCGTCCTGTGCGACGCGGGCGCCAACCTGGTGGTCCGGCCCAGCCAACTGGTGGAGTTCGCGGTGATGGGATCGGTGGTGGCCGAGACCACCGCCGGCGTGGAGAATCCCCGGGTGGGACTGCTCAACAACGGCTCGGAGGACTCCAAGGGCAGGGAGATGGAGAGAGAGGGGCTGGCCCTGCTCCGCCAGTCGTCGGTTAATTTCGTGGGGAATGTCGAGGGGAGCGACTTCGCCACCGGGAAGGTGGATGTGATCGTCACCGACGGCTTCACCGGGAACGTCTTCCTGAAGACGGTGGAGGCGTCGGTGGTGATGTCCGCCAAGGCGTTCTTCTCGATGCTGGCCGAGAGCGAGCCCGAGACCGAGGAGAAGGTGCGACCGCAGTTCTCGGCACAGGGCCGGAAGCTGATGGACGACCGCCACGCCGGCGCTCACTTGGTGGGCGCCAAGGGGATCGCGGTAATAGCGCACGGGCACGCCCGCAGTGCGGCCATCACCAAGGCGCTGCAGATGGCGAACGAGGGCTCCATGTACCGGCTGCCGGAGCGGATCGGGGAGAGATTCCTCTGCCGTTGAACGATCTGCAAAGGCGTCTGGGTTATCGGTTCTCCTCGCCCGAACTTCTGCTGAACGCTCTCACCCACAGTTCCTACGCCAACGAGATGAACACCCCCGACAACGAGCGGCTGGAGTTTCTGGGCGACACCGTCCTGCAGATGGCCGTCACCCGCCACATCTTCGGGGAGTATCCCTTCCTCAAGGAGGGCCAGATGACCCGCGTGCGGGCGGCGGTGGTGAGAAAGGAGTCTTTGGCTCGGGTTGCGGAGGCCCTCGATCTCGGGGAGGCCCTCCGGCTGGGCAAGGGCCAGGACCAATCGGGGGGCCGCCGGAAAGTCGGCATCCTGGCCGACGCCATGGAGGCTGTGATCGGGGCGGTCTACCAGGATGGCGGATGGAGGCCGGCCAAGCGGTTGGTGATTGCCCACTGGAGGAAGATGATCGACGCCCAGGCGGCCGTGCCCGACGCTTTGGACGCCAAGACCCACCTCCAGGAGTTGCTGGCCGCAGACGGGAAGCAGCCCGAATACCGGAGCACGGAGGAGGGCCCCAGCCATGCTCCCCGGTTCGAGGCCGAGGTGTGGGTGGAGGGGGAACGGTACGGAGTCGGGGAGGGATCCGCCCGGCGCCAGGCAGAGCAGCAGGCGGCGAGGCACGCCATCCTGGCCCACTTCTCCGATGCGGCCCCGGCCCGCTCCCAACCTGCGCCCGCCGTCACGGAGGCCCCGACCGTGGATGAGCACCCGGAGGTCGCTCAGCCCGCGGAGGCCGCTGAGCCCGCGGAGGCCGCTCACTGGTGGAGGTGGCGGAGACGGCGCCGGAAGCGCTCCTGATCCGAACGAAGAATGCCCGAACTGCCGGAAGTTGAGACGGTGCGCAGGGCCATCCGGCCCGAACTCGAGGGCCGCAGGGTGGCCTCCGCCCGGATATGTCATCCCCGCACCGCCCGCCGCCACGCCCGCTGCACCGACGTGGAGGACCGGTTGGTGGGTCGCCGGGTCCATCGGGTGGGCCGGCTCGGAAAATTCCTCCTGATCGGGCTGGACGCAGGTCTCACCTGGGTGATGCACCTGGGGATGTCGGGGCGGATCCGCCTGTGCGAACCCGGTGCCCCGAAGGAGGTCCACACCCGCTTCTGGGCCGAGATGGAACCGGGCCCGTCGCTGCGACTGATCGACCCCAGGACCTTCGGGTTCGTGGCGGTGTTCACCCCCGAGGAGTTGGATGGCTCCACCCTGGCCCGGCTGGGCGCCGACGCCTGGGAGGAACTCCCCTCGACCGGGCGGCTCTTCGACGCGATGAGGTCGCGGACCATCGCAATCAAGAGCCTGCTCCTGGACCAGCGCTTCGTGGCGGGCCTGGGGAACATCTACTCCGACGAGGTGCTCCACCGGGCCGGGATCCACCCCTCCCGCCGGTCGGGCGGGCTGTCGGAGGAGGAGGTGGGAAGGATCCGTTCGGAGATTCGCCCGGTTCTTTCCGAGGGGATCAGCCGGGGAGGCACCAGCCTGGATGACCTGGCCTATCTGTTGCCGGATGGCCGGGCCGGGGGGTTCCTCGGGTACCTGCGGGTGTACGGCAGGGAAGGCCGGCCCTGCCGAGCCTGTGAGTCCCCGATCGTGAGGATGGTGATCGGCGCCCGGTCCTCTTTCTTCTGCCCCGAGTGCCAGTCAGGCCCCTGAGAGGGGCCATCGGGGGAACAAACCACCGAAAAGGGGCGCGCTTCCATTAATTTGGGTTTGCGGATGTTCCTGAAGTCCATCACTCTCGCCGGGTTCAAATCCTTTGTCAAGCGGACCACTCTCGAGTTCGGTCCGGGGATAACTGTGATCGTCGGCCCGAACGGCTCGGGAAAGTCCAACATCGTGGATGCGGTGGCCTGGGCCACGGGCCGCCTGTCGACCCGGACGCTTCGCGCCGACCGCTCCGATGAGTTGCTCTTCTGCGGGACGGCCACCCTGCCCGCCTCCTCCCGGGCCGAGGTGACGCTGGTATTCGACAATACCTCGGGCCTCCTGCCGATCGACCGTCCCGAGGTGTCGGTCACCCGCCGTTACTACCGCTCGGGCGAGTCCGAGTTCGAGATCAACCGGGTCTCGTGCCGGCTGGTGGACATCACCGAGTTGCTGGCCGAGGCGGGCATCTGGAAGAGCCAGTATGCGCTGGTGGGCCAGGGCCAGATCGAGCGGGTGCTCAATGCTTCCCCGGCCGAGCACCGCAAGGTCCTGGAGGAGGCTGCTGGAGTGGGAAAGCACCTGTGGCGGCGCGACAAGGCGGTCCGGCGCCTGGAGTCCACCGGCGGGGACCTGGACCGCATCGGAGATTTGATCGCGGAGAAGCAGCGAAGGATGCGTCCGTTGCGCCGGCAGGCCGAGGCGCTGGGGAGGTACCAGCAGTTGTCGGGAGAGATCAGGGCGTTGCGCATCTACCTGGAGGGAGAGAGGCTCCGGGAACTCGACGAGCAACTGGCCTCCGCCATAGCGGGCCGCAGGAGTTGGGAGGAGGCGCGTTCGGGAGCGATCGCGGACCGCCAGCGGAGCCTGGCGGCTCTTTCGGAGAACGAAGCCGCCCTCGAGGACCTCCGCTCCGATCCGGCGAGCGGGGCGCTTCGGGACTGGGAGATGGCCACCGAGCGGATGCGTCGTCTGTCGGAGGTGGCGGCCCTCCGGACCGAGGCCCGCCGCCGCCGCCGCCAGGTCGAGGCCCTGGGAAGATCCCTGGTGGAGGAGCGCCTCTCGCTGGAGCAGGGGATGGAGAGATTGGACGACCGGATAGCTTCGGGCGAGCGCGCCGTCGAGCGGGCCCGGTCCGCCGAGGCCCGGCTGGCCAGGGAGGAACGGAGGCTGGCGGTCCTGAGGGGTGCGGGAGCGGAGGCGGAACTGGGAGGACTGGAGAACGAGTTGGCGGCGCTGGAGGCTGCCGGAGAACGGGATGCGGGGGAACTGGAGGGGGTGGAGGCCCGGCTCTCGGAGTTGGCGGCCACCGCAGAGGGCCTGGACTCCCGGATGGAGGAGGCCTCGCAGGCGCTGGCCGCGGCGGAAGCCCTGTACCGCACCGGGACCGAAGAGATGGAGCTTGCGACCCGGAGGGCCCGGGAGGCCCGTTCGCGGTTGCGGGCGGCCGAGGCCCGGGCGGCCGAGGCCCGCGCGGCCATGGCCGAGGCGACCGGGAGGCTGGAGGCGGCCCGGGAGGCCCTGAAGGCCCGGGATCCCGCCCGGAGGAGGCAGGTGGAGGCTCTGAGCGGATGGACGGGATGGGTCTCCCAACTGCTCTCCGTACCCGGGGAGTTGGCCGGGGCGGTGGAGGCGGCGCTGGAGAGATGGGCCGAGGCGGCGGTGTTCGAAGGACCCGTGGGGCTGGGCAACGCAGTGGACCGGTTGGGAGAGGCGGACGGCGCCGACGGCGCTCTCGCGATGGTCAGCCTGCGCTCTCCCCGGCGATCGGAGAGCCATGCCCGGTCGGCGGCCTCGTCCGGAAGCAGGCTCGTGCCTCTCCTCGACCTGCTGGGAGAGGACCGCCCATCCGGTTTGAATATGCGGCTTCTGGGCGACGTGGTGCTGGTGGAGGACTGGCGAACCGGGTGGGAAGCGGTGGAGAGCCATCCCCACCTGCGAGCGGTGACGCGCCGGGGAGACCTGATAACCGCCCGGGGAATCCGCCTGCGCGGCGGCGCCCGCCTGCCTGACCTGGCCGAGGCTTCCGCGGAGGCGGAGGAGGCTGTCGCAACCTGTGACCGACTACGGGAGGAGGCGCGGCGACTGGGCGCCGAGGCGCGGCTGGGGGAGGAGAGACAGGAAGAAGCGACCGCCCGGTGGAGCGAACGCCGCGCTGAGTCGCTGGCGTGCCGGCAGAACCTGGATCGGCTGGTGTCGCGCCGGGCGGAACTGCAGGGAGAGGAGCGCCGACTGCGCGAGCGACGGCACTCCCTCAGGGAGGGAGAAGCTGCGCGACGGACCCGCCTGGGGGAGTTGGAAGGGCGGATCGCCCGGTTGCGGGTCGGACGGTTGGATGCCGCCGAGGAGGCGGAGCGACTGGCCGAGCGACTGGAGCGGGCCTCCCGGGACCGCGCGGCTGCCGAAGAGGAGCACCGGTCCCGAATCGCCGAACTCACCCGTCTCAGGGAGGAACGACGGCTGGGACAGGCCCGTTACGAGAAGGTCGTGATGGAGTTGACGAAGGTCTCCTACCTGCCCGAGGAGTCCTCCCCCGACTACTCGGGGGAAGTGGCGGAGTTGGCCGGGGAGGCGCTCCGGCTGATGTCCGACCGGCGGGAGGCGCTGGTCGCGGCCGACCGGGCGTCGAATCAGAGGTCGCGGGAGTTGGCGGAGGAGGCGGGACGGATCCGGGAGGCGATCGGGCGAGCCGACGAAACCGAGCGCCGCGCCACCGTGGAGTTGGAGTGGCTGATCGCCGAGGTCTCCCGGTTGGAGTCCCGCCGCCTGTCGGTGACCGAGAGCCTCCGGATGGTGGACGCCGATCCCACGGAGGCGCTCTCCGCGCCGGTCCCCGACGTGGAGGACCCCGAGGCGACCCTGCAGTCCCTGGTTGCCGAGATGGAACGGGCCGGGCCGATAAACCACTACGCCGCCCTGGACCTCTCGGAACTGGAGTCGGAGGTCACGGAGTTGTCCGGCCAGTACGACGACATCGTCGAGTCCCGGGAACGACTGGGCAGGGTCATCTCGGAGTTGGAGAGGGAGGCGACCGATCGCTACTTGGCCACCTTCCGGGAGACGGCCTCTGCCTTCGAAAGATCCTTCGGGCAGGTCTTTCCCGGCGGGCGGGGCCGGCTTCGCCTGGTGGATTCGGCCGACCCGCTCGGTTCGGGAGTGGAGATCCGAGCTCAGCCCTCGGGAAAACGGGTGTCTCGGCTCAGCCTGCTGTCGGGAGGAGAGCGGGCCCTGGGGGCCCTGGCCTTCCTGTTCGCCATGATGAAGACGCGTCCGTCCCCCTTCTACCTGCTGGATGAAGTGGACGCCACCCTGGACTCGGCCAACCTGCACCGGGTGCTGGGCATGGTCCGGGAACTCAGTTCGGAGGCCCAGATCCTGGTCATAACCCATCAGCCCCAGACCGCCGAGTCCGCCGATCTCCTCTACGGCGTGACCATGCCGCCCGGGGGCGCCACCCGGGTGGTCTCCATGCGCATGGACCAGGCAGGCACCGGTTTGCCGGGCTTGCAGACTCCCGCCAAGTCCGCCTGACTTATCGAGGCTTGCCGAGAGAGCCGTATCTGAGTTCGCTCGGTGGACAGCGAGGCGGGTAGCCGACCCCTTTGAGCGCTCTTGACGCATTCCCCGAGCAGGCCGCGGGGCTGCTATCGATCGGTCACTCGATTCATGCTTTCGATGATCCAGCGACGCTGTCCTAAGAACCTGACCAGCCTCGTCAACTACCAAAAGCCCTTCCGACAACCCGACCGAATCTCCACGATGCGGGGGAACCCTAGGAATGGACGTCCGGGTACTGGTGATCCGAAAGTACCGAATGTGATCCTGGCGCCGGGCCGGCGCTCCGGTGAGGAGTACACAAAAGCAGGAGTGGACACGGCCCCCCGGTCAGGCGCCGCAAACAACCTCGATGTAGTCGGCGATCTCCCTGAAGGTCACCACACCGAGGGCGCGCCGCGTCTCGTTGATGAGCACCAGGTAGCGATGACCCAGCTTCGCCATGATGCTGAGGGCCTCGCTGATCGGCGTATCGGGGGCTGCGGCGGCGATCTCCTCGGTCATCCAGTCCCGTACCGGCCGGTCGGCCAGATCCTCCACCCGACAGGCGACCTTCCAGAATATGTCGTGCTCGGTCAACTCGCCGATCACCGCACCCCGGTGGTTGACGACCGACACCAGCCCGGTTTGGGCTGACACCATTGCCTCGATGGCAACGGACAGGGAGTCCTCGGGAGTGACCAGCAGCGGTTCGTGGGCGGACAGGCCGGTGAGGTCTACAAAGTGCAGATTGTGCTCCGGTGACAGGTCGGGGCCGAGGTCCCTCTGGGACTCCAGGAACCCCGCCGCCATCCGGATGAGGTCGTAGTGGTTGACGAAGCCGAGGAGGTCGCCGTCTTCGCTGGTAACCGGGAGGTTGCGGAACCGACGGGCGTTCATAAGGCGCAACGCGTCGATGGCCGAGGCGCCGTGGTCGATCACCATCGGGTCCGCCGTCATGAAGTGATCCACCGGAGCGTCCCACACATCGGGGGACCGTACCACATGGTTGGTGACGTCCCGCTCGGTAAAGATACCGGCGAGCCTGCCTCCGTCGGTGATCACCGCGCACCCCGTGCGCTGGGCGGCCATGGCGGCCACCACGTTGCGAACTCTCCTGCCGCTTCCGACTACGACGTGCGACGACAGCTTCAAGCGCGACAGAGGCATGCTTTCGAAGTGCTGCACGATGGTGCTGCTCGTCACGTTTCTCCTCTGGTCCGGAAACCTTCTTTGGCCTGTTTCACCGATGTGTTTGGTGGGGTTGCGGGGGTGTTGATGTGGCGAAGCGCCTTACTGACCTGGGAGAATAGCTGTTGTGACGTCTTGGCTGTCACCAGGTTAAAGGTGGCCTTGTGAAGGCTTGCCTGTCACCAGGTTAGAGGCGGCCTTGTGAAAAGGGTACCAAGTATTGGCGCCATCCGCACCGGCACAGCCAAAGGAGGGAGCCGAGGGCGGCGATAAAGTCAGGCAACACACTGTCAGGGTTGCTGTAGAAGCCACCGGGATGGCTGAAACACCGTCCGATACAGGTTCATCCTGTCCAATGGCTCATTTTGGGGTGGGTTGCGCACGAACGACATCCGGGGTTGGGAAGGGTCGGGGTGGGGGAATGGGCGGCCTTCCGCGGGTGTCGGGGAAGTGATGAGCATTAAAATGGCCGAGAGTGGCATGGCTGATGCGCTGGTGGAGAAGGCGTCGCTCTTCGGTCCCCGAACAGAGAGCTGTCGTGGATCCGACCGTCTCCGCTCTGGCGAAGACCCGGCGCGCCCTGATGGCGGCTCTGAGATCAGCCGGGGGGGACGAGCGGCTCAACGCCGCCTTCTGGTCCGGGTTGGAGGAGGCCCTGGTGGCGTCGGATTTGGGAGTGGAGATCTCGGCGGAACTGGTCTCGGCGGTCCGGAGCCGACAGCCTGCCGACCGCGCAGGCGCCCGGGAGCTTCTGGCCGAGGAGATGATCGGGTTGTTGGGAGACGCCGACCGGAGCCTGGCATGGTCCGGCAACGGGTCCCCGCGGGTTGTGATGGTGGTGGGGGTGAACGGGGCGGGCAAGACCACCACCTCCGCAAAGCTCGCCCACCGGCTGGCGTCGGAGGGAAGGGACTGCCTGCTGGGCGCGGCGGACACCCATCGCCCGGCCGCGCAGAGCCAGTTGGCGACCTGGGCGGAGCGGATGGGGGTGGAGATCGTGGGGGGAGAGGATGGCGCCGATCCGGCCGCGGTCGCCCGCGACGCCTGGACGGCGGCGAAGAGCCGGGGCCATGAGGTGGTGGTCATAGACACCGCCGGCCGGTTGCACGCCAAGACCCACCTGATGAGCCAACTGGAGAAGATGAAACGGGTGCTCACCAAGGTTGCCGGAAGGGTGGATGAGGTGCTCCTGGTGCTTGACGCCTCCACCGGCCAGAACGGGGTGGCCCAGGCCCGGGAGTTCTGCGAGCGGGTGGGGGTGACCGGGGTGGTGCTCACCAAGCTGGACGGGACCGCCCGCGGCGGGGTGGCGGTGGCCGTCGAGCGGCTACTGGGGACGCCGGTCAAGCTGGTGGGGACCGGAGAAGGACTGTCGGATCTGGCGGCATTCGACGCCGGGACATTCGTGCGGGGGTTGCTGGAGGACGGACCCCGATGAACGACCACGACGCTCTGGTGGAGAGGGCGCGCCGGGCGGCCCGCAACTCCTACTCCCCGTACTCGGGGTTCCGGGTGGGAGCGGCGCTCCTGACCGGCGACGGGGCGGTCTTCTCCGGCGCCAACGTGGAGAACGCCGCATACCCGGTCTCCAACTGCGCGGAGGCGACCGCGGTCAACACCGCGGCGGCGGCGGGGACCAGGCGGATACGCACCGTGGCCGTGGCCTGCATCGACGCCGACTCCATCGCCAACGCCTACCCGTGCGGGCGGTGTCGACAGGTGATGAACGAGTTCGGGGTGGAGACGGTGCTGGTGGCCACCGGCGACGGCCCCTATCGGACCCATGGGCTCTCCGAACTCCTGCCCTACGGGTTCTCCGGTGACTTTCTCCGGGGGGAGGAGCAGGGCCCGGGCGGGAGTTGACACCACGCCGGCGGAGTAGACTTTTGCGGGTCAGAAGCGCCCGAACAGGGGTGGGCACCCTCGCCGGAAGGACCCCACATGATTGATATGCGTCCCCTCTCCGAGGTGGATCCCGCCACCGCCGGTTTGATCCGCCGTGACGTGGAGAGACAGAACAGCCACATTCACCTGATCGCCTCGGAGAACTTCGCGTCGCCGGCGGTGATGGCCGCATCAGGCTCCATCTTCACCAACAAGTACGCAGAGGGCTATCCGGGCCGCCGCTACTACGAAGGCTGCGCGGTGGTCGACGAGATCGAGACCCTGGCCATAGAGCGGGCCAAGTCGCTGTTCGGGGCGGCCAGCGCCAACGTTCAGCCCCATTCGGGGGCCCAGGCCAACATGAGTGTCTACTTCTCGCTGCTGAGCCCGGGCGACACCGTGCTGGGTATGCGGCTCGACCAGGGGGGACACCTCACCCACGGGTCGCCGGTCAACTTCTCGGGCCTGTACTACGACTTCGCGGCGTACGGCGTCGATCCCGACACCGAACTGGTCGACATGGACCAGGTGAGAGCGCTGGCGCTCGAGCACCGTCCCAAGATTCTGCTGGCGGGCTACTCGGCCTATTCCAGACGCCTCGACTACGAGGGATTCCGGGAGATCGCCGATGAGGTGGAGGCGGTTTTCATGGTGGACGCCGCGCACTTCATCGGCCTGGTGGCCGGGAAGGCCTTCCCCAACCCGGTCCCCTACGCCGACATCGTCACCGGCACCACCCACAAGGCCCTGAGAGGGCCCCGCGGCGGCCTGGCGCTGGCCAGGGAGGAATACGCCGCCGCGATCAACAAGGCGGTGTTCCCCAACGCCCAGGGCGGGCCGATCATCAACCAGGTGGCGGCCAAGGCGGTCTGCTTCCTGGAGGCCTCGACGCCCGAGTTCCGCTCGTACGCGGCCCAGGTGGTGGCCAATGCCTCGGCGATGGCCGATGCGGTGCAGGAGTCCGGCGCCCGGGTGGTCTCGGGCGGCACCGACAATCACCTGTTCCTCATCGACCTGCGCTCGGTCTCCGAAGACCTGACCGGCCGGGCCGCGGCCCGGCTGCTGGATGAGCTGGGAATCACCCTCAATTTCAACACCATCCCCTTCGATCCCCGGCCTCCCTGGCGGGCGTCCGGACTCCGGATCGGGACTCCCGCCATGACCTCGCAGGGCATGACCGAACCGCAGGCCAGGGAGGTGGGCTCCCTGATCGTGGAGGCGCTCCGGGGACGCGGCGACGAATCGGTCCGGGCCGGTGTCGCCGCCAGGGTGGCGGAGTTGGCCGCCTCCTTCACTCCCTACCCCGCCGGTTTTCGGGGATACGGCGCGACGGGATAACCTTTGGGTAGTTCATCGACACCGGAGGAGCGGGTTTGGACATAGAAGCCTTGATGGGCCGCCGCTTGGCGCGGCGGGCTGTTTGGTTGGCTCCCCTTACCGGAGTGGTTTCCTGGGCGCTGTGGACTCCCCTGGCAGGGTTCTGGGCGGTGATGGGAGCGCTGGCCGCCGCCGGTTCCTTCGCGGTCACCGGCTGGGCACTGTCGCGGGCGGCCCGCCGTTCCTATCTCACCCTGGGGGCGGTTGCCTTCGGGGGTTTCGTGGTGCGCCTGGCAATCATCACCCTCCTGGTCTGGGCGGCGGTGGGCATCTGGGACGCCCACCTGTACGGGATCTTCCTCGGGGTGGGCACGGCCTGGCTGGTCGCCCTGACTTCCGAGGCGCGTAGACAGGTGGCCACCGGATGACCGCCCCCATCCTGGCCCAGATCGTGGAGGTGCCGAGCGACGTCAACCACCTCTTCGATTGGCCGGCGGTCCTGCCCTTCGGGATCAATCGGGTGGTGCTGTTGATGTTCCTGGCTACCCTGGCCACCTTCCTCTTTCTCTACATTCCGTTCAGAAAGCCCCGGGCTGTCCCCTCCAAGATGGGCGTGGTGGTGGAGACCCTGGTCACTTTCGTCCGCAACGGCATCGCCCGCGACACCATCGGGCCCGGGTCGACTAAGTACGAGTGGCTGTTGATCCCCATGTTCTTCTGGCTGCTGTTCCTCAACCTGTTCGAGATAACCCCCCTGATCCACTTTCCGGTGACCTCCCGGATGGCGATTCCCGCCTTCCTGGCCGTACTGGTGTGGATCACGTTCGTGTTCGTGGGGCTCAAGAAGCACGGACTGAGCTACATAAAACACTCCCTGATTCCCTCGGGAGTGCCCAAACTGCTTCTGGTGCTGGTGATTCCCGTCCATTTGCTCTCCACCTTTCTGATCCGCCCCATCAGCCTGGCCGTCCGGCTCTTTGCCAACATGATCGCCGGGCACATCATGCTCGCCGTGTTCTTCCTGACCACCGCCTCCTACTTCGTGTTTGAGCCCAAGATTGTGGCATTCGCCATACCCCTGGCGTTCGCGATCGTGATCACCGCCTTCGAGATATTCGTGGCGGTGCTGCAGGCCTACATTTTTACTTTGTTGACTGCTGTCTACATAGAAAGCTCCATCAATGTGGAGCATTGACCCGAGCTCCGAGAAAAGGAGAGGAAACTTTGCAAGCTGATGCTGCTGCACTGATAGGTGCGGGACTTGCCTACGGCCTGGCCGCCATCGGGCCGGGTGTGGGAATTGGAATAGTGGTGGGCAATGCCGTCCAGGCAATGGTCCGTCAGCCGGAGATGGCCGGGCAGGTGAGAACCACCATGTTCCTGGGGATCGCGTTCACCGAGGCGCTGGCCCTCTTCGGGCTGTTGCTCTTCTTCATCCTGTTCGGCGCCGCTTGAGAATGTCGCCGGACGTCCTGATTCTGGCTGCCGAGGAGGAGAAGTCAGGCCTGTTCCTGATTCTCCCCGACGTATCCGAATTGATATGGGGTGCGGTGAGCTTTGTCGTCATCGTCTTCCTGGTGTGGAAACTCGCCATGCCGGCGCTGGACCGCGCCCTGGGGGACCGCCAGAAGGCGGTGGTCTCCCAGCTCGAGGAAGCCGAGGAGGCCAAGGGGGCGGCGGAGCGTTTGCGTGATGACTACCAGCGTCGGCTGGACGAGGGCGTCGAGAGGGCGGACCGGATGATGGAATCCGCCCGGTCGGACGCCGAGAGTCTGCGCCAGGAGATCATCGAGCGCGCCGAGGCCGAAGCCGTACAGATAACCGAGCGGGCCCGCGCCGAGGCGGAGTCGGAGCGCACCCGGGTCCTGGAAGAGGCGCGCCAGGAGATAACCTCCCTCTCCCTGGATATCGCCGAGAAGGTAGTGGGAACCCAGATCGATGCCTCCGGGCACCAGGAACTGGTGGAACGCTACATCCGAGAACTGGAGGAAGAAACGGCCGAATGAGCGACGTTACGGAGGGTTACGCGGACGCCCTGTTCGGGTTGGCTGTCGCCGAGGGACAGCTTGAGCGCGTGGAGAGCGATCTCTACGCCCTGGCGCGGGCGGTGGAAGGCTCCCCGGAGTTGACCGACGCCCTCTCCGATCCCCGGGTTCCCTCCGACCGCCTGGAAACGCTGACCTCCGAACTCCTGGCCGATCGGGCATCGCCGGTGACCCGGGAAGCGGTGGGCCTTCTGATCCGCATGGGGAGGCTGGCCGACCTGGTGGCGATCGCCGACCGCCTGGCGGAGAAGGCGGCCGCATCCCGGGGACGACAGATCGCCGAAGTGCGCTCGGCCGTTCCCCTCGGCGCCGAGACCGTCGAGCGCCTGGAGGGAGTGCTCTCGGGTGTGGTGGGGCATCCGGTCGAGGTCCGGGTGGTGGTCGACCCCGAAGTGCTGGGAGGACTCATGGCCCGGGTGGGAGACTTGGTGGTGGACGGGACGGTCCGGTCCCGGATGAACCAGGTACGCGCATTGCTGGCCGAAGTTTGAATACCTAAGGAGTAGTCAATGGCAGAGATGACTATCACCGCCCACGACATAACCGAGGCGCTCCGAAAGAGCCTGGAGGACTGGAGTCCTTCCATCTCCCGGGAGACGGTGGGTTATGTCTCCTCCATAGCCGACGGAGTGGCCAGGGTGAAGGGCCTTCCCCAGGCCATGTCCTCGGAACTGTTGGAATTCGAGGGAGGGTTGCTGGGAGTGGTGCTGGACCTGGACGAGGACTCCATCGGAACGGTGATGATGGGAGACTCCAACCATGTGGAGGAGGGCGACCCGGTCCGCCAGACCAGCCGGGTGCTGGAGATCGGGGTGGGAGACGACCTGCTGGGTCGGGTGATCGATCCGCTGGGCAACCCCATCGACGGCAAGGGGCCGATCAACACCACCGCCCGCCGGCGCCTGGAGGTCCAGGCACCCACCGTGGTGCAGCGGCGGCCCGTGCACGAGCCGCTGCAGACCGGGATCAAGGCCATCGACGCCATGACGCCGGTGGGACGCGGGCAGCGGGAACTGATCATCGGCGACCGCCAGACCGGAAAGACGGCCCTGGTGGTGGACACCATCATCAATCAGAAGGCCGAAGGCGTCAAGTGCGTGTACGTGGCGATAGGGCAGAAGGCCTCCACCGTGGCCGAGGTGGTGGCCTCCCTCACCGAGCACGGCGCCATGGACTACACGGTGGTGGTGAACGCCTCTGCAGCCGCGCCGCCGGCTCTCCAGATGTACGCGCCCTACGCGGGGTCGGCCATCGGCCAGTACTGGATGTACAACGGCGAGCACTCCCTGGTGATCTTCGACGACCTCTCCAAGCAGGCGGTCGCCTACCGGGAGATCGCCCTACTGCTGCGCCGTCCTCCCGGCCGGGAAGCCTACCCGGGCGACGTGTTCTACCTGCACAGCCGGCTCCTGGAGCGTTGCGCCAAGCTGTCCGACGAGTTGGGCGGGGGATCCATGACCGGACTCCCCATCGTGGAGACCAAGGCCGGCGACGTCTCGGCCTTCATCCCCACCAACGTGATCTCCATCACCGACGGCCAGATCTATTTGGAGACCGACCTCTTCTATTCGGGGGTCCGTCCGGCCATCAACGCCGGCATCTCTGTCTCCCGGGTGGGGGGTGCGGCCCAGTTGAGCGCCATGAAGCGGGTGGCGGGTCCCATCCGGATCAACCTGGCCCAGTACCGGGAACTGGAGGCCTTCGCCCAGTTCGGATCGGAGCTCGACTCGGCCTCCCAGGCCCAGTTGGAGCGGGGCGCCCGGGTGGTCGAGGTGCTCAAACAGCCCCAGTTCCGCCCGTTCGCGGTGGAGGAACAGGTGGTCTCTTTGTATGCGGTGACCAACGGCTATATGGACGACACGCCGGTTTCGGAGATCTCCCGGTTCGAGCAAGAACTGACCGAGCACATGAGGCGCCGCCAGGGACACCTCCTGCGTTCCATCGCCGAGACGGGATCGCTTCCCGACATCGAGACTCTCAACTCGGCCCTGAAGGAATTCGCCGAGAGATTCCGCTCGGGAGACTGAGAGACCGGCTGTGGCTTCCGCGGAACTGCGCATCATCCGGCGGCGGATCGCCAGTGTCTCCGCCACCCGGAAGATCACCCGGGCGATGGAGTTGATCGCCGCTTCCCGGATAGTCAAGGCCCAGCAGAGGGTGTTGCAGTCCCGACCCTACGTGTCCAGCCTGATCGAGGTCATCAGCAACGTGGGCCGGGACGCCGGGGGATCGGGCCACCTTCTCTCCGAGGTCCGGGACGTCTCCACGGTGGGGATCGTGGTCGTCAGTTCCGACCGGGGCCTGGCCGGCGCCTACAACTCGAATCTGATCCGCATGGCCGAGAGGGCGATCGGCCACCACACCCTCGAGGGTCGGGACACAAGGCTGTTCGTGATAGGGAAGAAGGCGCAGAGTTACCTCCGGTTCCGGGGTTACCGGATCGACCAGACCTTTCTGGGTATGACCGACCGGCCCAACTACGGACACGCCCGGGCGGTGGCCAATCTCGTCATCGAGTCCTACGTCTCAGGAGAGGTGGATGCGGTGGAGGTGTTCTACACCGACTACCGGTCGGTGCTCTACCAGATACCCACCCGGGTGGAGTTGCTGCCCGTGCAGCCTCCCACCGACGCCGACAGCCGGGAGGGGCGCTCGGTGTCCTACAGCTATGAGCCCTCCGCCGAGGAGATCCTCAGCAGAATCCTCCCCCGCTACGTGGAGGCGGCCATCTTCGGGTTCCTCCTGGAGAGTTCGGCCTCCGAGCACGCCTCCCGGCAGCGGGCGATGAAGGCGGCCACCGACAACGCCGCCGAACTTACCAAAGTGTTGACCAGGGTGGCCAATCAGGCCCGACAGGCCGAGATCACCACCGAGATATCAGAGATCGTGGGTGGCGCCGAGGCGCTCATGGCCTCCGAACGCTGAAAGGAGCGGACAACGTGGCAGATGCAATAAGCGCGGGAAGGGTGGTACGGGTTACCGGCCCGGTGGTGGACGCGGAGTTCCCCCCCGGGGAGTTGCCTGAGATCCTGCATGCACTGGAGATCGACTTCGAGGTCGACGGAGACCGCCAGACGGTGGTGTGCGAGACCGCCCAGCACCTGGGGGACGCCAAGGTGCGGGCGATCGCCATGCGCTCCACCGACGGCCTGGTGAGGGGAACCGAGGTCCGCAACACCGGTGGGCCGATCACGGTCCCGGTGGGTCCGAAGACCCTGGGACACATCTTCAACGTCTGGGGGGACCCGCTGGACGTGCCGAGCGACTCCCTGGATCTGGACGAGTACTGGCCGATTCACCGTCCCCCGCCTCCCTTCGAGGAGGTGGAGCCGCAGAACACCATCTTCGAGACCGGCATCAAGGTCATCGACCTGCTGGAGCCCTACATCCAGGGCGGGAAGGTCGGGATGTTCGGCGGTGCGGGGACCGGGAAGACGGTGATCATCCAGGAGATGATCAACCGGGTGGCCACCCAGCACGGTGGTGTGTCGGTGTTCGCCGGGGTGGGGGAGCGGACCCGTGAGGGGAACGACCTGTTCCTGGAGATGACCGAGTCGGGAGTGATCAACAACGCCACCCTGGTCTTCGGGCAGATGGACGAGCCTCCCGGAGTGCGCCTGCGGGTGGCCCTGGCCGCGCTGTCGATCGCAGAGTACTTCCGCGACGAGATGCGCCAGGACGTGCTGTTGTTCATCGACAACATCTTCCGCTTCTCCCAGGCGGGGTCGGAGGTCTCCACCCTCCTGGGCCGGATGCCCTCGGCGGTGGGATACCAGCCGACGCTCTCCGACGAGATGGGTCTCTTACAGGAGAGGATCACCTCGCTGCAGGGCAAGTCGATCACCTCGCTGCAGGCCATCTACGTGCCCGCCGACGACCTGACCGACCCGGCGCCGCACACCGCCTTCGCGCACCTGGACGCCACCACGGTGCTCTCCCGGAAGCTGGTCGAGTTGGGGATCTACCCCGCCATCGACCCGCTCGACTCCACCAGCCGGGTGCTCGACGCCCAGTACGTGGGAGAGGAGCACTACCGGGTGGCCACCCAGACACAGCAGATCCTGCAGCGCTACAAGGACCTCCAGGACATCATCGCCATCCTGGGAATCGACGAGTTGGCCGAGGAGGACAAGCTGGTGGTCTCCCGGGCGCGGCGCATCGAGCGTTTCCTGTCCCAGCCGTTCTTCGTGGCCGAGCAGTTCACCGGGATTCCCGGCACGTGGGTCGATCTGACCGAGACGGTCTCCGACTTCGACCGGATCATCTCCGGCGAGGTGGACCACCTTCCCGAGCAGGCCTTCTACATGGTCGGGAACCTCGAGGAGGCGGAGGCCAAGGCCAAGGAGCTTTCCGTCTAGCCGTGGCCCGTCCCTTCAATGTCGACGTGGTCTCGCCGGAAGGGACCCTGTGGTCGGGCGACGCCGAATTCCTGGTGGCCCGCACCACCGAGGGCGAGATCGGGATCCTGGCCGGGCACGAGCCGCTGATGGCCGCCCTGTCGGCCGGCCCGGTGCTGATCGACCACGACGGCGACCAGCGGACCACCATCGCCGTCCACGGAGGGTTCATGCAGGTGGTGGAGAACCGTGTGACCCTCCTCACCGACCGGGCCCGGATCACAGCCGGCGACCGCGCCGAGGCCGCAGAGGAGGCGCTGAGACTCAGCGAGGGAGACCCCCTCGACTTCGAGGGGTAGGCGAGCCGGACCGCCCGGGCGGGACCCATCTCTAAGAGATTTCCTCTTAGTGTGCTTTGCTGGTGTGTTACTGGTTTCGGCTTGCAGCGGGAGTGTTGACGGCCCTGTAATCGAGGGTAACGTCACCGATGGCGGCTTAGACGCCGAGGTGTTCGGGATCGTGATTATCGAGGGGGACTGTATCTATCTGTACGATCCCCAAATCGAGAGTCGCTATCCGGTTGTGTGGCCACATGGGACTTTATGGAATCCTGCCGAGTCGGCGATCAAGCTACCCGACGGGACACCTGTGCACGACGGGGACGAGGTGTATGGCGGCGGTGGATACCACACAGAGAACCTAGACACCTACATCGTCTCGGAAGGTGTAGCACGGGCGCTGAGTTGTGTGGACAACGAGTACGGTGAGATCGCTGTGTTCAACTCAGACAGTGAAATCGAGATAACCCAACCCTGAGATCTCCATGTGTCGCTCTTCAAGTTGAGAGAAGTAGTACAACCGTATCTGGACCAGGTGATGGCCGAAATGGGCACTCCCACCGATGACGCAGAGGAGCCAGGATGAGTGAGTTCCACTATTGGGCGGTGGGCAACCTCACAGGAAACATCAATAGAGGACTGTTCGCCGAGTGGCTGGTCGGTAAGGCACTTGGCATCATCAAAGACGGCGATGCCAGGGTTGAGTGGGAAGGGTTCGATCTGTCGTACGGTGGTCTGAATATCGAGGTCAAAGCCTCCGGTCTCAGCCAGTCTTACAACCCCCACAGACGATCAACCCCGAGGTTCGACATCGCCCCCCGCAAATGGATGTGGGACGCAGAGATCGACACATGGATACCTCTCAACCCACCCCGCCGGCCTGCCGACGTCTATGTGTTCTGCCTCCACAAAGCCAGGCCGGCCACCAATGAGAACGTTCAGGATCCGGACGGCTGGGTCTTCTGGGTAGTCTCCACACGGAACCTCAACAACGAACTCGGTGAACAGAAAAGCCTGGGAATATCAACCCTGGACCGTCTCACAACCCGCGTCGACTGGTCAAATATACGGTCGTCTGTCCGAGCAGCCCTCTAAGCGAGGCGCCAACCCAACGCCCCCACTCGCGAAGTTAGGTACGGGACATCCAGCCCACGAGACGTTCGTCTGGGGTCTGACCTGGGGTAACACCAATCCGAGATGACAGGCGTTCGCAACCCCGGTCGCCGCGAGCCTTCCAAGCAGGAATTACATGAGCAAGCAACGAACTATTCGGAAAAGAGCACCCGAACCGCCCCGAATCTATCCGACCTCCGCGCCGAGTTGCTGGCAGCCGCGACTCTTGACGTTTTCACTATCAATTCCCGGGCAGGAAAGGCTGCCTGCCTGGTTGGTTAGGGAACCAGGCAGACCCTTCCCATCACCTGGCGTTCGGCTACGTAATCCATGGCCGAGGCGGCCTGGTCGAAAGAGAAGACCCGGTCCACGTGGGGGCGGAGCAGGCCCTGTTCGCACCACTCCTTGAGTTTGACGAGGTTGGCGCGGTTCTCCTTGGGATAACGCACCACGAAGTCTCCCCAGAACACGCCCACCGCCGATGCCGACTTCAGGAGGGCCAGGTTGAGCGGCAGGCGGGGGATCTTGCCTGCCGCGAAGCCCACCACCAGCAGGCGTCCGTTCCAGCGCAGGGAACGGAAGCATGTCTCGGTGACCGAACCGCCGACCGGATCGTAGACCACATCGGCGCCCTCGCCGTCGGTGAAGTCGCGGATGGCCGCCCGGAGGTCTTCGCGGTCGTAGCGGATGGCGACATCCGCCCCGCGTTCGAGGACGAACTCCGCTTTCCTCTCCGAGGACACCGCCGCCGCCACCCGGCATCCCAGCAGCTTGGCGATCTCGACCGCCGCGATACCCACTCCTCCGGCCGCGCCCACCACCACCACCGTCTCTCCCTCGGAGACCGCGGCCCGGTCGACCAGGGCATGGTAGGAAGTCCCGTAGGCGGTCATGAAGGTCGCCGCCTCGGCATCGGTCAAATTGTCGGGCGCCGGCGCGGTGACCGAGGCGTCGGCCGCCACCTGCTCGGCAAAACACCCTAACCCTGCAAACAGCACCACCCGGTCTCCCACGCTCACCCCATCGACGCCGGGGCCGACCTCGGTCACCGTTCCTGCCCCCTCGAAACCGGGGATGAAAGGCAGGTCCGGCTTTACCTGGTACATGCCCGACACCATCAGGATGTCGGCGAAGTTGACTCCTGAAGCTCCCATGGCGACTTTGACCTGCCCGGATCCGGGTGTCGGTTCGGGGACATCGGTGGCCGCCAATCCGGCCGGTCCCTTCCAATCCTGGCAGACAACTGCTCTCACGGGTTGTTAGGTTACCTGACGGGAGAGACGAGGCTCACATCACCGATCCCGTAACGCGGAGGGGCGCCCTGCGTCTTGCAACGTAGAGCGGGTTGGAAGGAACATGGACAAACCGGACTTATCCGGAGTAGTTCTCAGAGCTATAGCCGAATCCTATCGGGACGAGATGGGTTCCGCCCGTGCCGAGCAGTTGGTTTCACGGGCGATGGCCCGGGCGGGGGACCGCTCCCGGAGGCACCAGCGGATAGGAGTTCTGGCGACGAGCGTGGCCCTGGCCGCGTCCCTGGTCGTGGTGGGAGTGGTCGTGCTGACCGGCGGTCCGGATTCCGTGGCTCCGTTGGATTCGGAGTCTACCCCGGTGGCGTCCGGCTCGGCAGGCGGCGACGGGGTGAACGTCCCGACGCTCACCAGGGAAGGGCTGATGGAGGCCCTCGACCTGATCGACCAGCAGAGGGAACTGGAGGCCGCCGAGATGGTGGTAGCGGCGCTCTCATATATCGCCGAGTCGATTGCCAGCGCCGATGTTGTTCCGTCGGAAGCCATCATCGAGGCCCTGGCTCCACCTGATCCGCCCCCTGAAGGGCAGCAGACGCCCACCACCTCCGCCCCGGTCTCGGGGACTCCCCCACCTGAAGAGGACATCTACGCCTACGGTCCCCAGCCATCGGGGCCAGAGGAGCCCTCGGACGGCCCGGTGTACGTGACACCTGAGTCCCACCCCGCGGAACAGGTGGCCGCGGTCGACTCTCCCCTGAATGTGACGGCGGATCCGGCGGTCATTGGAGAGTTGGGCCGGATGCTGAGGATCGAGGTGGAGGAGTTGCTGGGTGTGCTGAATGTCTCCGATTCCGATCCGGGGGCGATCACCGAAGCGGTTGAGGAAGTGGAGAAGGCCGTGGCGCCGATCCTCGAATACCATTCCCAGGACGAACCGACGATCCTTGTCCCCAGCGGCGGTGATGACGAAGATCCCGGTTAGCGGGCGGGAACGACATCGGTACCTGAACAGACGTCGCCTCTTCCAAATTACCCGATCCTGAAGACCCAAAGCTATACCGTGGGTTGAAATGGTGTCGGCGGACTCCTCCCAATGGCCTCCCTCGCTGTCCGAAGCGACTGCCGCGCGCGATGGCGACCAGGCCGCCCTTGCCTCCATCCTGACCAAGGGACTGCCCCGGCTGGTGGCGTTCTTCCGCGGCCAGGGTCTGGCTCTGGCCGACGCCGAGGACGTGGCAAGCGACGTATGTGAATCCCTGGTCCGTTCCATCGGCCGCCTGCGCGCTCCCCAGGCTTTCGAGGCCTGGTTCTGGAGAGTCGCCCGCTCCAAGTTCCACGATCACCTGCGACGGCGCCACCGGCCCCTCCCGGCTCCCGACCTGGAGACCAGCCGGGTGCTTCCCGAAGAGCACGCCCTGGATCAAGAGGACTTCCGAAGGGTGCGGCTCGCATTCGCGCGTCTCGCTCCACGGGACCGCGAACTGCTGTGGTTGCGCGAGGTGGAAGGTCTCTCCCATGCGGAGATCGGCGGCAGGGTGTTCAAGCGCGAGGGCTCGGTAAGGGTGGCGATGCTTCGCGCTCGCCGCCGGTTCGAACAGTTCCTGAACGAGGAGCAGGAGCGATCACGCCCCGCGGAGGCCTATCGGGCTCCGGCTGTGCTGTTCATGGCGGCCAACGACTCCGACTGCTCCCAGATGGCCGCCGCCTTGCTGCGGACGATGGCGGCCGGCCCGGTGAGAGTGTTCAATGGAGGGTCCTCCCCGGCTTCGCGGGTGGACCCGAAGACGGTGGCGGTCCTGGCCGAACGGGGAATAGACATCGCCGAGGCCCAGCCCGCCCGGCTGAGCGCGGCCATGATCGAAGCGGCCGAGGTGGTGGTGGACCTTGGCGAAGAGGCCCCACCGGTCATCGAGGGCAAGCGTCTCATGCAGTGGCGGGTGGAGTCGCCGGAGGGGAGGGGCCTCGAGGAAATGAGGAGAGCGCGGGATCAAATCGAGCGGCAAGTGTGGGAATTGATGATCACTTTGAACATCGAGCCGCGAAAATTATGAAATAGGGGGTTACCGATTTAGGGTTTTGGTGGCATAGTTAAAGAAAGACGCCTGTTTCTTCTAGAAACACGCACTGGACAAGCGAGAGAAACTCGGCTTTGGTATCACGATCAACCCTGAAGAAGTCCGGCACGGACGGTAGAACGGAACGGCGGGTGCGCATCACCGACCAGATAACGGACGAGCGCGGTCGGCTCACCTCCGATCTGGTTGCCCAGTACCTGTCGGCTATCAGTGAGACCGACCTGTTGGACGCCCAACAGGAGGTGGAGTTGGCGCAGCTGATGGAGGCGGGTCGGCAGGCAGAGACCAAGCTGGAAGAAGGCGAGTACGAGACCTCTTCCGGCAAGAGGAGCCTGGAGAGGCAGAAGCGGCGGGGGGCGGCGGCGAAGAACCAGTTCGTGCAGGCCAACCTGCGGCTGGTGGTGCACAACGCCCGTCGCTACCAAGGGGTGAGGGGCATTGACTTCCTGGACCTGGTGCAGGAGGGAAACCTGGGTTTGATCCGGGCGGTGGAGAAGTTCGACTGGCGCAAGGGATTCAAGTTCTCCACCTACGCCACCTGGTGGATAAAGCAGGCCATAACCCGCGCCATAGCCGACAAGTCCCGCACCGTCAGGATCCCCGCCCACCTTCACGACACCCTGGCCAAGGTGCGGCTGGCGCAGGGAATCCTGAAGGGAAAGCTCGGGCGCCTGCCCAATCCCGAGGAGATTTCCCGGGAGACCGGCATACGCATAGACCATGTGGAACAGGCCCTGGTGCTGTCCGACACGGTTTCGCTCGAGGAGCCGGTTGGAGAGGACGGAGCGCAGCGGGGCGATTTCATCGAGGACGGCGACGCCGACGATCCCGAGGCGATCGCCGAGGCCACCAGCGTGGCGATCGCCATGCGCAACTCCATCAAGAAGCTTCCCGATCGGGAGCGAAAGATCATGGAACTGCGGTACGGCCTGGAGGACGGGATTCCCAAGGGACTGGATGAGATCGGCAGCCACTTCCAACTGACCAGGGAGCGGATCCGCCAGTTGGAGAAATTGGCGCTGTGCAGACTGCGGCATCCCTCCTACGGGATTCGCCAGCAGGACCTCATCTAGCCAATCCCCGGGAGGCGCAGGACCGCCTTCTAAGGTAGGGGAGGGCAAGCGATTCTTCGTGGTCTCTCCTCTGGTGGGCCACCGAGGGTGGATGTGATAAGGCTTTGTTAGGAGAAGGTTCCCGACTTCGGTTCGCGACCGGACTTCTCCTGATGGCGGGGGTAATGCTCCTGTTGGCCGCTCCGGCGATCGGCCAGTCCTCGGAGACGGTCGGCACCAGGTTGCGCTACCAGAACGAGGAAGGGGAGCGGGTGCCGGTGGAGGGAGTGACCATCTCGGTCGCCGCCACCGACGGATCGGAGGTCGGAACGGGCGCCACCGACTCCGAGGGTGTCTTCGCGGTGCCGGTGCCGGGGCCCGATGTTTACCTGGTGACCATCGACGTCAACACGCTTCCGGCAGGAGTCCGGTTGCGGGAGCCGGACCGGACCACGGTGGAGGTGGAGGTGTTGGAGTCCCGGGAAGGAAGGGCGATTTTCTCCCTGGTCCGCGGGGATGCAGAACCCATGGTGGAGAGCGGCGGGGTCTCGGTGCGGAGGGTGGCGCAACTCACCACCGAAGGGATCAAGCTGGGCCTGTTCCTGGGCATGGCCGCCATCGGCCTCTCCCTGGTCTTCGGCACCACCGGGCTGGTCAACTTCGCCCACGGCGAGATGGTCACCTGGGGAATGCTCTCGGCGTATTTCTTCAACTACTTCGGGTTGGCGGGGGTCTTCGGGTTCATGGCCGGGTGGTGGCCGCCGCTCGGAGAAGGGGTCAACCTCGTCTTCGCGGCGATTCTGGCGGTGATGGTCGGCGGGACCACCGGCTATCTCATGGACCGATGGGTCTTCGGTCCCCTGAGGACCCGGGGAGTCAGCCTGATCGCGCAGATGGTGGTGACCATCGGGCTCTCCATCCTGGCTCGATACATCTTTCTCTTCATATTCGGGGGGAACCTCAGATTCTTCAGGGACTACTCCGCGCAGACCGCCCTGCAGATCTGGATCATCGAGATAACCCCCAAGGACCTGATCACCGTGGTCCTCTCGGTGCTGATCCTGATCGGGGTGGGGTTCTTCCTTCAGCGGACTCAAACCGGAAAGGCCATGCGGGCGGTGGCGGACAACCGGGACTTGGCCGAGTCGTCGGGAATCAACGTCCAGCGGGTCATCAGGATCGTGTGGATAGGAGCGGGAGCGCTGGCCGGGCTGGGAGGGGTGTTCATCGGGCTGGCCGAGCAGTTGAGTTGGCTGATCGGCTTCCGGATGCTGCTCCTGATCTTCGCCGGCGTGGTCCTGGGGGGACTGGGCACCGCCTACGGCGCTCTCCTGGGATGCCTGCTGGTGGGCGTCGGGATCCAGCTCTCCACCCTGTTCATCCCGGTTGAACTGAAGAACATCGGCGCCCTGGTGGTGTTGGCCCTGGTGTTGGTGGTCCGCCCCCAGGGCATTCTCGGCAGGAGGGAGCGGTTCGGGTAGCCATGACTCTGGCGGCGATCGACTGGGGATTCATCCTGACCCAGACCGTGGAGACAGCGGTGGGCCTGGAGGCGGCGGTGTACGCACTGGCGGCGGTGGGGCTCAATGTCCACTTCGGCTACGCGGGGTTGCTCAACTTCGGACAGGTGGGATTCGTGGCGATGGGCGCCTACGGGATGGGTCTCTCGGTGACCCTCTGGAGCCTGAACCCCTTCCTGGCCTTGCTGGTGGGAATGGGCTTCGCAACCGTGTTCGCGCTGATTCTCGGGGTCCCGACCCTGCGCCTCCGGGGTGATTACCTGGCGATAGTCACCATCGCCGCGGCGGAGATCGTCCGCCTGCTGGCCCGCTCCACCACCCTGGGGGGCATCACCCGCGGGGCCGAGGGGCTCCACGCCTTCATCGGGCCCTTCCGGGAGTTGAATCCCTTCGATGCGGGCTCCGAGTACGGGATCGGCCCCGTCCAGTTCGGCGGCAACCAGTTCTTTGCCATCGTGGTGGGCTGGGCGCTGACCGCGGTGGCGCTGGCGGTCATCTGGCAGTTGATGCGCAGTCCGTGGGGGCGGGTGGTCAAGGCCATCCGCGAGGACGAGGACGCCGCCCGGGCGCTGGGCAAGAACGCCTACTGGTACAAGCTGCAGGCCCTGATCCTGGGCGGGGTGATCGGGGGACTGGCGGGCATGGTGCAGGCGCTGGGGAAGGCCACGATCCAGCCCGACTCCTTCGTGCCGGCCTACACCTTCTTCTTCTGGACGGTGCTTATCCTGGGCGGGGTGGGGCGCATCTGGTCTCCGGTGGTGGGCGCCATGATCTTCTGGGCGATGCTCACCTTCTTCCAGGGGACCCTCACCGCCATGGTGAACGAGGGGCTGATTCCCACCGCGCTCATGGACACCAGCCAGGTGAGCCAGATCAGATTCATGCTGGTGGGGGTGGGGCTGGCCCTCCTGATGGTCTTCCGACCGCAGGGCATCTTCGGATCGCGAGAGGAGATGATGCTCGATGTCAGATAGCAACGTCCTCTCGCGGCAGTGGGGAAGGGTCCGGCGCCGCGACGAGTTCGAACCCGATCTGGGATGGGTGCTTGACGAGTCCCGCAGAAAGTGGATGGCGGAGCACACTTCGGGGGTGACAAAACCCGATCCCGCGCTGGTGATCAAGAACCTGCGCCGGACCTTCGGGGGCCTCACCGCGGTGGACGTGGATCATCTGGAGATCCAGCGGGGGGTCATAACCGCCCTGATTGGTCCCAACGGTGCGGGCAAGACCACCCTCTTCAACCTGCTAACCGGCTTCGACCGCCCCGATTCGGGGTCGGTGCTCTTCGACGGGCGGGACATCGAACGGATGCGCTCGCATGTCCGGGCCCGGAAGGGAATGGTGCGCACCTTCCAACTCACCAAGGCCCTGACCAAGCTCTCTGTGTTGGAGAACATGAAGCTGGGCGCCAAGGGCCAGGTCGGGGAGGGATTCGCCCGTTCGCTGGTTCCCCCGCTCTGGCGGGCCCAGGAGAGGGCCATCGAGCAACGGGCCATGGAACTCCTGGAGAGATTCTCCCTGGCTCACATGGCGTCGGAGTATGCGGGCACCCTCTCGGGCGGCCAGCGCAAACTCCTGGAGATGGCCCGGGCTCTGATGTCCCGGCCGGCGGTGGTGATGCTCGACGAGCCGGTGGCGGGGGTCAACCCGGCTCTCACACAGTCGCTTCTGGAGCACGTCAGGGAGTTGCCCATCGAGGGCATGACCGTGATCTTCGTGGAGCATGACATGGACGTGGTCTGGGACATCTCCGACTGGGTCGTGGTAATGGCGGAGGGAAGGGTGATCGCCGAGGGCCTGGCGGAGGACATCGGAAAAAACCGGGCCGTGATCGACGCCTATCTCGGTTCCGGGCAAGGGATCGAGAACCCCGAGGAGGAAGCCCCATGAGCCGGTCTCCGGCATCTGAGCGGCCGCTCGTGGAGTTGCGTCAACTGGTGGCTGGTTACCTACCCGGGGTTGACATCCTCCGAGAGGTCGACCTTGTGCTGTATCCGGGTGAGATGATCGGGATAATCGGCCCGAACGGAGCGGGCAAGTCAACTCTGTTGAAGGCCCTGTTCGGGTTGCTGGAGGTGCGCTCGGGAGACGTGATCTACAAGGGGGAGTCCATCACCGGGCTGAGAGCCCATGAGTTGGTGGCCAGGGGGGTGGGCTATGTGCCTCAACTGGACAATGTCTTCTCTGCGCTGACGGTGATGGAGAACCTGGAGATGGGGGTGTACCTGGAGCCGGACAAGGCCCCCGAGCGCATGAAGAGGGTGGTCGAGTTGTTCCCGAGATTGGGGGAGCGTCTCGGCCAGCGAGCCGGGCTCCTGTCGGGCGGTGAGCGCCAGATGCTGGCCATGGGGAGGGCCCTGATGATGGATCCTGAAGTGCTGTTGCTGGACGAGCCCTCGGCGGGACTCTCCCCGGTGCTGCAGGACCAGGTCTTCGCCCGAGCCAGGGAGATCAACCGCTCCGGAGTGGCGGTGATCATGGTCGAGCAGAACGCCCGGCGCTGCCTCCAGATCTGTCACCGCGGTTACGTCCTGGACCACGGTCGCAATGCCTACACCGGCACCGGGCAGAGCCTGCTGAAGGATCCGAAGGTGATCGAGCTCTATCTGGGGACCCTGGCCCGCGGCGACTGATCGGCCCGGGACCTCCGCCAAGAAGAAGTGGGAGCCGGTCGTCCGGCTCCCACCCTGCGACGATCAGGCGGGCGTGATGTCTACCCGCCTGCGAATACGTATTCGTCGAGCGCCGCGTCTGGCTTCTCGCCGCCGCTGTAGGTGGCGATGCGGAAGCTGGCTGCGGCCGGTTCGCCGGCGTCCACGAATTCGTACGGTCCGCCCGCTCCGTCGTAGTCGGGATCACCACCGCCTTCGATCACGTCCCGACAGTCGGCGAAACTGGTGCACTTGGTCCCGCCGCGGGTCACGTCGTTGATCTCCGCGGCGATCCGCACCGGGTCGTCGGACTGGGCCACCAGCGCGGCCAACGCCACGATGATGATGGCGTCGTAGGTCTCCGCGCCGTAGGAGTAGATCTCCTGGAGGCCGCCCTCGTAGGCGCCGTCCAACCGGGAGGTGAAGTCTGCGATGGAACTCAGGTTCACCGAAGGCTCGGTGCCGCGCATGCCCGTGATGATCGAGGGATCGGAAAGCTCGACTCCGATGCCGGCGATGTTCCCGTCGACTCCGTACACGTTGGAGGCCGAAGTGGGACCGATGCCCCGCTCGTGCATGGTGACCAGGATGGTGGCTGACTCCTGGAAGCCGATCACCACGATCGCGTCGGGATTCACTCCCGCCAACTGGTCCACCTCCGCGTCGAAGTTGTCGGTGCCGGGAGCGTAGGCGATGAACGGGTCAACCGCTCCGCCCAGGCTCTCGAAGTTCTCCCGGAACGAGTCGGCCAGGCCCTGCCCGTAGGACTCCTGCCTAAAGATCACGCCGGCGATCTCGTTGCCCTCCGAAGCCACCAGGTCCGCCAGGACCTTTCCCTGCAGCAGGTCGGAGGGAGCGGTACGGAAGTAGAGGCCGTTGTCGTCATAGGTCGTGAAGTCCGGAGAGGTGTTGGCCGGGGAGAAATGGATCACGTTGCTACCGGTGATCTTGTCGATCACCAGCTTGGACACAGCCGAACTGGCCGCGCCGATGATGGCGTCCACCTCCAGCGCCAGTAGCCTGTCGACCTCGGGATTGGCGATGTCCTGGTTGGTGTCGCCCGAGTCGCCCTCGTGCAGCACCACATCGGCGCCCAACACCCCACCGGCCGCGTTGATGTCCTCAACAGCCAGCCGGGCTCCCGCCACCTCCGGCGGTCCCAGGAAAGCCAGGTCACCGGTGACCGGCAGCAAGGTGCCAATCACCAACCGGCCCTCCATGCCGTCGCTCGGCGTCTCGTCGACCGGAGCCTGGGTGGTCGTCGGCGCCTGGGTGGTCGCCACCGCAGCCTCCTCGTCGTCTCCGCAGGCGGTCCCCACCAGGGCGATCACCGAGACGATGGCCGCCATCTTCACATGCAGCCCGGTTCTGCGCATTTTGATATTCCGTCCTTTCATCGTTGGCGAGGTGTTCTCCTCTTCACAGGTAGCCACCCGAGGTCGGAAACCCTCTGTTCACTCAGGATTCAACATGGGTCAGGACAAGGGTCGTCCAAACACTGTCTCAATCTAGGCATGTCCCCGCCCAAATCCGGGGAGACAGAGGGACCTGTTCCTCCAACCCCTAGCGGATGACCGCCACCACCGCTCCGGTGGCCACCGAGTCTCCGGGTTCGATGCGCAGTTCCACCACGTTGCCGTCCCGGCCGGCGGCAACCGCGTTCTCCATCTTCATGGCCTCCAGCACGCAGATGGTGTCGTCGGCGTCCACCCGGTCTCCGACTTTGACGTTCACTTTCACGATGGTGCCCTGCATCGGGGCGGTGACCGCCCCGTCGGAGGCGGCGGCCGGGCCCTTGGCGGGCTTGGGAGGACGGCGCCGCACCTTTGCGGCCCGGTCCTCCTGGCCGACGTCCGGCTCCCAGTAGGAGACCACGAACCGGCGGCCGCTTATCTCCACCGTCATGTCCTGGCGGACCACGCCTTCCTCCTCGGGCAGGGACTCGGCGACCTCCGGTTCGATGCGAGAGAGATCGATCTCGCTCTCCAGCCAACTGGTGTGATGGCGGGCGGCGATGAAGTCGGGGTGGTCAAGTACCGCCTTGTGCACCGGAATGGTGGTGGGCACGCCGGTGATCTCGAACTCTTCCAGAGCCCGTCTGGCCCGGCTGATGGCCTGGGTGCGGGTGGGCGCCCACACCACCAGCTTGGCCAAGAGGTTGTCGTAGAAGCGCGGGATGGTGACGCCGGCCCTCACCCAACCGTCCACCCGCACTCCCGGTCCGGCGGGCTCCCGGTAGCTGACGATCCGCCCCGGCGTGGGCAGGTAGTTGCGATAGGGGTCCTCGGCGTTTATCCGCATCTCGATGGCGTGGCCGTCGGCTCGCGTCCCGATGGCCGAAGTGGGGCTACCGGCTGCGATACGGAGTTGTTCCCGCACCAGGTCCACTCCGGTGACCATCTCGGTGACGGTGTGCTCGACCTGCAGTCGCGTGTTCATCTCCAGGAAGTAGAAGGACCCCTCCCCATCGACCAGGAACTCCACGGTGCCGGCGCTGCGATACTCACACGCCCGGGCGATTCTCAGGGCGGCCTCGCCCAACTCCCGGCTCTGGGAGAGATTCAGGATCACCGACGGAGCCTCCTCCACCAGCTTCTGGTGTCTGCGTTGAACCGAGCAGTCCCGCTCACCCAGGTACACGAAGTTGTGGTGGTTGTCCACCAGGATCTGGGCCTCGATGTGGTGGACATCGGTCAGCCTCTTCTCGACATACACCTCGGGGCTGCCGAAGAAGGCGTCGGCCTCTCGCTGGGCGGACGCCAATGCCTCCTCTATCTCGGATGGATGGTTCACCGTGCGCATCCCGCGTCCCCCGCCGGCGCGCGACGCCTTGATCAGCACCGGGTATCCCAGCCGGTCGGCCACCGCCTTGATCTCTGCGGGATCCTCCAGGGGAGACGCGGTCCCCGGCACCACCGGCACCCCCGCCTCGGTGGCGATCTGGCGCGAAGCCACCTTGTCGCCCATTGCGGCGATGGCATCGGGAGGGGGACCGACCCAGATCAGGCCCGCGTCGGTGACCGCCCGGGCGAACTCGGCGTTCTCGGAGAGAAACCCGTAACCCGGATGGACCGCCTCAGCGCCCGTCTCGGCGGCCACCCCCAGGATCCTCTCGATGTTCAGATACGACTCTCCGGCGGGGGCGGGTCCGATGTTCCAGGACTGGTCGGCCAGTTGGGCGTGATAGGCGTCCCGGTCCGGCTCGGAGTAGACGGCGATGGTCCGCAACCCCGCCTCGCGGGCGGTGCGAATGATCCTGACCGCAATCTCGCCGCGGTTGGCGACCAGAACCGACTTCACAGCGGTATGTTCCCGTGTTTCTTGCCGGGCAGGCTTTCGCGCTTGGTGCGGAGCATCTCCAACGCCGAGATGAGATGCGAGCGGGTCTCACGCGGCTCGATCACCGCGTCGACCAGGCCGAGTTCGGCCGCCTTGTAGGGGTTGTTGAACTCCTCCTCGTACTCTGCCACCAACTCGTCCCGGCGCTGCTCGGGGTCCTCGGCGGCGGCGATCTCCCGCCGGAGGATCACGTTCACAGCTCCCGACGCGCCCATCACCGCGATCTCGGCTGAGGGCCAAGCGAACACGGTGTCGGCCCGGATCCCGCGGGCGTTCATCACCAGGTAGGCCCCGCCATAGGCTTTGCGGGTGATCACCGAGATCCGGGGAACGGTGGCTTCGCAGTAGGCGTACAGCAACTTGGCGCCATGGCGGATGATCCCGCCGTGTTCCTGGTCGACCCCCGGGAGGAATCCGGGGACGTCCACGAAGGTGACCAGGGGGATGTTGAAGGCGTCGCAGAAGCGGACGAACCTCGCACCCTTCTCGGAGGCGTCGATGTCCAGGGTGCCGGCCAGCACCGACGGTTGGTTGGCGACCACGCCCACGGTGTGGCCGTCCAGGCGGCCCAGGCCCACCAGGATGTTGCGGGCCCAGTGCTCGTGCACCTGGAAGTAGTCGCCGTCGTCGAGGACCGTCTCGATCAGGGTGGTCATGTCATAGGGCTGGTTGGAGGAGTCGGGAATGATCTGGTCCAGCAGGTCGTCGGTGCGGGTGGGCGAGTCGGTGGGAGTGAAGTAGGTGGGGAGTTCCAGGTTGTTCTGGGGCAGGAACGACAGCAGGTACCGGACGCCGTCGAGAGCCGCCACGTCCTCGGAGAA
Organism: bacterium; assembly: GCA_028824015.1. Classification (GTDB taxonomy): domain Bacteria; phylum Actinomycetota; class Acidimicrobiia; order Spongiisociales; family ZC4RG35; genus Bin76. The sequence goes on from JAPPFC010000002.1 coordinate 145,009, forward strand.
GACGAAGTGCACCACACCCGAGTTCGAGGCATGCACCATTGCCCCTCCCAGTTCCTCGAAGGAGACCTCCTCCCCGGTGACCGCCTTGATCACGTCGGGGCCGGTGATGAACAGGTGGCTGGTCTCGGTTACCTGTATGACGAAGTCGGTGAGAGCCGGGGAGTAGACGGCGCCACCCGCGCACGGCCCCATGATCACCGAGATCTGGGGGATCACCCCCGAGGCGCGGACGTTGCGCTCGAATATCCTGCCGTAGCCGTCCAGGGACCCCACCCCCTCCTGGATGCGGGCGCCCCCCGAGTCCTTGAGCCCGATCAGGGGCGCTCCGGCTCGCATCGCCATGTCCATTATCTTGCAGATCTTGTCGGCCACTGCCCGGCCCAGGCTTCCCCCGAAGGTGGTGAAGTCCTCGGCGAACACGAACACGGTCCTCCCATCGATCTTCCCCCAGCCGGTCACCACCGCGTCGCCGAGCGGACGGCGGTTCTCCACCCCGAAGCCGCGCGCCGAGTGCCGCACGAAGGAGTCGACCTCGCAGAAAGTGTCCTGGTCGAGCAGGTGGGCGATCCGCTCGCGGGCGGTGAGCTTGCCCCGTTCGTGCTGGCGGTCGACGGCTCTTCGGTCGAGCGCGCTCGCCTGGCTGCGCATCTTGCGCAAGTGTTCGATTCGTTGTTCGGTTCCCACCCTGGCTACACCTCTTCGATAGGCTCTGTGGTACTTGGACTTGGGGAATAGCTCTTTGGCTACACCATATTCTTTGATCCGGCTGTCTGTTACGGGTTCCACACAGGACGACGCCCGCCGAGCTTATCGGGGAAGACCCGTGGTCGTGGTATCGGACCGTCAGGAATATGGTAGGGGAAGAAGGGACCGGACCTGGATCAGCGCTCCCGGGGCGGTCGCCGTCTCGGTCGCCTGCGAACCGCGCTGGCCGGCGAGTCGCTGGGGATTGCTGTCCCTCCTGGCGGGCCTGGCGGCGGCGGAAGCCCTGGGTGGAGAAGTCTCCCTGAAGTGGCCCAACGACCTGCTGGTCGGGGCCGAGAAGGTGGGGGGAGTGCTGGTGGAAGGGAGCGGCGGGGTGGCCGTGGCGGGCTGCGGGATCAACCTGTGGTGGCCCGATTCTCCCCGGGGGATGACCGCTTTGGACGAACACCCCCCTTCCTCCTCTCGCCGGGAGGAGTTTGCCCACGCCTGGGCGGGCGGGTTTCTGGAAGCCGCCCTCGATCCGGGGGGCGGAGGGTTCTCTCTCGACGACTACCGCCGTAGATGCGTGACCCTCGGCCAATGGGTGACCTGGGGCACAGACGGGGTGGGACGGGCGGTCGGCATCAACTCCGAAGGGGAGTTGGTGGTCGAGAACGCCGGAGGACGCAGGAGCCTGCGCTCGGGGGAGGTCGCCCACATCCGGGGCGCCCCCGGGGAGGGCTAGCCCAGGTCCAGGGTCTGGGGCGGGGGAAGGTGGGAGGTGAAGAACCCGGCCAGGCGCGCCAGGGCGTCCATGGCGGCGTTCTCGTCGTAGTTGGGGTGGTTCTCGTCGACGAACCCGTGTCCGGCTCCCTCATAGAGCAGCCAGGCGCCGGCGGGGTTCCGACCCTGGGCGCTGTCCACGGTCCCGGGTTCGATCAACTCGTCCTGGGCGCCGTAGATGCCCAGCACTGCTCCTCCCAGCCGCTCCAACTGCTCGGCGACCGGGTAGCGCCGGTGGTCGTCCCCGGTCAACGGCCCGTACAGCACGGCCACCGGGCCAATCCACGTCCGCAGGGTGGCGGCTACGAGGGCCAAACGCCCTCCCTTCCCGATGCCGAGCACCCCCACCCGGTCGCCGAGCGCCCAGTCGAGGTCCTCGTCGTTTAGAAAGCGGCGGGTCTCGTCCATCTGCGCCAGGAGGTCGGAGTCGTCCATCCCGTGGTGGGCGCCGTTGGATGACGCCGGCCCGAGGTCCAGGGCGAGGGTCACGATTCCCTGTCGGGCCAGGAACCGGGAGACGCTCTTGACGTGTGAGGAGATCTCCCCGGGGCCGCTGGTGATCAGCACCACCGGAAACCGGCCCACCGCGTCGGGTCGAGCCAGGTAGTCCGAACGGTAGGAACTCCCGGCCGGGGTGGAGTAGGTACCGTACATCACCGAGTAGGTTCCCTCGTGGGGAAGTACCGCCAAAGCTGACCCTCCTGGGTTGGTGTTACTTTCGCAAGAGGCTAGCGGTCCGCGGGTCGGCTATTTTCATATCATGATCGAGTGTCTGAGAAGTTCGGAATGGATCGGGCCGTGACCCGGCGGGCGGTAGTCACCGGCGGAGCGGGGTTCGTGGGCTCCCATCTCTGCGAGGCGCTGCTGCGCGCCGGATGGAGGGTGGTCTCACTCGACGACTGCTCCACGGGTTCCCCGGCCAATCTGGAGCGAGCGCTCGCCATGGGGGTGGAGGCGCTGGAGGTGGACATAACCACCCCGGATCTGGACGCAGCCATGGCGAGAACCCGCCCGGAGGTGGTGTTCCATCTGGCCGCGCTGTCGTCGGTGACCCTCTGCCAGAGAGATCCGGAGCGGTGTGAGGCGGTGAACGCCGGAGGGACCGCCCGGGTGTGGGATGCCGCCAGGCGTTCTGGTGCGGGAAAGCTGGTGAACGTCTCGTCCCTGGCCGTCCACGGGGTCTCTCCCGACGCCTACGGGCGGAGCAAGTTGGCCGCCGAGGAATACCTTGCCGGGCAGGCGTCTTCGGCGAAGATGCGTCTAACCACCCTGCGCCCCGCCAATGTCTACGGACCCCGCCAGCACGGGGACGGGGAGTCGGCGGTGGTGGCCACCTGGCTGGGGGCCATGGTGAGGGGAGAGCCCCTGTTCCTGGACGGCGACGGCCGACAGACCAGGGACTTTTTGTACGTGGACGACGCGGTGGCGGCGATGGTCCTGGCTGCCGACCGGGCCGACGGCCACACCCTGGAGTTGGGCATGGGGGTGGAGACCTCGCTGGTGACGCTTCTGGGAACGATGGGCGGGACCACCGGGTGGCGGGGCCGCCCGTCCCGGCGCCCGGCCCGGCCGGGAGACATCAGGCGGTCGGTGGTGGACCCTCGTCCCGCCGCGGGTCGGCTCGGTTGGGAAGCCCGTACCGGGTTGGATGAGGGTCTTCGCCTCACCTGGGAGTGGATGACCGGCAAGGAGAAAACAGACTTATGAGAAGAAGAAACAGACTTGTGAAAGGCAAAAAGCGAAGGAAGCGGCGGGGAGAGTGGATCCCCCGCTCGGGTTATACGACAGATAAGCCCATATCTCTGTCGAAGGTGCCGAAGGGACCGGGACCGGGAGCCGAGCTCCCCAAGAACAACAAGACGGAATAGCCTCTGTCGGGAGCGGCCTCTTCTGTGTTTGACGCCTGACGCCTGACTCCTCAGCGGAACAGGTCTTCGGGGGCGGGCCGTATCAGTTCGGTGGCCGAACCGTCCCCGGCCGGCAGTGATAGCCCTCTCACGATCGCCACCGGGATGCCGCCGACCTTGCCCTTCGCCAGATCGGCCGCGGCGGCGATCTCGTCGGCCACCGCCACCTCGGTCACCTCCAGCACCCGGTCATGATCGTCCGGGACGCCCCTGAAGTCGCGGATGGGCTTGAATCCCGCCACCCCGATCGCCACGTCGGTCAGGCCGCGTCGAAAGGGGCGGCCGAAGGTGTCGGTGATCACCACCGCCACCTCCACGCCGAAGCGCTGGATCAGTCGGGAGCGGATCCTTCGAGCGGACCGGTCCGGGTCCACGGGGAGCAGGACGGCTCGGCCCGGAACCACGTTCGAGCGGTCCACCCCGGCGTTCGCGCAGATGAAGCCATGCCGGGTCTCGGTTATGACCAGGTCCCCCCGGCGGCGGAGGATGGCTGCCGACTCCGCTTCCACCAGATGGCGGTGGCCGTGGGGGCCGTCGTCCTCCAACTCCACCATCCTGCCCTCGGCCTTGGAGACCACCTTGTGGGTCACAACCACCACATCCCCCGATTGCAGTCCGAGGCCGGATTCGGCCAGCAGGTCGCCGATCAGGAGGGCGAGGTCGTCTCCCTCCGAAATCTCGGGAAGGCCCCTTACCGGGTGGATGCTGATCGTCACAGCGCCGCCATGATCTCGGCCGCCAGCCGTGCGGCGGCGGCGGGTTCGGCTATACGGGTGTCGGTAGCCCAGGCCCGGAGGCCCAGGTCGGAGAGGAAGCCGACGTCTTCTGCGTCCCCGGTGTCCACCACCAGGCCTGAGAGCAGGCCCCGGTAAGCCTCGGCCACCCCCCGGTTCCCGGCGGGCAGGCCAAGGCCGTCCATCACGTCGGCGGCCGGACCCTTCAGGGCCTTTCCCCCGAACAGCGGGCTGACCGCGATCACCGTCTCGGCCGCCTCCAGGGCGGATCGGACGCCGGGCACCGCCAGGATCGGCCAGATCGAGAGGGGAGGGTTGGAGGGGGCGATGATCACCGCCCGGGCTCGGCGGATCGCCTCGATCACCCCCGGAGCGGGCCGGGCGGCCTCCGCCCCGTCGAAGCGGATCCCGCCTATCCGGTCGCGGTGTTGGCGGCGCACGAAGTAGTCCTGGAAGTCGAGCCACTCCCCTCCGACGGTGCGCAGCTTGGTGCGGAGGGGCTGATCGGTGGCGGGGAGCAGCCTCACCCCGATCTTGAACGTCGAGGCGATCTGGTCGGTGATGAGGCTCAGCGGCTTTCCCTCCCTGATTCGCATGGTCCGGTAAAGGTTGGTCGCCAGGTCACCGTCGCCCAACCGGAATGTGGTGTCGACCGGAAAGTCCGCCAGGGCCTCCATGACCTCCCAGGTCTCGTTGGCCAGCCCCCAGCCCTGGGGACCCTCGACCCCGGCCAGGGTGTAAACCACCGTGTCCAGGTCGGGGGCGACAAACACTCCGTACACCCAGTCGTCGTCGCCGGTGTTCACCACCACCGTTGTGTTCCACTCCTCCAGCCGGGCGAACCCTCGCGCCATTCGCGCTCCTCCCACTCCTCCGGAGAGGAGCAGGACTCCCGGCTTTTCGTCAAGCGTTCTCATTGGCGGTTTGTATTCCTAGGATTGACGTTTGTTGATGACGGGCACAGCCTCCAATTCGGAACCCATCGTACGCCCAACCCGGACTCCCAGCATCGCAGTGGTGCTCATGGCGGAGGGGGACCCCCTCGAGTCGCCGGTTGACCGGGTGGCGGAAAAGGACTGGATCACCCGGCTAATAGTGGTGGGCAAAGACCCGGGCGCCAAACGGGAGGCGGATCGACTGGGGGCGCTCCACCGCGAGACCTTGGATGCGGTGGCGAGGGCTCTGCCCGCCGATGTCGAGTACGTCTGGATTCTGGCGGGCCGGGCCCGACCGGAGCCGGGGGCCCTGACCGCCCTGGTGCAGGTGGCGGTCAACCATCAGGTGGCGCTGGTCGGGTCCAAGATTCTCTCCTCGGAGGACTCCGAGCGGCTCCTGTCGGTGGGGAGCGCCACCGACATATTCGGGGTGGCCTTCTCGGGCTTGGATGACTCCGAACTCGACTTTGCCCAGTACGACGTGGTTCGGGAGGTCTCCAACCTGTCCCCGGTCTCCCTCCTGATCCGTCGCCGTCTGCTGGCCGTGCTGGGCGGGTTCGACGAATCGCTGCCCCCCGTCTCGGCCGGCCTGGACCTCTGCCAGCGGGTGCGAGTCGCCGGAGGGCGGGTGGTGGTGGCTCCCTCTTCTCGGGTCGGGTATCCCCCCCAGGTGTTTCCCCGCTTCGCCGGATGGAGGGAGCGGGCGGGACGGATGCGGGCCATGTTCAAGGCGTATCGGCTGTTGACCCTGGCTTGGGCAATCCCGCTGGATGTGCTTTTGAATCTCGCCGAGGGGTTGTTCAGCCTGGTCCTGGGAAGACCGGGGCGACTGGCGGGCTTCTTGGCCGCGGTGGGTTGGAATGTCTGGAGGTTCCCCTCGGCGGTCTCGAGCCGGCTCAGGGCACAGAAGTTCCGGGCGGTCGGCGATGAGGACATATTCCGGTACCAGGTGTCAGGCTCGGTGACCCTCCGGGAGGTGGGATCGGAGATCGGGCGGAGAATCGGCGACTTCGGCCCCGAGGAGAAGTCGTGGGCGGTGATGTTGACCTCCCGTCTCCGAAGGGGGGCGCCCCTCGCCGTCCTGCTGGCGTTCATCTATGTGGCGGCAGCCTCCCGGAACCTGTGGTTGGTCGGGTTGCCTTCGGTCGGGTTCAGCTTCCCGCCCGGCGACGATCCGGCCGGGGTGCTGGCCGCCTACGCGGGAGGATGGAGCGAGACCGGATTGGGATCCTCCCTTCCACCCCATCCGGCGGCCGCGCTGGCGGCGTTTGCCGACTGGGTGGCCCTGGAGTGGTCGGGGTCCCAGGTCCTGGTGACCGGGATCGCCCTCCTGGCCGGCCTGCTGGGGTCGGCCCGGCTGTTTCGCAGCATGGGGGTCGCACCCACCGGTTCCTACGCGGGGGCGGCGGTTTACCTGCTGGGGTCCGCCTCCGCCTCGGTGCTTGCCCACGGCTACTGGCCGTTGGTGATCGCCCTGGGGGTCCTGCCGTGGTCGGTGTCGGCCGCGGCGCGGCCCTGGCCCGACGGGTGGCGGGCGCGGATCGGGGACCTGGCCGCTGTCTCCCTGGCCTGTGCGCTGCTGGCGGCCTCCGCACCGGTGGCGGTGGCGGCGCCGTTGGCGATCGTCCTCCTGGGCTGCGCGGCCGGTGTCGGCTGGTCATGGTGGTCGGTGCCCCGGGCGCTGTTGGGGGCGGCGGTGGGCCTGTCGGCGGTGGGGACCTACCTGTGGGCCAATGACCTGGACGTCTGGTCTCACGGTCCCTCGCTGACCTGGGAGGCGGACTGGGTTTACTGGGGAGGGGTGGCTGTCGCCGGCCTCCTGGCCGTGACGTTCGGCGGGACCCGCCTGAGGGGGGCGGCGGGCGTGGGCCTGGCATTGAGCGGAGCGGGGCTGTGGGTGGGCCACCTGCCGGAATGGGAAGTGGCCCTGGCCGGAGCGGTCCTCGCCGCGGCGGGAGCCGGAACCACCGTGGCGGTGGCAGTGGCGGCGGGGTTGAGGGGGGGAGAGGAGCGCCGCCGGATGGGGGGTCTGCTGGCGCTGGCCGTGGGGGTGGTGATGCTGGGCTTTACCATCCCCGCCCTGGAAGGCGGACGGGCTGGAATGCCAGAGGACCAGTGGAGGGACCGTCTCGACTTCGCCTCCAGTCTGGCCGACCCGGGACACGGGAGCCGCCTGCTCCTGATCGGAGCGGAGGGATCGCTGCCGGGGATGGAGAGGGAGGGGGAGGGTTTTTCCTATCGACTGATGAAAGCCGGCTCCCCGACGCTGGAGCAGGCTTGGCTTCCTCCCCCGGAGGTGGGTGACCGGGCCCTGGCGGAAGTGGTGGCCCGGCTCTCGGAGTCCCGTCCACTGCGCCCCGGGGAACTCCTGGCGCCCTTCGGGGTGAGATGGGTGGTGGTCTCCCAGGACACGGGGTTCTCCGAGTACCTCTCGGGCCAGGTCGACATGCGCATCCTCTCTGAGTCGGCAGAGGCGGTCGTGTATGAGAACCTGGTGGCTCTCCCACGCTCCGACGGGCCGTACGTGGGCGCCTGGGACTCCGTCGCTCCGGACCGGGTGGAGGGCCTCGAGTTCCAGGGAAGGATCCGCATAGGGGACAACGCTCATCCCCGCTGGGGCCCCGATTGGGCGCAGCACTCGTGGTGGAACACCATCTCCGGCTCCGAGGGAGCGGGGAGTTTCACCCCCGATCCGGTGGAGCGGAGACTCGGTTGGTGGGGTGGGGGCCTGTTGATTGGATTGGCGGGGCTGGTCTGGTGGGGCAGGGGGGCGTCCCGATGAGGGGAGTGGCGGTTGCGATGGTGGGCCTGGCGCTGGGGATGCTGACCTGGGCGATTTCGGTGGAATCCTCGCCTTCCTCGGCCGCGGCGCAAACCGAGGCGGCCCGGCCGGGATCCGACCATCTGGTCTGCCCCCTGACCGGCTTCCTCCGTGCCGACACCGAGGTCTCCCTGCAGGCCGCCCGGCCGGGAACCGTCCCCCTGTGGAGCGTCAGGGATGGCCAATGGTCGTCCCTCGCCGGGGCGGAACTGGATGAAGGGGGGATGTGGACGGGCGCCGCGCCCACCGGAAACGGCGCCTTCCTGGCCGAAGCCGGCGCCGGACCGTCCGGGGGAGGGATCAGCAACGTAGCACCGGAGGCCATCTCCGCCTGGACGTGCGGGGAGTCCTCCGACCGGTTGGTGGCCCTGGGTGGCGCCACCCTGGCCGACGACCGCCTGGACCTGATTCTCTACAACCCCTACGTGTTGGATTCGGTTGTGCGGGTGGTGGTCACCAGCGAACTGGGAAAAGACACTCCTCCCGCCCTTAGGGAGATCTATGTGCCGGCGGGCAGGACGGTTGAGATGACCCTGGACGAGCCGCTGCGGCTCCGCCGGTCTCTGGCGGTGTTGGCGGAATCGGCTCCCGGGCGCATCGCGCTTGTGCTGCGCCAGACCGGGAAGGGCGAGACCGCCATGACCGAAGGGGTGGCTCCCGACGACGACTGGTGGCTGCCGGTTCCCGATCTCGGACAGGAAGAGACCTTCCTGGTGATAGCCTCTCCCTCCGGATCACCCTTCACATACCGGGTGGATCTCATGACCGAATCCGGCCCGCTGCCCGCGTTTGTGGAGGAGGACTTCCTGCCCGGCCAACTGGTCTCGATACCCCTGTCGGCCTTCCCCGGGGGAGTTACGGGGATCGGGGTGGCCGGCACCGTCCCGCTGGTCGCCGGGCTGCGCTTGGAGGGCGAGGGGCTCTTGGCCATCGGTCCGGGAGCCCGGGAGACCTCCAGGAAATGGTTCCTACCCGCCGCCGGTGACGGCGCCGGGCGGGAGGCCCGGGCCTGGCTCCTGAACCCGTCGGGACTGGAGACAGGGGTGTCGATCTCAGCGGGCAGTTTCTCCTTCACGGTCACGGTCCCGCCCGAATCGGTCCTCCCCTTCGACCTGGGCAAGTTGAGGGTATCGGCCGAAGGTGTTGCAGGCTATCTGGTGGAAGCCCAGGATGAGATCGCGGTGGTGATGACCACCCAACTTCCGGGCGGGGCAGCCTCGATTGCGGTCGGCGCGCCGGTGGGTTGATGGCAGCGGGGCTTCCTTTCTACTCCGACGATCTCTCCCGGCTGGATGGCTGGGACCGGGCCGTCCGGCGGTGGGAGGAGCGGGGCCTGGTGGGGAGGCTGTGGGCGTCCGACCCAACCGTGTGGGGAACTGCGGCCCCCACCGCCGGAGATTGGCTCGGATGGCTGGACCTTCCCTACTCCATGGGCCAGCGTTTGGGAGACATGTACCGCCTTGCCGAGGAGGCGGCTTCGGAGGGAGTCGCAGACGTCGTGCTGCTGGGCATGGGAGGTTCCAGCCTGGCTCCCGAAGTGTTCGGTGCGGTGTTCGGCTCGGGGCCGGGTCGTCCCCGTCTCACCGTGCTCGATTCCACCCATCCCGACGCGGTGACGTCGCTTCGCTCCCGGATCGATCTGTCCCGCACCCTCTTCCTGGTCTCCTCGAAGTCGGGCACCACTACCGAGACCCTGTCGTTCTACCGGTTCTTCTGGGAACAGTGCTCCGGGGAAGGCGCCCGGTTCGTTGCGATCACGGACCAGGGAACCCCGCTGGACCGCCTGGCGCGAGAGCGCGGGTTTCGGGCGGTGTTCAACGCCCCCGCCGATGTGGGAGGGCGGTTCTCGGCCTTCAGCGCCTTCGGACTGGTTCCCGCCGCGCTCATCGGGGTGGACATCCCGTCCCTGCTGGGGCGGGCCCGGGAGTCGGCCGACCGGGGAAGGCTGGGCGCAGCCGAGAACCCGGCGGTGGGTCTGGGCTTGGCCATGGGTGCGGCCGCGGCGGCCGGGATGGACAAGCTGACCCTGCACACCACCGAAAGCCTGGCGGCCTTTCCCGCCTGGATGGAGCAGCTGGTGGCCGAGAGCCTCGGAAAGAACGGGGTTGGGATAGTCCCGGTAGCGGGAGAGCCGATCCTGGCAGGCGGTCTCTACGGCTCAGACCGTATGTTCCTGGTGTGGGAGTCCGAAGGCGGGCCTCCCGTCGGCCTGCCCAGCGGTCTGAGCGGAGCGCGGATCGAAGTCGGAGACCGCTTGGACCTGGGCGCCGAGATCTTCCGTGCGGAGTTGGCGGTGGCTGCCGCGGGTGAGGTGCTGGGAGTGAATCCCTTCGATCAGCCCGATGTGGAGGAGGCCAAACGGCTGGCGGCGGAGGCGATGGGCCGAGACGCCGCCGCGGCCGGGACCGACCTGGCGCCGGCTCAGTCAGCGGGTGCGAGGGCATCGATCCGCAGGATGGTGGCTGAATTGGGGCCGGGCGACTACCTGGGCGTCCAAGCCTATCTGCCCCCGGGAGCGGACGTCGAGGAGAGGATCGGCGGAATCCGTCGGAGGATCACCGAGATCAGCGGGGCGGCGACCACCTTCGGCTACGGTCCCCGGTATCTTCATTCCACCGGCCAGGTCCACAAGGGAGGTCCCCCCGGCGGGGTCTTTCTGCAACTGGTGGACGATCCCGGCGCGGAGGTGCAGGTCCCCGAAGCCGGGTTCGGCTTCTCCAGGCTGATCGCCGCCCAGGCCGAGGGGGACTACCTGGCACTCCGTGGAGCGGGTCGCAGGGTTCTGGGCGTGACATTGGGATCGGACCGGTCCGGCGGCCTGGAGGCTGTGGCCGAGAGTCTTGGTTGAAGGCCGGTAAGGAAATCGGGGAAGAAAAAGCGAAACGAAAACGTTTTAAAGGTGTCTTATAATTACAGACAGGCCGAAGATGAGAAGCGAAGGCCGGAAGACAAGGAGCTGATTTTGAGGCATTACACAGCAAAGGGGACGGGCCCCGCATCTGTGGATGCTTGGTCTATCCCACAATGCCACTACGTAGCGCCT
>JAPPFC010000039.1 GCA_028824015.1 bacterium
GCCAGCGTTCGTCCTGAGCCAGGATCAAACTCTCCAACGAACACTTCGGCGGGCACAGCACTCGTCCGTGCCCGTGTGGTGTCAATTATTTGAGTTCGCATCCTTAGTTAGGGTCCCGGGCCACCGAGGTGACCCGAGCTCTGGATGCCACCGACCCAGCCCTAAGGGAAATGAGGTCCCTTGGAGTGGATCGGCGCATACCGGCTTTTGGCACACTATCCAGTTGTCAAGAAGCCCGCAGGGGTTCTCCCGAAGTATCGGGCCTCCGTATGGTACACGCCCCTCCCGACAAAAGCCAAATCACTTAGCGAGGAATATCGATCTTCGCTTCCCCACCATCAGGACTTTTTTTAGCAACTTTTCCCGCCCGACCTCGTATCCGGTGACCGGAGTCCCGTCCACCCTCACCGCCCCCGCGTCAATGAGTCGGCGGGCCTCGCTGGCGGATGCGACCAGCTTTGCGGACCGGAGCAGCCCGGGCAGGTACACCGGATCGCCGGCAGGCAGGTCGAAGGAGGGCGAGTCGTCGGGGATCTCGCGGTACTTGAACCTACGGTCGAACTCGTCTTCGGCGGCCTCCGCCTCCTCCTCCCCCCAGTAGAGGGAGACGATCTCCTTGGCCAGACGGCGTTTGACCTGCCCGGGGTGCAGGCTTCCATCCTCGATGCCTGCCAGGATCCCGTCCACCTCGTCGGCGGGCCGGTCTGCGGCCAGGCGGAACCACTCCCCCATCAGGTGGTCGGGGATGGACATGGTCTTTCCGAACATCTCGGAGGCGGGCTCGGTGACTCCTATGTAGTTGCCCAAAGACTGGGACATCTTGTTGGTCCCGTCCGTTCCGGTGAGGAGGGGCATGGTCAAGGCAACCTGCGGTTCCTGGCCGTAGCGGGTCTGGATTATCCGGCCCATCATCAGGTTCCAGAGTTGATCGGAACCCCCCAACTCCACATCGGCCCGGACAGCCACCGAGTCGTAACCCTGCAGCAGGGGATACAGAAACTCCAGGATCGAGATGGGGTTTCCCTCCGAGTAGCGGTTGGCGAAGTCGGAGCGCTCGAGCATCTGCGCCACGGTCACCGTGGAGGTGAGTTCCAGTATCTCGGTCATATCGAGGGTCTCGAGCCACTCCGAGTTCCAGCGGATCTCCAGGGGCTCGGGGAGAAGCACCTGCCGGAACTGGTCCAGGAGGGGCTCGGCGAAGGCGCGGACCTCATCGGCGGTGAGACGGCGGCGGGTCTCGCTCTTTCCGCTCGGGTCGCCCACCCGGGCGGTGAAGTCCCCGACGATCAGCACCGCGGTGTGGCCCAGTTCCTGGAAGTGGCGGAGCTTCCGCAACACCACCGCCCAGCCCAGGGTGACCATCGGTGCGGTGGGATCCAGCCCCAGCTTGACGCGCAGCCCTCGCCCACTCCTCAGAATTTCTTCCAACCGCCCGGGAGGCAAGACCGTGTCGGCGCCGCGAAAGGCCAGGGACATATCAGGTGTCGTCATGATTAAGCTGGAAATCTAACCCGGAAAGGAGACGGCGGTGAAGCAATCAGAGATTATCACCATCAATGCTTCTGCCGAAAGGGTCTGGAATGCTTTGACCGACTTGGAGGATCGGGTGAGGTGGAATGACCGGCTGCACGAGATGTCCACCCTGGACGGAAAGGACCTGGCGCCGGGAAGCCGGATGCTGAGCAAGGTGGACAAGAGCAGGTTCAAGGTGACTGTGACCGAGTTCGACCCCCCCACCCGGATGGCGTCGGGCGCGAAGAACCCGGTGATGACCTACTTTCATGCCTACGACCTCACCGAGGTGTCCGAGGGGGTCACCCAACTGACCCTGACCGGCTCCATGGGCGGAGTGCTGGGCAAGCTGATGGGCACCTTCTCGAAGAACCGCATGCGACGGGATCTCCGGGACGAACTGGCCCCCATCAAAGAGGCCGCCGAATCCCCGACGGGTTGACCGACAGCAAGAGGCTCTTAGGCGTAAAACTCAATTACCCGGGCGTTGCCCACATGTTCATAACGTCCCGGGGTGCAGGTGAGGACAATAATCTGGCATTCACGTCCCGCAACTGCTATCGCCGCTCCCATCCGTCTGAGGTGGACCGGGTCACTCCATCCCAGAGCGTCGTCAATGATCACGGGTGCTCCACCGCCTTCGGGACTCACGATCATCGCACAAGCTAAGCGACTCAGTAGTGCCATTTGTTCGCAGGCGCCAATGCTCAGTTGATCCACGTCAAGAGGAACGCCTTGCAGAGTCCGGCGAGAAATGGATAGATCATCATCCAATTCCACCTCAAAAGTCTCGTCGAAAACGATGCGGCCCAGGTCTTCGATGCGTTGGCGGAGAGGGGCGCGGTAACGTCGGCGAGACTCCAGACGCCGCGCACTGAAGACATCGTAAAGCAGACGGGCTGTTTGGGCCCGTCGTTCTGTGCTTTGAAACTGACGATCCAGGTGTTGTAGATTGCCTTCCGCTTCCTGCCTCTGGCCATGCAAACCCTCTTCCCCGCGAACTTCCAGCATGATCTGCAACCGCTCCTGTTCTTGCTGGTTGGACCGAAGCTGCTCGACGATTCGATCCTGAACGCCGCGTTCGTTGTCAAGCAATTCCCAAACAGAATCAGGATCGGCAGCGCGCAGATCTCGCTTGGCCAGCTCAAGAAGACGACTAGCTTTGTCAACCTTGCCCTGAGCGCTCTCAAGCGCGGCCTCCAGAATCGCGTCGGATTTCTCCTCCCTGGCCTTCTCAAGACTGTCAGTTGCATGTTCCCTGCTACCGATAGCCCTCTCAATCTGTCCGCGAAGGTCCGCATGGGCGGATTCGGCTAACCGACGTTGTTCGCAGCATGCCTCAGCGGCGGACTCTCGCAGACGGTACCGCTCCTGCAGATCGGCAACTTGGCTTTCCAGTTCCTCAGCGATTTGCTCGGCGGCCTCACGATCTAGAGGAAGGGACTCATCAGAATTGCGTTCACTGCCATAGGAACCGACTTGCCGTTGGAGACCTTTAATCCTTCTCCGCAGTACATCGGCAGTGACACCGTTCCCAAGATTCTGTTGAAGAGCTTCTCGAGCGCGGGAGTGCTGATGTTCGAGGTCTTGGCGGCGCCTCAAAGCCCGTTGGGCCTCAGCCAGGTCAGCCACGCCGGCCACCGCGTACAGGGACTTCAACTCCTGCCGAGCGCGGGCCAATTCTGCAGTACTGTCCCTCGATCCCCGTCCCGCCCGTACGTCCAAAAGCAACACTCCGGGCACGGTCAACTGGAGTTGATCCAACACCACCAAATGCTCAACCTGGCCGTTCAGCAGTTGTCGACGGTTTTCTCCTATTTGGAGAGTTAGATCATCTTCGGCGGTTATCTCCAAAGAAGCGGCTACGCCCTTGATAGTCCCTTCAGCCAACGCCACTGTCGATAGGGCCTCAGCGATTCTCTCGACTAAGTCCTCGTCTATCTTGTTCGATTCAAGTTCATCCTCGATGGTGTTCAAATCGGATTGAACGTTCATTATCCGTTCATAGCGTTCCGTGAGCTGTTCGGCTTCGATTCGCCGGTTATGGTGGTCGAGGTCCCGGTAGGAGAGGAGTTGGCGCTCTCGGACGGTTTGCAGAACGCACCGAGCCTCGTCGAGTGCGGCGGTTGCCCACTCGTGCCGGTCTACGGCGGCGGATAGGGCAGGAACTGTTTGCTCCGCTTCCTCTTCAAGCGCGGCAACATGATTGGTTAGATTGGCTAATTCTTGAACAAGAGCTTGACGGTTCCGAAGGCCAGCACGGGCAAGGTCCCGGCGTTCCATGGCAGCTACGTAGTCCTCCTCTAACTGTTGCACCTGGTTACGAACTTCCTGGGTGGATTCCCACCTTTTCTCCAGGTCTGCTAACCGTCGACGAGTGGCCTCGACCTGGGCATTCAATCTGTGTTCATCACGACTCAGGCGGTCCGCTTCTTCAGCTTCGTCCTCTAGTTCCCGAAGTTGCTTATCCAAGTATTCCAGTTGAGCCTCAGCCTCTTCCACCTTTCTTTCTAATGACTTTCGATCTGACTTAACCCGACCCGTAGCACTCCAATACCGTTCTCGCTCTGTTTGGACCCGGTTCCACAGATGTTCCTCCCGGTCCTGGGATACCTCTGCGCCGGCGGCAAAATCCAAAGCCCTTCCAAGCGAATGGGCAGTAAGCGTCGGTTGGAGCGTTCCAGCGCCCTGTTCAATCCGAAGAGCCCCCCAGAGTTCCATGTCAAGCGAATCGGCCAGGATTTCTCGTACCCTCTCATGCGCTTCCCGTCCTGTAAGACTTTCACTGCGAGGAGAGGTGATTTGGAGGATGGTCTGAGGTCGTCGGAGCCATCTCTTCCAGTAAACAAACCGGTACTCTCCTGTCGTGGCCTCAATCTCAACTTCGGGTGCTTCATCACGATGCACCGGCTTGACACTTCGGACCGCCTTCGCCCTCGATGACGCCCGCTTTTCCATGATCAAGTCGATAGCTTGCGGGATGCAACTCTTTCCCACTTCGTTGGGTCCCTCAATGACTGTCACTCCTGTCGTTGGGAACTCGACAATGAATTCTTCTATACCCCGGAAGTGACGCAGACGGACTCTGTGCAGCCTCATGGGTTGTGTCTCACCAGTCGGTACAGGAGGGAAAGCGCGTCACCAGCAGCCGCTGATCCGCCTGTCGAAGCCATCTCCAAGAGATCATGCAGGGCCCTCTCCGCAAATCCCGACAGTCCGAAATGCTCAATATCAAGATCATCAGGAACCACCACCAAGTTATCCGTTCGACCGTCGAGAACTGCGAGGAGATCGGAGTGATGACTGAGTAACTCTCCAAGTCGCGCATTCTGAGCCAAGGAAACTTGACCGACCACATCCATTCTGATTACGGTGCATTCCTTGTCCGGAAGGTCTGCCAGCCACTCACCCAATCCATCGAGGTCGGCATTGCCAGCCAGTTCCCAGCGCTTCTGTATAAAACGCCAAGTCCCTACCAGCCTTTCATCAACATCAATGTGTTCCCTGGTGAGGGTGACAATCAGAACGTGGCCAGGATCAATCTCATCGAAGTCGGTAGGTTCAGGTGCTCCCGAATACCAGATCCTACCTGTGCGGCCTTCCTCGCTTTTGGAGTGGCGATCCCCCAAAGCCACATACTGGATCAGTTTGGAATCGACATTGTTTTCCAGCGCCGACAGGGAGATTCTTCGTGGATCGGTCCCCACTTGAAACGGTAAATCGAGGGGACCGTGACCAACCACAACCCGGACCGCGTCAGTTGGAACGAGTCCTTCACAAGCGGACCCCACGAGGTCGTGCAACGGACGTTTGCTGGTCCAGGGAGCGGCAATAAGCTCGACCCCCAGGTCCACAAACAACGCTTCCGACCCTTCCAAAACCACGACGTTCTCCGGCCGGTGTTCGGTAAATGTACGAGACTTGTAGACCGAAGATGCATCTAAGGGATCGTGGTTACCCGGCAGCAAGTAAAAGGGGACCTGGGGAGTCTCTGCCATCGCCTCAAGAGCTCGGACTATTACAGGCCTAGCCACATGATTTGATTCGAAGACATCACCGGATACCACGACGAATGAGCATTTTTCCTGTACCGCAAGGGATGCAATTCGCCGGATGACATCAATCCGGGCCTGGGTGAACCGCGCCTGAGCCTCTCCCTCCAGAAAATACCGGGTCATGCCCAGTTGCCAGTCTGCAGTGTGGAGAAATCTCACCGTCACCATCGATCTGTATCACCAAATGTAGCGGTATGCGGCGTTATTCTATCATACTCCAATGTCACTTTGATACGCCACTGCCGAGAGACCCCACAGAGATCGTGCCGCTTGCCCTACTTCTCCAACAGAAGCAAGAAGATTCCCGGATTGGACGTAAGGGGAATAGATCCTTGGTGATTCACATTCACTTGATAACGCAGGTGTCGGCCGTTACTGTGGCAAAGGTCAAGCCCGCTATCGATAGGCTGGGAACGTTTCGATGGCATTGAACATCTCCAACACCTGGAAAGGGAGACGGAAAGCTGCCGGCACGGCGCCGACCGTCGGCGAGTATGAACAGCGCTTCGGTGTGGCCGAAGGCGGCCCGTCCGAGGATGGGACGAGCGATCACAAGCACGTCAACAATCTCTACTACGACCTGGTCACGGACTTTTTCGAATACGGCTGGGGCAGGTCATTCCACTTCGCCCCACGGGTTCCAGGAGAGAGCTTCAAAGCGTCGCTTGCCCGCCATGAGCACTTCATAGCCCTGGCACTGGGCCTCAAACCCGGGATGGTGGTCGCCGACTTCGGCAGCGGCGTCGGCGGGCCGCTCTTGGAGATCGCTCGTTTCTCCGGCGCCAAGATCGTCGGCTTGAACAGCAACGCCTACCAACTCGAGCGCGCCCGGCAGTTGGCGGAAGAAGCGGAGCTGAGCCATCTGGCCGACTTCCTGCATTGCGACTTCTTGGAAGTCGATGCTCCTGACGAATCCTTCGATGCTGCCTACTCCATAGAGGCGACCTGCTGTGCCCCGGACAAAGTGAGCGTCTATACGGAAGTCTTCCGCCTGCTGAAGCCGGGGGCGCGCTTTGCGGCTTACGAGTACGCCGTGACCGATCGCTTCGATCCCCAGGATCCCCACCACCTGCAGCTCAAGGCCGACATCCAGTTGGGAGGAGGCCTGCTGGTGATCGACGACCGGGAGACGATTGATAACGCGCTTGTATCGGTGGGGTTTGAGGTGTTGGAGACACGGGACCTATCTGTGCAGACCGGACCCTCGATCCCGTGGTACGAGCCGCTGGTTGGCTCGGGCCTGTCTGTGGCAAACCTTCGCAGTTCGAAGATCGGACGTTGGTTCACCCACCACACGCTCAGGGTGATGGAGGGACTCCGCATCGCACCGCGGGGAACGGTCCGGGTGCAGGAGACTTTGGAACTCTGCGCGGTAGCCATGGCGGAGGCGGGCCGGCTCGGCATCTTCACACCGATGTACTTCATCCACGCCCGCAAGCCGGCTTAAGGACCGTCCGCTCGCGCGATAGGAGGATTTGCAGCGAGACAGGATGGAGAGCGGCGCCTTCGGATTCAGGAAGCCGGTTCTCAGTCAGGCGAACCGATCCGATCCGCTCCCTCCGCGGCTCTCCGAGCCAGGCGATGGATCAGCCGGCTCCAGATCACCGCGTGCGGGATGAGGAGCGCCCACCAGTACAGCCGTCCGGCGATCCCCCGGGGATGGAACCTGGCCCGCTGCTGAAGCACGGTCCCGCCCCGACCGTCCTGCGCGGGTAAAACATGCCACTCCAACCACGCCTCCCCGGGTAGCTTCATCTCGGCCCGCAGACGCAGCAAGCCAGGCGGCTCGTACACCTCTACCCGGAAGAAGTCAAGCGCATCCCCCACCCTCAGCTCATCGGGGTGTCTCCGCCCCCGGCGCATGCCCACTCCTCCCAATAGCTTGTCCACCCACCCGCGGGCGGCCCACAGGCCGTTGGCAAAGTACCAGCCGCGCCGGCCGCCAACTCCCGACACGGTCGCGAACACCTCCCGGGGGGAGGCTGCCGACCACTTCGTCCTGACATCCTCGAGCACCGTACCCCCGGCCCAGCTCGGATCCTGAGGCATGGGCATGGCAGAGGCGCCACTGGAGGCGCTGTCCATCCAACTGGTCGACACGTCGAGGTCCTTGACACGCCCCAGGGCGTTTCGGACCGCCTGTTCGAACGGTAACGGACCCTGTCGACTGCCATCCTCCGGCGATTGGTCGGCGGCGCCCACCACCACGTCGTTGCACAGGCTGTCCACCAGTGGCCGGGCCAACCCGATCGGGAGGGGCGTGACGAGGTTCACCCAATGAGACGACAGGCGGGGCGTCAGGAACGGCACGGGGATGATCAGACGGCGCCGCAGTCCGGCAACGTCCGCATACCGATGCATCATCTCCCTGTAGGTGAGTACATCCGGACCCCCTATCTCCACAATCCTGTGCTCTCGGCCGGGAGATTCGAGGGCTGCCATCAGTTCTCGCAACACGTCGGCGATGGCGATCGGCTGGCATCTGGTTTTGGTGACCCAGCGGGGGCAGACCATCGCGGGAAGGACCTCGACCAGGTGACGCAGCATCTCGAATGAGGCGCTTCCGGAACCGATGATCACCGCCGCCCTCAACTCGGTGAGGGGAACGGACCCCGAGCCGAGAATGCGCCCCACCTCGTGGCGGCTGGCCAGGTGGTCCGACAGTCCTTCTGGGTCACCGGGTCCCAGACCACCCAGGTATATGAGACGGTCCACGTTGGCCCGCTCGGCGGCCGCCCTGGTGTTTTCCGCCCCCAACCGGTCGGCCTGCTCGAAGTCGCGGGCGTGGCCCATGGAATGCACCAGGTAGTAGACGGCGTCAAGGTCCTGAAAACCCGCTTCCAGAGACGGCTCATCAAAGACATCGGCGGCCATGACTTCGACTTGGTCCCGCCACCGGACCCGGTCCAGCCGGCTCGGCGTGCGCGCCAGGCAGCGCACCCTGTGGCCGGCGGCCACCAACTCGGGGACCAGCCTCCCACCCACGTAGCCGGTGGCGCCGATCACCCCGACTCTCATGCCCATCCCCGCCCCGTTCCCGGGGTCGTGCCCGGAAGGACCATTGCCCCGTTTCGACTTCCCTGGTGCCGCCGCGGTTCCCGCCTCATGGTTAACAACCGAATCTAGGCCGCTCCCGGCCCTGACGAGAGGTGGTTATTCGGGCCGCTGTCCTCCATCGGCCCCGGCATGCGGCACCCGATCGCAACCGGTCCCGGCACTGCCGCCAACCCGCCGGAGGCCATTACCCCGGGGGCCTCTTTCACGGTAGCCTATGGCCCATGCCGCACATGATGGATGACTTCCCGCTACTCCTCTCCACCCTCTACGATCGGGCGGTCCGCCTGTTCCCCGACCAGGAGATAGTCTCGATCGAATCGGACCGTTCCCTGCTCCGGACCACGTACGCCCAAACCGACCAACGGGTCCGGCGTCTGGCCACCGCCCTGGACAGGAAGCTGGGAGTCGGCCCCGGACAGGCGGTGGGCACCTTTGCCTGGAACAACCAGCGACATCACGAGTTGTACTGGGCCACCGCCAACACCGGGAGGATCTGCCACACGCTCAACATCCGCCTGTTCGCGGACCAGCTTGCGTACGTGGTCAACCACGGTGAAGACCAGGTGATCTTCGTCGATCCCGACCTCACCGGGCTGCTGGCGCCGATCGTCCCCCAACTGAAGACCGTCAAGGCCTACGTCGTGATGGGTGAGGACGCTTCCGACTCCGGCCTCCCGAATGCCATCTCCTATGAGGAACTGATCGGAGACGCGGAGCCGCACGGCGCCTGGCCGGAACTCTCGGAGCGGTCCCCGATGATGTTCTGCTACACCTCCGGCACCACGGGCGACCCCAAGGGAGTGGCCTACACCCAGCGGTCCACCTACCTGCACGTCATCTCCAACCTGGCAACGGTCCATATCGGCCCGGACGACAATGTGATGCCGATCGTGCCCATGTTCCACGCCTCCGCCTGGGGGTACCCTTTCATGGCCACCACCCAGGGCGCCAAGCTGACCTATCCGGGGCCGGACCTGAGCGCGGCCGGCCTGGTGCCCCTCATCATCTCCGAAGGCGTGACATTCTCCGCCGGGGTTCCCACCGTGATGCTGGGAATCAAGCAGTACCTGGAGGACCATCCCGATGCGGACATTTCCTCGCTGCGGGCTTTTCTCTGCGGAGGATCGGCCGTGCCCCGCTCCCTGATCGAGTGGTTCTGGCGAGCCCAGGGAGTGCGCATCGTCCAGGGCTGGGGGATGACCGAGACCAACCCGGTGGCCAGCGTCGCCCTCCTCAAGCCCCACATGGAGGGCTGGGAGTTCGAACGGCAACTTGACATCCTGGAGACCGCCGGGCTCCCCACCGCAGGCTTGCAGGTCAAGATCGTGGACGATGAGGGCAAAGTGCTCCCCGAGGACGGCGAGGCGTTCGGAGAGCTTTTGATCCGCGGCCCGTGGGTGACCGCCGAGTACTACAACGACCCGAGATCGCCCCAATCGTTCCAGGACGGATGGCTCCGCACCGGAGACGTGTGCAAGATCACTCCCGAGGGCTACGTTCGCATCACCGACCGCGCCAAGGACCTGATCAAGTCGGGCGGCGAGTGGATTTCCTCCGTCGACCTGGAGAACCGGTTGATGGCGCATCCAGGGGTGGCGGAGGCGGCCGTGGTGGGCGCCTCCCACGAGAGGTGGCAGGAGCGGCCGGTAGCGCTGGTGGTCGCCAGGGAAGGGTCGGATGTGACCGAATCGGAATTGCTGGAGTACCTGCGCCCGCACTTCGTGTCGTGGTGGCTGCCCGACCGGGTCATCTTCATAGACGAGGTCCCCAAGACCGGCACCGGAAAGTTCGACAAGAAAGTGCTGCGAGACGCCCACTGGAACGTGCTGTCAGAGTGAGACCCGGTGTCAACTCTGGTCCAACTCCATACCACTCTCGGCTGGTGGGTGGCCGGCGTCACCGGCCTGGTGGGCTTGCTGGGATTGGTGCTGGCGATCCTTCGCCGGCCACCGGGCCGCGCCTTCCATTGGGCGGTGGGGGTGGTGATCTCCGCAATGACTGGGCAAGTGCTCCTGGGACTCCTGGCGTTGAACCTGACAACCACCCGGGAACCCGGCAGCCAGCACATCTTTTACGGGGTGCTGGTGCTGTTCACCTTCGCCTTCGCCTACATCTACCGCGACACCCTGCGCAGGCGGCCTGCGTTGTACCTGGGTCTGCTCCTGTTGTTCGTGATGGGTCTGGGTATCCGGGGAATCCAGACCTTCGGAGGGTCATTCTGAGGGGGATGGTGGCCTAGACATGCTCCTCGAGGGCAAACGATTGCTCATCACCGGAGTTCTCACCTCCGACTCGATCGCCTGGCACGTGGCCCGGGTCGCGCAGGAGGAGGGAGCCGAGATCGCGGTCACCGGCTTCGGGCGGGCGATGAGACTCACCCAGCGCTCGGTGAAGCGTCTCCCGACCCCCTGTGAGGTGTACGAACTAGACATCAACGAACCGGACCACATCGAGGCCCTCCGAGAGGAACTGGAGTCCCGGTGGGGAGGCCTGGACGGCGCCCTCCACGCCATCGCCTTCGCTCCAGCAGACTCCCTGGGGGGCAACTTTCTGACTGCTCCCGCCGAGAGCGCCGCCATCGCATTCCAGACCTCCGCATTCTCCTACAAGGCGCTGGCGGTGGGAATGCTCCCCCTCTTTCAGGCGGCCGGGGGAGGATCGCTGGTGACCCTGGACTTCGACAACACCCAGGCCTGGCCCGCTTACGACTGGATGGGAGTAGCGAAGGCCGCGCTGGAGGCCATTACCAGGTACCTCGCACGGGACCTGGGTGAGTACGGAGTGAGGGTCAATGCCGTCTCCGCCGGGCCGCTCGGCACGGTGGCCGCCAAGTCAATACCGGGCTTTGCGGTCTTCGAGGAGGTGTGGAACGACCGCGCCCCCCTCCGGTGGGACACCGCCAACCCGGATCCGGTGGCCCGGATGGTATGTCTGCTGCTCTCGGACTGGACGCCCATGACCACCGGCGAGATAATCCATGTCGACGGGGGATTCCACGCCGTGGCGGTCGGGACGCCGGACAAGGCGGGAGCGGTCGAGGAGCCCGAGTGAGGGCCGCGCCCCTCCGGGCGCTGGCCGGCGGCGCCCTGATGGCCCGCTTCTTCGGGGACCGTCCTCCCGGGGTCATGGCCCTGCACGGCTGGGGACGGGAGAGCGCCGATTTCATCGAGGTCCTGGATGGGATGGCGGCAGTGGCGCCGGACCTGCCCGGGTTCGGCTCCTCCCCTCCTCCCGACCGAGTGTGGGGCGCCGATGACTACGCCCTGCAGATCATTGGGGCGATCGATGAGATGCGCCCTCCCATGCTGGTGCTCGGTCACTCCTTCGGAGGACGGGTGGCGGTCTGCCTGGCGGCCCGGAGACCCGACCTGGTGACGGGGCTGATCCTGACGGGCGCGCCGCTGCTGGGAGGCGTCCGCAGGTCCCGGCCCCGCCGCGCCTACCGCCTGATCCGCTGGGGGCACCGTCGCGGGCTGGTCTCTGATGAACGGATGGAAATGCTGAGACGCCGCCACGGGTCAAGCGACTACCGGACAGCCCGGGGCGTCATGCGTGACGTGCTGGTCAAGGTGGTCAATGAGTCATACGAATCCCAACTCGACGCCCTTTCCCTTCCGGTTCACCTGGTGTGGGGGGCACAGGACGCAGAGGTCCCGGTGGAACGGGCTCGCCAGGCATACGGGCGGCTCAGGGAGAGCGGCTGCGAAGTCTGGCTCCGGGAAGTGGACGGCGTGGGACACGACCTGCCCCTTTCCCGGCCCGACGTACTCCGGGAGGCGATCCTCCTGATGCAGGAAGCAACCGGCCCGTGAACCTGTGGGAGTGGGCGGTGATCCTGGGTTGCGGGGCGGCATCCGTTCCCGCCGGTCTCCGCTGGCTGCGAATCGCCCAGCGGGAACACTATCTGCCTCCTGCGGTGAGCCGCTTCTCGGTGAGGTGGTGGGCCGCCGGCTATCCCAACCTGGCCCTGGCCGCCGCCGCCATCATCGCCGCCGCCGCGGAGTGGTGGTGGTCCGGTGCGGCCCTGGTGGCGGTGGCGATAGAAGGGCATGGACCTCTGGGGTTGGGGATGAGAGGGGTCACCAGCCCGCTGGTGTGGACCAATCGGCTGTTCCGGGTAGCCGCCACCACCGCCGTGCTGATGGCCGCCGTGCTTGCCTGGTCCGCCGCTGCGGGTCGCGCCGGCCTGGCTGCGGCCGCGCTGGTGGCCATGCCGGCGATCGTGGACGTCGCCCTGGCGATCAACCTCCCCCTGGAGAGGGCCCTGAGCAACAAGTGGGTCACCGAGGCCGCCGGCCGGATCAAACGGGTGGCGCCGCGGGTGGTGGCGATCACCGGCTCATACGGCAAGACCTCCACCAAGCTCTACCTGGCCCACCTCCTGGAGGGCCGGGTCCGGGTTGTGGCCAGCCCGGCCAGCTTCAACAACCGCCTGGGCCTGGCCAGGGCCATCAACGAGCGTCTCTCACCGGGCACCGAGGTCTTCATCGCGGAGATGGGCACCTACGGTCCGGGTGAGATCGCCGAGATGTGCACGTGGATCCCACCCGAGGTGGCGGTGATCACCGCCATCGGACCGGTCCACCTGGAGAGGATGCGCACCGAGGAGCGGATCCTGGCCGCCAAGAAGGAGATCCTGGCCGGGGACGCCGCCGCCGTATTGGGCATCGATCATCCCGGGTTGTCCCAACTGGCGGAGAGCGAATCCCGGGCGGGTCGGAGGGTCATTCGCTGCTCGGGCGCCGGGAGGCGGTGTGCGGTGGAGGTGGACCCCGGGAGCGGGACGGTGAAAGTGGAGGGGAGACCGGTTGGAGAGGTCGACCTCCGGATCCATCATCCGCTGAATGTCGCCGCCGCGGTGGGAGCCGTCCTGGCATTGGGATTGGATCCGGTTGAGGTGGCGCCCCGGTTGGGCACGCTCCCCTCCCCCGATCACCGGTTGGCCACGGTCGTCAACGAACGGGGGATCACCGTCATGGACGACACCTTCAACGCCAACCCGGAAGGGGCCCGCGCCGCGCTCGGGCGTCTGGTGGAGCATTCGCCTTCCGGTGGCAAGCGGGTGGTGGTCACCCCCGGCCTGGTGGAGATGGGTCCCCGGCGGCGCCTCGAGAACCGGGCCCTGGGTGAGGCGGCCGCCGAGGCGGGCACCCATCTGCTGGTGGTGGGGCGCACCAACCGCCGGGCTCTGCTGGAAGGCGCCCGGGGTGGGGAGGCCCGGGTGTTAGTGTTGGACAACCGGCTACAGGCGGTCCGCTGGGCGCGGGCTAATCTCGAGCGGGGCGACACGATCCTCTATGAAAACGACCTCCCCGATCACTACCCATAAACCGGACGCTCTCCCAGGAGGCCGTCGATGACGCGGATCGCCACCGCGTTCGGGGGCCCTTCTCCAGAGCACGATGTGAGCGTCTCCACCGGCTTGCAGGCTTCCCGGGTCCTTCCCGGATCGGACTGTCTGTACTGGTCGCTCACCGGCGACTGGTACCTCATCCCGCCCGGGCTGGAACTCCCCGACTTCGCAGACGGCGTCCCCCGGAAGGCCCGCCGTCTCGAACTGGTGGCCGCCCCGGGAGGGGGATATCGAATGGGCCGCAAGCGCCTGGAATATGACGCGCTGGTCAACTGCTTCCACGGCGGACCCGGCGAGGACGGAACGGTCCAGGGAATTTGGGACATGGCCGGCCTCTGTTACACCGGTCCCGGACAGGGTCCCTCCAGCCTGGGAATGGACAAGCTGATCTTCGCGGCCGCAGTGCGGGCGGCGGGGATGCCCACCCTGGAGCGGAGGCTGGTGACACCCCGGTCTGCTCCCGACTTCGATCCGCCTTACATCATGAAACCCCGGAGCGGGGGCTCATCGATCGGGATCGTCATTGTGGACGACTACGACACCGCCCTGGCCGTCGCCAAGTCCTCTCCGCACATGGCGGAGGGAGCGGTGATCGAGCCCTACCTGGAGGGAGCGGCCGACCTCCAGATTGCGGTCCGCCGCTACCCGGCGGTGGAAGTGTCCGCCATCGAGGAGCCCGTCCGTTCGGACCGCCGGGAGATCCTCACGTATCAGGAGAAGTACCTGGCCTGGGGGGACGCCCCCGCCGGGGACCGGCGCATTCCCGCCGATCTGCCGGATTCGATGGAGACCACAATCCAGACCCAGGCTATGGCGGTTGCCGACCTGGTGGGAATCCGGGGTGTCTCCCGGGTGGACTTCCTTTCCCATGACGGCAACCTGTACGTAAACGAGATCAACACCCTCCCCGGAAGCCTGGCCGCCTACCTGTGGATCGACCCTCCCCGCAGCCGCGCGGAACTGCTTGAGGACATGATCGCCGAAGCACTGGCCCATCCCCGGGTATTCAACACGGTCGGGGCCGATGGCGCCGCCCTGAAAGGTGGGGGCGCCATCGCCGCCAAACTGCTGTAAAGGTCACCGACCAGGCCTCGCCGGTACGACGTAAGAACCGCGAAATCCCACCCCTAAGTCGCGAAGTTCGGCCCGGCTCTCCTCACCCATCGGGCCCGCCCCCGCCGCCACCACCACAGGTCAGAACGCGGCTCACCGGACCCGTCCGGCAGGCCGCGTTCTGAATGTATGACCTCCGCGCCCAGGGGCGCTCTATCGTGCGGTCCGGACGACGTCGGACCGGACCGGGAGGTGTTCGACCTCCTCAATGTGCATCGGGCGTGTGACAAGAGTCAACCCCCACCGCCTATTTCCGTCTTTCTTTTTTCGCGACCTCTGCACACCCTGCAAGCCGGTTCAGTCCTCGTCGCCGAACTCTTCGGGGACGAGCAGGAATTCCGGATAGGACTCGATCCCCAGTTCTCCGGCGTCTTGGCCCAGTCGTTCGATGTCGGGTTCCACCCGCAGGCCCATCCAGCGGTCGAGAAGTTGCCAGACCACCCATGACACCACGAATACGAAGGCTCCAACGGCCAGTATGCCGAGCAACTGGACCCCGAAGGGGGCGCCACCGGTGATACCGACCACCAGGGTCCCCCACGCACCTGACATCAAGTGGGCAGGGATGGCGCCCACCACGTCGTCGACCTTGCGGTCCTCCAGGAACTTGATCCCGGCAACCACGATCAGCCCGCCAACCGCACCGATGAGAATCGACCAGTAGTGATCGACCAGGTCCGGTCCGGCGGTGATGGCCACCAGTCCGGCGATGGCGCCGTTCAAGCCGGCGAACAGATCGATCCTCCCCAGCAGCGGCCGCGAAACGAGCAACGCCATCACCACTCCCCCGGCTGCGGCCAGGTTGGTGTTGACCAGGACATTGCTCATCGCCACCGCGTCCAGGGCGCTTCCGAGCGCCAACTGGGAACCACCGTTGAATCCGAACCAACCCAGCCAGAGGATGAATACTCCCAGGGTCACCATCAATACGTTGGAAGGGGGCGTCGGCTTTACGCTTCCGTCCTTCCGGAACTTGCCCAGACGGGGACCGATCACCAACACGCCGGCCAGGGCGGCCCAGCCGCCGGTGCCGTGGACGATGGTGGATCCGGCGAAGTCGCTGAAGCCCATATCGCTGAGCCAGCCCCCGCCCCAGGTCCAGGCGCCGACGATCGGATAGATCACGGCGGTGAGAATCAGGACGAAGACAAAGAAAGTAAACATCTTGATCCGCTCGGCGATGGCGCCGGACACGATCGAGGCGGCGGTGGCCACGAACACCATCTGGAAGAACCAGTCGGACATGACCGCATATCCGTTTCCGACCACTTCCGCCACCGCATCGGCCGCTCCGTCGAGAAGGGCGATCTCAGCGGCGGATGACGAATAGAAGAGTTGGAATGAACCGATCACACTGCCGACATCCACATACATGAGGTTGTAGCCGATCACGTAATAGGCCAGACCGGCGATCGAATAGATCCCGATGTTCTTCAAACAGATCATCGAGGAGTTCTTACTGCGCACGGCTCCGGCCTCGAGCATTGTGAACCCGGCGGCCATCCACATGACCAACCCTCCCCAGATGAGGAAGGCGAACGTGTTGAATACGAATTGAGACTCGCCCGAAACCATCTCCTGGGCCTTCACCAAACCCGGTCTGAGCAGGATGAACCCGAAAACCAGGAGGGCGATCACACCCGCAATCAAATAGGGTCTCCTTCTCTCAAGCCTGAGAGACTTGCTGTGAACAAGATCCATGTAGCCCTTCTCCTTTATTAGTCGCCGCTCAGCACCTTTAGTCAGGCCCGCATTCCGTATTTGAGGGTACTAGCCGTGACGGTGGGATCCGGGCAACAGCAGGGAATTTGGTCGGAGATTTCCAAGCCGGGCCCCCCACCGTAGGCATCCTCCAGGTTCAAGGGTTAAGAGCCTGCATTTGGAGCAAACGGGGCTAGAGTCCTGCCGATGGGTCGTTTAGCTAATTCCATTGCCCTTGCCAAGGCCTCCTGGGAAGTTCTCAAGGCCGACAAGGAACTGATGTTGCTCCCGGTCATCTCGATGGTCTCCACCGTGATAGCGGTGGTTGTCTTCTTCGTGCCCCTCCTTGCCACCGACGCAGGCGGCGCAAGCCTGCTGGTGCTGGTGGCGCTCTACTTCGTGCTGGCCTACATCACGATCTTCTTCAACGCGGCCCTGATCAGCGCCGCTCACGAACGCCTGGAGGGCGGCGATCCGACCGTCGGAAGCGCGCTTCGAGGCGCCGCATCCCGAGCGGGCCGGATCGTTCCCTGGGCCCTCATCTCGGCGGTGGTGTCGGTGATCCTAAAAGCGCTCGAGGAGCGGGCCGGTTTCCTGGGCTCGATCGTGATCAGCTTGGTTGGCATGGCCTGGAACGTGGTCACCTTCCTAGTGCTGCCCATCATCGTGATCGAGGGAATGGGCGCAACAGGGTCCATAAAGCGATCTGTCAATCTGTTTCGCCAGACCTGGGGGGAGAACCTCGGCGCCCAGGTGGGACTGGGTCTCGTCGGGTTTCTGGCGGCGCTCCCCGGCATTGCGCTGATCCTGGCAGGACTGGGGGTCGGAGGCGCCGGTTTCCTGCCGTTGCTGGCCGTGGGAGTCATCTGGATGGTGCTGGTGGCCGTGGTCATGGCAGCGCTCTCGGGGATATTCCAGACAGCTCTCTACCACTTCGCAGTGGGCGGAAGCGCACAGTCCGGGTATTTCGACAGCCAGATCCTCAACGACGCCTTCCGAACCCGGCGCCGCCGCTTCGGCCGATAAGACCCGGCGCCTCTCTATAGCACCCGGGGATTCATCCCCCGGGGCGACCGGTACCCCGTCCCGACGGCCACGAGTCGCCATGGACGCTCGGTCGCCTTGCTGATCCCCACCCGGGGCGTCCTTATCGGCTCCGTCGGGCCCACTCCGCTCTCCTCCAGCCACACCTTCCTTCCCGCCGACAGCACCAGCCCGTCGTGGCCGCCGTCCAAACCCAGAGCCTGGGTGAGCTTTCCCGGGCCGTCGCACAGGTGATCGTCCCGGCCCCGGCGGGCAATCATGGCTTCCACTCCCCGCTCCGGCATCCCGCCTCGCAGAAGCACCGCCTGGCCCTCCCCCTCCGGTCCGGTGACCACATTGGCGCACCAGTGGACTCCGTAGGAGCGGTACACGTAGAGGGTCCCCGCCTCCGAGAACATGGTCCGGTTCCTGCGTCTGGGCCCCGGAAAAGCGTGACTGGCAGGATCGTCCGCCCCACCGTACCCCTCCACTTCGCAGATCACCACCGAGGTCGTCACCCCCTCGATCCGGGTGACCACCCTCTTCCCCAACAGCCTTTCTGCCACGTCCAGCACCGGTCCGGCGAAGTCATCGAACACCATGGGCGAAGAATCTCCAGTCAGAGTCTCTGCATCCCTGGGGTCACCCATCGTCCCTGCAAGTCATCCCCGGCTATCCGGCCGAAGCAGGCCAACCGGGTCTCCAATGGAACCAGGCCCAACCTCAGGCGGACAAGAGGTCCAGGAGCAACGCCGCGAAGGAATGCAAGCGGTTTTCGGCTTGGGCGAACACGACCGATTGAGCTGACTCCATCACCTCGGCGGTTACCTCCTCGCCCCGGTGAGCGGGGAGACAATGCATGAACACCGCATCGGGATGGGCCCGCTCCATCAACTCCGAGTCCACCGTGAACCCCTCGAAGGCCCTCAGGCGTTGGGCAGCCTCCTCCTCCTGTCCCATCGAGGTCCACACGTCGGTGTACACGGCGTTGGCGCCCTCCACCGCCTGGGCGGGATGATCGAAAATCGAGACCCTTCCCCACTCCCGCGCCCTGGAGACCACCCCTGCGTCGGGCCGGTATCCGGGCGGGCAACCCACCCGCACCTCCATCCCCGCCATGGTCCCGGCCAGCATCAGCGAATGGCAGACGTTGTTGCCGTCCCCCACATAGGCAAGAGATGAGCCTTCCAGGGAACGCTGCTCGGCGATGGTGACAATGTCGGCCACCGCCTGGCAGGGATGCTCCCAGTCCGACAGCAAGTTCACGACCGGGGCCTCCATGTGGTCGTCCAGTTCCTCCAGAAGGGAATGCTCGAAGACCCGCATGCCCAGAACATCCAGGTAACCGTCGAGAACCCGGGCCACGTCGGCAGGCTCTTCCCGGGTGCCCACTCCGGAGGTTTCCTGGTGGATGGGGATGGGATGAGCACCCAAGAGGGCTGTTGCAGCGGTGGAGGACACCCAGGTCCGCAGCGAGGGCTTCTCGAAGAACAGCCCCACGGACTTGCCTGCCAACACCCCCCGGTAACGGCCCGGATCCCGTTTGAGGTCCATGCTCGACTCCACCAGGCGCGCCAGACCCTCGGGCCCCACATCGGCCACCGACAGAAAACTCACAACTCCCCTCGCAACTGCGCTCCCACCGCCCGGGCCGCCTCGGCCATGGAACGCAACGCCTCGCCGGTCTCCTCACTGGAGAGGGTGCGGTCCGGCGCCCTCAGGGTGTAGTTGATGGCAAGGCTCTTCCGTCCCCGTCCCAGGGGTTCTCCTCGGAACTCGTCGAACACCCGGGCGGACTCCAACAGGTCGCCGGCCGCCTCTCCGGTGGCCGAGAGCAGGTCGTCCGCCGCCAGGTCTTCGGGTGCTTCGAAGGCCATGTCGAAGGTGTAGGGAGGAAAGACGCTGGGCGCTCGAAACTGCCAGTGCCGCCTGTCGGCCACCAGTGGATCGAGATCGAGTTCCATCGCTATCACCCGCCCCGAGAGTTCCGCCCTCCGCACCACGGCGGGGTGGACCTCCCCCATGATCCCCACCGGTCTCCCATCCAACAGCAACCGGGCGGCGCGAGCCGGATGCCATCCCGCCGCTTCCACCGGTTCAAGCCGCCAACCTCCGAGGTCCATCTGGTGCGAGAGCGCCCGCCACACCGCAGCGACCGTGTAGAAGTCCACCGGACGGCGCGTGACCCCGAGGCCCGATCCTCCCAGGCGCCCGGTGGCCAGGAGCCCCACCCGCTCCGGCTGGTCCGGCACCTTGGGCAGAACCTGATGGGGACGGTCCAGGAAAACCCGCCCCAACTCGAAGACGGCCACCTCGTCCAGCCCGTGGGAATGGTTGTAGCGGGCCACCCGCAGGAGGCCCGGCAGGAGGGTGGTGCGCAGGATGGACTCCTCGTCGCGCAGGGGGTTCTTCAGGTGGATCTGCAGAGCGCGCTCGTCCTCCTCGTCCCATCCCCAAATCTCGATCTCGGAAGCCCGCATGAAGCTCAGCGACACCGACTCGGAGAACCCGAGCCCGCAGAGGGCCTGGCGCAGCGTCCGGGTGCGGCGCTGGGAGACAGAGCGTCCCCCGCCCGGGCCGCGAGGCACCCGTTCGGGAAAGTTGTTGTACCCCCACAGCCTGGCCAGTTCCTCCACCAGATCTATGGGCCTGGTCAGATCGGGTCGGAAGGTGGGAACCTCGACCCTGATCGGGTCCTCGCCGTCGGCTCCCAGATGCAGCCGGGACAACAGGTCGGTGACCCGGGGAGCATCGAACCCCGGACCGAGGATCCGCTCGGCCTCCCGCAGTTCGAAGTCGATGGTCACGGGCCGCAACCGGTCCTCCCTGGCTACCACATCGGTCACCTCGGCCAGGGCCTCCCCACCGGCCAGCCCCGAAACCAACTCGGCGGCCCGGGCGGCCGCCACCGGGGGAAGCGCGGGGTCCACTCCCCGTTCGAAGCGGGCCGACGCCTCGGTGCGGAGCGCGTGACGCTTCGACATGTGCAGTACGGTGGGAGGGTCCCAGGAAGCGGCTTCTATAAGCACCTCGGTGGTGCTCGCGGTCACCTCGGAGGCGCCCCCGCCCATGGTGCCAGCCAGGGCCGACGCCCGCTGGCGGTCCGCCACCACCAGGTCGGAGGGAGTCAGATCTCTCACCACCCCGTCGAGGGTGGTGAGCCTCTCGCCCGGATACGCTCTCCTGACCACTATCCCCTCCCCGCCCAGTTTCTCGAGATCGAAGGCGTGGATGGGCTGGCCCAACTCCAAGAGCACGTAATTGGTGATGTCCACCACATTGGAGATGGGACGCTGTCCCGAAGCCCGGAGACGGGTTCGCATCCAAAACGGCGATTGGGACACCTGGCATCCCCGCACCTCCCGCGAAACGAAGCGATAGCACCCGCTGGGATCATCGACGGTGATGCCGATCCGGGGCCGGGCGTCCACCAGGGGAAAAGCGGGCTCGGGAGAGCGATAGTCGACCCGGTAGTAGGCGGCAAGTTCTCTTGCCACCCCCACATATGACATCACGTCGGGACGGTTGGGAGTGATGCTCAAGTCCAACACGGTGTCGGTGAGGGATTCGAAGCCGGCCAGGTCCTCTCCCGGGGGGATCCCCGAGTCGAACACCAGGATTCCCTCCGCGTCCTCACCCAAGCCGAGTTCTCTCTCCGAACAGATCATCCCGTTCGACTCCACCCCCCTTATGGAACGTCGGCCGATCTCGGTTCCCCCGCTCAGCGTGGCCCCGGGAAGGGCCCAGGCCACCGTGGCGCCCGCATCGAAATTCCAGGCCCCGCACACCACCGTCTGCGGCTCTCCCCCGGTCGTCACCCGGCAGACCCTGATCCGGTCGGCCCGGGGATGGGCTTCGACCTCCAGTACCCGGGCGGTCACCACGCGTCCGAAGTCGGGAGCGAGGCGCTCGGTTTCCTCCACCTCATGGCCGAGCGACTCCAAGACCTGCGCTATCTCCTCGGGTTGGGAGGGCTCCAGGTCGATGTAATCGGCCAGCCAGTTGAGCGAGACTCTCATCGGAACTGGGAGAGCACGCGGAGATCGTTGTCGAAGAAGTGCCGCAAAGGCGAGACGCCGTGGCGCACCTGGGCGATTCGCTCCACTCCCATGCCGAATGCGAAGCCGCTCACCTGAGACGGGTCATACCCCACCCACTCGAAGACGTTGGGATCGACCATCCCGCAACCCAGAAGCTCGATCCACCCCACCCCTCCGCACACCCGGCACTGTCCACCTCCCTCACAGGAGAAACAGGAGGCGTGCATCTCCGCAGACGGCTCGGTGAAGGGAAAGAAGTTGGGCAGGAGACGGATACGGCGTTCAGAGCCGAAGAACTCCCGGGCGAAGTAGGCGAGAGTCCCGCGGAGGTCGGAGAAGGTGAGGTTCTCGTCCACCGCCAGCCCTTCAATTTGGTGAAAGACCGGCGAGTGGGTGGCGTCGGGGGTGTCGGCCCGGAAGACCTTGCCGGGCACCACCACGTAGACGGGCGGGTCATGTTTTTCCATGTAACGAGCCTGCATGGGCGAGGTGTGGGTGCGCAGGAGGATCTCGTCGGCGGGGTCGCCCCAGTCCAGATAGAGGGTGTCCGACTCGAGGCGGCTGGGATGGGTGGGTGGAGTGTTGAGAGCGTCGAAGTTGTAGATACCCGACTCGGCCTCCGGGCCGCCCACGACGCGGTAGCCGAGTCCGATGAAGATGTCGCACACCTCCTCGATGGTCGAGGTGATCAGGTGGGTGTATCCCTCCTGGTACTCCAGGGCCGCCAGGCTCACATCCACCCGGTCGGAGGCCAGCATGAGGCGCTCGCTCTCGGTCTCGAGGCGGCGTCTCCGGGTCTCGATCAGGTTGCCGAGCGTCCGGCGCGCCTCCTGGATCGCCCTCCCGACCGCGGGCCTCTCCTCGGGCGGAAGCCTTCCTATCCCCCTTTGCAACTCGGCCACCACCGAGCGCCTGCCCAAGAGTTCGGCCTCCGCCTCGGATAATTCATCGAGGGTGGACGTCCCCTTGACCAGGGTCGGAGCCTTTTCCAGCAGAGCGTCGAGACTTTCCATGCCAGCTTTAGGAGTTTAGGTTCGCGAAAACCGGTTTCCCGCACAAGCGCGCAGTTCCCAGAGCCGGTGGCAGATAATCGCACCGGCCGCGGCGGCGTTGAGGCTCTCGGTTCCGCCCGACATGGGGACCGTGCACCACAGATCGACCCGTTCGGCATGCCCGGGGGAAATCCCCCGGGATTCCTCGCCCACGATCAACCACCACTGCCGACTGTGATCCAGTAGAGGACCCAGGTGGGCAAGCGGGACTCCGCTCCGAGGAACTGCGGCCAACACCATCGCCTCGGGAGGAGGTTCCTCCACCTGCTCCATCGCCACCCGGAAGTGCCCCCCGGCGCCGGCGCGGAGCACCTTGGGCGCCCACGGGTCAACGGTGCCGGGGCCAGTGGCCACATCCCAACCGAAGGCGGCGGCGGTCCGGATCAGGGTTCCGGCGTTGCCCGGCTCCGAGACCATGATCCATAGCGTGTCCCCTCCTCCCGGCCGCTTCCGGGGTATGGACAGCACCGCCACCGGACCCCGGGGGGTCTTGGTGTCGGCGATACGGCCCAGGGCCTCGCGGCTTACCGCGGTCAGGGGTATCCCGCGCTGCTCACAGAGTCTTCGAGTCGCCGCGTCTTCCGGCAAGGCCAGGACCTCCAGCACCTCACCGTCGGACGCCAGGGCCTCCGACAGGAGATGCGGACCCTCGAGAAGGGTCCTGCCGGAAAGTCTGCGATGACGTGCCCGGTGCAGCCTGGCCAGTTCGGCGATCCGGGGGTTACGCCGGGAGAGAATCAACCCTCTTGGGCTATCTTCACCAATTGCGAGAAGGCTTCCGGGTCATTGACGGCCAGGTCGGCCAGCATCTTGCGGTTGATCTCCACCCCTGCCGAGTTGAGACCCGCAACAAACCGCGAGTAGCTCATCCCGTTCTGGCGGGCGGCGGCGTTGATCCGGGTGATCCACAGCCTTCGAAAGTCTCCCTTCCGGGCGCGACGATGGCTGTAGGAGTCGGCCATGGCGTGCATGACCTGCTCGTTGGCGGCTCGGAACGTGCGGCTCTTGGCTCCCCGGTAGCCCTTTGCCCGCGCCATGACCTTGCGGCGGGCGCGGCGGGCTGAAGGGGCGTTTCTTGCTCGTACCATGATCCGCTCTCCCTAGGTCTTGATCATGCGACGAACGATCCGATCGTCGCCCGGCGACAAACCATCCGTGCCGTCAAGCCGGCGAAACCGGTTCTTGCCCTTGGCCAGGCGGTAATGCCCCCTGCCGGCCTTGCGTCGCATCAGCTTCCCGGAGCCGGTGGTTTTTATTCTTTTGGTGAGGCCGCGATGGCTCTTCTGCTTCGGCATAGGTCCTCCTCGATTGGATTTCTTACCAGAAGACGTCTATCTCTTCTGTCTCTGTCCGCCCGAGCCGTGATTCGCAGGCGCCAGCATCATGGTCATATTGCGGCCCTCCATCTTGGGCGCCTGTTCCATTACCCCTTCCTGGCTGACCGCATCGGCCAGCCTGTTGAGAAGCCTCTGGCCGTACTCGGGTCTTTCCCTCTCCCGGCCACGAAAACGAACGGTCAACTTCACTTTGTCTCCGCCGGAGAGGAAGGAGATGACCTTGCGGGTCTGCATGTCGAAATCGTGGTTTTCAATCCGGGGCCGAAGCCGCAACTCCTTGATGACGGTCCGTGACTGGCTCTTGCGAGCTGCTCTCTCCTTGATCGAACGCTCGTACTTGAATCGCCCGTAGTCCATGAGCCGGCAGACGGGAGGATCGGCCATTGGCGCCACCTCCACCAGGTCCAGATCAAGCTGCTCAGCCAGCCACATCGCCTCCTCGAGTTTCTTGACGCCGATCTGTGCTCCGTCCGGCGCCACCAAACGCACTACGGCGGCCCTGATTGTGTCATTTACTCGAAGTTCTGCGATGGTTGTCCTCCTGTTTCCAAAGATGGCGACCAAGAAAAAACGAATCCGCTCCCGAAGAACCGCGGCGCACCCGAAGAGTGGCCGGGTGGGAAGCAAATCGGCTTCCGCTTCGTACTATGCAACTGGAACGGAGTATAACCCCCCTCCGGCCGCCCTCCCAAGCCGATGTCGGTCAGACCCGAGTGATCTCGGACCTGAGGGCGTTCACTACCGCCCGTGCGGCCTGGGCGCCTGCATTGGAACCGGGCTGGCTGCGAGCCACCGCCTGTTCCCAGTCGGAGACCGCCAGCACCGCATTGCCCACCGGCACCCCTGTCTCCACCTGGAGTTGGATGAGCCCCTGGACCGCTCCGTCCACCACCGACTGGAAATGATGGGTCTCCCCCCTAACGACCACGGCGGTGGCCACCACCGCCTGGCAGCCTGCCTGGATCAGCCGGCTGGCTCCCCACGGCAGTTCCCAAGCGCCGGCCACCTCCAACTGAAGGATGTTCTTCGGTAGGATACCCATCTCCTCCAAGGTCTCCCGGGCCCCCTCTCCCAAACGCTCGGAGACCGGGATGCCCTCCACCTTGTCGAACCGGGCCATGACCAACCCCACCGTGGGCTCTCTTCGCGCCCAGGGCAGCATGATGAGCCATGCGAGCCCGATTACGGAACTGGCGAACACCCCCGCGCCGGCTAGCAGGAAGACCAGAAAGAAGCTCCACTCCAGGTCGTCCCGCAGATAGAGCAAGCCCGCCAGTCCCGCCGCGGAGGCGCCCAGCCAGATGATGGTGATCGAAATCGCGACCCGGCGATAGAGTTCGAAGTTCGCCGACCGCCGGTACTCGAAGTTCGCCAACCGCCGGTAGAAATAGGGGCTTCCGGGAAACACCCGATGGAATTTTAGCAAAAGGCGCCCGCCGGTCGGCCGGTCCTGGTTGTCGCGGCCCTCCCGGGAAACTCCTTACGCTCCCGGCATGACCAGGCATGGCTGCCGAGTCCATCCCTATCCGCTCGGTCTCCGCTCGGTCGGCGGGGGAAAGTCGGTCAGTCGCTCACGGCGGTCAGCGCTTACGGGGCATTCGGCCCAGCATGTGGAACTCCGGGTTGGCCATCATGTGTCCCAAGTGCGCCAGCCGGTTGGACATGGCAAAGAAGGCGGTGATGGCCCCGATCTCCCAGATCTCGTCATCGGTGAAACCCTCCTGGTAGAGGGGCTGGTAATCGGCCTCCTCTATCTCTTCGGGGGTGCGGGCCAGCTTCACGGCGAACCGGAGCATGGCGAGTTGGCGCTCCGACACCGGGGCGGTCCGCCAGTTGGCGGCGATCTGATCGGCAAGGAGCGGATCCCCCGACCGGATGCGCAGGATCGCCCCATGCGCCACGATGCAGTAGGGACATTGGTTGGCCGCGCTGGTGGCGACCACGATCATCTCCCGCTCGGCCTTGGACAAGCCTTCCTCCGCCTCCATTAGAGCGTCGTGGTAGGCGAAGAAGGCTCTCGCCTCGTCGGGGCGGTGCCCCAACGCCAGCATCACGTTGGGAGTGAATCCCAGCTTGGAGTGGACGAATTCGGCCCGTTGGCGAAGGTCGTCAGGCAGGTCGGAGACCGCGGTCATCGGGAAACGGGGTGTCCTCGGCACAGCAGTCCCAACCTTGTCGTTATATCCTGCCTTCGCTATTCTACGCTCCCGTAAGCAACCCCAGGAAAGGTCCGATGACAACTCCAGCCGAGGTTTCGGCCCTCGCACAACAGTACGAATTCGTGGATTTTCGTTTCCCGGACCTACCGGGCAAAATGCACCACTTCACGATGCCATCCGAGCACCTCACCGAAGATGCCTTCGAGGAGGGATTCGGATTTGATGGATCTTCGATCAGGGGATTTCAGTCCATCGAAGAATCGGACATGCTCCTCATCCCCGATCCCACCACGGCCTATGCCGATCCGTTCTATGCTCGCTCCACGCTCGCCATCCACTGTTTCATCAAGGATCCGATCAGCGGTGACTGGTACCACAAGGACCCGAGGCGGGTGGCCCGGAACGCGGAGGAGTACCTGCTCTCCACCGGCATAGCCGATGTCTCCTATTGGGGACCGGAGGCGGAATTCTTCATCTTCGACAAGGCGCGCTACTCCCAGGTAGGCCATCAAACCAACCTGTCCTTCTACGAGGTGGACTCCGGAGAGGCCGCCTGGAACTCGCTGCAGGAGGGTGACAACCTCGGCCACCAGATGCGCCACAAGGAAGCGTATTTCCCGCTTTCTCCGAACGACACCCAACAGGACATCCGCTCGGACATGGTGGCCGAGATGATGAACGTCGGCATCCCGGTTGAGATCCACCACCACGAGGTGGGCACCGCCGGGCAGGCCGAGATCGACATCCGCTACGCGCCCCTGCTCGTGCAAGCCGATCGATTGATGATGTACAAGTACATCTGCAAGAACGTGGCTCTGCAGGCGGGAAAGACCGTGACTTTCATGCCGAAGCCGATCTTTTCCGACAACGGTTCGGGGATGCACACCCACCAGAGCCTTTGGAAGGACGGAGTGCCCCTGTTCTACGAGGAAGGCACCTACGCCAACCTCTCGGACATGGCTCGCTGGTACGCGGGCGGCCTGATTGCCCATGCGCCGGCCATCCTGGCCTTCGCCGCCCCCGGAACCAACTCCTACCGGAGGCTGGTCCCCGGATTCGAAGCGCCGGTCAACCTGGTCTACAGCCAGCGCAACCGCTCGGCGGCGATCCGCATCCCGACTTATTCGGAGGCTCCTGCAGCCAAGCGACTCGAGTTCCGCTGCCCCGATCCCTCCTGCAACCCCTACTACGCTTTTGCCGCCATGCTCATGGCAGGGCTGGACGGGGTTCGCAATCAGATCGATCCTGGCGAGCCGGTGGATGTGGATCTGTATGAGTTGAGCGACGAAGAGGCGGCCGGTATGAACACGGTTCCCGGCACCCTGGACGAAGCCTTGGACGCCCTGGAGGCCGACCACGACTTCCTCACCGAGGGAGGCGTGTTCCACCAGGACCTGATCGACACCTGGATCTCCTACAAGCGTGATAACGAGGCGAGTCTGGTGAGAAGGCACCCCACCCCGGTGGAGTACGAGCTCTACTACGACATCTAGAGGATCACGAACCTCGAGGACGCTTCCCCCGCCGGGGGGAGCGTCCTTTTGGTTTAAGCCAGGATTCCGCCTCCCATTGGAGTGGCTTGCCCGGCGTCCGCGCCCTCGGCAGGACTCGAACCTGCGCACCCGGTTCCGGAGACCGGCGCTCTGTCCCCTGAGCTACGAGGGCAATAGGTGGCTTCCCCAAAGGCTAGCCCGAAAAACCGCATCCATCGCAAGAAAAAAGTCTGGGATTTGCTTGACAAATCCACCCGGGGTCTCTAATCTTTCCGTTTGGAACCGATTTCTTGTGAGGCTTTCGCAGGGCAGAGCCTTGTGAAAGTGTTCACAATCTTATATTCAGGAGATGACTTTGATCACAATCACCACCGACTGGAGGGACTTGGCCGCTTGCCTTGATTCCGACCCCAATCTGTTTTTCCCGATCGGCAGCACCGGACCCGCGGTCGCCCAGATCGCCATGGCAACCGCCATCTGCGGAGAGTGCGCGGTGCAGGCCGAGTGCCTGGACTACGCGTTGAACACGAACCAGGAATCAGGAGTCTGGGGAGGCTTGTCGGAAGAGGATCGCCGGAGACACCGCAAGCGCTGGCTGGCCAGGCGTCGCCGTCGCTACCTCGCCTCCTAGCCACCCGAAGCGAAACCCACCCCGGAGCGCCCTTCGGAGCTTTCGAACTCGACAAAGGCCAACTTATCCCGCGGGATGCCGATCCGGGTCCCGTCGCTGTCCTGAAGCCACACCATAGGTTGGGAGCCGGCGAAGGCCTCTTCTATCTGGGAACGTACTCCGTCGGGGTCCTGGCTTTCGATCTCTATCACCCGATTGGTGTGGGCGATTCCAACCTTGATCTTCATTCTCGATGGTTCTCCCGCTGAGACGCCCACCCGATGTTATCAGTCCGATAGCAGCCGCAAATCGTGAACAAAAGGTCGCGAAAATCGGGCCGGTTCTCCTCACCCGTTGGGCCCACCCCCGCCGCCACCACCAGCTGTGAAGTCGCGAAAACCCGGCCTCCTCGTGATGGGAGGGTCTGTACTCCGCCAAGGCGTCCGGCCTGGTTTCTTCCCGGATGAGCTCCGTGCCCGGGGCGGCGTGGTTTCAGCAGCTATCCACCAGTCTGTCTGTCCCTTCCGACGGATGTCAAGGCCGGCAAGCCCGTTCTTTTCGCGACCCGGCACACACTTTTCTCACGGTGGTTCATTTTCGTTGTTTGATGGGGCTTCGGCGGTTCCGGTATTTGCGGTTGCGCCGGGTGGATGTTGGCCGGTCGTGTTTCAGAGGCGGTTTCAGGTAGTACCTGCCTGATGGTTTCCTGCGGACAACCCAGCGGTCGTCATGCACCTTGTGGTGGCAGCGGGAGCATAGGAGGACCATGTCGTCGATGTCGGTGTTGCCTTGCACCGCCCAGGGAATAATGTGATGCGCCTGGCACCAGTTGGCGGTGGCGCCACATCCCACACAAGCCTTGTCCCGTGCCACGAGAGCGATCCGTTGGGCGGGACTGGCGGTCCGTCGTGACCGTCCCATGTCCAACGGTTGTGATACACCTTTGAATATGGCAGGCAAGATGTCCGACTGACAGGCCAGGTCCCGGATCTTCCCTATCGGGATGGGAGTCCCGTCACCCAAACGCCCGTTTCTGAGTTCCCGGTCGACAACGTCGTAGTCGGCGATCAACAACAACCTGGGCCCGCGGACCTTGCCGGTGTCCTGATCGGTTTCTTCTCTGGTGACCAGATACGCGAGGGCGTCTGCCATTCGCTGTCCCGGGGTGCACCTGGCGCGGGGGTCTTCCTCCCGCCACAACTCGTCCATCTTCTGCGACAGAGCAGTTTCGATGAGAGCACCGGTGATCGGATCGAACCGGCCGTACAGCACGGTCATCCCGTCTGTGCTGTCGGTCCGGATCTTGGCGAACCTCTGGGAGCGTTGATGCTCCAGGCGGCTCATGCCATCATCTTCTGAACGTTGCTGTTGGTGCTTTCGTACCGTTGCGGCGAACTTGTCAGGAGACTGGGTCCTGGCCGGGCCGATCAACTCCGTTTCGTCTATCTCCCCGTCCTGGGAGGCCTTGGCCAGAATCCGCGCGTTCTCATAGGGGATCTCTCCCTCCCGCAAACCCTCCGACGTTCGAGGCAACTCTTCCAGTTCCACTGCGGTTTCTACTTCCGAGCGGGCCCGGCGGCGGGGTCGCAGACCCTTCTCCCGCAGATCGTTCTCCGTCACATGGACACCTTCCCTCCGGGTCAACTCCGCCAAGACCCCGGTGCGGAACCCGGCCAACTGGTTCTCCACCCGGAAGGTCGACTTCAACCAACCCTGGAGCTGTTCCAAGGTTGCCTCGCTCACCGGCCGGGTAGGCAACACCACCCGAACCTGATCGGCGACCCGACGGTCAATAGCTGTTTGATCCATGACATCAGTATGCCAAAGGGGTGTGACAAAACACCGCCATATATCACGAAATTGGTAAAATAAACACTAAATACCGGGAAGCCTGCCACCTAAACGGCGCAGCCAGAGCCTAAAGAAACTGTTTCAAGACTGAACCCTCAACCCTCTTTCACACCACGGCTTGTTCGGAGACTCTCTCGCCTCCGAGGCTCAAGCCGGGATGAAGCTCAGACGCACCTTCCTCACCGGATTGTCCCGGTTGGGATCCACCAGCACGATCGACTGCCAGACGCCCAGCGCCGGACGGCCATCCAATACCGGTACAACGAGGCTGGGAGAGACGATGGCCGGCATGACGTGGTCCGCCCCGTGGCCTGGGGACCCGTGGCGGTGGCGCCAGTCAAAGCCGCGGGGCAGGATGCTCCCCAGAGCCGCCAGGAGATCCCGAATGCTCCCCGCTCCCCTCTCGATCAAGGCCACTCCACAGGTCGAATGCTGAGCGAACACCGAGACCAACCCGTCTCCCCGCGACATGCAAAACGTCATAACGTCCGGCGTCAGGTCCGCAACGGCCGCTTGGCGGCCGGTTCGAACCTCCAGGACCTGAGTATCCAAGTGCAGTTCAGGCGTTTTCGCCCAAGAAGATCTGGCTCACCGATCCCTCGGTGAAGATGGCATGCACCGACTTCGCCACGATGGAGGCGATGGAGAGGACCTTCAGATTGGGGATCTGATCGGCTGCGGGAACCGGGAGGGTGTTGGTGACGACAATCTCGTCGACTCCGCTCTCGCTCAGGCGCTTGACGGCCGGATTGGACAGCACCGCGTGGGTAGCGGCGATCCGCACCGACGCCGCCCCCATGTCCCGAATGAGTTCTGCCGCGTTGCAGACCGTGCCGGCGGTGTCGATGATGTCGTCCACTATCACCGCATGCCGGCCCTCCACTTCGCCGGTCACCGCCAGAGCCTCTGAGTAATTGTGCACGTGGTCGTCCCGCCGTTTGTAGACCAACGCCACCTCGGCATCCAACTGCCTGGCGTACTTCTCAGCCCGCTTACCGCCTCCCGCGTCGGGGGAGACGATGGTCACATCCCCGCTGGTCACCGTGGACAGGTATTCGCTGATGATCGGGATGGCGGTGAGGTGATCGAAGGGCTTGGTTATGAACCCCTGCAACTGGCCGGTGTGGAGATCGACCGACACCAGGCGATCCGCCCCGGCCGCCATGTACAGATCACCCATCAGCCGGGCGGTGATCGGCTCCCGGGGGAGCACCTTCTTGTCCTGGCGACAGTAGCCGTAGTAGGGCATTACCGCGGTTATCCGCCGCGCCGAGGCTCGGCGGAGCGCGTCGATGATTATCAACTGCTCCATCACCGC
Organism: bacterium; assembly: GCA_028824015.1. Taxonomy (GTDB): domain Bacteria; phylum Actinomycetota; class Acidimicrobiia; order Spongiisociales; family ZC4RG35; genus Bin76. Next base: position 31,675 of record JAPPFC010000039.1, read on the forward strand.
ATCATTGATCGGGTACGAGTGACTCTGGAAGACAAAGCAGTCGAAGCCGCGCACGCTCTCTCCCACCCGCGCGTAGAGTTCTCCGCTGGAGAACGTGGACTTGTTCAACCGTCCCAGGGACACACCGAGAAGTTCGGCCACCTCCTCGGCAAGTTCGAGATTGTGACTGCCGGAAAAAATCCGCATCTCCTTGCGGTCGGCTATGTCCATCCGGGGGTCTCCATCTAGCTGTCGCCGGTCGGCTCGGGAGGCGCCGACGGTGCGCGGTCCTTCCCGCCCCCCTCACGGTAGCGGGCCGCCCGGCGCTCGGCATAACCCCGGATGTTCCTCTGCTGTGAACGCTCCACCGCCAAGGACCCGGGCTCCACCGGTCGGGTGATTGTCGAACCGGCCCCGGTCCATCCTTCCTCTCCGACCTCCACCGGCGCCACCAGGACCGTGTTGGAACCGATCTGCGCCCCCGGCCCGATGGTGGTGCGGTGCTTTTGGTAGCCGTCGTAGTTGGCGGTGATGGTCCCCGCTCCCACGTTGGCCCCCTCCCCCACGTCGGCATCGCCCAGATAGGAGAGATGAGGGGCTTTGGCGCCCTTCCCCAGCCGGGTGTTCTTGATCTCCACGAATGTCCCGGCCTTGGCTCCCGCTTCGATCCGGGCGCCCGGCCGGATCGAGGCGTAGGGGCCGACCTCGACGCCCGGGCCTATCTCGGCTCCCCGCACAACGGAGTACCACACCCGTGCCCCGGCCCCGATCCGGCTATCGCGGATGTGGACGTCGGGTCCCAGGACCGCCCCCTCCCCCACCTCCACCTCGCCCTCCAGGTGCACGCCCGGATACAGTCTCACCCCCGGCGCCAGCCGTACGGTCGCCTCCACGTAGACCCGGTCGGGGTCCTCCATCCTCACCCCGGCCAGCATGTGGCGGTTGAGTATGCGCCGCCTCATGCGAGCGGACGCCTCCGCCAGCTGCGCCTGGTCGTTCACTCCCAGGGAGTCTCCGAAAGGAATCAGCCGGGCCGCCATTTCCCGGCCGTCGCCCACCATCACCCCGATCACATCAGGCAGGTAATACTCGCCCTGGACGTTGCCAGTCCCGATCCGTCCCAGCCCGTCGCGCAGAGGACCCGCCGAAAAGACGTAGATGCTGGTGTTGATCTCACCTATCTCCCGCTCGGCCTCCGTGGCGTCGACATGCTCCACCACTCCCCGAACCCGTCCCTCGGCGTCCCGCAGCACTCTCCCATACCCCTCCGGATCGTCCGCCATGGCGGTGAGCATGGTGGCCGCCCCACCCCCGGACCGGTGCGACTCCACGGCTCCCGAGATCACCTCGGCCGAGAGGAGCGGCACATCACCGGGAAGCACGACCACCGGGGTGTGGTCGGGAAGTTCCCCCAGTGCATCCATCGCCACTGAGACCGCGTGTCCCGTGCCCCGCCGCTCGGACTGAAAGCAGGTCTCGACCCAGCGGGGAAGGAGCGACCTCACCCGGCGGGCCCCCGATCCCACCACCACCATCATCCGTTCGGGGCCGGAAGCCGCAGCCGCCTCCACTATCCAGGACAGAATGGGCCGACCCGCCAGGGGGTGCAGCACCTTGGGCGTGTCCGATCTCATCCGGACGCCGTCGCCGGCCGCCATGATTATCACCACATGGCTCATGGGTACCTCCACGTCGGGCTGGAGCCGGGCGATGCGGCCCTGGCTGGGGGGATAGGACTTGAACCCATACCGGCGGGACCAAAACCCGCTGTGCTGCCGGTTACACCACCCCCCAAGGGGAAAGAAGGGCACATCGGCTACTAGGTTACCGCTTCGTCGCGCACCGGGCCGTGCGGTAACAAATCCGCTCCCACCGCAACCGAAGCCAGCCCCTCGATTTCCCCCGCGGCCCCGGCCGCTTCCTCGACGTCCACGAAGAAGGAAAAGAGAGAGGACCCGCTGCCCGACATGGCCACCGGTCTTTCCCAAACTCCGGCCACCTCCTCCATCAGGTCTCCGAGTTCGGGACGAAGCCGGAGGGCAGCGGGAGTCAGATCGTTGCGGATCGGCGCCGCACGGCGAAGGAGAGGGGGGAGGAAGCGGGAGGGAAACTCCCGCCCCCGCGGTTCGGAGAGATCGTCCCACATCCGGTAGACGTCGGCGGTCAACAGCGGGAAGTGGGGCACCACCACCGCCACCGCAAACCCCGAGAGATCGGGAAGGCGGGTGACTTCCTCGCCAAACCCCTCCGCCCGCACGGTTCCTCCCAACAGGGCGGCCGGAACATCCGAGCCAATCAAGGCCGCCGCATTCCGTCGCCTCACCGGAGCGACCCCGAGCATGTCTCCCAAAGCGTCGAGAACCGCGGCGGCGTCGGCGCTCCCACCCCCCAATCCGGCGCCCACCGGGAGGCGCTTTTGGAGGGTTATCCGGAGTGGGGGACGCCTCAGGGCCGCCTCCTTCTCCAAAGCGCCCACCGCCTTCCACACCAGGTTCTCCCCTCCATCGGGAAGATCGGCCCCTTCGATCTCCAGTCGGTCCTCTTCTCCCTCCTCCAGCGTGATCCGATCACACCAGTCGAGGGTCTGGATCAGGGACCTGACGGGGTGGAGCCCGGAAGCCGACCTGGGCCCGACCATCAGGGTGAAGTTCACCTTGGCGGGCGCAAGCCAGGCGGTCATCCGGCCGACTCCCAACCGCGCGCCACCCCCGCCAGCCGAAGGAAGTCGGCAGGCAGCAGCGACTCGGGGCGCTCCTCGGGGCGAATGCCCGCCGCAACCAGGATCCGTTCGGGAGAGGCCAGCGCCGACTCCAGGGATCGACGGAGCATCTTGCGACGCTTGCCGAAGGCGCCGGCCGCCAGGGAGATGGCCCGGCCGGTGTCGGGATGGGGGCGAATCCGGTCCATCACCACCACCGAGGAGAACACTTCCGGGCGAGGAAAGAACACCTGGGGGGGAACGTCGAAGGCCCGGCGGACGGAGGTGTGAAGACCTGCGATCACCGAGGGGAGTCCGTAGTCCCGGCTGGAGGGGGAAGCCAGAAGCCGGTGGGCCACCTCCCGCTGCAGCATCACCACGAACCGCGAAATCGAGGGAACGTTCTGGACCATCTCCATCAGGAGCGGCGTGCCGACGCCGTAGGGCAGGTTGGAGACCATCACCCAGTCCTCGCCGTCCAGGGCCGCACCCCAATCAACCGTCAAGGCGTCCTCCATGCGTACCTCGACGCGCCCGGCATGGCTCGAAAGCGTCTCAGAAAGGACCGGGCCGAGACGGCGATCGACCTCGTAGCACACCACCCGGGCGCCCGTCTCCGCCAGAGCCGCGGTGAGATTGCCAACCCCCGCCCCCACTTCCAGGACCCGGTGTTGGGATGAAATCCCGGCAGTCTTCACGATCTTTCGCACCAGATTGGCATCCACCAGGAAATGCTGGCCCAGCCGCCGCGACGGCGTCACGTTGTGGCGGCGCAGCAACTCGGTGATTCGCGATGGGGTGAAGTTGCTCAACCGGGCCCTCCCTCGGGGACCCCGAAGGTCTGGCGCGCCGTGGCGCTGGTGATGCGAGCCACTTCCCCGGTCTCCATCGCCCACACCCGCGCCAGGGCTTTTCCCACCAGAGCCACCCAAGCCGGCTCGTTGGGCTCTCCCCGGTGAGGCGGCGGAGCCAGATAGGGCGTGTCGGTCTCCACCATTCCCCGGGAGGGAGGGACGACCTCCGCGCCCCTCCTCACCGTGTCGCCGGTGGGAAACGCCACCGGGCCGGCAAAAGAGAACTTCACCCCCAGGTCGAGGAAACGCCTGGTCCAGCGAGGTCCGCCGGTCCAGCAATGCATCACCGCCGCCGGACCGGCCCCCGTTTCCTCCAGCAGCCGGTGGACATCGGCAAAGGCGTCGCGACAATGCACCACCAGGGGTTTGTCGAGCAGCATGGCGATCTCGATCTGGGAACGAAAGGCCTCCAACTGGTGCGGCCGCGAGGAGAGATTCCGGTAGAAGTCCAGCCCGGTCTCCCCCACCGCCGCCGCAGCGCCGGCCAACTCCGAGATTTCGCCACCCTGAGACGACCACCGGCTCGCCTCATGAGGATGAAGACCCACGGTGGCCACCACACGGCCGGGATGCTCAGCCGCCAGCCGGACAGCCGACCGGGAGGACTCAAGATCCACTCCGGGAGTCACCACCCACTCCACCGACGAGGCGCGCTCCAACAACTCCCCGGCCGGCCGCCGGTCCAACTGCAGATGGCAGTGAGTGTCCACCCAACGGGTGCTACCGCCGGTCCCCGACACGGTCATTCCCGCCCACCGTGCGCCGACTCATAGAGGTCCCGCCGCGCCACGCCGGTCAGCCGGGATACCTCTCTAACCGCCGCCGAGGTGGAGAGCCCCCCGGCCACCAGGCGTTCCACGGCCTCGGTCGCCTCGTTCAACGGCAGGGTCTCGGTCATCTGCCCGCGGCCGGCCAACACCAGGGTGAACTCGCCCCGGGGAGGACGGGCGGTCCACTCCTCGAGCGCCTCCGACACGGTGCCCGACCATATTTCCTCGTGGAGCTTGCTGAGTTCGCGGGCGACCGACACCGAACGGTCCCCCAACCCCGCCCGCGCCAGGTCCGAGAGATCATCCACCAACCGATGGGGAGAAGAGAAGAACACCACCGTCTCCGCCGACGAGGCCACGGCCCGGATGCGCCGGGCGCGCCTCTCCCCCGACCGGGGCAGGAACCCCTCGAAGGAGAACCGGCCGGCGGGGAGTCCGGACACCGCCAGGGCGGCGGTCACCGCGCTGGGACCCGGTACCAGGGTGACTTGCGCTCCCTGGTGGCGAGCCGCTCTCACCGCCGACAGCCCGGGATCGGAGATGCCGGGCATCCCCGCGTCGCTTAGCAGAGCCACGGTCTCCCCCGCCGCCAACCGGCCTGCCAGTTCCGCCGTGCGGGACGACTCGTTGCCGGCGAAGTAGGACCGGAGCCTCCGGGGCCGCACACCCAGGGCATCCAGCAACCGACCGGAGCGTCGGGTGTCCTCGGCGTAAACGCAGTCCGCCTCGGAGAGGGCCTCGGCAAGCCGGGGCGGAGCGTCCCCCAGGTTGCCGAGTGGAGTGCCGCACAGGATCAGGAGCCCGGCCACGGAGAGACGCCTCCCTTCCACGACAGCCTCCAGCCCACCTGGGGAGGGACCCGGTCGCTTCGCAGTTCCAGCACCGCCGCCGCCTCCCTGAACACCACCAGCCCGCCGGGCCGGAGACCTCGCACTCCCACCACGCGAAGCGCTCTGTCCAGTCCCACCGCCCAAAGCCGCGAGCCGGTGAACAGACCGTGCACCGAGCGTCCGGGGATCAGCACCCCCCATCGACGGGGAACGGCATGAATGCCCCTCAGCCTCCGCCAGAAGGTATCAGCCACCATCACAGGTCCCGAACTCCATTCCCCACACTGCATCTCCCCCACCGCTCAGGGGAGGTATGGGGCGGTCACCGAAGGACATACCGAGGGGTCCGAACAGGCGACCAGCACCAGTCCCTCCGGGATGGGAGCGACGAAGACATAGTCCCCGCCGCTGGCGACGAAGCCTCCGTCCTCCCGCGGCTGGGGCGTACCCACATCCATCCCCGCCAAGGCGTAGTCTCCCAGGAGGCCGGCAAGTTCCACCGCTTCATCCGGAGTGTCGCCCGCATATTCCCAGACAAGCACCACCTGCCGGTCGGGGCCATAGCCCACCAGGCTGCGTCCTCCGCCCCATCCGACGGCGGCGTCCACTGCGACTTCGGGGCCGAGCACCTGCTCGAACATGACCAGGATGTCCAGGAACCCCCATGTGTAGTCGTAAATCTCCTCATATCCCTCGGAAAGCGCACCGGCAGGTCTCTCCATCTCTATCACCACCGTGGCCGGAGAGGGAGCACCCAGGTAGATCTCTTCGGTGGAGCCGGGAGGGTCAAGATACATCTCGTTCACCGCTGGCCAACCGCCGTCTCTCCACCTGTTCGCAACGTACTGGTAACCCTTGTCGTAGGGGAAGTAGAGAGCCAGTTCCATGAACAGCGGGATGTCGAGTTCAGGCAGCTCAAGAGCTGCGAACTCTGCGTAGAGACGATCCCGGGCGGCGGCGTCAAGGGTGTTCACGTACACGAACTCCGAGACAATGGCGTCACCCTCCACCAAGCCGACCAGGCCCGAGGCGGGATCGTACAACTGGCTGTCCGCCAGGTCTTCCATCCTCGAACCGAAGTCGAAGTGCTGATCGGTGAGAGCGTGGATCAACTCGTGCACCAGGGTCAGGGTCTGCAATCCGGTGAACTCCTCGCCTGATGCGGGAATCACCAATTCCTTGTCCTCGCTGGAGTAGAACCCCGCCACGCTCTCGCCATACAATTTCCCCGTACAGGGCCCGCAGATCGTCGTCGGGCTCCAGAAGGCCGAGCAGTTTGAACAGGGCCTCGTCGACCTCGATGTCCTCCAGATCGGAGTCCACCTCCATCCGAACCCTTGCCTCGAAGTCCTCGGGGGACAGGACGGTGATCACCGGCAGTTCCTCGAACTCCAACCCCCTAATGCCTTCGGTGACCTCCACGGCTTCCCAAACCTGGGCGGAGATCTCAGGGCCCAGTCCCTCGATTACGGGCAAGTCGGGGTCGGGCACCGTCACGGTGGTGGTAGTGGAGGGCGCAGCCTCGGTGGTGGGGGGCGCCTCGGTGGTCGTGACCGGAGCCGTGGTCGTGGTGGTGGGGGGCGCCTCGGTGGTGGTACCGGGAGCCGTAGGGGCGGTGGTGGCAGGCGCCGCGGCAGCGCTGGTGGCCGTGGAGTCCGAAGCGCCTCCGCAGGCTGCCGCCACCAGGGCAACCGCCACTATCGCCGACGCCAAGTCGGACCGAACTCGGCGGGTCGGGCGCGACCGGCCTGGGCGGATCACAGTCCCCCAGCCCCCTGGCCCGGGGAGAGTGTCCGGGTTGCGACAACGGCTCCAGACTGCGGAAGTCTCACTCGCCAGAGCCTATCTCTGATGCACCAGGAATGAGGAGGGGAAAAGAGACCATTCGAAACCTCATCCACTCCCCGAAGCCCGCAGCCCGCGTCCAACCGCCACGTCGGAAGCGGCGATGAAAGTCAACGCCTCGCCTTCGCCGCCCAACCAGGCGTAAGCGGCGCCGGAGAACTCCACCCCGTCTGAGGTCACGGTGGGTCCCCCTGCATCCATGGCGTCCACTATGTACTCCACCAGGGCGGCCCGCATCTCGTCCGTGTCCGCCACCGTGTCTCCCACGAAGTCCACCACCAGGGCGATGCCCTCGCCGTCGCTGAACACCAGGTACCGGTCGCCTCCCCAACCCCGTGAGGCGACCGCCGCCTGCTCGGAGGGGAGCGCCGAGGCCAGCAGCGCATTCCATCCCCACTGTCCCCACACGGAGTCGGATAGCAATCGGTATGACTCGGGAGGAGAGCCAGCCGGCTTGGGCAGAAGCACGGGGTCCACCCGCCCGACGCCCTGTTCCAGAATGAACTCGGTGGAATCGGGCGGGTTCCGGTGGGTTTGATTCACCAAATCCCAACCCCCCGACTGGAACAGTTCCTGTAAGAAATCGAGGACCGGACCCGACGCGAAACCGAGGCTGTGGGTCAGGAACGAGGGGAGAACCAGGTCGTCGGAGGCCACATCCCAAGCCTCTCCGAGGACCTGCTCTCTGGCCGTGTCGCTCATGCCTTCCATAAAGAGCAACTCCACCAGGGTGGCGTCGGCCTCCGCCATGCCTCCCAGGACCGCCAGGTAGTCGCTGTCACCCACCCGGGCCAAACGGGATTGGCGCCTCCAAATACCCAGGTGCCGGTCCACGAGCGCTTTGGCGATCTCGCCAACCAGGGTCATCTCCTCAAGCGGACTCGGGTCCTCCAGAGTGGAGACCAGCCACAGCTTCTGGCCGGCCACATCGTAATAGCCGGGTATGGGACGGGCTCGGAAACCCGACAGGACCGTCACCCAGTCGTGGGTCGGCTCGATCAGACCCAGCAACCTGAAAAGCGGCTGATCGACCTCGGAGAGTCGCGGGTCATTGCCGACGCCGGCGCGAAGCCGTCTCACCATCTCCTGGGAGGTGATCCCCTCGATCTGCAGGGGTTCGACAAATGTGAGGCCCCGGAGGGCCTGGGTCTCCTCCACAAGTTCCACCATCCTGTCCCGGAAGGACTCGGGCAGGAACAGCAAGCCCTCCACCGGGGTCGGACGGGTGGTCGGCGTGGTGGTGCTCGGCACGGTCGCGACGGTGGTGGCGCTCACTTCGGAGGTCACGTCCACCATCACCGTGGAGGTGGGAGAAAGGGCCGGTTCGGCGGCGCAGGACGCCATCAACAAAGACAACCAGGCCGCTGCGGACCATCCCACCAGAGAGCTTCGCCTCACTTCTCGGAGGCTACCTTATCTTCGATCCCTGGCGGAGACGACCGGCTAGTCTATGACCCGATCACCGATGGAAGGGTGATTCTGTCCGGAGGGATCGCATAGTCCGGCCTAGTGCGCGGCACTCGAAATGCCGTAGGGGGTTGACGCCCCCTCGTGGGTTCGAATCCCACTCCCTCCGCTCGGCGACCGCATACGGTTCCGACCCGAAGGAGGGATGACCGAGCGGCCTAAGGTGACAGTCTTGAAAACTGTTGGGCATCCGTGCCTCGTGGGTTCGAATCCCACTCCCTCCGCTCTTAAACGGTATATTCGCCGCGGAGGCGGTGGTGCAGTTGTTGCTCCCCTCAATCCCCAAAGGGGAATTCACCACCCGGACCCCTTGGAACCAATCGTCTGGGCTACGGTCACTGCAACCGCGTTGAGGGCGACCGCGGCATGGAAAGCCCCGCGCGCCAAGCTCCAACTCGCCGACTGACCGGCCGGCCAGTAGGCAGTCACCTCACGACAGACCGAGGGCGCGGACCAGGAGGCTGGCCATCTGGGCCCGCGTCACAGCCTCCATCGGGCAGAATCGCAGCGGCCGAGACGAGCATCCGGTGGTGATCCCAGCCGCG
>JAPPFC010000009.1 GCA_028824015.1 bacterium
CCTCCGACCACTACCGGGCGGTGAAGGACATCGCCGAACAGGCCGAGACCGGTCCGGCGACCGTGGTGCTGGCCGGGGTGGCGGTCGGAAAGAAGTCGGCCGCATACTCGGTGCTGGTGGTGGCCGCAGGCATCGGCGGCGCCTATGCGGCCGGGGAGTGGGCCCTGGGTGACGTGGGTGGAATCTACGGGGTGGCGGTGGCGGCCATCGGGGTGCTTGCCACCCTGGGCATCACCATTGCGGTGGACGCCTACGGTCCGATCGCCGACAATGCCGGCGGAATCGCCGAGATGGCGCACCTTCCGCCGGAAGTCCGTGAGACCACGGATGCTCTCGACTCGTTGGGCAACACCACCGCAGCCGTGGCCAAGGGGTTTGCGATCGGCTCGGCGGCGGTCACCGCTCTGGCCCTGTTCGCCACATTCACCCAGGCGGTGGGTTTGGATGTGATCAACATCGTCTCGGTCGAGGTGACCGTGGGGCTGTTCCTCGGTGGGATGTTCCCGTTCCTCTTCGCCGCTCTGACCATTTCCGCAGTGGGGAGGGCGGCGTTCACGATGATCGAAGAGGTACGGCGCCAGTTCCGGGAGATTCCCGGTTTGAGAGAGGGACGTCCCGAGGCCCGGCCCGAATACGCAAAGTGCGTCGACATCGCAACCGGCGGGGCCCTCAGAGAAATGGTGCTTCCCGGAGTCCTGGCGGTGGCATTGCCCCTGGTGATAGGGTTCACGTCCACTTCAGCCCTGGGGGGCTTTCTGGCCGGGGCGCTGGTGACCGGGTTCCTCCTTGCCATCTACATGGCCAATGCCGGGGGAGCGTGGGACAACGCCAAGAAGCACATCGAGGCCGGAAACCGGGGCGGCAAGGGCTCGGACGCCCACAAGGCGGCGGTGATAGGCGACACGGTGGGCGATCCCTTCAAGGACACCTCCGGTCCTGCGATGAACATCGTGATCAAGGTGATGACCATCGTCTCCCTGATCTTCGCAGACGCTTTTATCGGCTAGGCGGGCTCCACATCCCGATCTCCGTCCAGGGGTCGCCCGGGCGGAGGGTGACAACAGAGCAGTGTTCCGGGCGGTTCTGGAACAGGTCCTCGAGCCTCCGTCCTGTCAGCAGCAGGCGCCCGGCCTGGATTGGATCCTGGTGGCCGACCACCGCCACCTCTCCATCGGAGACGGTCGCCTCCGCCTCCCTCACCGCCCCCGCGATCCTCTCGGCCAACTCCGGAAGCGTCTCGGGCCCGAAGGCAAGGCGAGAGGGTTGCTGGAGGTAGGTCTCCATCTCTCCGGGGAACAGTTCCGGGATCTCCTCCCAGCGGTGTCCCGCCCAGCGGTCCATGAGCCTCCACTCCACCAGTTCGGGGAGAACCCCCACCTCCAATCGATGGGGAGCCGCCAGGTTCTCGGCGGTTTGAACGGCCCTCTCCAGTGGTGACGACCAGACCGCCCCGAGCGGTCGGCCGGCCAGGTAGCCGCCGGCCTGGCGGGTCTGTCGCACACCCCTAGGGCTGAGGCGGAACCCCGGCAGCGACGCGTAGACCAGGTGCCGGGGATTGTGCACCTCGCCGTGGCGCACCAGATGAACCAATTTCGCCATGTTCGATCCAGCCTATTAGTTACTGTCATGATGGTGAGCGCCCCGCTTTTTCGAGAGACGATTCTCCATGTGGACATGGACGCATTCTTCGTGGAGGTGGAGCGTCGCCGCGACCCGAATCTGCGCGACAAGCCGGTGGTGGTGGGAGGAAGCGGTCGACGGGGCGTGGTGGCCTCCGCTTCCTACGAGGCGAGACGGTTCGGCGTCCATTCGGCGATGCCCATGACCCAGGCTCGGGCTCTCTGCCCGGCCCTGGTGGTCGTTCCTTCCGACCACTCCCTTTACGGAGAGGTCTCCGAAGAGGTGTTTGCCGTGTTCGTCTCGTTCACGCCCCGGGTGGAGAAACTGTCGGTGGACGAGGCGTTCCTGGACGTCTCGGGCCTTCGCTACCACTACCCGAGCGTGACGGACGTGGGGTCTGCGTTGCGGGAGCGAGTCTTCGGCCAGGCCGGACTGCGGGCGTCGGTGGGGATCGCGGTCAACAAGACCCTGGCCAAACTGGCTTCCGAGCAGGCCAAGCCTGACGGGATGCTGCGGGTTCCCGCGGAAGGGAGTCTTGATTTCTTGCATCCCCTTCCCGTTGGGAGGCTGTGGGGGGTGGGGAAGTCAACCGGAGCGCGACTTCATGGTTTGGGCATTCGCACGGTCGGGGACCTGGCGAACCTTCCCGTTGAACATCTCCGTCCGGTGGTGGGTAAGGCCATGGCTGAACATCTGGGGAGACTGGCCCGCGGGATGGATGATCGGCCGATCGTCACCGATCCGGTGGGAGTGTCACTGTCGGTCGAGAACACCTTCGAGGATGATCTCGGGTCTCGATCAGAGATCGAACTCAAGTTGCGTGAGCAGGCGGAACGCTTGGCTGTTCGCCTGCAGACGGCCCAGGTGTGGGCAACCACCGTCTCTCTGAAGGTGAGATTCAGCGATTTCACCACCATCACCCGGTCTCACACCAGAGAGGTCCCGACCAGGCTGGCGATCGACCTCTTTCGCCAGGTGACCGACCTGGCCGATCGGGCAGGGCTCAAGGGGAGGAAGGTGCGGCTGCTGGGTATCTCCGCGGGAGGACTGCGCTTCGATCAGGGGCACCCGCAACTGGCTCTGGACGGTGAGAAGCGCTGGGAGTCGCTGGAGGAGGAGGTTTTCCGCCTCCGGCGCCGATTCGGATTCGACGCCGTGTTGCCGGCTCGCCTCAGCCCCGGTTCTCCACCCGACCCCTTAACTTCGGAAAAGTACCTCCAATGATGGGCCGGTTACCCTTGGGATGAACATATACTGGAGAACGGAAGCGGACACATCCGGAGGCGTGGGCTGAAGTGCCGTTGAACGAAGAAGAGCAACGGATCCTCGAAGAAATCGAGAGCCAATTCTATGAGGAAGAGGTGGCTCAAACCAGCGAGGAACCCTTGCTCTACTCCAGCCGCGCGGCATTGACGGTCCCCATGGGGTTCCTGGTGGCAGGAATTCTCGTGGTGTTGGTATTTTTTACCTCCCAATTACTCGTCGCCCTGGCGGGATTTGTTGTTATGGTGATAGCGGCTACCTTTCTAGTACAGGGTCTGCGGGCGAGAACCAAGCTTCAGTGGAGGGGCGTACAGGGAGGGAGCGACACGAAAGCAAACGGATTCGGTACATGGCCCCGCTAGGCGGGTCCTCAACCGGATAGGTGGAACGGAGCAAATGGAGGAAGTGGGCTTTACCTCGTCGGAGGCGATGAGGTTCACGGGCTGCAGCTACAACCAAATACGGTATTGGGACAAGGTTGGCCTGGTGAGGCCCTCGATCAAGGGCACCGGGGGTCGTCCCGGGGTCCGAAGGATCTACAACCTCCAGGATCTGGTGGCTCTGCGCGTGATCAAGAGCCTGATCGACAACGGTTTGTCTCTCCAGAGAATCCAGAGGGGATGGAAGTATCTGCGTCGGGAAGGCGACCTCGACCAGCATCTGGCCCAGGCCGGGATGTTCGCCGATGCATTCGCCACCACCATTCTCGCTCCCCATCCGGAGAGCAGCGTGATCATCGACACTCTCGCCGATGGGCAATTCGTCTTCGTGGAGGTGATGGGGAAGGTAGTGGAGGATGTGGAGGATGACCTGTCCGACTTCGAGTTCAACCGGGCGAGGTTCCGCACCATGCTCGAACGGGTGGTGGAGGACTTCCGTGACAACCCCTTCTGGGCAGCAGCAGGAGGCTGACCGCCGCTACTCACCCTGAGTCCACCTTTGCGAAATGGCGCCGCAGTGAGGATTGCGGCCGTCTAGTCTGGCAGAGATTGTGACCAAGGCGCTGGTTCTCAACGCGACTTACGAACCCCTGTCGGTGGTTAGTTGCCGGCGCGCCCTGGTGCTGGTCTGGCGGGACAGGGCAACGGTGGTGGAGGAGAGGGGCGAGGTTTGGCGCTCCGCTGAGGACACCTTCGTGGTTCCCTCGGTGGTCCGGCTGAATTACTATGTGAAGGCTCCATTCCGCCGCTCGGTTCCGCTCACCCGGCGGGCGGTCTTCGGACGGGACGGGAACCTGTGCCAGTACTGCGGGGCCACCGCGGAGAGCCTCGACCACGTTGTGCCGCGGTCCCGGGGCGGCGCCCATACCTGGGACAATGTGGTTGCCTGTTGTCGGCGGTGCAACATAAAGAAGGGAAACCGCCTTCCCGCCGAAGCGGGAATCGCGCTCCTGCGGTCTCCCCGCTCTCCGTGGCGCTTTGGCTGGATCTACACCAGTTCCGGCTACCGGGTGGATCCCGCCT
>JAPPFC010000058.1 GCA_028824015.1 bacterium
CATCGGGCAGAATCGCAGCGGCCGAGACGAGCATCCGGTGGTGATCCCAGCCGCGTACAGCGCATCGATGTCGGCCGCGTGAACGTTCTGGGCGTCCACATCCGCAAAGCCCGACGGCCGCCGGTCCTCCGACGCAGGCGGATCGGATGGACTGGCGTTCCCACCTCCTCCGGGGCCGGATGGCGAGGAGGGACGCCGCGGCGGAGCGGGCGGGGCGCCGTCGACGAGATTTATGGACACAGAACCGATGAAGCTGCCGTCGTGATAGGCGTCGATGTCGATGCTCTCGTTGCTGTCCGGCACGCCGTCGTAGCGGGTTCGAAAGGTCGCTCGCACCGCCCGCGCGCCCTGGCGCAGGGTGAGAGAACAGGAGAATCCCGTCCCTGAATCCGTGCACCCGCCGGGGAGCCGGTAGTCGTCGGTGGGCGTTGCCGTGCCGCCGAGCCTCAACTCGATCGTCCGGGCGCCGGGGAACGTCACGCCGCCGGTGTCCACGGTCAGCACCAGCGACCGCCCTTCCGTCAGCTCATCGGCGGACGCGGTTAAGGTGAAGGTGGCCACGTCGTCGTCCAGGACGGTGACCGACGCCTGGTTCGCGGGCGTGGTCAGATAGGCGGGCGGGTTGGCCGAGCTTCCCAGCACGAACACGCTCACCTGCCCGCCGCCGTCTCTCACGACCGTGTCGTCGCGCGTGGGCAGGCTCAATTCGGCGGTGGCGCTGCCGGCGGCCAGGGTGACGCTTGAGGGCGCACCGCCGCTGAGGGCCGAATCCCTGGCGACCACCTTGACGGACACCGTGAGCGCCGCGGTGGTGTCACCGGTGCGTTCCAGCGTGAACGACGCCGTGCCGCCCTCGGTTACGGAGCTTCCCGCCGCGATGGTCACATCCGGCACGTTCGCTATGTCGCTCGGCGAGATGATGACCGTACGGCTGCCGAGGGACGCGTTCGTGAGGGCCAGCCTGGCGCTGACGGCGACGGTTTCGTCAACAGGCTCGGCGGCGGTGTCGTCCGTCGCCCGGACCGTGAAGCTCGTCGAGGACGCTCCGGCGGAGAGAGTCACCGAGTAGGGCTCGGAGAGCGTCGAGCCACTCGCATCCTCCAGAGTGAAGTCGTCCCCCGGGGTCGCGCTACCGCCGATCGCCAGTTTGATGGTCGTGTCCTCGGCGAAGGTCACGCCGTTGGTGATCTCGAAGGTGAACGAGGCGCTCCCTCCCTCTGCCAGTTCCCCCTCGAACCGGCTGAAGTCGATGCTGGCGGTGGTGCGGTCGGTGAGGGTGACGGTGGTCGAGGAGATCGAGCCGGTGCCGACGGCGTCGGGCAGCGTCCCGAAGCCGAGCACGACAGTCTCGCTCCCCTCGACCAGGGTGTCAGTGGCGGCCCGGATCCGGAAGGTCTTGCTGGTCTCGCCGCGCCGGAAGGTCACGCTCTGGGGGGTTGCGAAGTCCGGCTCGTAGTCGTCCTGGGTAGCGGTGGACGCGTCCGGGTCGAGCACGATGGGGATCGTGACGCCGGTGGCGCTCTGGTGCGCCCGGCTCAGTCGGACCACGACTGAACCCGACCCACCCTCGCTGACGCTGTACGCAGCCCGCTGGAACGAGACGAGGGGCGCCGGGTTGACCACGACCGTGAGCGCCTGCCCCAAGGTGGTCCCGTCCGCGGCGCAGATGCCGCCGTCGGCGCAAGCCCGGTTGGCCACCAGCCTGAAAGTGACCGCGCCGTCGCCGGCAGGATCGAGGGTGACCAGGTAGGCATTGGCGGGCTCGCTTCCCGCGACCAGGGCGCTGACCCCCGTGACCGTACCACCGGCGACGCTGAGTGAGGGCGAGGTGGCCAAGAAGTCGACGACGGGACGGTTGAAGGTCACCAGCACCTGGGGGGTGTCGTCGTCGCCCTTGTGGAACAGGGAGGTCCGCTCGCTGGTGGGCGCGGCCGCTGTGAGCGCCATCGGCTGGGGGGCGAGCACGTAGGCAGGCATGGTCGTGGCGCGGATGTTGGCCTGCACTGAGGTGTTGCTCGGATTGGGAATGTCGAAAGCCAGGTTGCGCGTCCCGGTCCTCGGGTCCACCTGTGTGATCGCCTTCTCGACGTTGCCGTAGCCCGGCTTCGCTTGTCCCCGCTCCCGCGCCCAGCTGATCAGCCAGTCGCCGTTGTCGAGCACCACCACGTGCCCGCCGCGGGTGCCTTGCAGCGTCTTGGTGTCGTTCTGATCCTTGGCCCAGAGGAACACCGCCTCGCCGTTCTCGAGGTCGAGCGCGTACTCCACCGCGCGGGCATACAAGCCGGATTCGCGGGTGCTCTCCCTGGTGATGGGATCGACCACGCAATGCTCACCGTTGTCGAACAACGTGAGCCGGTTGCCGGGATGCAGTTCCGCACCGTGCTGTCCGCAGAACTCCCCTTCGGGGTCACCGATGATCGTCAGCGGCTCGGGGCCGAACCCGCGGCTCTCCCATTCGCCGGGATCGAGGTTGGTGCGCCCGATGCTCCACTCGGTCTTGCCGTTGCTGGTGTTGATGCCCAGCACCTTCGAGCAGCCGCGGAACGAGGCGGTGATGGTGCCTTCGAGGTAGTGCACCATGTTGACGTGGGCGTAGCGGTCGGCCCAGTGCTGGGTGCAGTCCTCGTAGGGGAGCTTGCCCCACGACTTCCAGGAGAAGACGGAGCGACGCGAAGGACTGACGACCTGGATGCCGGAGTCCTGCATCAAGGCGTTTGATCCGCTCAGCCAGTCCCCGTAGAGCCGCGGAAAGCTGCTCAGGTCATACCCGTAGGCGGACAGGTCGCGCCGGACGCGGCCCTCGTACGACATCAGCAGGTAGTTGCCGTTGGGCAGCACGCGGAAGTCGTGGACGCCGGTGTTAGTGAGCGGCGAGACATGAGTAACCCTGGCGATCTGGCGGAAGTCCTCGTCCAGGATGAAGTGCGTGCCGCTGGCGCCCGAGGCGCGCGCCCCGTAGCTGTAGCGGTACTCTCCGTTGGCGCCCACCCGAGCGAGTCGAAACCAGAACCTCGGCCTGGTGGCGCCCGCCCCCCGGAAGTTGCGGTAGCGGGGCACGCCGTGGTGATCGAGGAGGACGAGGTACCCCTCGAACCCGAATGAGATCAACTCCTCCGTCGCCTCGCCCGCCTGTTCCTCGGTGACGGTCATGTTGGCGAGGAAGCCGTGAACGCAATGCACGACGTAGTCGGTGAATTCGCCGCCGGCGCCGCTCGCACGGACGACGACATCGCTGTCCCTGGTCACGGCGACATTGACGGCGGCGCCGCTGGCGGTCTGCGTGCCGTCGACTGCCAACCGGACGCCGGTGGCGGCCGTCGGGGTCAGGGTCATCGTGTCCGTGTCCCCGCAACTGACCCGGTAGTGCAGCACGTCCTCCTCAAAGCCCGGCGTCAGGGCGAGCGTGGAGTCCGTGGTGGTTGCCGACAGGCCGGTGAGGACGCTCGCAATCACCACATGGTGCGCGGTCGCTTCCGCGGTCTTGCCCGCGCCGTGCCCGTCGGTGTACGACACCGTGACCCGCAGGTACTGGCCCGAGTCGGCCGCCACCGGTGTGTAGCTGGCGCTGGTCGCCCCCGAGATGGTCGACCAATTGTTGCGCCCGGCGGAGCGCTGCCACACCCATGTGGTCGAGCCGCTCACGGTATCGGGATCGCTCAGCGTGGCGACCAGCGCCGTTCCGACCCTGGGCCGCACGGTGGAGAGGCCTATGGCGCCCGGCTCGTCGACATCGGTCAACGCCACGGTCACGGCCTGCGTGGCGTCGACCCCTCCGACCGTCGCGGTCAGGGTGATCGAGTAGGACCGGTCTGCGCCGTCGTCGTCGGGCGACTCGTAGTCGGGCAGCTTGGGGCGGGGCGGGGTGTTCGTCGTGTCCGAGGTGTCGATCAACCGCAGAGCGCCCTTGGGCGCGTTGATGTGGAAGTGGCTCGCGTCCGTGCCCGAGATCGCCCACGTGACCTCGCCCTCATCCGCTCCCGCCACGCTGAACGTTCCCACGCGGGAGGCGGAGTTCTCGGCGTATGACAGCGTCGCCGTGCCCGAGATCGCCGGGGTCCCCGTGTTGGCCGTCTGCGTCGCCGACCAGGCGCCGTCGCCGTCCTCGTTCACGGCGCGCACCTGGAAGTCGTATCCGGTGGACGGTGTCAGCCCGGTCTGCCGGTACGACAGCGCGCCGTCCCCTGTCTCCCAGATATCGTCTACCGTGGTCCACGAGGTAGCGGTGCTTTCCTTGTACCGCAGGTCGTAGGCGGTGATGGCCGCGCCGCCGTCACTCGAGGGCGCGGTCCACACGACTGTCACAGAGGTCAGCGTCGCCGTGGCTGAGGAGATGGCTGGGGCGCCCGCCACCCCGGCTATGCCGACATCCGATCGCGGCCGGATCGGCGCGGACGCCCGCCAGTCCACCCGGTGGTTCGGGTCGTGGCCCAGCCTCGAGTGGCCGAGCACCGCGTCCTCCCCCGACGATGCCGACCGGATCGTGCCGTTGTTGAGTTCCAGGGTGTTGGCGAGGACGGCGATGCCTCGGGTGGAGAGGTTGGGTTCTGCGACCGTGTGGGTGAATACCAGGCTGGCTGTGCCGGAGCCGGCCGTGTAGGCGGCCCATTTGGCGCCCCACTCTGCAGGGTCCATGTCGATCCGGAGCCGTGGGGCGCCGGTCACGGTCACCGGCTCGCTGAAGGTCACCGTGATCTCGATCACGTCCTCCTTGGCGTAGGTGTCGTCGTCGCCGGGGTCCGAGGTCACGGCCACGGCCGACACCATCGGCGCGCCCTGGCCCAACGCCGCTCCGGGTCCGAGTAGCAGGGCAACCACAACGACAACCAGCAGTCTCGCCAGGCTGGACAGGTGCCGCGGGAGCGTGCGAAGGCGGGAAGCCTGATGCCGTCGCCTCCCGTCCGAGGTCGGCGCGGGACTCTGCGAAACCGGATTTACGACGTGAGAATCCGGCATGATGCGGGCGCCGGCGTAAGCCTCTGGTGGGGAACAGGTGAAAGTCACGCTGGAACCGGGGCACGAGAGCGCGCTCGGTGGGGACGCTTCTGCAGCCCGCCAGCACGAGAACGTCATATTTGTGGGAAATTATATACAAAATTTTCATAAACTGCCGCGTGTGGGAGCGCAGGAGGTGCTTCGCCACTGGGGGGTTTGGAACCGTTTCAGGGTAATCCAATAGACTTTGAAACGGAGTTCACTCCCGCCTCTCGCCCCGGCCTTCTAGCGCCAAGTGGCCTGTGCAAGCCTCGCTGACAGAGTTTTCGAAGCCGGACGGGGCGGGACGCACGAGATCCAGGCACCAGGACCAAGGATGGAGACTTGAACCGGAGATTGCGACATCTCGATGAAAGGGACTGAGAGCAGTGGACGGACCTTGGTGCGTGGCGCCTCGAATCCCAGTCCGCTTCGCAGTTCGCTGGAACTTCCTTGTGGCGTCCTCCTAAAAAACCGCCTCGCCAAATCCGCCATGTCGGATTCGCTCGGAAACGGTGAGGGTGATCCCACCGAGGCTCAGATGCGACTGTATGAAAGGTGGGCGGAAGGCGGAGCGGCGGTCTCGATCATTGGTGAAGTTCAAGGTGATCCTCGCTACCCGGAGAGACCGGGGAATCTGGTATTCGGGCCGCATGCAAGCCACAGGGCTTTGGAGTCACTGGTCAGCCGCGGCGTGATTGAGGATGCTCACTTATGGCCGCAACTCGGTCACGCCGGCGCCCTTTCTCACCTGCCGATCAGTCAGCCGAAGGGACCATCTGAGCTGAACATCGATGGTCTTCGATGCGTAGGTATGTCAATTGAAGACATCCGGGAACTACCCGCCATGTATGCAAGAACCGCGGCATACGCAAAGAACATAGGTTTCACCGGCGTTCATGTTCACGCTGGACACGGATTCTTGCTCAGTCAATTCCTGTCGCCATTGTTCAACCGCCGCAACGATGGCTACGGTGGCTCCATCGAAGCACGATGCCGGATAGTGCTCAAAGTAATCGATGAAATACGGCGGGCCGTTGGTCCTTTGTTTCCCGTGGGGATCAAGATCAATTCCACGGACAGACTGGAAGGTGGATTGACAGAGGATGATGCCTTGGAGGTAGTTCGCCTTCTCGACCAAACCTCGGTTGACCTGATTGACATCAGTGGCGGGACCTATTTCCCCGGAGCGAAGGCAAGTTCCGACGGGCCATCGGACGGCGAACCGTACTTTCTCAAATTTGCCCAACGGGCGAAGGGTGTAACCGATGTGCCGATAATGCTGACGGGGGGCTTCAAGAGGCGTGACCAGGCGGTGGATGCAGTGGTCAGCGGTGCTGTCGACATGGTGAGTTTGGCGCGTGCAATGGTTCTTGATCCCCGGCTCCCGGAGGTCTGGCTGACCGAGGAAGGTGGCGATCCTGAGTTTCCGGCGTTCGACTCCCCGCCTCGGGGTGGGGCAACAGCCTGGTATACGATGCGAATAACGGCTCTGGCAGAGGACAGGGAGGAGACGTTCAATCTGGACCCTCGGTCCGCCCTGCGTGTTTATGAAGGACGTGATGCGCAACGTTGCGTCAAGTGGCGAGAGAAGTTTTCGCATCTACAAGTACCGGTCTGAATCCGCAGCCAATCCGGCGCGTCCCACCCTCCGTGGGTCTTTCTCCCCCGTGTGCAACTTGTCTCTGCGGGGGGTTATGCCATCTGGTCCGGCAAACGGCCCGGTGGTCGCCTTCCATCGTCGGCGTCGACGGCCGGGGGAAGGGTGATCTCAGCCAGTGCTTCCTGGAAGCGGATCAGGCCGGGGAGCAAAGCCCATCTCGATCCGCGAGCAACTCTCTCAACGCCTTGCGGTCTCCATCCTGCATGCATATTGATGCGGGCTTCAGCATTATCCGGCACGGTCTTCAGCGCTCCCCGGGAACACGCTGAAAGTCCAACCTTCAACCGCCTGGTGGATGGCCCCCGGGTAGAGGCTTGCCATCGCTTCCAGTTCCCCCTCTCCGATCCCGGCGCTGATACTCGGCCCGAGGTGAGTGAGCACCAAGGCACCGACGTCTGCGGAGGAAGCCATCCTCGCCGCCCCGAGGGTCCCGGTCTGGCCGGGCGCCTCGCCGTTTCCCGCCATCACTCGCTCCTCGTCCCAGCACATCGAGACCAGTACATCGGCGTCTCGTGAAAGTTCCACCACTTCGTCGCACGGTTCGGTGTCACCGGTGTACACGACCGAACTCGAACCCGCCGAGATCCGGTATGCGTTGCAGTCGAGGTAGGGCTGGACATGCCGGGCGAGACCCGGGAGGAACTCGATGTCACCGATCATGAATCTGTTGCCGGGTTGGATCTCCCGAACCTGCGGGTCCGGGGGATGGCGCGGCAACTCTCCGCCCCGGTTGACGTACACGGCCTGGCTTACGGGCGCCCGCATTCGGGCGTTCAGGTCAGGCCAGAACGCTCCGGAACCGACACCGAACAGCTTTTCGACGAAAGCGGAGGTGGGGGGAGGTCCGTAAATCGAGAGTTCGTCAACCAGTCCCGCCCCCTGGTCCCAGCGACTCAGGAAGAACCCGGGAAACCCTGCCGTGTGGTCGAAGTGGTGGTGGCTGAACACCACCGCATCCACCTCCGTCGGGTCCAAGCCGGCTTCGACCAGTCGTCGCGTCGCTCCGGGGCCGGCATCCACCAGAACGGCGGCCGTGCGGCTCCGCACCAGGATCGACGTACCCCACCTGGTGGGCGTGGGAGTGGGCGTACCGGACAGGAGAATGGACACCGTCAGATCGGCTCCATGCCCCTCACCGGCCTCCGGGACGTTGCCCTCACCAGCCGGGGATGCTCGGCCTGCCATATTCTCACTCCTTGCGTTTCGGAGGCAGGCGCTCAGGGCGCCACACCCTTCAGGGTCCGAGAATAAGGCCTCCGGTCGTCACCGGGCGTCCAGCCACTCCCGGACCACCGAACCGAGGGTGCCGAGCGGGATGGCGCCGTTGCCGAGGACGGTTCTGTGGAAGCTCTTGATGTCGAACGCCGGGCCCAGCCGGGCCTCGGACTCGGCTCGCAGGGACTCGAATTCCAGGCGCCCCAGCATGTAGGAGAGAGCCTGGCCTGGAGTTGCGATGTAGCGGTCGATCTCCTCGGTGATCTCGTGGAGGGACATGGGCGAATGGTCGGCCAGAAACGCGATGGCCTTCTGGCGTGACCAGCCCAGGGCGTGGATGCCGGTGTCGACCACCAGCCGCCCGGCCCGCAGCGAGTCGCCGGTGAGCATCCCGACCCGCTCCCAGTCGTCAGCGTAGAGGCCCATCTCTTCGGAGAGGCGTTCGGTGTAAAGACCCCATCCCTCGCAGAAGGCCGGCAGGTAATCGCGGTGAATGTCGTGGATATCGGGGTTCTCGATGGCCAGGGCCATCTGGAGGTGGTGGCCCGGTATGCCCTCGTGATAGGCAACGGCGGGTATCTGGAAGGTCGTCCAGGCCGTGGGGTCGGCAACGTTGAAGAAGAACCGGCCCGGCCTGACGCCGTCGGTCGAGGGCGGGTAGTAGTAGGCCATGGACCCCACGTCGATGGGGTCGGCCAGACACCGAGCCCGGGGAACGGGGTCGAACCACTCACCCATCGCCCCGGCGGCCTTGTCGAGACATCGCAGAGCGTCCGCCACCAGGTCCTCGGACCGTGCGTACCGGAGCCCCGGGTCGTCACGGAGGCGGGTGTATATGTCGGTGACTTCGTGCGTGCCGAGCAACGGTCCGGCAATGCGCCGGTATTCGTCCTCCAGCATCCCGACCCCTCTCCAGGCCCAGTTGGTGAATCTCCTCGGGTTCCAGGCCCAGGGTCGTATGGGCCCTGACCATGTCGCGGTACACCACGTCGCCGCCTGCCAGGTGGCAGAGCCCGGCCTGATCGTCGGGGCGTCCGGCAGGGAGAGTGATCTCGCCGAGAGCCTCCCGGAAGCGGGCCAGCCCGGGCCGCACGCCGGTCTCGATCGCCTTCACCAGCGCCAGCCGCCACCTCTCAGCCTCAGCGGCGCCAAGTTCGGTGGGGGCGGGCTGGGTGGCGATCGGGTCGTCGGCCGGTTGGCGGGAGAGGATCTGTTGGAGCTTTGCCGTGGTCTGGCGCACATGGCTGGCCAGGGGTACCACCCCGCTGGCGGCTCCCGCTCGGAGCCTGTCCACCAACTGGTCGATCATTGTCGGGAAGGAACCCAGCTTGTCCAGGTACCGGCGGCCGTGGTCGACGGTGACCAAAGGCTGGAGGTAGAGCGCCGGAAGCAACGATCTCACCAGCCCGCTCTGGGTGCTGGCCGCCTGCAGTTCCGGCCACCACACCGTCACGCTGGCATCCATGAAGGCGGCAGCAGCCAGGGTCTCCGCCAGTATCCGGTCAGAGGTCTCGTCGGTGGTCACCTGGGCTGCATCGGCGGCGAACCGGAGGAATGTCTCCTTCGACTCCGACAGTCCTTCCGCCGAGAGATCGTCCCACCGTTCCACGTAGCTCAACTCGCCGCGGGAAAGGTTGGCGAAGTGGAGGTGCTCGAGGCGGTATTTCCAGTACCGGTCAGCCAGTGTCCGGGCGGTTGCTGTCATCGGCTGAACGATTCTTGGTGAAAGATCTCTTCTCCCGGTTTGCGACCTCCGTGCCGGGACGGGCGGGCACCGGGAGCGGGGTAACCGAGCGCGATGGCGTAACGGCACGTCCACCCCGGCGGCAACCCCAGCACGCGAGCCGTGTCCTCGGTGCGCTGCAGGGTGATGGGGCAGGTGGACATCCCCAGGGCATCGGCCGCCAGCATGATGTTCTGCGCCATTCGTCCCGTGTCGAACTCCCGGGTGTTGGGTTCCTGGACGAGAGCAAGCGCCACCGGCGCCGCTCGGAGCGGGACGGTGAAGTCACCGCAGTCGGCCAGCCGCTCGATCTGGTCCGGGTTGCGGACCACCACGACCGCCCACTTCTGGAGGTTCCTGGAACTTCCCGTCCACCTGGCTGCCTCCAGTACCCGGTCGAGGTCTTCCTGGAGGATCGGACTCTCCTGATAGCTACGAATGGCCCGGAGGCCCAGGATGTTTCGGTAGGTCTCACTCATGGATCAGCACAATACCGCAGGTGAAGAATGTCGGTCCCCTCCTCCCCCATCGGTTTCGCTGCCTCCGCAAATCTCCTGCACCCTCCTCATCGGCAGTCCTCATGTCCGTCGGGGCCCCATGGGCCGGACCCTACCCAACCGGGTAGAGTCCCTTTAGACCTACAGGACGAGGATTGCCCGCGCCGCTCGCTGGTGGCGGGTGGGACAAGGCAGGTGCGACCGTGTCGAGAGCCATAGAGACCTCGGGTCTCACCAAGTATTACGGGGACACGGAGGGGATCGTCGACCTGCACCTGGCGGTCGATGTGGGTGAGGTGTTCGGTTTCATCGGTCCCAACGGGGCCGGGAAGACCACCACCATCCGCCTGCTTCTTAATTTCCTGAAGCCCACGGCGGGTTCGGCATCCATATTCGGGTTGGACATCGACCAAGACTCGCTGGCGATCCGAAGCCGGGTCGGGTACCTTCCGGGCGACCTGGCCCTCTACCCCTCCATGACCGGCCGGGAGTTCCTGCTCTATTTCAGCAGACTGCGGGGCATCGACACCGCCGCCTCCACCGTCACGCTCGCGGAGCGTTTCGACCTGGACCTCGACCGGCGCATCAAGGAGTACTCGAAGGGCAACCGCCAGAAGGTCGGCGTGGTGAACGCCTTCATGCACGAGCCGGAACTGCTGATCCTCGACGAGCCCACCGGCGGCCTCGACCCCCTCATGCAACAGGAGTTCGCCGAACTGCTGGCCGAGGTCCGGGCGGACGGACGCACGGTCTTTCTGTCCTCTCACTACCTTCCCGAGGTCGAGCGGGTGGCGGACCGGGTTGGGATAGTCCGCCAGGGCCGTCTCATCGACGTTGACACCCTCTCGGGGTTCAGGTCGAAGGTCCAGTCAAACCTCTCGATCAAGTTCGGCTCGGCGGTCGACCCTGCAGAGTTTGCCTCGATAGAGGGGGTGACGGTGATCGACCTCCTCGACGGGGGCACCCTCTTGCGGCTGAGCATCGGCGGGTCCCAGAAGGCGGTGATCGCCACCGCCTCTGCGAGGGACGTGTTAACCATCACATCCGAAGAAGCCGACCTCGACGAAGTCTTCCTCTCCTACTACGGGTCCGAACTCCATCCGGACCCTCCGGGTTGAGACCGTGATGCCCGCCATCCTCGGAAAGACCCTCCTCGACCGCCGGCGGGCGGTCATGGGGTACGGGCTGGGGATCGTGGCACTTTCGGTCTGGTTGGGGGCGATGTTCACGGTGATGCGAGACTCGGACGAGTTCATCGACTTCATGAACAATCTCCCCTCGGGACTCCTGTCGGCATTCGGGATAGACTCCGGCACCTTCGTGACGGCGGCGGGCTTTCTCTCCTCCTACCTCTTCACCCTGTTCGCTCCCCTCTTCATCCTGTTCTTCGTCATCAGCGCGGCTGCAGCCGAAGTGATGGCGGAAGAACGCGACGGTCTCATCGACATGCTGCTTTCCAATCCGGTATCCCGAACCCGGGTCTTCTTGGAGAAGACGGGAGGGGTGGCCCTGGCGGCCCTTCTGCTGGCGGCGGTCCTGACCGCGGCTCTCCTGGTTGTCAACCCGATATTCGACCTGTCCCTGTCGGTCACCGGGGTGCTGGCCGCCGGGTTGTCGCTGTGGCTGCTCAGCCTGGTGTTCGCATCGCTGACGCTGATAGCGGGCACATTCACCGGCCGCAGCGTGATGGCAGGCGGAGTGGCGGGTTCCCTGGCGCTCCTGGCCTGGTTCATCAACAGCTTCGCCTCTCTGTATCCCGCTCTCCAGCCTGTCGCCAACGCCAGCCCCTTTGCCTGGTACCAGGATCCGAATCCCCTGACGGACGGAGCCGGCGCAGGCCAACTGTGGCTGGCCGTCACCGCCGGTGTGCTGCTGGCGGTGGCCACACTCCTGTTCCGCCGCCGTGACCTCGCAACCGAGATGGCCGTGGTACCGGCCACCAGGGCCTTCCGGCTACCTCGCAGACGCAAGCGTCGGTCTCTGCGGGCGGCGTGGCTTCTGAACGGGTCGTTCCGCAAGACCGTCTGGGACCGGCGGCGCTCCGTTTGGGGCTGGGGCGGGGGGCTCGGGTTCCTGACGCTGGTGATGTTCTCGGTCTGGCCGACGCTGGCCGACGACGCCCAGGCGCTGGCGGACCTGGTGACCTCCTTTCCCCGGGAGGTGTTCGCCATGTTCGGCATGACCAACCCCGAGGAGATAGTCACCCCGGCCGGCCTCGTCTCCTCCCGCACCTACCAGGCGATCGGTCCGATCCTCATCGTGATGTTCGTGGTCCGGGGAGTCTCCATGGCAATGGTCAAGGAGGAGAGCGACGGCGCCCTCGACCTGGTGCTGTCGGCGCCCTCCACCCGCAGGACGGTCGTCCTGAACAAGGCCCTGGGAGTGGCGTGCTCGACCGCCCTGGTGATCGCGATTCTCACGGTGGCGGCACTCGTGGGAGACCTTGCCTATCAGACCGAACTGGGGGTCGGCAGGATCCTGGCCGCCGGCGCGGGCCTGGGCCTCCTCGGTTTGTTCTTCGGCGCGCTGACCATGGCGATCTGGGCTGTGGGAGGATCGTCCTTCCCGGCGGTCCGGGTCACCGCGGTGGTGGCGATGGCCACCTTCCTGCTGAACGGTCTCGGCGCCCTCAGCGACGCCATGGCGCCCGCCCGGGTGACATCACCCTTCTACTGGTACTTCGGAGACAACCCACCCCTCGCCAAGGGCTTCGAGCCCACCTACTTCCTGCTTCTCGCCGGCGCCCTCGTTCTGGGATGGGTGGCCATAAGCCGGATCGACCGGAGAGACATCGCCACCTGAAGGGTAAGTCGGGCTAGGGGCTGTCGAGCCTGATGAAGCCCTCTCCGACCAGCCCCTCGAACAACTCCAGGATGTGGCGCGGCTCCACGTCGAAGTTGAACTCGGCGGCGATGGCGTCGGTAACGTCATTCACGCTCCGGCGCCCGTCGGTGAGATTCCATATCTCGTCCCCCATTATCCGGAGAGAGTCATAGCGCATCCGGGGGTCCCGAGCATTCATCTCACCGGCCATGCGGACGCGAGTCTCATAGGAGGTACCGGCGAGCCCGGGCGCATCGCGTTCCACCAGTCGTCTGGGGACCACCATCCCCGGCGCGAACTCTTCCTCCGGGGCCGATTCCGGCAGCCAGCCCAGCACCTCGTCCAACCGGTCCTGGATCCGCTCGAGCATCCGGTCCCTGGTGGCTTCGAGATCCCAGCTTGCCTCCGGATCACCTTGATCGGCGAATACCAGGGCTGATTCGACGGCTTTCTTGTCCCTCCGGGCCAGGTGCGCGAGACGTTTTCTTGCGGCCGCGGCGGGCCCTTCGCCTCGCAGCGCCACCTGGCTCAGTCTCAACTCGCTCCGCGCCGTCACTTCTCTCATGATCTTGACTGCCTCCCGCGGGCCGGCGTAGGCCAGTTCCAGGGCCGCCAGGGCTATCACCATCCCGCACCTGCGGAAAACCGCGGGATCGAGCATGTTCGGCTTCAGGTAGTCGGTGTGGAAGAAGAGGTCGGGCCACGACATGAACAGCGGCGACGCTATGCCGAAGGCTGGATAGTACTTGTTGTCGCTCCAAGGCGTGTAGGGCAGGTCCGGGAAGTTCACGAACGGGATCTCGTCGTCATTGCTGAACACCCAGCGCGTCTCCTTGGGAGTCGCCTCGATGAGCGATACGAAATAGTCGTTGATGAAGGTGGGGACCGAGTCCGGGGAGTGATAGAACAGGAGCGCGGCCTTGCTCTTTGGCTGGTCGTGGCCGACGCTGTCCAGGGCGATCGAGACTATTCCGTTCTCTGCCTCCTCCCGGTGGTTGTGGAGATAGTGCTTGGTCCCGTGCCCCTCGACGTCGACGAGGAACCTAATGGTGCGTCGCGGTCGAGGGATATGTCCGTCCGAGATTAGGCGGGAGATCACGCGTCCCACTTCGGCCAGCAATGCGGGGCCCGAAGCACAGTTCGCCCCCGGCTTGGTGCCCGCCGTCGAGTGACAGACAAAGTGGATGAACTCATCCGCCCGGTCGGTGCCGGGAATCTCTCCGAAGAGATTCTGGGCCTCCCCCTTGAAGGTCTTGGCCTGGATGTCGATCCAGACCCTGGCTGTCCCCTGGCGCGCCATCGAAGCGAGGCGCTCCGCGGCATGGTAATTGACGGCGATCGCCCAGAGTCCCGGGAGGTTGGAAGGCATTCGCAGAAGCTGCACGGGATCCGGCAGGGACTCCCTGGTCCGGAAGGGAGCCGTGGGGTACAGGAGCGTGTCTGTGATCACGCCCACGGCGCCGTGCTCGGTGGCCAGACCGACCGCGTTGGCGAAGGAATCGGGCACCGTGGTGCTTCGCACCAGGACCGCCTTGCCACGGACCTCCTGTCGCTGGAAGTCCTCGGACCGCTCACCCGTGCCCACGTCCACCACCTCGACCGTCAACCCGCCCTCCGGAGTCGACGGCGTCCACCACGGCAGGCAGGAAGGCGAGTCCTCGTAGGAGACCAGGAGCCTTCCATTCTGTGACCCCACCCGCAACTCGGCGCTCAACGGCTCCCAGGCCAGGGGCATGGTCTGGGTGAGCAACCGGTGTTCGCCGTCCAGGGGGAACCTCTCCACCCAGACGCGTTCCAGGTCGTTGTCTCTCAGGAGTTGGGCCACGAAGTCGGTGGCTCGGTGGTACCCCGACGACCCCGGGGAACGGTAGAACTTGGTCATGTGGGCCGCGGATTCCAGAGCTCGGTCCCCCGACAACTCCTCCCCAAGAAGCCTGACGAGTTCTCTTCTGCGCATTGGCTCGACTCTCTCTAGTTGACGTCGAACCCGCCGGGAGCGTACGCGGCGGCATCGGGATCGCCCGGGATGTAGCGGGCCCTACCCGGTTTCCCGACCAACTCCCCGTCCTCGATGACCACCTCACCCCGCACCATGGTCACAACCGGCATGCCCAGGAGTTCGGTGCCCTTGAAGGTGGAGAAGTCGCTGATGCCGTGTTCCTGGTCCACCAGATGCCTCTTTGCGGGATCCCAGACCACGATGTCGGCGTCGGAGCCGGGTTGAAGGATCCCTTTGCGGGGGTACACGCCGAAGATCTTGGCGGGGTTCTCGCAGAAGACCTGGACGAACCGGGGCAGGGTCATGCGCCCGCCGTTGACGCCGTGTGTCCACACGACCGGCATCATGAACTCCAGGGTGGTGAGTCCCGCTCCGATCTCGAAGATGTTCTCCTGGCCCGCCTCGGGTTCTTCAGCGTGACCGTCCAGGGTGCCGGTCAGCTTCAACGCCCGGGTGTATCCGGTGTAGTCGCTGCCGATCACGTCCAGCGCTCCGCTCGCCAGTCCCCGCCACATGGCCTCCTTGTCCTCTTCTTCTCTCAGAGGCGGGGCCACCTTCAGCAGGTACCCCTCCCTGATGAGGTCGTCATTGGTGAGGGCGAGATAGTGCGGGCAGGTCTCTCCATAGATGGGGAGTCCCTGGCTCTTGTACTGCTCCAGGATCGACACTATCTCCCTGGTGCTCAGGTGCACCGGATAGACCGGGCAGTCGGCCACCGTCGCCATGGTGGCGGCGCGGTGCACCGCCTCGGCTTCGATGATGTTGGGCGCCGACGCGTTGTAGTGGTGGACCGAGACCTTGCCCTCCGATCTGAACTGTCGCTCCAGGTAAGCCTTGCACACGCCGTTCTCGGCATGGATCATCGCCATGCCGCCCTCCCGGCCCGCCAGGTCCATGACCGTCATGATCAGGTCGTCGGGGATGGCGAGGAGGTTGGTTCGCGAGTCCGCTCCCGCCCATGGGTTCCAGACCATGAACATCTTGAAGGCGTTCACCCCCAGACCAATCAGTTCGGGGATTACCTTTTGGATGTCCTCCTCGTCTCGCTTGGTGATCAGTCCGTGGATGGCGAAGTCGGTGTAGGAGACCTCTTCTGCGTATTCGATGAACCCCTTCACTATGTCGGGGTTGTACTTTCTCACGCCCCAGTGGTTCCCGAACATCTCGTGGCGGTGGGTCTCGGAGCCAATGAAGGGGACCACCGTGGTGACGCCCCCATAGGCGGCACAGATGGAGTAGGTGTCCATCTTCTCTCCGAAGATGGGATGTGCATGGGAGTCCAGACCCCCGGGCAGGACGTATTTTCCGGAGGCGTCGATGGTGCGTTTGGCGCTCCGATCCGATAGCTCGTCCCCCAGCTCCAGGACCTTGCCGCCCCCGACGAGGACATCCGAACGGGTGATCCCTTGCCCGGAAACCAGGAGACCGCCCCGCACGAGAACATCGGCCATTGATGTGTCCATACTCACTCTCTCGGTCCTCGTCGGCGCCGGCTTTCCCGGTTCAGTGTACTTGTCGAGGAGGGCGGGTGGAGGCTTCCTGCGAGGGTTTGAACACCGGGATCGTCCCCGGAGTCGCGGCTAGGGGATGTCAAGCGCCCTGCCGGGATTGGCGACCATCATCTTCTGGATCTCCGCGTCGGTCACCCCCAGCGACTCAAGCCTGGGCAAGAAGTCCTCGAAGATGTGGCAGTACCCGGACCGGCCCGCGTTATGCAGGTCAGTCTCGCGGTTCGTGTCCTGGGAGAGAAGCAGGTTGTCGACGTACCCCCTTCGAACCAACGCATGCACCAACTCGGCCCTGGTCTGATCCAGCAGGTAGTGCTCCTTTCCGATTACGTCGAACTGGATGAAGCATCCTTGGTCGGCCAACCCGGATAGGACGTCTATGTCCGGCCGCTCGTCCACATGACCGACGATGAGCCGGGAGGGACTCACCCCCTCTGACTCGAGGATCTCCAGTTGCTGGACTCCCGCCACTCCCCCCGGTATCTCCATGCGCCGGTCACCCGTGGTGTGGGTGGTGATCACCGCACCCGTGCGCCTCTGGGCGACCGCCACCGCCATCAACACCTTCAACTCCACGCCCTCCACCCTGGCCCGGTGTATGGCCGACTTGAACAGACCGCACCGGCGTCTCCCGTCACCCACCCCTGCCTCTATCTCTCGGGTCATGTGGTCGGCAAGGCGCTCCTCGGACCACTCGTGTACGAATCCCGGAATGTGGGGCTCTATGTAAAACCCCGATGTCGCCACTATGTGCACCCCGGTGGCCTCCGAGAGCCTGGCCAGCACATCCAGGTCCCTGCCCCATCCGTCACAGGTCACGTCCACCATCGCCCCGCCCCCGGCCCGGCGATAGGCCCGGAGTTCGGACACCATCACGTCGAAGTCGTCCAACCGCATGTAGGTGCTTTCGGGACGGGTGGCCGCCAGCAGGTCCGCCCGCGGCCCGAGGCGCTGGTCGCACCAGATGTGCTCGTGGGGCAGGCAGACGCCCAACTGATCGGGGTCTATGGGACCCAACACGGTCTGGATCACTCGTGCACCTCTACCGTCACCTAGATGAGAACCGCGCCCTGCTTCTCCACCACGTCGAACAGATCCAGCACCTCACCGGTGGTGCGGAGCTTTATCAGGCCATGGGCGATGTTGGCGCTCATATAGTCCTGGCCGGCCCTGGTAAGCGCCGCCACCGCGTCCGAAACGACCAGGCTGCCGATGCCGCGGTCGGAGAGCTCGAGGCACGTCTGGTTTATGCCGAACTCCAGCATGGCGCCCAGGACCACCACGTTGGTGAGGCCGTTCTCTGCCAGATACGAGGCGAAGGCCGGATTGGACAGCGCGCTCCAGCCCGGCTTGGGAAGGACCAACTCATGCTCCAGGGGCTCCCAGGCCGGCAGGTAACCGCCGTCGCCTCCCCCCAGGTCCCACAGCCAGCCGGTGGCCCGCTGGAACTCCGAGACGTCGTCGTCCCGGTAGCCCAGGCTGGCATAGACGACGCCCATCTCCATGCGACGCGCCGCGCCCAACACCTTGGGGATGTTCCCGGAGATGACGGCCAGGAGTTCGAAGTACTCCTCGAACTCCCTGGTCAGCACCTTCCGTGCGACCCGCCGCGCCAACCATCCATGCTCGGGGTCGGTGAACGGAGCATGGACATCCTGCAGCAGCAGGCAGGAATTGCTCGCAGTCAGGGTAAGGGGTCGCGACTCCCTGGTAACCAGGGTCAGGGGATGGCGCGGTGCGATCAGGGTCCTCCGCCCGGTCTTTGTCTGTGCCGTTCCTCCCTCTCCCACTGCTCCTGCCACTCCCACCGAGATTGCATGTCTCCCGGATCCGGCGTGACTTTGTGGGGGGCGAACTCGAAATCCCATCCCTCGGCGGCAACGGTGTCCACCACCATTCCTGCGTCGAAGCAGAGTCCGGTGAACCTTCCCGGGGGCTGGTCGGCCAGCCAGACAAAGCCCTCCCCCAGCACGGTCGGATCGGTCCACCCGGATCTGACGTCTTCGGGCACCTGCGCCGCTTGTGCCAGGGTCATCCCGGTTGGCTTGATTCGTTTCCCGGAGCCGGGGCCCATGGTGTTGACCGCGATGTTGTATGGCGCCCACTCTATGGCCAAGGACTTGGTGAACCCTTCCAGGCCGTGCTTTCCCACGCAGTACGCAACCCCGTTGGGATAAGCGAAGAAGCCGGCGCGGCTGGCGACGGAGATGATGTGTCCACCGCCATGAGCCCTCATTGCGTCCCGAACCGCCTTGGCGCCGTTGAACAGGCCACCCAGATGGATCTGCAACTCGTGCCACCAGAATTCATGAGAAGTGTCGTCCAGACTGATCACCGGCATTATCGCCGCAGCGTGAATCAAAGCGTCCAGCCGGCCCCACTCGTCAACCACCCTACCGACGACATCATCGAACATCTGGGGGTCGGCCATGTCCAAAGGGAGGGTGACCAGATGCGTCTCCGGAATCTCTGTTCCATGGAAAGAGGCTTCCATGTCCTCTTCATCCACATCGGTCGCGCAGACCCTGACGCCGGCCCGTCCGAAAGCTTTGGCGATACCGCAACCGAGGCCTCTACCCGCGCCTGTCACCAGCGCTACTTTCCCCTCCAGTTGCAGGATGGCGGGGTTTCCTCTGAGAATCATGACGAACCTAACTGATCCGGAGACCCGATGCAGTTGCAGATCGAGTCTAACTCTCCACCACCTGTCCCGGTCACAGGGTTGAAGTCTCGGTCTCGAGACCCAGGCGCATGCGGCCCACGGTCTCCAGCGTCCTCGGCGCCACCATGGCGTGCTGGGCCGCCACCGCCGTGTCCCGCAGGCAGCGCTGGATCGGGCTCGTCCGATAAACCGCCGCCCCTCCCGCGGTCCGGAACATCAAGGCGGCCACGTCGGCCGCGGTCTGGGTGGCGTGGGTCGCCGCCATCCGAATGTGGCGTCTCTGATCGACCGTCGAGGACCGTCCCACCAGCGCGTCACCGAAGGTGTCATCCACCGCGTCGACCAGCAATGTCCATGCCGCGGCCAGCCTCGCCTCGGCCTTTGCCACCTCTGCCTGGGTTGCTGCCCGCTCGGCCAGGGTCCTGGTGCTGCCCTGGGGCTTCTTCGCCCGGGCCAGTTTCACCAGTTCGTCGATCGAGCGGCGGGCGATTCCCACCGCCACGGCTCCCACCCCGCTGGCCAAAAGCCCGTAGAAGGAGAACCGGGACCAGACGTTGTCCCGCACCGGCGCCATCGCGTCCAACTGCACCCAGCGCCCCTCGGGCACGTAGACGTCGCGCGCCTCGAAGTCGACCGAGCCGGTGCCGGCCAGACCGGCCACGTCCCAGGTGTCAAGCAGTTCGAGATCGCCGGGATCCATGAAAACGAAGGGCACGGACAGCCCGTCGGGACGGGGCTTGGGCCGCCCGTCGGCGCCGACCACGAGACAACCGCCGCCGATGGTGGTGCAGTGCTTGACGCCCGACCCCCACTGCCAGCGCCCCGAGACTAACAGGCCGCCGTCGACGGGCACCGCCCGTCCCCGGGGAACCACGAATCCTCCGCCGATCGCCCCGGAATCACCAAACAGGTCGGCGGCATGCGGATCGGGAAGGTACGACGCCAGCACCGACGTTGTGGAGCCGATCGCCACGCACCAGCCGACCGAGCCGTCGTGGTAGGCGAACTCCTCGAAGACCTTCAAGCTCTCCGTGACCGTCACCCCGGGTCCGCCCAGGTCGTCGGGCACACAGAGGCGGAAGGCGCCGGTCAGCCGGATGGCATCCACCAGGTCGAGTGGCAGCGTGCCCAGCGCCTCGATCTCTGCCGATCGGGCTCGCACCTGCGGGCCGAGGTGGCGGGCCGAAGCCAGCACCGCATGAGTCACGACCCCAAATCTAGGGCTGGGCGGGCAGGCAGACAATGTTCGCGGTCACAATGGAACTCTCGACTCCCCGGTGACCAGGCCCAAGGGGTGAGGAAAGACCCTCAGTACCCCCGTCCCGATTCCTTGGCGTACCACTCCCATCTCGATTTCATGTCTTCAGGCGCCGACGTGACCTTTGCGGGAGCGAAGTCGAACTCCCAGCCCTCGGTTGCTATGGTGTCGACGATCCTCGCTGCATTGAAGCAGAGTCCTGTGAGTCTGTCGGGAGGCTGGCTCGCCAACCAGACAAAACCCTGGCCCAGTTCGATGGGATCCGCCCAGGTTGACTTCACGTCCTCGGGCGTCGATTCCGCCTCTGCCACGGTGACCCCCGACGGCTTGATTCGGCTACCGGGCCCCATGGCGTTGATGGCGATGTTGTGAGGCGCCGCCTCTAAGGACAGGGACTTGGTGAACCCCTCAGAGCCGTGCTTTCCCACGCAATACGCAACCTCATTGGCAAAACCGTGAAAACTGGAGAGGCTGGCCACGGAGATGATGTGCCCGCCACCTTGGCCCTTCATCACGTCCCACACCGCCTTCGTCCCGTTGAACAGGCCACCCAGATTGATGGTGACCTCTTGCCACCATGCCGCATGGGATGTCTCCTCGAAACTGATCAACGGCATTATCACGGCCGCATGAACCAGCACATCCAACCTGCCCCATTCATCAACCACTGTGCGGACGACATCGTCGAACGCTTCAGGGTCGGTCACATCCAGAGGCAGGTTGAGCAACCGGTTCCCGGACGTCTCCATCCCCCGGAAGGAAGCTTCCATCTCCACCTCGTCCACGTCGGTGGCGCACACCTTCACACCGGCTCCCAGGAAAGCCTTGGCGATGCCGCAGCCGAGGCCCCGGCCGGCGCCCGTCACCAGCGCAACCTTGCCCTCCAGTCGGGTCAGGGGTGGGTTGCGGTCAAGGATCAAGATCGACCTAACCGGCTCGTGCGTCCCCAGCCCCTAACCGTAGTTGATGTATTGAGGGAACGGTCCGACACACCTGCCCAGGTCACTCATCCAACTCTACCCGAGGCCACACGACTCGCGGGTCGCCCGAGACTCCGCGGGCAACTCCCCCACCGGGGCTCGTACGGTCAGGGGTGATCAGCCTTCGAGAGGGTTGACCGATGCACCGTAGAGTCAGAATAAGATTGGACCTTGTCGCGGCAGGTCGATACGGAAGGAGTTCGAGATGGGACGGATCCTAGGTGGTAGGCCGGCGGTGCGCAGGATGGCGCGGGCGTGCGTCGCCTTCGCCCTGATAGCGAGCGTGCTCGCCATTCCGGGATTGGGAACGGTGTTGGGCCAGGAGTCCCCGGAATGCGAGGAGATAGACCTCGGGACGCTCAGCGGGGAGGCGTTGGAGGCGGTCGGGCGCTGGACGGACGATGACTGCGATTCACGGTTCCGCGTCGGCAGCGCCGCCCACACCTATCGGTTCGGAGTCTCCACGGCAGGACGCGTCAGGATCGATCTGACATCCACCGGGGCCGACCCATACCTCTACCTGCTGGCGGAGGACGGTACCCGCATCGCTGACAACGACGACGGGGGAGGCAACATCAACGCCCGTGTGGAGCGTGACCTGCAACCCGGGACCTACCTGATCGAGGCAACGACGGTCGGCGGGCGGAGCCGGGGACCTGCGGACTTCGCCATCTCCGTCAGCTACGTCGCCGGTTGCGAGCCGGTGCATCTCGGCACGCTGGAAGCGGGAGCCGACCTCACCGCATCCGGGTCCTGGACACTGGACACATGCGGGTCGCGCTTCGTCGTCGAGCATCCAGCTCACGGTTACACGTTCAACCTTGAGCAGGGCGGTCGCGTGCGGATCGACCTGACATCGGAGGACGGCGATCCCGTCATGTCGCTGGCGTCACTGTCGGGCCGGATAATCGGAGCCAACGACGACGGCGGGGAGTCGCGCAACGCCCGCATAGACCGATACCTGCCCGCCGGTGGCTACTTCATCGAGGCGACCACCTACCGGGAGCGCGACAACCAACCCCTGCGATCCGATTTTCGCCTGACGGTCCACCTGGTGGACGAGCAGGCCGAACAGAAGCGCGCCAAGTTGAAGATCGAGGACGCGCACGTCCCCTGGGAGGTGGTGGCGGGCGATCCATTCCCCGTCCAGTACCGCGCCGGGAACGTGGGGGGCGATCTCGTCCCCGGTGGCTACGCCTTGCTGTACGTGGTCGGGCCGGGCGTGTTCGAACTCCTCGGCCCAGTTTCCAGGCACTGGCAGGCAGGAGTCTCCTACCACTCAGGGGCCGAGACGGCGAGCGGGAACAGTTCCTCGATCAGGCCCCTAACCCCGTTCGAGGTGAGTTTCAATCGGTCAGGCCCCTCGTGGCTGTTCGTAGGCGTCGTCACCTACGACAGGGCGGGAAACGAGATCGGGTTCCACGGCCTGTGGAAGAACCTGATGGTCCTGAGCGGTCCGGTTTTCGAACCCGTGGACGTGCGCGTAGACGGCGCCAGATACACAGTGACCACGGTTTTCGACCGCGAGGGAAGGGTCAGGACCGAGGTCATCTCCGGCACCGGCTCACCGGTGGATTGGCAGGTCCGGCTCAGAGCGATCTACACAGCTGGCGTGGTGACCCAGCTTTTGGGCGGAGTGTTCGAGCGGCCGGGGATCACGGCTCTGTCGGAGAGGGCGAAACCGGCGCCGGTCACCGTGGCGAACCTGTCGACCGGCGCCCTACTGGAGCCCTTTGTACAGCGATACGTCTCCGTCGCCGACAAATCGGGGATGATCGATTCCCTGGCCGCCGGGGAGGCGCTCAACCCGATCACCGTCGAGGACTCCGTGCTGCAGGCCGCCGCCGCAGCATCTTCGGAGTTCGCCTGGATGGCCTCCTCCTGGCGCTCGCTCCGCAATCGGATCAACAGTGGCGCGACGCTGTCCTTCGAGGAGGCGCTCAAGACCCATTCGCAGGTCACCTACGCCGAAAGCGTCGTCGCGGCGACGGTCACCGCGGGAGAGATCGTCACTGCGGCGCGGGCTGCCGAGAGAGGATGGGAGGACGCCAAAGTACGGGGGATGATGGCAGAGCAGGCAGGCTGCAACCCCGGAACGGACGCATTGCGGGACGCGATCGAGACAACCGACGCCGCCGATGTCGAGGCGCTGCTGGCTCTCGACGCGGAAATGCGTGCGATCCGGCCCATCCACGGGCTGGCCGTGGACAGCGCCCTGTGCTCGGTACGGACGGCCCGCGCTGCCAACCTCCGATTCCTGCAACGCCTGGCGATCAGCCAAAGTCCCGGGCTTCGCAGCCTGGTCGGTCTCGAGACGCCCCCGGCATCCCGCCCAGAGTCCCACCGACTGCGCATAGTCGCCCGGTTAGGCGAGGACGGCCGCATCGAGCACGGCGTCGAGCTTGCCGACGGCCGGCAGGTGGTGCTGCCTCAGCGATTCCTGGGGGTCGGCGCACCTGCGGGAAGGTGGCATGTGAGTGCTGACGTGGAGGTTGGGGAAGGCTCGATCGGGAGAATCCGGGCGCGGCGCGGCGCAGATGGCAGGACCGAACTGGGATTCGTGGGCGCCGACGGCGAGCCGATCGTCCCCCACATTCGCTACCTTCCAGCCGACCCACCGGTGGGCGTCTGGTTCCGCACCAGCGAGATCGAGGTTCCCGCAGCGGTGTTGATGGACCCGCCCAACCCCGGCGAACGGTAAGCAATTGCCTTGCTAGTGGATCTGGGGCTCGGTTGCCTCGCGGTAGGTTCTGATACGTAATGTCGAAGCGTTTCAGGTCCGCTGTGGTCGCCATTGTCTTCGTTGTCGGCCTGTACGCCCTCGGATGGTCCGCCCAGCAGCAGAGGGAGGAGTATCAGGCACTGTGGGAGACGTACGCTCCCGTGTGCGCGGTCCTGGAGTCCGAAGGCCGTGTCGTAGAGCATCCGGAGGACAATGGTGTTGCTGTGAGACTCTCCCAAGACGGGTTCTCGCCCTCGAGCGAACAGGCGCGATCTCTATCCAGGTTCCTGTTCCTCGCACTGTCGCAGCGCAACGAGGAGCCCCCCTCTCGTTCCCTTTGCGGAGGCCCCCACTTCGTTCCCTACGAGTGGGTGCGGTTCGAGCGCCCCGATGGAGAGTGTCTGGTCTATTTCAATAGCGGGCCGGACGTCATCAATGCCGCGCCTTGCCTGGCGGGCCTGTAGGTCTCTACAAGAGACTTGAGGAGTTACTCTCTCCTCGGGCACGTTTGATACGGGAGCGAAGAGCCAGGGGCTAATGGCCAAGCAGCTGTTTCGGGTTCTCGACCAGGACACGCTCCAGCGTTGTGTCGTCGACCCCCGCATGACGCAGGGCAGGAACGATATTGCGGAGGATGTGGGCGTATCCGTAGCCTCCGTACCGTATCAGTTGGGTCTTGTAGCAGGTGTCCTGGGAGATCAGTATTTGATCGCCGTACCCGAGAGCCAGCAGCTGGAGCAATTGTTGGTGACGCTGGGAGTCGTGGCTGTTGTAGCTGAAGTCGATGGAGTCGTAGTAGTTCTCCAGGCCGAAGTTGTCGAATGAGATGAACACGCCCATATCGGCCACCTGTTTTTGGTAGTCGAGGTTCATGTAGCCGTCCATGTGACACATGTTGACCTTCCGTGGGTCCACACCGCTGCGTAGTACGAACCGGGCGACCTCGGGAGCGATCCTGCTTCTGGCGCCGAAATAGGGGTGAATGTAGAGCGGCAGGCCCGTCTGTTTCTGCGCCAGGCATGCGGCTTCGAGGACCTTCCACTCGTCTGGTTCAACGGGTTGGCTGAGGCCGATCTCGCCGATCACACCGGGTCTGATGCCGGTCCCGTCGATGCCTTCCTCTATTTCGGAGATGATCCGCTCGGCTAGGGACCCGGCACTAGAAGTGCTCACGTACTCCGGATGGGATGGCTGTATGTAGTACCCGCATCCCGCGATCACATTGACACCTACCCCTGAAGACACTGCCCTGAGGCCGGCCGGGTAGAGGTGCGGTGATCGGGGGCGGGGACCGATCGGAGTGGCGTCCACGATGGTCCTCCCGCCGTACTCGGCGAAGTCGGATATCTCAGAGATGGCCAGATCGATGTCGTCAAGGACCATGAAGTCGGGGAACTTCGAGTAGTCGCGGCGCCACTCTCCCAGCATGTGAATCTCCGGTGGGCCGTACTGGGCGTCGGGATTGTCCTCCTGGTAAGCGTGGCGCATATCGAGGAAGATGTGCTCGTGAACGAGTGTTGTTCCGATGTCCGCGACGGCCACCGGGCCGGTCACTGTCATGACGGTTGCTTGCCGTTCTCCTGAGAGGAGTCCCGATTCCGGCATTGAAGGTCCTTTCGGCGTGGCCAAGCCGTTCTGTCTCACACCTCACCTCAGTCTCCAGCCGCCCGGTTCCAGTAGGGGAACACCTCGTTTGGGCGCCCTCCTTGGGGATGACGTCGCCACCCTCTGCCCGATCGTGGAAACCGTCTGACCGGTGGTTGGTGGAGGTGACGGGATTTGAACCCGTGGCCTCTTCGTTGCGAACGAAGCGCTCTGCCGAGCTGAGCTACACCCCCGCGCCGGAAGGCAGTTTACCAGTCCCCGTCATGCCTCCCAGGGGGTTCAGCCGCCTACCACCCGTCTGAGTACCGGATCGGACCGCCCCCTGCTCCCGACGCCCCGGGAGCGGGACACCGAGGCGGACCTGCTCTGCAACTGGAGCGACAGTCCGTAATAGACGAGCAGCAATGCGTCTATGCCTATGTGGGTGAGCCACCAATTGAGCGAGCGTGTGTACAGTGCGGCCGCCGCGGAGATCACCGCCATCGCCAGCAGGAATCCTCTGACGCGGCTACGCCGCGCCGATGCCGCCGACGGCGGTCCCGGAGCACCGGGGACACGCTCCTGATACCCGTTGTTGCCGGTGACCCGCGCCACCGGAATGACCGTCACCTCCGGAGTCCGGCCACTCTTGGACTGCTGGCGTCCAAAGCTCAGCCGTGAGGACTTGTGAGCCCCGGTCTTCTTGGGGACCAGATACCATCCCCAAGCCACCAGGATGACAAACAGGGCGATCATCAAAGCGGCCATAACCGGGATGAGTATACCAAACTCACGGCCCGGAGGGGCTACGGCCAGGTCGCGTTAAGGACAGTTGAGGGCCTCCGGCGCCGCCGGCCATCCCTCCCTATGCCTCACCCCCTCCAATCACCCGACTTGCCGCCGGTCTTTTCCAGCAATCGGATCGGGCCGATCACCGCTCCCCTATCCAGCCCCTTGACCATGTCATAGAGGGTGAGAGACGCCACGGAGACAGCCACCATCGCCTCCATCTCCACTCCCGTCCTGGCAGTGGTGCGCACCGCGGCGGTGATGGAGACCCCCTCGGGGGATGGGACCACCCTCACCTCGATCCCCGAGAGAGGCAAGGGGTGGCAGAGCGGGATGAGTTCGGAAGTGCGCTTGGCGGCCATGATCCCCGCCAACCTCACCGCCGCCAGGGCGTCTCCCTTGGGAAGCGACCCTTCCAAGAGCGAGCGTCGCACATCGGGACTCAACCGAACGTGGGCCTGCGCCACCGCCCGCCGCATAGTCTCCGGCTTCTCCCCCACCTCCACCATCCGCATTTCTCCCTGGGAATCCAGGTGCGAATAGACGAGTTCATCACTCATCCGGCGCCTCCTCCTCGGTCCGAGACTCCGGAGACCGCAACATCTCGACAACCACCGGCTCCCCCTCCCCCACCGAGGCCACGCCTCTGGGAACCACCGCCATGCCATTGGCGACGGCCGCGGCGGACAGCACGTTCGAACCCTGTCCACCCGAGGAGCGGGCAACCATCCTTCCGTCCTCCAGGCCCACCACCACCCGGACGAAAACGGTCTTCTCCGGGTTGGTGCGGAGGGGGTGTCCGGCCAGGGCCGGCACCCGCGGCCGGAACAGCGCCCGCGCGCCCATCATCTTCAACAGCGACGGACGGACGAACTGTTCGAAGGCCACCAGCGCCGAGACCGGGTTGCCGGGCAGGCCGAACAGCGGAGTGCCGTGGATAAGCCCGAATGCGAACGGCTTGGCGGGCTGCATCGCCACCTTCCACAACCCGATATCACCCAGGCTCGACAGGACTTGTTTCACCAGGTCGTACTCGCCCATGGAGACCCCGCCGGAGGTGACGGTCACATCCGCGGCGGAGGACGCATCCCTCAAAGCGGCCCGCAGACGATCCTCCTGGTCGGGGATGATCCCCATGTCGACGATCTCGACGCCCACGTCGGACAGCAGGCCCTTCAGGAGAGGACGGTTGGAGTCGCGTATCCCGCCCGGGGGCAGGCTCTGTGAGTCGACCGGAAAAAGCTCGTCTCCCGTGGAGAGCACCGCCACCCTCGCTCTCCTTCTCACCTCCGGCGCCGAGACGCCGATGGTGGCCAGGACCCCGAGGTGGACGGGGCCCAATCGCACTCCGGCCGGCATGACCATCTGACCCTCCTCCAGGTCGCCTCCCGCAGGTCTGACCGCGGTGTCCATCGCAACCGAGGCCATTATCCTCACCCTGCTGTCCGAAAGCGGCTCGGTGTCCTCCACCTTCACCACGGCCTCCGCCCCTTCGGGGATCGGCGCGCCGGTCATGATCTTGATGACGCTCCCCGGCCTGACCGAGCCCGACGCCACGTGGCCGGCCGGCACATCCTCTGAGATGTGCAACTCCACCGGTGGGTCCGCCACATCCGCCACCCTCACCGCATAGCCGTCCATGGCGGAGTTGGCAAAGGAAGGGACCGCATGAGGAGCGGTCACATCGGAGGCCAGGGCCAATCCCTGCGCCTCGTCTAGGGGGACTTCGACGGCGGGCAGGAGCCGCATCGCGGACAGGACCTCCCGCCGGGCGGCGGCCAGCGGCTTCATCTCCTCGGTCGTCACGCCGTATCCGACCCGGACCTTCTCTCCCTCCAGGTGTCAAGATTGGACCTGTGGCGGAAGAGGATCAGCACCACGGCCAGCAGCAGCCAGGACAGTGCGGGAAGTTCCATACCCCGCCAGTACCCGATCGGCAGGTAGGCGATGGCCACCGAGCAGGATCCGGCCGCAGGGAACTTCGCCACCCTGGCCACCAGACCCCACACCACGGCCGCCACGACCGTCACGAGGGGCAGGATGAAGAGCATCGCTCCGAAGAGGGTCGCCATTCCCTTGCCGCCCTGGAACCTGTGGAAGACCGGATAGCAGTGTCCGATCACCGCGGCGGTCCCGGCCAGCATCACCACCCAAGACGTGACCGGATCGACCGATCCCGCCGCCAACC
The DNA here is from genome assembly GCA_028824015.1 of bacterium. Lineage (GTDB taxonomy): Bacteria > Actinomycetota > Acidimicrobiia > Spongiisociales > ZC4RG35 > Bin76. The sequence continues at coordinate 28,583 of JAPPFC010000058.1, forward strand.
AGCCGAGGTAGGCAGCCACCACCCCCTTCAGCAGGTCGCCTAACAGCACCAGGATCCCCGGAACCATCCCCACCACCCGGAACACGTTGGCGGTTCCGGGATTGCCGCTCCCCTCCGAGCGGATGTCGACGCCGTGAAGGCGCGCCACGAAAATGGCGAAGTCGATCGAACCAATCAGATAGGCGAGGGCGACGGCCGCCCAGACGGGTAACTCCATAATTGAAATCCAGTTTATGCCCCAAGGCCGCAGGGAGGTATCCTGGTTGTCGATTCCCACCGCGTAACCGAGCCGGATCGTCACGCCATGCCCACCTATGAATACCTTTGTCGCCAGTGCGGGGACAGCCTGGAGGTGTGGCAGTCGTTCAAGGATGATCCCCTGACCCGGCACGAATCATGCGGGGGGCCGCTGCGAAAGGTGTTTCACGCCCGGGGAGTGGTCTTCAAGGGATCAGGGTTCTACGTGACCGACTCCCGGAAGCCGAATCCCGCCTCGGCCGGGACCAACGGAAAGTCCTCCGCCGAACAGAAGAGCGGGGACGCCTCCTCCGACTCCAAATCGGCAACCGACAAATCCTCCGTCAGCGCTTCGAAGAGCGGGAATTCCTCTTCCGAATAGCCCCAATCAGGCGCCCCCAGGAGACCAGGGAAACAATTCGGTGAGTCGCGACAACTTCTCGGTCTCCACCCCCGCCCCCGTTGGGCCCGGTTACACCATCTTGTGGGATGATGTGGTTTGCGCCCCGCCCCTACCTCAAATGGGCGGGAGCGGCGGCAATTGTGGGGGTGTCATGGTTGATACAGGTGATGCCCTCACCGGTGACCCTGCACCCCTTCGCCAGGGTGGACATTCCGGCGGGCGCCCGGCTTTCGGGAGATCTGTTCGAGTACCGGGAGATACCCGAAGGGGTTCTGCCGGAGGCAGCCATCCACGGCGTGTCGGCCGTGCCGCTGTCCAGGGGCGACCCCCTCACGGCGGCGGTCATTGCCCGCACGGAGACCGCGGTTCCCGACGGATGGTGGGCCGTTGAGTTGGAGACGCCGCCGGGGCTCCTGGCAGGTGGTCATGTGCTCTTGGTGGCGGGGGGCGACGGCCTCTCGGCGGCTACAGAACCAATTCCGGGAGTTGTGATCCGGCCGATGGCCGAGGGTCGGGAACCCGGGGAGATGGCGCTGATAGCGGTACCGGGGGATCAACTGGCCCGGGTCTCGACCGCCTCGGCCTACGGAACCCTCACGGTGGCGGTGGCGCCGGGCCGCTAGCGTCTCCTCCATGATCAACGCGGTTAGCTGGGGGATCATCCAGGGACTCACGGAATTCCTGCCCGTCTCCTCCAGCGGACATCTGGTGCTCATCCCGGCCCTGCTGTCGGAGGCGGGGCTGTCGGTCTCCACTCCGTCGCTGGCGCAGAGCGCATTCCTGCACCTGGGAACCCTGGCGGCGGTGGTCTTCTTCTACCGGAGAGACCTGGGAGGACTGTTGAGGTTCAGAAGTTCCCCGAAGGCCCGGCACCTGTGGGGTCTGCTGATTGTGGGAACCGCACCCGCCGCACTGGGGCTCCTGGTCGAGGACCTGGTGGAAACCGCCCAGGACAACACCACCGCCGTCTCGATGGCGCTCGGGTTCACGACCGCAGTGCTGCTGGTGGGTCAGAGGCTCCGAGTACGGACCGGGCGCCTTGAGAAGGCTGGGTACCGGGACGGACTGTGGGTGGGAGTGGCCCAGGTGCTGGCCTTCATGCCGGGCGTCTCCCGCTCGGCGGTCACGATCACCGCCGGGATGGCGCGGGGTCTCTCCCCGGAGGAGGCGACCCGCTATTCCTTCCTCCTGGCCGTCCCGGCCATTGCGGCTGCCGGGGCGCGGTCGATGACCGGCATGGACCTGACCACCGAGTCCCTGGGACCCGACCTCGTGGGCCTGGGGGTGGCGGCGGTGGTGGGGTACTTCTCGATAGTGGGCCTGTTGTCGTTGATCCGGCGGATCGGGCTAGCGCCGTTCGCGGCCTACACCGCCGCCCTGGCCGTGGTGGGCCTCTACATCCTTTAGGAATAGTCACCCCTCACCCAATCCTCAGCCGACCAGGTGCGGCCTCGAGGTGGCGGAAACCGTTATCCGGATACGGTCAGACTGCACTCCCAGCGCCAGCAGGGTGAGTGCCACCGAACCCGACACCCGCACCGTCACATTGCGTAGATCGGAGTCGAACAGGATCTCCGGGGATCCGTCCAGGAGGCCGACCCCGGGATGGCGGGAGGCCAGGCCTCTGCCCAACTGCCTCGCCCGGTCGGGATCCAGCCGGACCTGGCCCGTGTCCCGCCAGTGGGATTCGGAGATGCCCGAAGCCGCTCCGGTGGCAATCGCCTCCGCCACCCCCACCAGCCGGGCGCGCATCGCTACCACCGACCACAGGTCGAGCCCCATCCCTCCCACCACCAGAAGACAGATCCCAAGGCCCAGAAGCCACAGGGTGATCGATCCCCCCTGACGCTGTCGTCCCGTCATCGGGTGGAGCGGTAAAGGCCGACTGTCTCGGTGTGGGAAGCCCTGGTCGTCAGGTTTCCCACCTCACCGTAGGGAGTGACAAGAGCCGGGATCCCCACGGTGACGGTCACCGTGAACTCTCTGCCCTTCACCGGCGAACCGCAACCCGACCCGGGCCGTTCCGTGACGGGGCGGATCGCTCGGCCACAGAAGCCGACCCCCACATCGCTCACCTGCAAGCCGTGATTGCGAGCGATTTCGGCGATCAGAGCCACGACTCCCTCCTCCGAACCGTCCGATAGCACCAACTCCCGGCCCGCCTCCACGGCCGCGATCCTCACGAACACCATCCTCTGGAGATAGGCGCCGAAGGAGAGCGACAGAAGGGCGATGGGTATGAGGATCAGGCCGATGCCCAGCACCACCTCGATGGGCGCCGAGCCCCGCTCCGCTTCGGGGTTCATCACTCCCGCTCCACGGCGGCGGTGGCCGCCATCTGGAATCGGAACTCGGGGATGCCGGGCAGCCAGGCGGGAAACACCACCTCCGCCAAGGCCATGGTCCGGCGCGAGTCCCCCTCGCACCGGTAGGACACCCCGGATCCCATCGCCCCTCCCAAGAGGCCGCCCAGCACCTCCCGGATTCGATCTTGGCAAGCGGATCCCGAGGCCCCATAGCGGGCGCCGTGGCGGGCGCCCTCATCCAGGGCCGCCCGGACCACTCCCCGACCGTACTGGACCGCCATCAGGTTGGCCAACAGCACAAAGAACAGCATCGAGAAGCCCACCGCCACTATGAAACCCGCGGTCGCGAACCCGTCCGAGGGACCCCGGTCCCGCCTCGGGCCCGAACCGACCGTCACCTAAAGAACCTCCCTTCCCTGGGGTTCTTCGGTGTCACTTCTTCAAGTCGGCAGAGAGTTGCGCGCGGATCCAGCCCACGATGTCGGTGCCCAGAGTCTGCAGAAGAGCCCAGATGGCCAGCAACGCCACTATGGCCAGCGCCGCGTTTCCCAGCAATTCCGCGGTGCTAAGGCCACGCTCCTCGCGTTTCATCCGCCGGAATATCTCCCCCATCATTACAAATGCCGTCGTCATCACTTGGTTTCTCCTTTCTCGTCCTGGGTTCATGTCCAACCAAGAATCAACTGGGGAAGCGGAGCAGCCACGAACAGCAGCATCACCGGCGCCAGGATGGCGATGGTGGGGATCAGCATGGCCGAGCGTCTCTTGACCGCGGATCGTCGAAGCTCATCCCGGCGGGCCCGGCGGGCGTCGTCCGCCAGGACCCGAAGGCCCGCCGCCAGATCCACCCCCATCTCCTCGGATGAGGCCAACAGTTTGTAGGTCCGGGCACAGTAAGACTCGGGGGTGATCTCGGCCAATCGTCTGAATGCCTGGGCGGCGCTCATTCCCGAACGGTGCATGCGAAGGGCGGTTCCCAACTCTCCGACTACCTCACCCCTGCCGCGGGCGGTCATCTCCCCCACCGCGTGCATGACTCCGCTCCCCGAACGGACCCGGATCGCCAAGAGTTGGTTGACGGTGGAGATCTCGATCTTCATCATCGAACGACGGCGCTCCACCGCCCGGTCCAGCCGGCCCCGGACCCTGAAGGACCCCAAAAAGCCCCCGCCGATGGAGGCAGCCAGCACGACCGGAGTGGACTGGCGAAGCACCAACATGGTCCCGGCCCCCATGCCGGCGAACATGGCCGCAGTCCCCAGGACGGCCAACCGATAGGAGGCCACCCGGTCCCGGTCATCCAGGCCCGGGTAGAAGCGGGCCTGCCGCAGGCGGAGGATCAACTGCCCCTCCCCCATCCGGTCGGCGACCCTCCCCACTCCATGGGCAGCCGAGAGAATCATCGGACCGAACAGTCTCACCGGAGCAGATCCCGCGGTTCGACCGAACGGCAGGCCGGGGTCGTAAGCAGCCCCCGGCAAGCCGCCCGTCCCCGCATAGGGACGCACCCGGGCGCTCAGGCGCTTGCGGAGGGGGAAGAGCCTGAGCATCGCTCCCATCACCGTGATCGAGGTGAACAGGGCCGCCACCAGATGTGCGGGCTGGTCTACCACCGTACGCCCTCCCCCACTGAGGGGGCCAAAACCCGCGGCTCCTCCAGAGGGCGCGACAGCCTGGAGATCAGGGCGATTCCGAACAGCGACAAAGCCGCTCCGATCGCCACCACCAGAATGCCCGCCGGAGAGGAGTAGAAGGTCCGAAAGGGTCCGGGGCGGATGGTCAGGGCCACCAGCACCAGCCAGGGAAGCGTGAACACCACCCGGGCGTTGATACGCTGCTCGAGGGCCTCGGTCTGCTCCTCATCGGTGGCTGCCAGGTCCATCGAGGTGGTGTCGGCCAGGTCGCGGAGGATGTCCGGGATCAAGACCCCACCCCGCTCATGTGCGATCATGAGCACTTCAATCACCCGATCGCTGGTCGGGTCGGCCAGGTCTTCCTTGATCGATTCCAGGGCGGGAACCACTCCCAGGGTGCGGGCCAGCATCGGAAAACGGCTGAAGGCCTCCCGCAGGGGCGCCGGACCGGAACCGGCCAGATTCTCCACCGCCCGCTGGACGGACATTCCCGACGCGACTCCTCCCACCACATCCCTGATCCCGTCCGGCCAGGCTCTTCTGACCTCCGACAGCCGTCGCGTACGGACCCGGGAGAAATAGAAACGCGGCAGAAGGGAGATGACCACCGACGGAGGCAGGGCCACGACCCACACCCCCGACACCCCGAGAAGGACCACCAGGGCCAGGACGCCGACACCTGCCGAGGCCAGCGTGAACTGTAGTGGGGTGATGTTCAAACCGGCCTGGGCAAGCCACAACTCCCGCGCGGCCCTCTTGCGACGCGGCCGGGTCATCCGCAGGCGAGGCCGGATCCCCATCAGCATTGCCAGCATCAGGGAGGAAAACACTCCGCTGGCCAGGGCCGCGGTCCATTTCACGTCGGCCGCCCCTCCCCGTCCACTATCGCCCCCAGCGTTGACCCGGTGGCCCGTTCGATGCGGGAAACCAGGGATTCGGGAAGAGACTCTCCCACCCAAATCATGGACTCCCCCAGGCGAGGGCGGCTGAACAAGACCTGGATGGAGAAGGACTCCCGGCGCCCGGGCGCAACCGAGACGATCTCTCGCACCTGCCGCATCGGTCCGCCCCTGCCTTCGCCCAGCGCCTCCCTGTCCAGATGCACGACCAGGTCGATGGCCGAGGCAAAGACCCTCTGCACCACCCGTTCACTGACATTCTCCCCGGCCATCAGCGCGGCGCTCACCAGCGCGTCGAGGGCGTCGGCGGCGGAGTTGGCATGGACCGTGCAGGCAAACCCGCACCCGGCGTTGGCGGCCCGGGTCAACTCGAATGCCTCCGCCCCTCTCACCTCCCCCACCACGATCAGGTCGGGGCGCATGGCCAGCACTGCCTTCACCAGCACCCGCAGGCTGATCTCTCCCTTTCCATCCAGGCCGGGCGGACGCGCCTCGTAGAAGGACCCGTGAACCAGGGGGATGTGCAGTTCCCGCACCTCTTCGCAGCAGCGGATACAGCGGGTGGGAGGGCAGGAGTCCAGCAGGGCGCTGAGGAGCGAGGTCTTTCCCGCCCCTGGCGGACCGGAGACGACCACCCCGCATTCCGTCTGCATCGCGGCGGCCAGAAACCAGGCCGCCGCCGGGGGCATCGATCCCAGTTCCACCAGGGAATCCAGGGTTTGCCTCCGGAGTGCGTACCGTCGGAGGGTGGCCGAGAGTTGATCCGAGATGGGCGGGATGACAGCCGTCAGCCGAGCCGAGTCGCCCATCACCCGGGCCTGGACGATCGGTTGGGAAATATCCAGCCGACGGTCGCTGCCGGCCAGCAGCCTGTCCACCACCTGCCGGTTCTCCTCCACCGTGGTGGGTTCTTTCAGGCCTTGCAGGCGTCCCGCTCCATCGATGAAGGTCACCCTGGGCCCCTCGATGAAGACCTCCTCCACATCGGAGCGGGAAAGCAACTCGGTCAGGGGACCGTAGTCGGCGATGGAACGCAGCACCCGCTCGGCCATGTCCGAGGGATCGCGGAGGGCGCGGCCCAACCCCACCTGGGTGCGGCGGGAGTATTCCCTGACCGCCTGTTCCACCAGTCGGCGGGCGCCGTGCCGGTCCGTCTCGGGATCGAGGTTCCGCTCCTCGATGAGACTCAGGGAACTGCGGCGGATCTCCGCATAGGCGTAACCGGTGGCCCCTCCCTCAGTCAAGTCCGATCTCTCCCAGAACCTGGTCGGCCAAACGGTCACATCCCCGGCGGAACTTTCCCCTCTCCACCAGCACCCCGTTCCAGGCAGCCTCGGCCACCCTGGTGTCCTCAGGAAGAAAACCGATCCGGACCTGGCCGACCGCCTTGGACAACTCCTCGAACAGGGACATTCTCTGTGAAAGGGAAGCCGGCGTGCGATTGATCACCACGAATGCCTCCATGCCGGGTTCCTTCATCCGAAGCCGGCCGATCCATTCGATCATCCGGGTTATTCCCACCGGGCTGGGAAGCGCCACCCCCACCAGAACCGTGGCAACGGCCATTACGGCGTCGGAAACACCCCCCGCGGTCTCCCAGATATGGGCATCTCCCTGGCCGTTCTCCCATGATCCGAAATTGGCCACCGTGACATCGGACATCCGAGCGGTCTCCAACAGGAGTTCGGTCACCTCACCGCGTCGAAGCTCCCCCCGGTCGGCGGACGTGGGAACTCCCGACAGCACCCGGAGGGTGGACCCACGGACGGTCTGCCAGCAGGCGTCAAGGCTCTCGGAGTGGTGGTGTACCGCGTCGATGGCGGTGAGTAGGTTGGGATGGAGACCCAACCCCAGGCGCTGCGCCATCGACGGGGCCCTTTGATCGACGTCCAGCAGAGCCACCCCGTCACAGCGCTCCGCCAGTCGGCGAGCCAGGGCGATGGCGACTTCGGTGGCGCCGCATCCGCCCGGTGGGGACCCGACCGCGATCAGCGGCGGTCGCGTGGCGGGATGAACCGAGACCGCGCCGCCTGAAGGCGTGTCGGGAGTCGGATCGTCCCGGTCCTGTGGCGCAATCTCCAGCCGATCGACCAGCGCCAGGAATTCCTCGGGGCCCGCGTGGGCTTCGATCACCTCGGTTACATCGCATGCCAACAACCGGTCCTTCCCGTCCGGGAACTCCGCCGGGTCGTAGACACCCACCACCCGGCGGCCCAACCGGTTCAGCTTCTTGACCAGGTGCGGCGAGAGGAAAGAGCAGATGTCGTCTATCAGGAGAACGTCGAACCGTTCCGAGAAGGCGTCCTCGGGCTGCATCACGTACAACCGGACTCTCGCTCCTCCGTGGTCCACCAGGAATCGATGCAGGTGATCGGACCACCCGCGGGTGGAAACCGCCAGGGCCAACTCGATGTCCGTCACCGCAGGGGTTCCTCCACGGACGGCTCATAATCCTCCGGTCCCGGGTATGGCTCGGGATCGGATCCGATGAATCCGCCCGGCGTGGCCGGGGTGTCCAAAGTGGCGGAGGGTTCATTCAAGAACCAGATCTCCACCGGAGCGGACCCGGTGGAACGCAACACCTCCACCTCTGCATGGGCAAGCGCCAAAGCCAAAGCCAGGGCCGTCCGGTCATCCACCTCCAGGACCAGGTGGAAACTGCCGCCGGACAGACCCAATGCCCCCTCCGACTGGGTGGAGACGCCCAGCACCTCCACTGCGGTGGCGACGAAGGAGGCCTGTTCGGTGTCCACCCGGATCACATCCACCAGATCGCCGGGAACGAGATTTCCCCCGGCGGCATGGTCGGCATCCACCGGAAAGCTCATCGCCCGAAACCCCACCGTGGCAAGCGGTGATCGCAGGCTCGCCTTGGTCAGGAGAGACCCGGCCGCAATCTGCTCGGTGATCAACCATCCCTGATACTCGTTCAACTCCGCCTCCGAGATCAGACCGGAAGCCACGTCTTCGGAGACATCGAGCGGAGTCAGATGGGTATCACCTCCCTGAAGGACCCGTCCCTGCGCCAGGTCGACGGCGCTCACCGCCATACGGGTCAGGGGTTCCTCCCCTCTACGCAGGAGCACCAGGTTGGTAACCAGGGCCAGCACGCCGGTTACGACGATCAGCAAGTGGGCCCCCGAGAGCGACGCGATCCACCTGCGACGCCGCCGGGCGCCGCCGGGCCTGGCGTCGGTTTTGTCCGAAGATGTAAAAGAGGTCATATCCCCTCTCGAGCCGACCACCCCGATCGGCGTCCGAAGAAGTGTTTTCGACGACCGACTATAAATAGCGGGGAGGGGGCCTACAGCTACTCATGGAGGAGGGTTTTCCCAATATGAGGTTTTTTTCCACCGGTTCGCCCGATCACGATCCGCGTTCGGCTCCGGATCCTCTTTCAGGACTGGCCCGCTTCCTGCGCCAGGGGGTGGGACAGGAGTGGCGGGCCGAGTTCGAAGCCACCGAGTTCGAGACCCATCAGGACCGTCTCCGGCGCCGCACGTTGCGGGATGTGACCGAGATGCTGCTCCATCGCGGAGATCGGCTCACCCTGCACGCCGGCAGGCTCCAGCTCTCCGGACAGGTCACGGCGGGAGGGGCCGATTACGTCACCATCAACACCGACCACCTCTGCGCCGATGCCCGTTTGGATCGGGTCGCCCTCCTGGTTACCAAGCGCCATTCCGGGGGCGCCCAGGTCGGAGGGATGCCCCACACCTGGAGAGCCAGGCTCACCCAGATGGAACTGACCCAGGAGAAGCTGGAGGTCCATGCCCCGTCCCTGGGAGTGTCCCGGGCCGGAAGGATCGGGGCCGTGGCCGTAGATCATCTCTGGCTGGTGGACACGGACGGACGCGACTTCTACGTGCCCTTCGAGGAGATATCGGTCGTTACCCGCGCGCTCCCCCCGGCTTGACCGGGCCGGGAGGCAGCTACCGGGAGGCCCCTTACTCCCGGGTTGCTCCTGGGTGAACCGGATGGGACTTGATGTAGTCGATCACCTCGGAGTAAATGAAGCGGTAGACCCTTGACCCAGGCAACTGGTAAGCGGGAAGCCGACCCTCCCGCACGTATTTACGGACCATCTGCACATTCATGCGCAGCAGTTCAGCCACCTGGGCAGTGTCGATCACGGGCGGGTAGGCCGTGCCCTCGGAATTGGAATTTTCCACCATTATGAACCTCTTTTCCAGTTACATGAGAAAAGTCTATATCCGTCAAGGATAATCGACTGCCTGATTTGGATGCGGTTTCTTTCGCGAGCACGTCGCATGGCGACGCTTCGCGGCCCCCGTGGCGGGCAACGCTTTCGGTACGTTCTCCCGCTCGGGTGACTGGGAGGGCAGTGGCAGCCCCGACCGGATTCGAACCGGCGTTACCGGCTTGAGAGGCCGGCGTCCTAGGCCACTAGACGACGGGGCCAACAGGCCGGAATGATAGCCAGCCCGGCTCGGGGGGAAGGACTCGAACCCTCAATAACAGGGCCAGAACCTGTCGTGTTACCTATTACACCACCCCCGAGGGCGCCCCTGAGCATAACAGCCCACCAGTTCAATCTTCAAGGGAATCATCCGGTGCATGCCAGGCCGTCATTGTTCCCGTCCAGTCGGTCATGGTCCCGACCCACGACGGTCAGCGGCTTGAATCGATTGGGGATGTCGCCGCAGTTGACATCGTTGCTCCGGTTGCCCAACTCGGGCACCTCCGCACACGGATCACCGGCCGACGAGGTGTACGGACAGGATGAGATGGCGGTGGAGACGGCAGCCGTGGTGGTGGCGGCGCGGCGGGTGGTGGTAGTCGTGTCACTGGCCGGGAGCGTGGTGATCGTCATGCTGGATGCGCAGGTGTCGAGCATCTCCTGCAGCGCTCCGACCTCGGCCCGGTCGGCGGTGAGCCCCCAGGCGGCCTTGACTGTCACCCAGTCGGTGGCGTACCTGCACCAGGCGGATCCGTCCGGAGGTCTCCACTCGGATGGATCTCGGGAACCCTTGGAACGATTGGAGGAAGCGCTGACCACCGCCAGGGCCTCGGGATGGAGGAGATCGTTGGCGAAGGCCGCCTTCCGGGATGAACTCCACCGCCAAGCCCCCGAAGAGTGCGCCTCCGCCAGGGGGACCATGTGATCGATGTCCAGTCGGGACGCCTCCGAGATGACCATCCCGTCGTACCAGGAGAACCAGGTCCCGTCAGCCCTCCTCTCGTCCTCCAGCACCGCACAGCGGGTGTTGCATCCCGACCTGACCCTGGTCCAAGATCCGTACAGGTCGCGATCGTACGGCACTCCCCCGTCACCCTCGGAAGCCACGGCCAGGGCTCCCAACCCCCCTTCCGCAGAGGTGGCGGGCTGATTGGTGGGCGGAGCGGAGATGGTGGTGGTAGTGGCTGCCGCGGCGGTGGTTTGAAGTGGCGATGTCGTCGCATCGGGAGGGGCGGCAGTGGTGATGGCCGGTGAAGTTGGGGCGGTGGGGGTGGTCGTCTCCAACTCCGCAGGGGGAGGAGAGTCGTCTTCAACCTCGGCGGTGGTGGTGCCCGAAAGAGGAGCTTGGGACGTGGTGGGCGCGACTGCGGTCACATCCTCTATCTCGACTTCACGTTGAGGGTCCTGCGCGGTGGCTGCCGGTGCAGCCTCAATGCTGGTGGTTGTGCCGGACGCGGCGGATCCCGCATCGTCCGTGGTCCTCCCCAAGGGCTGATCCCGAGCCTCCCCGAGGCCTGCCAGGGGATCGATTATCAGCACATTGACCCACAGCAACTGGAACAGACCGGCCAGCACTGCCAGCATCAGCAGTGAAACTCGCCGCCCGCGTCCTGGAGGAGGCCGGTGGGAGATCCGCCAGAACCAGACGGCCACAAATCCGGGAAAGAAGGCTATGGTGTTGGCGATCATTGAAATTCCCCACTCTCGATCACTGAAATTCCCCACCTCC
>JAPPFC010000016.1 GCA_028824015.1 bacterium
ACCTCAAACCACCGCCCAAACACCTGCGTCATGCACTCCGAAAGGGCAACAACCTACGCCGCCGGCCCATCAAACAACGAAAATGAGACACCACCCTAGGCCAAGGAGGTGGTCGAGGCCGATGGTCGCCTCGGCCCATCTCCGCCCCGGCCTCCTGGCAGACCATTGGACTTCCGGGGGCGGTACAATCGCAGATGTGAATTCTGAAGGTCGTTCTCGGGTGGAAAGCTGCACCCGGTGAGCGACAAGGGTTTCCCGCCCCCAGGTTCAGACGTACGGTCGCCGCTCTCACCACCCTTAAGGTGACGATGAAGATCGCCCCTCCCGGTCTGAAGGGACTGTTGGTGTCCGACACCGAACTGGGAGATGTTCGCGGCGACGAGGGGTACTTCCACTACCGCCAGTACGACGCCGTGCAACTGGCCCGCACCCGGACGCTCGAGGACGTGTGGACACTCCAGTTCAGCGGAGCGCTTCCTCCCGCCGTCCCTCGCATCGACCCCGGTCCGATGCGAGACCTTCCCTCCGAAGCCGCCCGGGTGGTGGACGCTGCCAGCGCCCGGATGGACGATCCCATGGCAGTCCTGAGGGTGGGGTTGTTGGCCGTGGCGGCCGTGGAAGGCCGCGGTCCCCTGCTGGACCGGTCGGCGGCCCAGCGGCGTGAGGACGCGGGGCGCCTTGCGGCGGTGGTCCCCACCATCCTGGCCCGTCACCACCGGCGCCGGAGCGGCCTCGAACCTCTGTCTCCGGATGCGGGAATCTCCCATGCGGCCGACTACCTGCGGATGAGCACCGGCGGGACAGCCGGAGCCGAAGCGGTCCGGGCGGTGGAGCAGTACCTGGTAGTAACCCTCGATCACGGGTTCAACGTCTCCACCTTCGCCAGCCGGGTGGTGGCCAGCACCGGCGCCGATATGGCCGGAGCCCTTGTGGCCGGCCTGGGAGCCTTGAGCGGTCCGCTCCACGGGGGAGCGCCCAGCCGGGTGATCGAGATGATCGAAAAGATCGGCTCGCCGGAAAGAGCCGCGCCCTGGGTCTCCGAACGCCTGGCCGAGGGCCAGAAGATCATGGGATTCGGACACGCCGTGTACCGGGTCCGCGACCCCCGGGGGGTGGTGCTCCGCGCCGCCGCCGAGAGCCTGGGAGGAGACCTGGTGGAGCGGGCGGCCGGGATCGAAGAGGAGATACTCGGGGTCCTGGCCGAATGGAGACCCGGGGTCCGCATCCTCACCAACGTCGAGTACTGGGCCTCGGTGGCCCTGGAGTTGGCCGGGGTCCCCCGGCAGATGTTCACCCCAACGTTCGCGGTCAGCCGCTCGATAGGCTGGGCCGCTCACATCCTCGAGCAGGCCGAGAAAGGAAGACTCCTGCGCCCCGGGGCCCGCTACGTGGGTCCCGAACCGGCCCGCTCCTAGCCCTCCACACCTCAAACCGGGACAGGCTGGTACGGCTCTCCTATTTCACAGGACCCGAACTGGACACCGGTACGGAAAGGCGGGCTGTTACGCCCTGAACGGGACGGGCCCCTCTTGACAGAACGCGGCCCTTGGCGTCAGTCGCTGCGAACACGGCACGACCACTCTCCACGGTCAGCGCCGACCCCGGTATCCGCCCCGTGTATTCCAGGGCGATGTTCAGACCGAAGCCCCGGTGGGGATCCCCGGTCGAGGAGAATCGCGGTTGGAAAGCCAGAAGAAGCGCTTGGTAGTCGTCAAGATCTCGATCCGCAGCAGCCTGGTTCACCCGATGAGGAATGCCCACACCGCGGTCAGATACCACTACGGCCAACTCCTCTCGGGCCCGACCTCCTATTTGCACCGAGAACCACCCCCCATCCTCGCCCGAGTGAAGGAGGGCGTTGTCCGCCAATTCCACTACAACCTCTGACAGGGATCCGGCGTCGACCGGCAAACGCCTCTCGGAGACCAACCGCCAGAGTTCGGCCTCCAGCGTGTCCACGGTCGTACTGTCGAAGGCGGTCTCGTAGATGGTGTCGTTCACGCCGCCGGACCGGGTACCGAAGTAAGGGAGGTGGGGATGAGTATGTCGATGACTGTCTCGATCTCCGACAACGCCATTTCCGGCGCCAAAGGATGCCTCGTCTCCGGATCAACAGTGGTGTACTGCCATGAGTCGCCGCGGTGTTTGTATCCGGCAACAAGACCGAAGCACGGCACGAACCCGTCCTCGGTTTGTTCAGCGAAAGAAAAGACCCTGCAGGGTAGCTCCGGCACCGGTTGGCATTCCACGCTGGCTGGCGTGGTGAACCGCCAATCGTGCCTTCCCTTGGTGACAAGTTCCTGGAGCCAACCGGCCGCAGCCGCCTCCGCTTCAGAGCGGGAAGCTCTCACATGTTCCATTTCGCCCTCCGCCATCGTGGCCAAGCATAACTATCGGGGACCGGCCACCCGATAGGGAAGGGTCGCCTCGGCGAAGCCCTCGGGGGTGCGCCGGGGCGTTCCGTCCAGGTCGACGAAGGCCGCCTTGATCTCGAGGGTCGCCACCGGATCGGAACCCACCTCGGCTCTCTGGGACCATCGGGTGGAGGCCCGTCGAACCTCCCTGACCCGGGTGGTGATCCGGACCTCGTCGCCCAGGCGGGCCGGTGTGTAATACCGGATGCTGGCCTCCACCAGCACGATCTGGAGACCCATCTCCGCCAGGCGGGCCATGGAGAACCCCAACTCCTCCAAGAGGTCCACCCGGGCCATCTCGAAGTAGCTCAGATAGCGGGCGTGGTTGACGTGGTTGTAGGGGTCGAGATCGGAAAAGCGCGCCCGCACGACGGTGCTGTGAGCCATACCGGAAGGCTAGTGAGGCGCTTTTTGACTAACACCCCGACCTCTATAGCCTTTGGGAGTCAGTGGCAAAGATCGCCCGCTTCCCCCTGGTTCGCCTCATTTACTTCATCCTGGGGCTGATCTGTCTTGGCTTCGTGTTCCTGAGTTGGCTCCCGGGCATCCCCACCGCCGACTTCGTGGTCCTGGCGCTGTTCTTCTTCGCCCGCTCCTCCAAACGCTTCGAGATGTGGCTCCGCAACCATCCGGTGTTCGGAAAGATCATCAAGAGCTACCAGGGAGGTCTAACCGTCCGGGCCAAGGCGATCGCGGTGGCGGGCATCACGCTCTCGATCGGCGTCTCCGCGGTCCTGCTGACCAGCGACACCACCCTAAGGGTGATACTGGTGGCGGTGGCGGCGGTGGCCTGGTGGTACGTTCTGACCCGCCCCACCAAACCGCTTCGAGCCGGTGCCAGATCAGACGCCCTGAGTTCCTGAAGGGAAACTGAAGCCCCGAACGGCTGGTTCGCGGCCTCCCACATCCGGCGGCCATCGGGCGAACCGGTTCACCGGCCCGGTGCGATCACCTCGGAGAAGACCCTCTCGGCCACCTTGTACTGGTCGGGACGGGGCTGGGTGATGGTGAACTCGTTCGCCCCCGCCTCGGCGTATAGCCCCAGCACTTCGGTGAAGGCGCCGGGGCTCGACCAGACGTCCGGCAGGCCTTGGGGGGCGGTGGTGAAGGCCTCGATGTGGACCGAGCGGCTTACCTCGGCCGGGTCCCTCCCGATCCTCTGGCACTCGGCGTCGAGGATCCGGTTCCGCTCGGCTATCTCCTCCACCGTCCCGAAGGAGTTCCACCGGTCGGCGAAGCGGGCACAGATCCGGAGCATCCGGGGACCGTGGGCGGCCAGCGTGAACGGCGGGCGGGGCCGCTGCACCGGGCGGGGCCGGAGCCGGGCCTCCGACAACCGGAAGTGACGACCCTCATGGGAGACCGTCTCTCCCCGCAGCAGGGGGTCGATGACCTCCAGGGCCTCTGCGAAGCGGTCCACCCGCACTCCCGGCTGGAAGAGTGGGATACCGAACCGGCGGTGCTCCTCCTCGAACCACCCGCAGCCGATTCCCAGTTCCAGGCGGCCGCCGGAGACATGGTCGACCGTGATGGCCTGCTGGGCCAGGAGCGCCGGATGGCGGAGGACGTTGCTGGAAACCAGCGCTCCCACCCGGATCCGGGAGGTCTCGGCGGCCAGGGCGGACAACAGGGTCCATCCCTCGAAGAGGGGGGCGGTCGGGTCCAGGGAGCGCAGCAGATGATCGCAGTGCCAGATGCTGTCGAACCCCAACTCCTCGAAATACCGCCACTTGCCGGCCAGGACCGGATAGGGATCCGACTGGACCACGGTGACGCCGAACCTCAGTCCCTTCATCGGGCCGCCAGGTCCGAGAGGATCCGGTCGGCCGTGGCCTGCTGTTCGGGGCGGGGCTGGTTGAAGACGAACTCGCCCACCCCCGCCTCGGTGAACCTGCCCACCACCTCCGAGAATGCCTCGGCGCTCTCCCACACATCCGGCAGCTTTCCCGCCGCCATGTCGGCGGCGTTCATGAACAAAGAACGGACGATCCCGGCAGGGTCCCTCCCGATCCTCTCGCACTCGGCGTCGAGGAACCGGTTCCGCTCGGCCATCTCCTCGGGCGCGCCCATGGAGTTCCACCGGTCCGCGTAACGGGCGGCGATCCGGAGCATCCGGGGACCGTGGGCAGCCAGCGTGAGGGGCGGGCGGGGCAACTGCACCGGGTGGGGGCGCAGCCTGGCCTCCGACACCTGGTAGTGCTCGCCCTCATAGGTGACGGTCTCTCCCCGCAGCAGGCGGTCGATGATCTCCATCGCCTCGGAGAAACGGTCCACCCGCACCCCGGGCTCGGGGAGGGGGATCCCGAACCGGCGGTGCTCCTCCTCGAACCATCCACAGCCCATCCCCACCTCCAGGCGGCCGCGCGAGATGTGATCGACGGTGATCGCCTGCTGGGCCAGGAGCGCCGGATGGCGGAGGAGGTTGCTGGAGACCAGCACCCCCAGGCGGATCCGCGAAGTCTCCGCGGCCAGGGCGGCCAGGGTGGTCCACCCCTCGAACATGGGAGCGGTGGGATCGATGGGACTGAGCAGGTGGTCGGGATTCCAGATGGTCTCGATCCCCAACTCCTCGTAGTGGCGCCACTTTCGCGCCAGCACCGGGAAGGGGTCACGCTGGGCGATGAATATCCCGAACCGGGGCCCGGCGCTCCGGACGGTCGGATCGGGGACGCTCAGAGGACCTCCGAGGCGACCCGTTCGGCGGTCTCATACTGCTCGGGCCGGGGCTGGTCGATGATGAACTCCTCCACTCCCGCCTCCCGGTACGTGCCCGCCACCTCATTGAAGGCTTCGACGCTCGACCACGGATTCGGGAAACCCTCCCCCACCAGTTTGGGGACCGACACCCGCATGGAGCGGACAATCTCTGCAGGGTCTCTCCCTATCTTCTCGCATGCCTCGTCGAGTGCCCGGTTCCGCTCGGCCATCTCCTCGGGCGTGCCGCTGGAGTTCCACCGGTCGGCAAACCGGGCGCAGATCCGGATCATCCGGGGCTGGTGGGCCGCCAGGGTGAGGGGCGGGCGGGGCAACTGCACCGGGTAGGGGCGCAGCCGGGCCTCCGACACCTGGTAGTGGCTGCCCTGGTAGGTGACGGTCTCTCCCCGGAGCAGGGGTTCGATGATCTCCATCGCCTCGGAGAAACGATCCACCCGCGGCCCCGGCTCGAAGAGGGGGATCCCGAACCGTTCGTGCTCCTCCTCGTACCATCCGCAGCCCACTCCCACCTCGACCCGTCCCTGTGACACGTGGTCGACGGTGAGCGCCTCCTGGGCCAAGAGCGCCGGGTGGCGGAGCACATTGGAAGAGACCAGCACGCCCAGGCGGATCCGCGAAGTCTCGGCGGCCAGGGCGGACAGGACTGTCCACCCCTCGTAGAGGGGGACACTCGAGTCGCCGGTGAACAGCAGGTGGTCGCAGTGCCAGATGCTCTCGAAACCCAACTCCTCGAAGTACCGCCACTTGCGCACCAGCACCGGATACGGCTCGTACTGCATGGCCGATATCCCTACTCTGAAACCCTTCACCGGAGCATCACCTCCATTCTCTTCACCGCCGGTCCCATTTCAACGACCCGGCCCGATTATCTCTGCCGCGATCCGCTCGACCGTCCGGTACTGGGCCGGTCGGGGCTGGTCCATGATGATCTCGTCCGCCCCGGCCTCGGTGAGCGCGCCCAGGACCTCCGAGAAGGCGTCGGTGCTCGACCAGAGGTCGGGAAGGCCCCGGCAGGCCGGGTTGGTGGGCCCCGCCCGGAAGGAGCGGATGATCTCGGCGGGGTCCCTCCCGATCCTCTCGCACTCGGCGTCGAGGAACCGGCTTCGCTCGGCCATCTCCGCAAGGGTCCCCGAGGAGGTCCACCGGTCGGCGAAGCGCGCCGCGATCCTCATCATGCGGGGGCGGTGGGCGGCGAGGGTGAAGGGCGGGCGGGGCGACTGGACGGGCGGGGGCC
This sequence comes from bacterium, assembly GCA_028824015.1. Classification (GTDB taxonomy): domain Bacteria; phylum Actinomycetota; class Acidimicrobiia; order Spongiisociales; family ZC4RG35; genus Bin76. The sequence goes on from JAPPFC010000016.1 coordinate 6,364, forward strand.
GGAGCCGGGCTTCGCTCAACTGGTAATGCCGACCCTCATAGGAGACGGTCTCCCCGCGCATGAGCGGGTCGAGGATCTCCATCGCCTCGGAGAAGCGGTCCACCCGCGGCCCCGGCTCGAAGAGGAGGATCCCGAACCGTTCGTGCTCCTCCTCGAACCAGCCGCAGCCGATCCCGAACTCCAGACGGCCCCCGGAGACGTGGTCGACGGTGATGGCCTCCTGGGCCAGGAGCGCGGGATGGCGGAGCACGTTGCTGGTCACCAGGGTCCCCATCCGGATCCGGGAGGTCTCGGCGGCTATGGCGGCCAGGAGGGTCCAGCCTTCGAAGAGGGGATAGGTGGAATTGTTGGGACGGAGGAGATGATCGCAGTGCCAGACGCTGTCGAACCCCAACTCCTCGAAGAACCGCCACTTGCGCACCAGCACCGCATAGGGGTCGGAGGGAGTCACGGTGAGCCCGAACGTGACCGAACTCACCCGAGCACCCCCGTTCTCGTCGCCTGCGGGCCCGCCGGGCTGTGGCGCTTCAACGGCTCGGCCCGATCACCTCGGAGACGATCCGCTCGACCATCTTGAACTGGTCCGGCCGGGGCTCGACGAAGATGAACTCGTTCACCCCCGCCTCGGCGTACCGCCCCACCACTTCACAGAACGCGTCGGGGCTCGACCACATGTCGGGCAGGCCCTGGGGTCCCAGGCTGGAGTTGCCTCCCAGGTAGGAGCGGACGATCTCCCCCGGGTCCCTGCCGATCCGGCGGCACGCCTCGTCGACCAGCCGGTTGCGTCGGGCCAGTTCCTCCACCGTCCCGGTGGAGTTCCAGGAGTCGGCGTACCGCGCGCAGATCCCCAGCATTCGAGGCTTGTGGCCGGCCAGCATGAAGGGCGGGCGGGGCGACTGGACGGGCGGGGGCTGGAGCCGGGCCTCGGACAGTTGGTAATGGTCGCCCTCGTAGGAGACGGTCTCGCCGCGCATCAGGGGATCGAGTATCTCCATGGCCTCGGAGAAGCGGTCGACCCGCTCTCGGGGTTCGTACAGGGGAATGTTGAACCAGTCGTGCTCCAGCTCGTACCATCCCGCACCCACCCCGAAGTCCAACCGCCCCTCGGAGATGTGATCGAGGGTGATGGCCTGCTGGGCCAGGAGCGCGGGGTGCCGGAAGGTGTTGGAGGAAACCAGCACCCCCACCCTGATCCGGGAGGTCTCGGCGGCCAGGGCGGCCAGCACGGTCCAACCCTCGAAGAAGGGCTTGCCGGGATGGCCGGGGTTGTGAAAGTGGTCGCAGGGCCAGATGCTGTCGAATCCCAGTTCCTCGAAGTACCGCCAGTTGTCCACCAGCACCTGATACGGCTTCCACTGGGGGGTGTAAACGCCGAACCTGAATCCCTTCACAACGCCAAAACCTCGACTCTCATCAGCAACCGACCGGTCCGATGCCCAAACATAACACGGGGAAGCTCCCGATTGCCTCCGGCGGGGGGAGCCGGAGACACCGGTCGGTCAGCGACCCGGCTCGATCACCTCCGAGACGATCCGCTCGGCCATCCTGAACTGTTCGGGGCGGGGCTGGTCCATGATGAACTCGTTCACGCCCGCCTCGGCGTACCGCCCCACCACTTCGGAGAACGCGTCGGGGCTCGACCAGGCGTCCGGCAGGCCCTGGGCGGCCATGTTGGACGCCCACCCGTAGAAGGAGCGGACTATCTCGGCCGGGTCCCTCCCGATCCGCTCGCAGGCCTCGTCGAGCGCCCGGTTGCGCTCGGCCATCTCCTCCACCGTCCCGAAGGAGTTCCACCGGTCGGCATAGCGGGCGCAGATGGCCAGCATGCGGGGGCGGTGGGCGCCCAGGGTGAGCGGCGGGCGGGGGGACTGGACCGGACGCGGGCGGAGCCGGGCGCCCTGCAGCCGGTAATGCTCGCCCTCGAAGGTGACCTCCTGTCCGCGGAGGAGGGAATCGATGATCTCCACCGCTTCGGCGAACCTCCCCACGAGCGTCGGGGGGTCGCCGAAGGGGATCCCGAACCGGTCGTGCTCCTCCACGAACCACCCGGCGCCGAAGCCCAGTTCCAGGCGGCCTTCGGAGATGTGGTCGATGGTGAGGGCCTCATGGGCCAGGAGGGCCGGGTGGCGGAAGGTGTTGCTGCCCACCAGCACCCCCACCCTGATCCGGGAGGTCACCGTCGCCAGTGCGGCCAGGAGGGTCCAGCCCTCGAAGTAGGGATCAGACGGGTTGGACGGCCGGAGGAAGTGGTCGCAGTCCCAGATGCTGTCGAACCCCAGTTCCTCGAAATACCGCCACCGCTCGGCCAGGACCGGGTAGGGCTCGGCCTGATCGGTGCAGATCCCATAGAGAATCCTCCCCTCCCCCATCACGTCACCGCCAGCGCCATCCCCGCAGAGCTTACCGGGGAGGGTTGGTGTCAGATGTTGGCCGAGAGCACTACCAGCGCCGCCACCCCGGCGATGCCGATGATGACATACACCACCCGCGAGACCAGGTTGGTTTCGCCGAACCTCCCGGCGGTGGTGACCGCCGCCACCAGGTCGAAGCCGAACAGGCCGACCAGGCCCCAGTTGATGGCGCCGATCGCCGCCACCACAATCGCCAGACCCTCCATCGTCACTCCTTCCTCTCCCGCTGCGAGCCGTCCGGCCCGTAGACCGAGCCAGCCGTCCCGCCGCGAAATCGCTGTCTTGTCAAACCACATCCGCCGCCGGATGGCGGCGTGTATCGGATCGTAACCCGGGGACCTCGTGCGGGAGACCATCATTAAGGCCCATGGGAGACCGACCTCCGAGTTCGATCCTGTTCGGGATCTCCGGGCCCCCGCCGGCCGACCCGGCCGAGGACGGGGCCTTTTTGGACGACCTGGCTTCCCGGGGGATCCGGTCCTATGAACTCTCCTTCGTGAAGGGGTTCCCCTGGAAGGAGGCCCGGTGCGCGCAGTTCGGCACCCGGGCGGCCGAGAGGGGCTTTCGGCTCTCGGCCCATGCTCCCTACTTCGCGGTGCTGACCACCGAGGAGCCCGACAAGTCGCGGATGTGTCTCTCCGCCTTGGAGCACACCATGAAACTGGGACAGGAACTCGAGGCTCCCGTGGTGGTCGCCCACTCCGGCCACCTGAAGGGACGGCCCCCCGGGCAGGTGATGGACCTGATCCGCAGCCGCCTGGACGCGTTGGCTCCCAAGGTGGCCGACCTGGGGGTGGGCCTGGGGCTCGAGACCGCCGGACGCCAGGGCGCCTTCGGGACGCTGGGCGACATCGCCCTCCTGGCCGCCGAGTTCCCCTTCGTCAGGCCGGTGGTCGACTGGGCGCACCTGCACGCCCTCTCGGGGGGAGGGCTGGTGGACACCGAGCGGTTCAAGACGGTGCTGTCCTTCCTCCGGGACTCCTTTCCGGCCTGGATGCTCTCTCCCCTCCACACCCAGTTCACCGACAACCGGTTCGGACCCGCCGGGGAGATCAGCCACGTTCCCTACGGTGAGGGGACGCTCCGGGCGGGACCGCTGGTGGAGGCTGCGTACGAGTCGGGCGTCTCGATGGTGTTGATCTCCGAGGCCCGGGAGTGGGAGAGCCACCTGGCGATCGGCGCCGAGGTGGCGGCCACGGTCGCCCGCCTGGAACGGATCCGGGAGGGGGGCGGTCCGAGGGCCGCCTCGGGAAGGGTCTCCTTTCCCGACCCGGTGCCGGTGGTCCCCACCGAGGACCGGCACCGGCCCCGGGAGGCCTCGCTCCCGGTTCGCCTCTCCAACCTGGCAAAGCCCTTCTTTCCCGACGGCTACACCAAGGGGGACCTGATCAGCTACTACGCCTCGGTGGCGGGGACGCTCCTCCCCCACCTGCGGGACCGGCCCCTGTCGATGTCCCGCTATCCCGACGGGATCGAGGGACCGTCCTTCTATGAGAAGCGGGCGCCGGGCCACCAGCCCGAGTGGATGAGAAGGCTCCCGGTGGACTCCCACTCCATGGGAGGCGAGATCGAGTTTCTCTGCGCGGACCATCCCGAGTCTCTGATGTGGTTCGCCAACATGGGCTGTGTGGAGACCCACCCCTTCCACTCCCGCCATCCCGACCTCGATCATCCCGACTGGGCGGTGTTCGACTTCGACCCGGCCCCGGGCTCGTCCTGGTCGCAGGTGGTGGCGGGAGTCCGGCTGTGCGGGATGGCGCTTGAGCGGCTCGGGCTGGCGTCCTACCCCAAGCTGTCGGGGAGCCGCGGCATGCACGTTTACGTGCCGCTCCGCCCGGTGCACAGCTACGGGAGGGTGCGGAGGTTCGTGGGAGCGGTGGCCCGGTTGCTGGAGGCGGCCAACCCCGACGACCTGACCATGGCCTGGGAGAAGCCCAGGCGGGCCGGGAAGGTGTTCATCGACCACAACCGCAACGCCTTCGGCCAGACCGTCTCCTCGGTCTATTCGGTCCGTCCCCTCCCACGGGCGCCGGTCTCGGCACCCCTCATGTGGGAAGAGGTGGGCCGCTACCGCAACGGCGACATCCACATCGGGAACCTCTGGGACCGCCTGTCCCGCTACGGCGACCTGTTCCTGGGGGTGCTGGCCGCGGACCAGACCCTCGACTCGGCCGAGGAGGCCCTGGAAATCCCCCCCTGAGAGCCCCTCGCCGCCACCCCGGCGTTCCGCCCGGAGGGTATCCTGTCTCGCATGGATGTCTACGGACGCATCAACATCCTGGGAGGCCGCTCGGTCCGCCTCCCCTCCCTCGACGTGACCGAGGCCATCATCCTGGACAACGACCCGCTCAGCCGGGCCAAGATGTGGGCCAGCCAGGGCGCGGACCTCCTGCACGTGGTGGACCTGAACGCCGCCGCGCTGGGCGACTACCAGAACCGTGAGCTGATCGACAGAATCGTTGCGGAACTGGACACGCCGGTGCAGGTGGCCGGAGGCGTCCGGTCCCCCATCGAGGCGGCGCGGCTGATCCAAAACGGCGCCTGGAGGGTGGTGATGGGCACCGCCGCCATCGAGGAGCAGATCATGATCTGGGACCTGTGCCGGGAGTATCCGGGCAAGATCGCCGTCTCGCTCGACGTCCGTCCCGACCAGGAGATAGTGACCCAGGGATTCTCGGAGAGAAGCGGGCGCTACCTCGAGGAAGTGCTGCTGGAGATGTCGTCGGCGGGAGTGGCCGCCTTCCTGGTGGCCGAGGCCGGACGCGACCCCCTCACCGAACCGCTCGACCTGGACATCTACGCCGAGTGCCTGGAATTTGTGCCCGAGCCGGTGATAGTGGCCGGCGGGGTGGGCTCGGTGGACGACCTCCGCACCCTGTCCCGGCTGTCGGTGGCGGGCCGCAAGATCGGGGGGGTGATCGTGGGAAGGGAGGTCACCCACGGCCGGTTCAGCCTCCAGCAGGCCAAGCAGACCGTGACGGCCGCCGACGAGGCGCCCGCACTCACCCCCCGGGGAGGGATGAGCATGGTCCTGCGGGTGGAGGACCTCGAGGAGATGGCCTCCTTCTATTCCAGGGTCCTCGGTCTCAGCGAGGTGGTCTCGCCGGCGGTGGCGACCCGCGGCTACGTGTGGATGGCGATCGGCGGGGGCGCCTACCTGATCCTCCGAAAGAGGCGGGAGGGCGAGCCGCCCTCTGCGGGGACCGCCGAAGTGGTGCTGTGGACCGACGACACCAAGAAGTGGGCGGACTACCTGGTGAGCCAGGGCCTGGGGGTGGTGAAGACCCACTCCGCCGAGGCGGGGCTGCCTCTCGACCTGACCGGGGTGGTCGATCCCGAGGGGAACACCGTCTGGGTGAGCCGGCCTCCCCAGATGACCTAGGGACACCCGCCGGGAGCCGGCTCCCGTCCCTCGTTGGCCCCCCAACCTCGCAGGAGACTCGAAAAGGTTTCCGTCTCGGGCTGCCCTCGGGGGCGGTCGGCCCGGGTGGAATTGGGCCTGAGGAGCCCCGGACTAGACTCAGCACCGTAGCGTCACCAGACGCTCATCCAGAGCGGTGGAGGGACAGGCCCGGAGAAACCGCGGCAACCGGTCGCAAGACACGGTGCCAACGCCTGACCGATGAGTAAAGGAGAGTCGGTGACAAACAGTTCCTCGGACCCGCCCCTCGACCCCGCGGTCGACGGCCTCCCGCGCACCGAGACCCGGTTCGTGCGCCTCGGGGCCTACACCACCCTGGGCGGCAAGACCATCCCCGAGGTCACCCTGGCCTATGAGATGTACGGGGAGCTGAACGAGGCCCGGGACAACGTCATCCTGGTCTTCCACGCCCTGACCGGGAGCCAGCACGCCGCCGGGTTCAACCCGTCGGTGCCCGGGGTGGGCGCCCGGTGGACCGAGGAGATGCAGGTGGGCTGGTGGGACGGCTTCATCGGCCCCGGGCGGGCGCTGGACACCGACAGGTATGCGGTGGTGTGCGTCAACTACCTGGGCGGGTGCTACGGGTCCACGGGTCCGTCGTCTCCCGATCCCCGGACCGGGCGTCCCTACGGCTCGGCCTTCCCGTCGCTGACCGTCACCGACATCGTCGACTCCCAGATGAGGCTCCTCGAACACCTGGGAGTGGAGCGGATCCAGGCCTGCACGGGAGGCTCGGTGGGCGGTCTGATGGCGCTGGTGCTGGGCGTGCGCTATCCCGACCGGGTGAAGGTGGTGATTCCCATCGCCGCCGGACTCGGGGTGACCACCCTGCAGGTGATCCACAACTTCGAGCAGATGTTCGCCATCGTCACGGACCCGAACTTCCAGGGCGGGGACTTCTACGGAGGACCCCGGCCGGACCTGGGACTGGCCCTCGCCCGGATGATCGGCCACAAGACCTTCGTCTCCCTCTCGGCCTTCCGGGAGCGGATCCGCCATGAGATCGTGGAACGCGAGGACCTGGGCGGATACCGGGTGCAGCACCCCATGGAGTCCTACATGCTTCACCAGGGGCAGAAGTTCGTGGAGAGATTCGACGCCAACACCTACCTGCGGGTGGTGCGGATCTGGCAGAAGTTCAACCTGGTGAAAGAGGTTGGGGGAGAGAGCGTCACCGAGCTTCTGAGCCGCTGTCGCGACCAGCAGTGGCTGGTGTTCACCATCGACTCGGACGTGTGCTTCTATCCCGAGGAGCAGGAGAGCATGGTCAAGACACTCACCGAGGTGGGGGTGCCGGTCCTCTGGCACACGGTGCAATCGGACAAGGGCCACGACGCCTTCCTGCTGGAGCCCGAGAAGTTCAAACCGGGCATCCACGCCGTCCTGGGCTAGGGGATCACACCAGTTCTATCGACGGCTCGCCCTCGGTGACCGCTCCGATGACGGCGGCCGCCACCCCATCCTCCTCCAGCCGCTCGATGAGTCGTGCGGCGCCCGCCGGCGCCACCGCCACCAGCAGCCCCCCGCTGGTCTGGGCGTCGCACACCAGCCGCCGGGCGGTCTCGTCTCCTCCCCCGAGCCTGGCGCCGAAGGCCTCGAGGTTGCGAAGGCTCCCCCCCGGGTAGAACCCCTCCGAGAGCAGTTCCTCCGTTCCCTCGAGGAGCGGCAGGCCGGCGATCTCGACGCGGGCCGCCGCGCCGGAGGCGTCCAGCATGGAGAGGAGATGTCCCGCCAGCCCGTAGCCGGTGACGTCGGTGGCCGCCGAGGCGCCCGCCGCGATCATCGCCTCCGAGGCGCGGTCGTTGAGAGAGACCATCGAGGCCACCGCCGCGGAGAGGATGCCGGAGGGGCAGCGATCGGCCTTGTGGGCGGTGGTGATGATCCCCGTGCCGAGCGGCTTGGTGAGGACCAGCAGGTCCCCGGGTCGGGCGCCGGCGTTGGTGGTGAGCTCCACCGCGGTCCCGGTCACCGCGAACCCGTACTTGGGCTCGGGGTCGTCCACGGTGTGGCCGCCCACCACCGTGCACCCGGCCCGGGCCATCACCTCCGACCCTCCGCGTATCACCGTGGTGAGGGTCTGAAGCGGCAGGGCCTCCGAGGGCCAGCACACCAACTGGAGAGCGGTGAGGGGCTCACCACCCATGGCGTATACGTCCGACAGGGCGTTGGCGGCGGCGATCCTCCCCCAGTCCGCCGGGTCGTCCACCACCGGCGTGAAGAAGTCGACCGTCTGGATGAGGACGCGCCCGTCCGGCAGGCGGTACGCGCCTGCGTCGTCGCGGGTTTCCACACCCACCAGGAGGTGGGGGGAGGAAAAGGCCGGATGGTCCCTGAGGGGGCGCAGGACCTGCGCCAACTCGGCCGAGCCGAGCTTGCACCCTCAGCCGGCGCCGTGACTGAAGCGGGTCAGCTTGGTGTCCATCGGCACAAAGCTACCAACTTGATATGCTCTCTTTTGCGATGGAAAACCCAGCCACCTTTCTCACCCCCGACGCCCACCGCCGGCTCGTCTCGGAACTGGAGGACCTGAAGGGTCCCAAGCGCATCGAGATCTCCGAGCGGATCGCCGAGGCTCGCTCGCACGGCGACATCCGGGAGAACGCCGACTATCACGCCGCCAAGGACCACCAGGGGCTGATGGAGGCCCGCATCGCCCACCTGGAGGCTGTGCTGCGGGATGCGCAGGTGATGGAGGTCGACGACACCGGCCGGGTGGAGGTCGGGTCGATGGTGACCGTCGTGGACGAGGACGGAGACGAGATGGAGTTCCTGCTGGCGCCCGCCGAGAACCGAGGATCGGCCCGGCTGGTGGTCTCCCCCACCAGCCCCCTGGGGCAGGCGGTGCTGGCCAAGTCCCCCGGCGAGGTGGTCTCCTACGACGCGCCGGGCGGGACGTTCGAGGTCAAGGTCACCGAGGTCCGTCCCTTCTCGGCCTGATCGGCGCTTCTCTCCTCGGTGCCGGGCCCTGAGGATCCGGGTCCGCCGCTCCCAAGCCCGGGAGTCCCCTTAACCGAAGTCTTGGTCCCGGCAAGGGGTCGTAATCTGTGGGGCACATGAAGCCTCGGTTGCACCGTCCCCGGGAACTGGCCCAGCGTCTTCGCCGGGTGGCCCGACGGCGGCCGGTGGAGGTCGAGGATTACCTGGGCGCCAACCCGGAGGTGTGGACGGCCCTGGCCGAGGCCTCTCCCCACGACGCGGCGGACATCCTGGAGTCGGTCTCTGCCGACACTGCCGGGGAACTGCTCAGCCCGCTCGACCGGCGCCAGAGCGCCCCCATCCTCGAGGAGTTGCGCGACGAGTTGGCCGCCGAACTCCTGGAGGAACTGCCCCTCGACGAGGCGGCCTCGGTGCTGGAGGAGATGGCGGCCACCGAAGCGGTGGACATTTTGGAGAACATGGAGACCGAGACGGTCGAGGCGGTGATCGACCTGATGGCCGAGCCCGCCGGCAGCGAGGTCAGCCGGCTGTTCCACTACCCGTCGGACACGGCCGGAGGGCTGATGACCACCGACGTGGCGGTGCTTCCCATCGGCCTCACCGCCGGGGAGGCGATCGAGCGGATCCGCACCATCCGGGAGACGGTGGAGGACCTCAGCTACGTGTACATCACCGACGACTTCGGCGTGCTGCGGGGGGTGCTCTCCTTCCGGGACCTGGTGTTCGTCAGACCGTCGGTGGGCCTCGACGAGGCGATGGAGGCCAACCCGGTGGCGGTCCACACCCTGGCCGACCGGGAGGAGGTCTCCGAACTGATGCAGCGCTACCGCCTGATGGGCCTTCCGGTGGTGGACGACCTGGGACATCTGCAGGGGATGGTGACCTATGACGAGGTGATCGACGCGGTGCAGGCCGAGGCCTCCGAGGACTTCGCGGCCTCGGTGGGCGCCGGTGCGGAGGAGACCATCTACACCGCGGTGCTCTCGTCGGTGAGGATGCGGCTTCCCTGGCTCACCCTGAATCTGCTGCTGGCGCTGGTGGTTGCGTTCGTCGTCGAGCGCCAGACCGGGATCATCTCCGCCGAGCCGGTGCTGGCCGCGCTCATGCCGGTGGTGGCCCTCCTGGGAGGAAACGGGGGCGTGCAGAGCCTGGCGGTGGTGATCCGCTCCATGGCCGCCGGCGACCTCCCCCGGGCGCGGATCTGGGAGGTGCTGAGGCGCCAGGTGAGCATCGGGCTCCTGAACGGCGCCTTCCTGGCGCTGGCCGCCATGGGCCTCACCATGGCGCTCCTGTCGCTCGGGGTGTTCTCCTCCAACTACGGCGCGGCACAGGTGGCGCCGGTGGTGGGAGTGGCGGCGCTTGCGAACCTGACCATCGCCACCCTGGCGGGGGCCGGCATCCCCATTGCGCTTCGCCGGCTGAACTTCGACCCGGCGTTGGCGTCGAGCATCTTCCTCACCCTGATCACCGACGTGGTGGGCTTCGGCGGGTTCCTGATGGTGGCCGCCGCGCTTCTCTGATCAACCGCCATCTCCTGCGCGGGTTGTGAAACAACCAGCCGCCGGACGGTTGAAAGTGTCCCACCGACCTATGCATGTTGATGGGAGCAAACATCCCACCGCGGTCCGGACCGGGTGGATCATCACCAAGTCTCACCCACCTGCGGGCGGCCTCCGGGCAACGCTCCAAGGGTGGCGAGCACCAGCCGACGACCAAGAATCCTCGGGTTCGGGCAGGCCTGCGCCTGTCCGAATAATTTCGACCGGAACGGCGGAGGCGGGTCGGGAGGGAAAATCCCAAAAAATTAACCGCAGCAGGCGGGCGGCGGCGCTGGCGGGCCGTCAGGAGCCTACGATGTATCCCTCGAGGTTGGCGAAGGGGCCCTGGAATCGGAGGATCGATCCCTCTAGGAAGCTGACCAGGTAGTGGCTCTCCAGAAGGGCCTTCTGTTCGGGGGTGCGCTCGGATTCGGGGGTCAGGAGGGCCGAGACCGCCTCGCGGCTGTCGAGGACGTGCAGTTCGTACAGGTCGTCTCGCTCCTCGTATATCGACAGCACCAGGTTCTCGAGGTCCACGTCGGTGTAGTCGCCCGGGGGGACTTCCAGGTGCAGCACGGTTCCGTCCCGGGTGGACTCCTGCCGGGCCACCCGGAAGGAGATCTCGCCGCCCTCCTGGTCCTCCGCCGCGGTGGTTGCCGGAGAGTCGGAAGCCGGATCGGGCTGGTCGGCGGTGGTGGTCGTGGTGGGCACAGCGGTGGTCGTGGTGGGATCAGCAGCGGTGGTGGGAGGGGCGGTGGTCACCACCCGGGAGGTCGTGGTCACCAGAGCGGGTTCGTCGTCTCCGCCACACCCCGTCGCCAGCGCCAGGACCGCCAGCCCCGCCAGGATGCCGGCCAAGCCAAACCTCGGCGACCCGTTCAAATCAGAGAACCCGAGACGTGGTATCGGTTGTGGCGGGCCGTGGGGGGAACCACTCCCTCAGGCTCCATCGATGGACTGTCTCACGCGTCGCACGAAAGCCTCCCTGAGGCGCTTGGTGACCGGTCCCCACTGGTACTCCTGCTCTCCGACCGCAACCACCGGCGTCACCTCCCGGGTGGTTCCGATCACCATCACCTCCTCTGCTTCCAGAACCCGGTCGAGGCCGAAGCGTCCCTCCCGCATGGGCAGGTCCGATTCCGACACGAGTTTCAGCACCACCCGCCGGGTGATCGAATCGAGAATCAACAGATCGAGCGACGGGGTCTCCCACACCCCCTCATGGACCCAGGCCACCGAGAAGACCGGGCCCTCCAGGACAGTCCGGTCGTCGGCGACCAGGAGAGCCTCGTCGAACCCCTCTTTCTGTGCGTGACGGGTGGCGGCCATGTTGGGGGCGTAGGAGAGGGTCTTTCCCCCGGCGAGGTCCCAGGGTCGGCCGGCGGAGTGCCAGGGGGCGGTGAGCGGAAAGAGTGTCATGGTGTCGGGTCGGGAGGGAACCGGATGCCAGGTCACCACGCACTTCTCCTGGCCCGGCGCGGCGCCCCGACCAATGATCACCCTGATCAGCCCCTCCGGGCCGTAGGCCGCCACCTGCTTCACCCAGGAGTCGAGGTCGGCGCGTGGGGGAACCTTGAGATCCATCATGGCGGCGGACCGGTGGAGGCGGTCGTGGTGGGCGTCCCACTCGAAGGCAACGCCCCCGTAGACGCGCATCACCTCGAAGCAACCGTCGCCCCTGGTGATGGTGGGGCTGTCCATGTCGAAGACCAGCGGCCCCGAGGGCTGGCCGTCGACCAGGATGGAATGCCCGCCGCTCATCGCAGGTTCCAACCGCTGGTGATGGGACGGCGCCGCTCGCGTCCCAGGGACTTGGTGGTGATCTTGGGACCCGGCGCCGACTGGCGTCTCTTGTACTCGGACCGCTCCACCAGCCCGACCACCCGGCGCACCAGGTCCGCATCGAAGCCGACAGCCGCTATCTCTTCCATAGAACGTTCCAAATCGATGTACATGGCCAAAACGGAATCCAAAACATCATAGGGTGGAAGCGAGTCGGTGTCCAACTGGTCGGGACGGAGTTCCGCGGAGGGAGGCTTGGTGAGAATCCCGGTGGGGATCACCGGATCCGAGCGGTTTCTCCACCGCGCCAGGCGGTACACGAGGGTCTTGTAGACGTCCTTGAGCGGTGCGAAGCCTCCCACCATGTCGCCGTAGAGAGTGGCGTATCCCACCGACAGCTCCGACTTGTTGCCGGTGGCCAGCACCAGCCCTCCGTGCCGGTTGGAGAGCGCCATGAGGATCGATCCCCGCGCCCGGGCCTGGAGGTTCTCCCCGGCCACCCCCCACTCGTCGCGCCCCATCACCGCCGAGAGGGTGTCGACGAAGGCGGCGTGGGCTCGTTCGATGGGCACCATGTCGAACCGGATTCCCAGGTTGGCCGCCAGCCGCTTGGCGTCGGTCTTGGAGTGCTCGGAGCTGTACATGCTCGGCATGGACACCCCCCAGACCCGGTGGGCGCCCAGCGCGTCGGCGGCCAGGCAGGCGGTGACCGCCGAGTCGATCCCCCCCGACAGGCCCACCACGGCCGCCTCGAAACGGTTCTTTCGCACATAGTCGCGGGTCGCCAGCACCAGCGCCTCCCAGATCTCTTCCACCGGTTCCATCCAGTCCCGCTCCGCCCGCGGCATGGGTGCCTCCCCGCCGGCCGGGGGGACGTCCAGGACGAAACGCTCCTCTGCGAACTGGGCGCCGCGATACAGGATTGCGCCGTCGGAGCCGGCCACCAGCGAGGCGCCGTCGAACACCAACTCGTCCTGGCCTCCCACCAGATTGAGATAGACCACCGGCGCTCCCGCCTCCCGGGCGCGGCGGGAGACCAGCGCCTCCCGCTCGGCGGCCTTGCCCAGGTGGTAGGGGGAGGCGTTGATGTTGACGATCACCCCGGCGCCGGCTTGGGCCAGCATCCTCCAGGGACCTTCGTCCACCCAGAGGTCCTCGCAGACCGAGACCCCCACCCGTGTATCCCCCACCGGCCAGGTGCGGACTGCGTTGTGCCCCGGGTAGAACCAGCGCCGCTCGTCGAAGACCCCGTAGTTGGGCAGGTGCTCCTTGTGATAGACCCCCAGGATGCGGCCCGATCCCAGGATGGCGGCGGCGTTGGCCACCCGGCGGGACCCGGTGTCGGCGTCCCCCGGGTCGGGGCGGGAGGAGTCCAGGAACCCGACCACCGTGACAGTCCCCGCCGACCGCTCGGCCAACCGCTCCACCACGGCCCGGTTGGTCTTCAAGAAATCGTCCCGGAGCGCCAGATCCTCAGGCGGGTACCCGCTGGTGGCCAACTCGGGAAGCACCAGGAGATCGGCCTTCTCCCCCTCGGCCCAATCCATGGCCTCGAGGATCCGTCGACAGTTCCCCTCCAGGTCTCCCACGTCGAGGTTCAACTGGGCGCCGGCGATTCGCATGCCCCACAAGGATACGTAACCGGGCGTGGCCGCCACGCCGGTTAACACCCTGATACGCTGAACTTCGATGACGGCGATCCCCGGCGGCCCCACAACGGCTATCGCGGTCTTCTGCGGAGGGTCGTTGGGGGCCCTGGCCCGCTACGGCCTGGGAGAGTGGCTGGCGCCGGTGGGCGTGGTTCTCACCGCCACGGTGGTCGCCAACCTCCTGGGATCGGCGATTCTCGGTGTCCTGGCCGGGGTGGCGGCCCGGCGGGGCGAACGAGGCCTGGCCTGGTCGCTCCTGGGAGTCGGCTTCTCCGGCGCCCTGACCACCTTCTCCACCTTTGCGGTGGAGGCCATAGCCATCCTCGACGACGCAGGCCCGGCCGCGGCGGCGGTGTACCTGGGTGGCAGCGTGCTCGCCGGGCTGTGGGTGGCAACGGCTGCCCGGAGGAGGAGCCTCGCATGGTGATTCTGGCCGTCGCCCTGGCCGGCGGCCTCGGCGCATGCCTGAGGTGGCTCGTCAGCGCCTGGCTGGACCGGCGGAGACGGCGGGGAACCGGCACGGCAGTGGTGAACCTGGCAGGCGCTTTCGCCCTCGGTGTGGTGGTGGCCCTCAGCGACGCCGGACGGATCGACTCGTTCTGGGGACCGGTGCTGGGCGCCGGTCTCCTGGGATCTTTCACCACCTTTTCGACCTGGATGATCGAAACCCTCGAAGAGTCCCGCCCCCGAGCGGGGAGCTACTGGTTGAGGATCGTACCCCTCACCCTGGCGGGAATCGCCCTGGCCTGGATCGGAATGCTGATCGGAGGCGGCGTCTAGGGGTGGTCTTCGCGGTGTGGTGCAACACCCTTCATCGGTTTGCGCAGGCTGTGAAAAAAGCTGCGGTCGAGAGGTTGATCGTTGTCCCTCCCACATTCCATACTGACACCAGCCAAACACTAAGACCGTCCGCCCAGGCGTCGCCCGGACGTGTCGAGGGATCAAATCGACCGAATCAACAAGCCCTGTCCCAGGCTGGACAGAGCTATTCGACCCATGGAAAGGTGGTGGCGGGGGAGGGCAACCCGAATTAAGGGCCAGAATTTCGCGAATTTCCCGGGGTGATCGACAGGACCCCGTTGTATTGACCGCCCGGCCCGGATCGTCCGCCTTTGGCTTGCTCTCCCTACCCCTACAACTGAGCGACGGCTCACTCCAGGGCTCAGTCTCCCAGGAGCCGGAAACCCTCGGCCCGCAGGGCGCGGGCCAGTCTGGCGGCTTCCTCGGGCCGGACCGAGAGGGTGAGCACGCCTCCGCCGCCGTGGGTGGCGTGGCGCAGCTGGAGGTCCCGCAGGTCCACGCCGCTCTCCGACAGCGCCTGTCCCACCCGGGCGATCTCGCCGGGACGGTCCTCCAGCAACACCCCCAGCCCTTCTCCGGGGGGAGCGAAGGCGGCGCGGGCCCGCCTCGCCGAACCCAGAAGCTCGCCGACCCACTGGTCCTCGAGCCCGTCCAGGCGCCTCGCCCAGTCCTCCAGTCCGGCCGACATCTCCCGCAGCACCGAGGAGAGGGACATCCGGTTAGAGACCAGCAGGTCAGCCCACCAGTCCGAGTTCGACAAAGCGATCCTGGTGAGGTCCCTGAACCCTCCCGCCACCAGCGCGTCGGCGGCGGGGCCCTCCCGGGACAGCCGGTCGACCAGGGAGGCGGCCAGCACCATGGGAAGGTGGCTGACCAGGGCCACTATCCGATCGTGACGGGCGGCGGTCATCTCCACCGGGAGGGCCTCCAGCGTCCGGGCGACCTCGGAGACCGCAAGGATGTCCCGGGGGTCGGCATGATCGGTGGTGATCACCCAGGTCGCTCCGCGGAACAGCCCTCCGCTCGCTCCGAGGGGACCCGAGACTTCCCGGCCCGCCATGGGATGGCCCCCCACGAAGCGGGAAAGACCCGAGGCGGCCTCCACCACGGGCTGTTTGATACCCGCCACGTCGGTCACCAGCGCATCGGTGCGAAGCTCCGAGAGAATCGAGATCGTGGCCCTGGGGGGCGACGCCAGGATCACCAGTTCGGCGCCTTCCACCGCTTCGCTCAGGCTTCCCGCCTGCCTGGAGACCGCGCCCACGGAAGCCGCCTGAGCCAGGTGGTCGGAGTCGGTATCCCATCCGCACACCTCCCAACCGGCCACCGAGAGGCCGATCCCGATCGAAGCGCCGATCAGCCCGGTGCCGACAACCGAGGCCGAGGGCATCTAGAGGGGGATGCCCAGCGCTCGGGCCATCACCTCGATGCTTCTCATCAACTCGGCGAACTCGTCGGGCAGTATCGCCTGGGCGCCGTCAACCAGGGCCGTGTCCGGAGCGGGATGGACGTCGACCATCAGCCCGTCCGCTCCCACCGCCAGACCCGCCCGGGCCAGGGGGGCCACCAGGTGTCTCTTGCCGGAAGCGTGGGAGGGGTCGACCAGCACCGGGAGATGGGACATCTCCTTGAGCAGGGGAACGGCGGTGATGTCCAGGGTGTTGCGGGAGGCGGTCTCGAAGGTGCGGATGCCCCGCTCCACCAGGATGATCTCCTGGTTCCCCTCCTTGTAGATGTACTCGGCGGCGTTCAGCCACTCCTCCAGGGTGGCGGTGAACCCCCGCTTGAGCATCACCGGCGTCTTGGTCCGCCCCACCTCGGTCAGCAGGGCGAAATTGGACATGTTGCGGGTGCCGATGCGAAGGATGTCGGCGTAGTCGGCCACCAGGTCCACATCCCGGGGGTCGAGCACCTCGGCCACGAAGGGCATGTCGAACTCCTCGCGGGCCTCGGCCAGGAGGATCAATCCCTTCTCCTTCAGACCCTGGAAGGAGAAAGGCGAGGTGCGGGGCTTGAAGGCGTCACCCCGCAGGACGGTGGCCCCCGCCGCCCTGACCGCCTCGGCGGTCTCGAACAGGACGTCGCGGGACTCCACCGCGCACGGTCCGGCGACCGACGTGAACGACCCGTCGCCGATGCGCACCCCCCGCACCTCGATGACGGTGCCGGACTCATGGAACTCGCGGCTGACCAACTTGTAGGACCTCATCACCGGCACCGCCCGCTCCACGCCGGCCAGGGCCTCCAGCGGCAACTGCAGGATCTGGTTGCGGTCGCCCACCGCTCCGATGACGGTACGGAAACGTCCCACCGAGACATGGGCTTCACAATCTATCGCCTCGAGGCGGTTCACCACCGTCTGTATCTCGTTCTGGGTGGCGTCTTTTTTCATAACGATGATCATCGAGGTCCTCGGAGGTCGACCGTACTAGATGTTACGCCTCCGCCGTCGGCCGACGTTCGCCGTTTCCCCCGCGGCTTCCCTTCCCCGCGAATAATCCTGACGGCCGGTGGTGTTCGGAGGTCCGGCGGGCCGGTAGTCTCTTGCCGGTATGCCGATCGACATCGCCGGTTTCATCCACAACGTCAAAGAACACGCGATCAAGCACGGTTTCCACATCCACGACGAGCGCCATTTCGTGGAGACCTACTCTCTCCGCCAGTCCTGGGAGGTCGACCTCCATCCCGCCGAGTCGTGCAGCCAACCGATAGACCTCCATCTGTCCCTGGACGTGGAACCCCGGGCGCTGCTGGCGCTGATCGACCGCCTGGACGAGATGGAAGACGACTTCGAGGAGCCCGAGGACATCTACCAGATGCACATGTACTTCAACTGGTCGGTCCCGCCCCTCACCAACCCGCCCGACCTGTTGGTGCTGGCCACCGACCTGGCGGGGGTGGGAGAGGTCTCCCTCCCCATCGAGGTCCAGGCCATCGACTCCTACGCTCCGCTGGGCGAGTCCACTCAGCGCCGCATCATGATCACCGGCACCGTGCACGTCTCCCTGGTCGACATGGTGATGGGCCGCGAGCAGTTGTGCGAGACCCTGGAACTGGCCAAGGAGGTCAGCGTCTACCTGGCCGACCGGATAGAGGCCTGGGTCTAGGCTATCCGGCCGTTGGCGGCGCCACCGCGGAACCAACCTGGCAAAAGATCCCTCCGGCGGCGGAAGAATTCCAGGCCGAGCGATTGACTTTGTCACAGTCATCGACCCACATTGGGATCAGGTCACAAGCACCTAGCGGTCTGATCCGACGCGTCAACCGGGCCGCCTCAGGGTTCATCTCTCGCAACTGCGCCCCTTGGATGCAGCGCGTTTTGACCTACGGAACGGTGGTGGCGGGGGTGGGCCCAAAAAATTAAGGGAATGGGCGATTTTCGCGAGTTCAGTCGCCTGCAACTCGGGGGGCGGCGGCTCAGGGGTATGCGACCTGGGGTTGGAGACCGACCACCCGGGGCTGGCCCTGCTCCATCTCCAGGAACACCAGCCAGGTGGACCAGTCGAGTCCCCCGAACTCCTCGTTGTCGCCGGGATCGTGGATTGCAACCCACGGGAAGTTGGCGAACGCCGAGGAGATGGCTGCTCCCGGCAGGATCGCGTTGGCTCCCAGCGTGAGACCTCCCACCTCGATCTGCACGTCCTCGTCGAGGTAGTCGGCCAGGAAGGGATCGGCGATCACCTGCTTCCAGGTGCCGACGGTCGCCTCTGCCTCATCGGCGGCGGCCCCGGTGTTGGACCACCGGATCTCGGTGTCGTCATCCCCCAGGCCGGAGAGTTCGTCAGGCTCCCAGCGGCGCAGGTCCTGGTCGTGGTAGATGACGAACAGGCCTCTCCATGACACGGTGTCCGCCAGGCCGTTGCCCAGCACCAGCGCGTTGGCGAAGTTGTCCAGGGCCGCCTTCCACTCCCACTCCTCGACCTCCTCGGGCGACCAGATCTCGGTGAGGTAGTAGCCATAGGCCCATCCCCGGGAGTCCTCGGTGATGAGTTCGTGCCACACCCGGCCATCCACGACTTCCAGGACGCCGGTGGGCGCCAGCCCCGCCTGGGCCGGGAGGAGTTCGCCGACCACGGGATTGTCGGTGCCCGGTCCCTCCCTGAAGTTCAGGCTGTTGTTCGCCTCGCCCGGAGCCAGCAGCACCACCCCCATGCGGCGTCCGGGAGGAGTGGTGGTGGTAGTGGTGGTCGGGGGCGGGAGGGTGGAGGTGGTCACCGCATCGGGCTGGGTCCCGTCGCCGGCCTCCGCAGTCCCCTGGGTGTCCGACTCCGCGCCGGCTGCGGTGGTCTCTCCCTCCGCTACGGTCTCTCCGGCATCGGGGTCCGCTTCATCGTCCCCGCCGCAGGCCGACCCCAGGAGAGCGAGCGCCAGAACCGTCCACAGCAGCAGTCGAAAGGGAGTCCGGGTCTTGGCGCCACACATGTCTGCACGAGGATAATAACAACCTCCCGAGAGACAACGCCACCGCAGCTAGGGCCGCTCTCCCCTTCCCAGCCGAAGGTTGACGTCGTCCACGACCCCCAACAGCTCCAGAGGCTCGTCGATCACATAGTGGGCCCCCGCCTCCCACAGGATCCGGCGGGCGGCGGCCAGGCGTTCGGACACCTCCTCGGGCGACCAGGACCGGGCCTCGGCCAGGCTGTGAGCGTTCATGTAGTTGCCGTACCTGGCTATCCCGACCGACCAGCATCCGGCCTCCAGCCCCTCCTCGACGCCCGAGGCGGTGTCGTCCACCTTCACCACCGCCTGGATGGGGTGGACGTCAAGTTGATCGAGGTTGCGGTAGAGCATGAAGGGCCGGGGCCGGGCGCCGTAAGCCACTTCGTCCCCCGCCACCGTGAAATCGGGATGGAACCCCTGGCTGCGGGCCCGCACCAGGAGGACATCCACCATCGACCGGATGAACCCGGTGGTCATGCCGATCTTGACGCCGTAGTCGTTCTGCAGCCGGGCGGCCATTTCCACCACCCCCGGCAGCAACTCCGCATACTCGGGAAGACACTCGATCTGCAGGGGGACGAAGTCCTCGAACATCCCCCGGACGTCGGCCTGGTCGGGGTCCCTCCCGTGGACGGCCCGCCAGCGTTCCCGGATGGCGGGGACCTCGAGCAGGCGCCGGATGTGAACATCCTTGGTCACCCCCATCGGACCCCGGGCCTCCGACATGGTGATCTCAACGCCCCTCCGCCCGAACACCTCGACGAACACCCGCGCAGGAGCCAGCACGTAGGCGTCCGCCACGGTCCCGCTCCAGTCGAGAATCACCCCCCGGACCGGGCCCCGGTAGGACCGGTCGACACGCAAGTTTTGATCAGTCATGCCGCCTACAGTCTGGCAGGTCCACCCCCCGGACCCGTAGTAATGTCTCAATCCATGCCCGAGACCGTCCAGTTGTTCGTGACCTGCATCATCGACGCGGTCTTCCCCCAGGTGGGACGGGACGTGGTGGAGGAACTGGAGCGCAACGGAGCGGAGGTGGAGTTCCCGGCCGACCAGACATGCTGCGGCCAGCCCGCCTACAACGCCGGCCACCACCGGGAGTCGACCGAGGTGCTGATGCACAACCTGGAGGTGCTGGACCGGACCGACGGCACGATAGTGATTCCCTCGGGGTCCTGTGCCGACTTCCTCATCCACCACGGCCCCCGGCTGGCCTCCGGAGACCCGGAGACGGCCGCCATGGCCGAACGGGTGGCGGAGCGGATCCGGGAGTTCACCTCCTACGTCGCTGGACAACGGGAACAGGCCTCGGCGGAGGAGACGGAGACCGGCGACCGGCCTCCCGCCCGCCGGGCCTTCTACCACCCCTCATGCCACGCCCTCCGCGGCCTGGGCCTGCGCCGGGAGGGCGAGTCGCTCCTGGACTCGGTGCCGGGGGTGGAACGGGTCGAGATCGAGGGCGCCGAGGAGTGCTGCGGGTTCGGCGGCCTGTTCGCCGTGGAGATGCCCGAGGTCTCCACCGAGATAATGAACACCAAGCTGGACCGCCTGGAGGAAGCCGGCGTGGAGATGCTGGCCGGAGCCGACGCCGCCTGCCTGATCCACCTGGAGGGGGGCCTCCGCAGGCGTGAGAACCCCATGCAGGTGGTGCACATCGCCTCGGCGATCGCCGCCGGCCGCCAAGGCCGCTGATGGGCCAGCCGGTCACGTTCCGACGCCGGGCCGTCGGAGAGATGGGCACGCCCAAGCCGGCGGCCGTGGGGCGGGCGGCCCGCAGGTTCATGGGGAAGCGCCAGTGGGCCATCGACGACTTCACGCCCATGGAGGAGACCCGCGATCGGGCCCGGATGATCCGCCTCCACACCCTGGCCAACCTGCACCGCTACCTGGGCCAGTTCGCCGACTCGGTGGAACGCAACGGCGGCACGGTGCTCTGGGCGGCCGACGCGGCGGAGGCCAACCGTCTCATCTCCGAGGTGGTCGGGAGGAAGGAGGGGTCCCTGGTGATCAAGTCCAAGTCGATGGTCACCGAAGAACTCGATCTCAACGCCCACCTGCAGGGCGACGGGCACACGGTGGTGGAGACCGACCTAGGGGAGTTCATAGTCCAACTGGCCGAGGACCACCCCTCCCACATCATCGCCCCGGTGATGCACCTCACCCGCCAGGACATCGGCGCGCTGTTTCACGAACGGCTGGAGATCCCCTACACCGATGACCCCGAGGAACTGAACGCGGTGGCCCGCCGGCACCTGCGCCGGTTCTTTCTCTCCGCCGACGTGGGCATCTCGGGAGTGAACACCGGAATAGCCGAGACCGGGTCGATCATCACGGTCACCAACGAGGGCAACGGATGGTTGACCACCGCCGCTCCCCGCACCCACATCGCGGTGATGGGCATGGAGAGGCTGGTCCCCACCTTCGAGGACGCGGCCACCATCGTGGAGGTGCTGGCCCGCTCCGCCACCGGCCAGCGGCTCAGCGTGTACACCAACGTGGTGTCCGGGCCGAGAAGACCCGGAGATCCCGACGGACCCGACGAGTTCGTGGTGGTGATCGTGGACAACGGACGCAGCCGGGTACTCTCGACCGACGCCTCCGAGATCCTGGCCTGCATCCGCTGCGGGGCGTGCCTGAACGTCTGCCCGGTGTTCCGGGAGGTGGGCGGCCACGCCTACGGGCAGGTCTATCCGGGTCCGGTGGGGTCGGTGCTGGCCCCCGGGCTGGCGGATTTCACCGAGGCGGCGGACCTGCCGTTCGCCTCCAGCCTGTGCGGAGCGTGCCGGGAGGTGTGCCCGGTGCGGATCGACATTCCCAAGCTGCTGGTGCACCAGCGGGTGCGGGCGATCCGGGAGAACGATCCGTTCCGGTGGCTGGGGCCCGGGTTGAAGCTCTACGGACAGGCGGCCAAGCGTCCCAGGGTGTGGAAGAGCCTCCTGGCGGCCGGGCGGGTGGCCGGCCGGATGAAGGGGAGGGACGAGTGGTTCCACCGCCTGCCCTTCCACGCCAAGGGGTGGACGCAGAGCCGGGACTTCCCCGCGCCTGCCCGACAGTCCTTCCGGCAGTGGTGGAAGGAGAACCGGGATGGAACGTAGCCGGTTTCTCGGGACGGTCGAGGAGGCGGTGGGGGCGGCCACCCTTCCCGGGTTGCCCGCGCCGCACCCCGGCAGGGCGGTTCCCGACCTGGCCGAGGTGGACCTGACCCCCCATTTCATCGAGGCCTTCGAGTTGCTGGACGGGGTGGTGCACTGGGGGGCCGCCCTGGAGGTGATAACCGGGATCATGACCGAACGGGGGACGGAGGAATTCCTGTCCTGGGACCAGGAGCACCTTCCCGCCGACGGGCTCCTGTCGGCCCTGGCCGAGAGGGGCTACCGGCGGATCTCCACGACCCTGCCCGCCGACCCCGAGGGCCGGGTCCCCCACCAGATGGGCTACATGGACGCGCGGGTGGGGATCTCCGCGGCCGTCGCGGCATTCGCGGAGTCCGGTTCGGTGGTGGTGACCTCGGGGCCGGGACGGTCCCGGCTCGCCTCGGTGATCCCGGCCGTGCATGTGGTGCTGGTGCCGACCGACAGGATATTCCGCTCCCTCTCCCACTGGGCGGCACAGGTCGAGTCTCCCGGCCGGCTGGCCAACCTGATGGTCATTTCCGGCCCCAGCCGCACCGGCGACATCGAGTTGACCCTCACCAGGGGCGTGCACGGACCCGGTGAGATCCACGCAGTGCTACTGCAGTGACCGTCGCCAGCCGTCTGCGTCCGTTCGGGAGCACCATCTTCACCGAGATATCCCATCGCGCCCGCCAGCGGGGGGCTGTGGATCTCGGACAGGGCTTTCCCGACTTCGAGGGTCCGGACTTCGTCAAGCGCGCCGCCAAGTCGGGGATCGACGTCGAGTCGAACCAGTACCCCCCATCCATGGGCCTTCCGATCCTGCGGGAGAGGATCGCGGCCGGCTTCTGCGCCCAGACCGGGATCGGAGTCGACCCGGACCGCAACGTGACCGTCACCTCCGGGTGCACCGAGGCTCTTGCGGCCTCCTTCCTGGGCCTGGTGGAACCGGGCGAGCGGGTGATTCTCCTCGAGCCGTGGTACGACGCCTACCCGGTGGGCTGCGCCCTGGCCGGGGCCCTCCCCCGGTTCGTGACACTCCGCCCTCCCGACTTCCGGCTGCCCGAGGCCGAGTTGCGGGCGGCGTTCGCCGAAGGCGCCCGGGCGATCGTGTTCAACACGCCCCACAACCCGACCGGCCGGGTCTTCGATCACGATGAACTGGCGCTGGTGGCCGAACTGTGCGTCTCCCACGACGTCATCGCCTTCACCGACGAGGTCTACGAGCACATCCGATTCGACGCAAAGCCCCATCTCTCCCTGGCCTCCTACCCGGGGATGTGGGAGAGGACCGTGACCATGTCGTCGGTGGGAAAGAGCTTTTCTTTGACCGGATGGAAGACCGGATGGGCAGTGGCCCCCGAGAGCCTCACCGCAGGGGTGAGAGCCGCCCACCAGTTCCTCACCTTCACCACTCCCAATCCCATGCAGCACGGGACCGCCGTCGCCCTGGCGGCCCCGGAGGAATACTTCGAGGAGTTGCGGGCCCTGTACACCTCCCGGAGAGACCTCCTGGCGGAGGGACTCGACCGGCTGGGCTTCGGGGTCTACACCCCGGAGGGCACCTACTTCCTGCTGGCCGACCACCGCCCGTTCGGCTTCGGAGACGACGTGGCGTTCGTCAACCATCTGATCGAACGGATGGGAGTGGCGGCCATCCCGCCGTCGGTGTTCTACAACGATCCGGCGGACGGCGCCGAACTGGTGCGCTTCGCCTTCTGCAAGAGCGAGGACACCCTCCGCTCCGCCCTGGGGCGGCTGGAGGGGATCAGGGGGTGAGGATCACCTTTCCGGTGGTCTCCCTCCCCTCCAGCATCCGGTGCGCCCGGGCAGCGTCCCGCATGGGGAGGCTGTGACCGATCCGCAGGCTCAACTCGCCGCTGATCACCATCTCGAACAAGGAGGAGGCCGTCTCCAGGAGTTCGGCGCGGGTCGCCATGTAGTCGCCCATCGTGGGTCGGGTCAGGTACAGCGACCCTTCCTGGGTGAGTCGCAGCGGCGCCACCGGCGGCACCGGCCCGCTGGCGTTCCCGAAGGTGATCATCATCCCCCGGGGGCGAAGCAGGGTGAGTCCCCGATCGAAGGTGGCGGCGCCCACCCCGTCATACACCACGTCGAGTGGTCGGGGGCCGGCGATCTCCTCCACCGCCTCGGCGAAGTCGGTCTCCCGGTAGAGGATCACATGATCGGCCCCGGCGCTCTCGGCCAGCCTGCCCTTCTCCGCCGACCCGACGGTGGTGAAGACCTCCGCCCCGCGTCTCTTGGCCAACTGGATCAGCAACAGCCCCACGCCCCCCGCTCCGGCATGCACCAGCGCCCGATCGCCCTCCGAAAGGCGAAAGGTGGCATTCGCCAGGAAGTAGGCGGTGATCCCCTGCAGCAGCAGTCCGGCGGCCGACTCGATCTCGATACCCGGAGGCACCGGGACCATCCTGTCGGCCGGCCCCACCACCTGCTCCGCGTAGGAGCCCAGGCAACCGCTCCACGCCACCCGGTCGCCCATCTCGATCCCCTCCACCCCGTCTCCCAGTTCCCGGACCACCCCCGCCCCCTCCAGCCCGGGAGTGAAGGGGAGTTCCACCGGGTAGAGGCCGGTCCGGTGATAGGTGTCGATGTAGTTCACTCCCGCAGCCAGCACGGTGACCAGCGCCTCCCCGGGGCCCGGGCTGGGGTCGGGGACCGGGCTCCACTCCATCTGCTCGGGTCCCCCGTAGTTCTCCACCCTTATCGCGTCCATCGGACCTCCATCTTCGGTGTACCGGGAGTGTATCCCGCGGCGTTCCGGTGAGAAGCGTTCGAATGCGGGCCAACTGCGTCTAAGCTGGTAAACATGCCGAGAGTACGTCTTTTCGCGGGCCTGCGGGAGGCGGCGCGCACCTCGGAGTTGGAGATCGAGGGCGCCACGGTGGGCGAGGTGCTGGAAGCCGCATCCTCCCGCTTCGGAACGCAGTTCACCGAGGGTCTGGCCACCGCCAAGATATGGCGCAACGGAGAAGAGGTGGACACCCTCCAGCCGGTGGACCCCGACGACGAGATAGCCCTCCTGCCTCCCGTCTCGGGCGGTTCCATTGCCTTGGGAAGAGACCTGGGTTCGGGGGGGCTCGCCACCCTCGTTGTGGTGGCCGCGCTGGTGCTGGGCAACATGGTGGGCGACCAGGACCTGTGGACGCCGATCCTGGCGGCGATGGTGGGACTGTGGACTTTCGACGTGGCCGGCGCCGCCGCGGAACGGGGATACGACCTGGCGATCGGATCCCTTCTGGGAGGCCAGTTGGCGGCAATGGCGCTCATCCACCTGCTGGGCCCCTCCGCCCTGCTGCCCGCCGTGGCCATGGGAGTGATCTTCCCCCTGGGCGCGGCGACATTCGTGCCCCGGCGCCGCCAACTCCCCGCCCTGGGCATAGCTGCCGGCGTGGGAGCAATGAGCTGCGGAGCGGTGGCGTCCCTGATGCTGGCCAGGGCGGCGTTCGAGCCGGGTGGGCGCGCCATCGGGTTCTTCCTGCTGGTGATGATCGGCACCATCATCCTGGCGGAGGTGGTTCGCCGGATGCGGTCCAACCGGCTGCTGAACCGCCAGAACACAGTGGTGATCGGGGTGGTGGCCCTGTCGTTGATCGGGGCGGTGCTGTGGGGGTTCTCCCCGACGGACTTCCTCCTGATCGGCTTCGGACTCTCCGCCGCCTACCTGGCCGGGGAGGGATTCGGCACGGTGCTTCGCTCCGGGCGGCTCTGGTCCAGTCCCCTGCCCGGCATCCTGTCGAGCCTGGACGGGCCTCTCTGCGCCGGATTGGTGTTTTTCGCCCTGCTCACGCTGATTCTGTAGAAGGCGACCCACCATTACCGGGGCGAAGCCTTTAACCTGTCCGACATGGGAAGATCAGAGCGCATACGAGCCGTTCTGGTCCTGGTGCTAGTCCTGGTGGGTACCGGCGGAACCCTGTTCTCCGTGGCACAGGAGGAGGACGGGGAAGACCAACAGGCGCCAGCCGAGGTGGAGAGGAGTGAGGTGGATCAGGCGTGCGGGGCTTCCCGCGGCCAACTGGCCGTATACGAGGGAGCGTTGGATCTCTTCCATCAGGCGACGGCCGAGTGGGACATCGTCCTGGAGGACATCGAGATCGCCCGGGGGCGCGCCGACGTGGCGCAATCCCTGGCGGCCCGCAAGGCCGAAGAGGTCGAAGTCCTTCGCGCCGACCTCGAGGAGGCCGCCATCCAGATCTACATGCAGCAGGGCGTCCTGGCCCTGACGCCCTTTTTGGGGGAGACCCCCGGCGACCTGATAGTCGGCCGCCACTACCTGGAGACCGGCACCGACACGAAGGTGGCCGACATCAACAACTACCTCAGTTCCCAGAGAGACCTGGAGCTTCACCGGGAGGAGATCGCCGCCCTCGAGGCCGAACTGTCGGAGTTGGAGTCCCAGCGGGAGGACTGGACGAGACAGTTGGCGCTGGCGACCCGCGACCAGCACGCCGCCTGGGAGGACCTCGACGACGACTGCCAGGAACTGGTCAGGAAGTGGGAGGCCCAGGAAGCCCGCAAGAGAGCCGAGGAGGCCCGCCGCAGAGCCGAGGAGGCCCGGCGGATAGCCGCGGAGCGGGCGGCCGAGGCGCGCCGGCGCGAGCAGGCCCGCATCCAGGCCGCGGCTCTCGCCTCCCGCCAGGGCCAGGGGGTCGGCCCGATACCCGGGCTGGTGTGCCCCTTCCCGGGATCGGCGTTCGTGGACTCCTGGGGGGCGCCGCGATCGGGAGGGAGGAGCCACAAGGGGGTTGACATGTTCGGCCCCAGGGACGCTCGCCTCTTGGCAACGGCAAGCGGGGAGATCACGATAACCAACGGCGGCCTGGGGGGAAGGGGCCTGTGGATCCACTCGGACACCGGGGTTGCCTACTACTACGCTCATCTGAGCGATTGGAATGTTGTTGAAGGCCAGCGGGTGAACGCTGGGGATGTGGTCGGGTACAACGGTTCCACCGGCAACGCCTGGGGGGGCCTACCCCACCTTCACCTCCAGCTCCATCCCACCGGGAGGGAGGGTCCCGCCTACAACCCCTATCCGACCGTCCGGGCAGCCTGCTGAGAGACATGCGAATACACCAAGACTGGAACACCGCCGCCTTCGACCATCCCCCCGCCGAGGATCACCTGGGTCCGTTTCCGGGCAGGGGCTTTCTGCAGGCCGTGACCCCGACAGTGGAGTTGGTGGAGGGAGACGGCGCCCTGCTGGCGCTGGAGCGGGACGGGGACGGCGCCGTCCGGATGGCCGGTCCCTCCTCTTTGACCGACTATCACAGCCCCCTGGGCACCCGGGTCCCGGACCTGGTGGCCGAGTGGTGGCGGGGCCAGGAGCCGGGGACCGCGCTGGAATGGGACTCCCTTCCCCAACTCGCCGCCGGAGCGGTGGAGGAGGGACTGGCCCTGGCCGGCGCCGAGCCGGTGACCCGCCGGACCGCAGTGACCGCCGTCTTGCACCTGCCTGCCACCTACGACGAGTACCTCCAGATGGTGGGGAAGAAGGAGCGCCACGAGATCAGGCGCAAGGCCAGACGCTATCACCGCCAGTTGGGTGAGGCGACCGTCCGGACCGAGCACGGTCCGGGTTGGGGGTTCGAGGAGTTCGTGAGGCTCCACCGCCAGGCCGCCGGCGCCAAGGGCCGGTTCATGGACGATCGGACCGAGGCCCTGTTCCGCCGCCTGGCGGACCTTCCCGGATGGAGAGTCGACCTGCTGGCCGACCGGGGGGGAGGAGCCGCCGCCTGCGTGTTCGGCTATTCCGACGCCGATTCGTACTACCTGTACAACTCCTCGTTCGACCCCGCCTACTCGGCGTCCTCTCCCGGGGTGGTCCTGCTTTCCTCCATGATCGAGAAGGCGGTAAGCGAGGGGCTCTCCCGCTTCGACTTCCTCAAGGGCGACGAGACCTACAAGCGCCGGCTGGGCGCCGTCCACCGACCCCTCTACACGGTGAGTTGTCGAAAATGATCGCCCGGGTGGCCTTCATCTCCATGCACACATCGCCGCTCCGAAACCCCGGAGAGGGAGATGCGGGCGGCATGAACGTCTACCTCCATGAGCTCTCCGCGACCATGGCGTCGCAGAAGGTGGCGGTGGACGTGTTCACCCGGCGGGACCATCTCAGGCTGCCGGAGACGGTGACGGTGGCGCCCGGATATCGGGTCCATCACCTGCAGGCGGGGCCTCCCTGCTCCCTCCCCATCGAATGGCAGGCGCCGCACCTGGAAGAGTTCAGCCAGTCGCTCCTCGACCGCATCGAGTCCGGTACGGCCCATCCCGACCTGGTGCACAGCCACTACTGGCTCTCCGGCTGGGCGGCGCTGGGCGTGAAGGAGAGACTGGGTATCCCCATGGCGAACTCCTTCCACACCCTGGGCAGGGTGAAGGACGCCACCCGGCGGGCGGATCAATCCCCCACCCACCCCACGCGGATCGCCACCGAGGAGACGCTGATCTCGGGCGCCGACTGCGTGGTGGCGTCCACACCATTCGAGGCGGACGACCTCATGGACCACTACGGGGCCGATCCCACCAAGCTGTGCATCTCCCCTCCGGGGGTCAACCGGACCCATTTCAAGCCCGGAGACCAAGCCGAAGCCCGGAGGCGCCTGGGTTTGGGGGCGGGACCCCTGGCGTTGTTCGTGGGAAGGATCCAGGCCCTCAAGGGACCGGACGTGGCCCTGGCGGCGGTGAGGATGGCTCGCGAGCGCATCCCCGACCTCCGCCTGCTGGTGGTGGGGGGACCGAGCGGGCCCGAGGGAAAGCGGGAGATGGAAGCCCTTCGCTCGGCCGCAGCCGGGCTCGGGCAGGGGGCGGTCCGGTTCTATTCCCCGGTCCCCCATGACCGGCTCGGCGACTTCTACCGGGCCGCCGATGTGCTGGTGGCCCCCTCCCGCAGCGAGTCCTTCGGCCTGGCGGTGGCCGAGGCGCAGGCCTGCGGGCTGCCGGTGGTGGCCGCACGGCGAGGGGGGCTGATGTACGTGGTGGAAGACGGAGGCTCCGGCTGGCTGGTGGACGGATGGGAACCGGAGGGATACGCGCTCTCCATCGCCAAGCTGCTGGAAGACGACGACCTGCGGGCCGGGATGTCGGCCCGAGGGGTGGAATGGGCCCGCCAATACTCCTGGAACGCGACTTCCGAGCGCCTGCTGGAACTCTACCGAAGCGTGCTCTTCAACCGATGACCGATCTCTCGGACACCCTGGTCCAGACCATCTCATCGTGGGTGGCGGACCCCCAGAGCGACGTGGAGTACTCCGAGGAGGTGGAGGGCCGCTGGGCGGTGCGGATGCGCCAGACCGTTCGCTCGGCCACCACCGTGTGGTGGACGGTGGGTGACCGGAGCATCATCGCCGAGGCCTACGTGCTGCCCGCCCCTCCCGCCAACCAGGCCGAGGTGTACCGGCTCTGTCTGCTGCGCAACCATCGTCTGTGGAGATGCCACTTCGCCCTGGACCGGGAGGGAGCAGTGGTCCTGACCGGGCGGTTGGCCGCCTCGGAGGTGAACGCGGAGTCGCTGGACCTCCTGCTGGGCGAGATCTACGAAGCAATCGAGCTCAGCTTCCGACCCCTGGCGATGATGGCCTTCTCCGACCCGCGAAAAGAGCGGCCCCGGAAGGCTTGACAACGCCCCCTCGACGCTCTCACCCTGTCAATGGTCGGGCGGGAGACCGGGCGTCACCTAAAAGGGAAGGCGGGATCGGCGCCGGAGCCCGCCCGGCCCGCAATACCAACCTGCCAGCGCCCGGTTGTAGCCTTGGATGCCCGGTGTGTTGGACGGACAGGACGCCATGAGTCTTCCCATCAGCTTTCTCTCAGACTTCGGAACGGACGACGAGTTCGTGGGGGTGGTCCACGGGGTGATGGCCCGGATCGCGCCGGAGTCGAGGGTGATAGACGTCAACCACCGCATCCCGGCCGGAAACGTGCGGGCCGGAGCGCTTTCGCTGCTGCGCGCCGTTCAGTACCTGCCTCCCGGGGTGGTCCTGGCGGTGGTGGACCCGGGCGTCGGAACCGACCGGAGAGCCCTGGCGGTGGAGACTTCCGAGATGGTCTTCGTGGGTCCCGACAACGGTCTGCTGTCGCCGGCCGTGGCAATGATGGGCGGCGCCCGGCGGATGGTTTCGGTGGAGAACCCCGACTACCGCCTCCCCTCGATGGGACAGACCTTCTGGGGACGGGACGTCTTCGCCCCGGCGGCCGCGGCCCTGGCGACGGGAGAACCGGCATTCTCCGACCTCGGGCCCCCGATCGGCCCCGAGGAGGTGACTCCCCTCCTCCTGCCCCTGCCGGAGGTGAGCCCGGGCATGGTGAGCGGCGAAGCATGGTGGGTGGACGCCTTCGGGAACGTGCAGACCAACATCGCTCCCCACGACCTGCAGGCCGCCGGCCTGGATGACTGTCCGGAACTGTCGGTGCGGATCGGCGCATCCGCCCACCGGATACCCGTGGAAAGGGCCTACGCCGACGTGGGGAGGGGAGAACTCCTGATCCATGTCGACTCGGCGGGGCTGATGGCCCTGGCGATGCGGGAAGGGCGAGCCTCCGACCGGCTTTCGCTGGCCGACCGCATGTCGGTGGTCATGGAGAGACCACCAGACCAAAGAGTTGCACCACCGCCGCCACCACGATGATCAGCGCCAGGGCGATTATGGCTATTGCGGTGCCGGGCCTCACTCTCTCACTCCCATGGGCCCCCCAGGATATCGGACCGTAATGCAAGGCAGGGGGCGCCACCTGGTTTTCTACACCCGCCCCGAGTGCCACCTGTGCGCGGTGGCGGCGCCCCGGGTGCGGCGGGCGGCTCTCTTCTGGGGCCTGGCCCTCCAGGAGGTGAACATCGACCGCCAGCCCGACATGGCGGTCGACTACGGTCTGCGCATCCCGGTGGTGGAGGACCCGGCGGGACGGGTGCTGGCCGAGGGAGAGATCGGGACCCTGGCGCTGTGGAGAGCGGCGTTCCGGGTGCGGTTCGGGCGGTCCGGCAGGTAGGCGCGAGCCGTATCAGTGGTCGGCGGCGGCCTCGTCAGCCGCCTCTTCCTCCGGTCCGGCCTCCTCGGGGGCGGGCTCCTCGGGGGCGGGCTCATCTTCTCCCTCGACCAGCCCGCACTCGATCAGGGTCTGGTCGGGATCGGCGCCGCCGAAGCGGATCCGCTCGAACGCCACCACGGCGGCGATCTCCTCGGCGGTGTTGCTGGTCGCGAATCCGGGCATGAATCCTCCCCCGCCCACGGTTGCGGCCAGGTCCCCGTAGGTGTCTATCCCGGCCTCCTGGAAACCGCCGGTGGCCAGCGTCACCCACTCGATGTGGTCGGGACAACTGGAGAAAGTGGCGAGCACGGTGGCCATCGCCGGGCCCACGCCCCCCTCGCCGTTGGCGCCGTGACAGCCCGCGCAGGTCTCGAAGACCGCCTCCCCCACCGCCAGGATGTTCCCCGTGGTGTCCACCGCCCGTCCCTTGAACTCACTCCCGTCGCAGTTGACCACCGTGGAGTCGAGCCGGTTGACAGCCAGTTGCACTCCCCCCTCCACGCATCCCGCCCGGGCCGAGTTCCCGGCCAGGTACAGCAACCCGATCACCGGGATGACCAGGAAGACGGCGGCCAGCCAGCGGGGAAGGGCGGATGAGGTCCTCTCGGTCAAGCGGGCGGTGGGCACCGACACCACCACCGGGAAGGAGACCGCCTCCTTGGTGGTCACCTCCGACGGCGGGGGGAGGGGCGTCGCCACCACCGGCGCCTGGGCGGCGGCGGGGACCGGAGAGGGCGCGGACGGGACGGCCGTTACGGGCGCAGGCTCGGGGGCGGCGGGGACAGGAGAGGGTTCGGGCGCGGCGGCCGGAGGGGGCGAAGGCTCAGGAGCGGCGGCCGGAGCGGATGCAGAGGGCGCGGGCGAGGCGCCGCCGCCCGCCCAGGCGGCCAGGACCTCCTCGACCGGGACGCCGTCCGCCGCGGCCCGGGCCTCGGCGGAGCGCTGCACCAGGATCTCGGGCGCGCCCAGAACCTCCGCGGCTCTCGCCAGGTTCTCACTCATCGGGTCCGCTCCCGGTCAGGACTCGGGACTCCGACAGATACGCCACCAGGGAGTCCATCCAAGCGCCTCCATAGGTGAGGTGCCCTCCGCCTCCGGAGAGTACCTCCTCGATCTCTTCGGGGGACATTCGATTCCCCACGCTGGCCAGGTCGGGGCCGTAGCGCTGGCGGCCGATCACCTGGTTGGTGTCCGACAGGGTCACTCCACCCACCCCGGCCAGGGCGGCGAGTTGTGCGTCGGCGACCACCGGACGCACCATCTGGGTGTGACAGCCCGCACATCCCTCCACCAGGTAGACCTCCTGGCCCCGCAAAGCGGTTGCGGTGTAGGGAATCTCAGAGTGCACGGCCCCCCGGCCCGTTCCGGAGAAGGCGGGAAGCACCAGGGTGACGACCAGGCAGAGGACCAGGAGGGCGGCGGCGCCGAGCAGGTACCGGAAGGGCCGGTCCACCCGTCCGGTGAGCACCGGAGGAGGACCGTCGGCCATCACGGTCGCCGCGGGGCTCACAGGAGCCGCGGGCGCGGCGGGCGCAGGTGCAGTGGGGGCGGATGCCGCCGCTGCGACCGGGCTTGGCGCCGGCGGGGGTGGCGGCGCAGCCGGTT
>JAPPFC010000020.1 GCA_028824015.1 bacterium
TCGCCGGCAGATTTACAGTCTGCTCCCTTTGGCCGCTTGGGTATCCCGGCCTGCTAAGGGCTTTCCCGAATGGGATATCTTAGCGCGTCCGCCGCCGGATTCGTATTCCGTATTCGGTCGCAGCGGTCTCTGTCTCTAAGAGAACGGATGGGCCATCTCCTCCAGGACCTCGATCCGGGATTCGATGGGCGGATGGGTGGAGAGGAGTTTCATGATTCCGCCTCCTCCCCGCCGGGAACCGCTCTTCAGCGGGTTCTCGATGTAGAGCTGGCTGACCGCGTCGTTGACCCGCATGGGGATGCGTTCGGTGGCGATCCCGATCTTCCCCAGGGCCGAGGCCAGCAGGAGCGGCTGGCCGGTGAGATCCGCTCCGGAGCGGTCCGCCTGGTATTCGCGGGAGCGGGAGATGGCCATCCGGATCAGGATGGCGGCGATCGGAGCCACGATCATGGCGACGATCATCACTATGGCTCCCGCGCTGTTGTTCCTGCCGCGGCCGCCGCCGCCGAACCAGAACGCCATCCGGGCCAGGATGGTGAGGGCGGCCGCGATCATGGCCGCCACCGACGAGATGAGGATGTCCCGGTTGCGGATGTGAGAGAGTTCGTGAGCCAGCACCCCTTCCAACTCGCCGCGGTTCATGATCTGCAGGAGTCCGGTGGTTACCGCCACCACCCCGTGGCGGGGATTGCGACCCGTGGCGAAGGCGTTCGGCTGGGGGGAGTCGATCAGGTAGATGCGGGGCATGGGCATCTCGGCGGTCTCGGCCAGGTAGCGCACTGTCGCATAGACCTGGGGAAGTTCCTCCTCCGTGACGGGCTTGGCGCGGCTCATCGCCAGCGCCATCTTGTCGGAGAAGAAGTAGGCGCCGAGGTTGAAGAGAGCGGCCAGCACCAGCCCGAACCAGAACCCTCCGTTGGGGAAGAGGGTGACGGCCATCCACCAGAGAAGGGTCGTGAGGAGCGCCAGGAGCACCACGGTCTTTACGTTGTTCATCTCTCGGTGAAGTCTATATCTGGGCGGCGGGCTATCAGCACCCGGAAGTCTCCCAGGCCCCGGGGGTGGAGGAGGGTCTCGGCGCCGATGCGGAGCGAGCGTGTCTCCAGGCGCCGCATTTCGTCTCCCGCCCGGGCGTGCTCGGCTTCTTGGGTTCTGAGGGTTCGGATCCGCTCTGTGAGGCCCAGGTCCTCCAGCAGGTCGTCCTGGCGGTGGAGGGAGACGTTGGCGCCGGCTGCCCGGGCCGCCTCGGCCACCGCGGTGAAGTTCAGGTCGGCGGTGATGTCGGTCCGGCCCGGCTCGGACAGCGGGTGGGGGCCCAGGTGGTGGGCCCGGTAGGTGCGGAGGGTCCCCTCTGCGCGGCGGCTCTCCAGTCCTTGTGCGGTGTCGCCGTAGTCGAACACCACCAGCACTCCGGCGGTCAGGCGGCCCAGGACCTCGGTTACCCAGCGTCCGGCCGCCAGTTGGCACTCCACCATCCCTCCCTCGGGGGTCGGGCCTGCGAAGCTCTCCAGCCACTCCTCCACCTCCGGTCGGGCCGGGGCGTCCACCCATCCCAGCTCGCCGTCTGTCTCGCCGACCCAGAGCTCCCGCCAGCCGTCGGCCTTCCGGCGG
Source organism: bacterium (assembly GCA_028824015.1). Taxonomy (GTDB): domain Bacteria; phylum Actinomycetota; class Acidimicrobiia; order Spongiisociales; family ZC4RG35; genus Bin76. The sequence goes on from JAPPFC010000020.1 coordinate 1,612, forward strand.
GCCAGCGCCATGGGGAGGTTGTCCAAGAGCTCATTGGCGAAGATCACCCCCGAGATGGTGTCCGGCAGCCCCTCCAGGGAATCCACCACCCGCTGCGTCCCCACCAACTCCCCCAGCGCTTTCCGGGCGGGCGGGGAGACTTCCACCGCCCAGGGATCGGCGCGCTCGCCAAGGACCGAGAGCAGCGGCCGGAGGAGCGACCCGGATCCCGCTCCCGCATCCACCACCATCGGGCGGGAGAGTCCGGCCTCGGCCGCCTCCCGCGTCACCAGTTCCGCCAGGGTCTCCCCGAACAGCGGACTCACCTCGGGGCTGGTGAGGAAGTCCCCGTCCTGGACCGACCGGAGCCGCTCACCCGTGAAGTAACCGCCGACGGGGTGATAGAGGGCGAGTTCCATGTAGACCTCGAAAGGGATGGCGCCTTCCTGTCGGATGCGGTCGATCAGATGCTGGAGCACTGTGGTCGCAGAATCATACGGGCCTTGGAAGGCCGGCCGTCCGATGGCTGTTGGCGAGGCGGCGGCGGGTGCCCGGTTGGTAGCCTCACCTGTGTCCCGGGGAAAACCCCCAGTAGCCCGATCCCGGGGAGGAGGCTTTGCGTCCCATGTCCGAGTTGGCCCATGCGGACCTGAAACACCAGGCCCGCCAACGAGTCGCCGATCAACAACCCCGCCTCGAGGAACTGAACCTGTGGCTGCACGACCACCCCGAGACCGCCTATCAGGAGTACCAGTCCTCGGCGCGCCTGGCCCGGACACTGGAGGGCTACGGATTCGAGGTCGAGCACCCCGCCCACGGCCTTGACACCTCCTTTGCCGCCCGATCCGGACAGGGCGGCCCCGAACTGATCATCTGTGCGGAGTACGACGCACTCCCCGGCATCGGTCACGCCTGCGGTCACAACATCATCGCCTCCTCGGCGGTGGGCGCCGGTCTGGCTCTCCAACCGCTCACCGAGGAACTCGGTTTCCGGGTCACCGTGCTGGGAACCCCCGCCGAAGAGGGCTACGGGGGGAAGGTCGACCTGATCAACGCCGGGGCCTTCTCGGGCGCGGCCGCCGCCATGATGGTCCATCCCTCGCCCCGCGACGTGGTGGACCCGACGTCTCTGGCGGTCAGTCACCTGGAGGTCGCCTTCCATGGGAAGGAGGCGCATGCCGCCGCGTTCCCCGAGGCGGGCATCAACGCCCTCGACGGGTTCGTCCAGTCATATGTGAACATCTCCACCCTCCGCCAGCACATCCTGTCGACCGACAGGATCCACGGGATCATCACCGACGGCGGGAAGGCTCCGAACATCATCCCCGCCCTGACCCGGGCCAAGTGGTACGTCAGGTCCAAGGACTACGAACGACTGCACGTCCTGGAGGACCGGGTCAGGTCCTGCTTCGAGGCCGCCGCGCTGGCCACCGGATGCCGGGTGGAGATCCGGGACTACGGTCACCGGTACGCCGAGTTGGTCCACGATCCTCTCCTCGTCGAGTTGTACGCGGCCAACTCCCAGGCCCTGGGGCGGGACCCTCTGAGAGGCGCCGAGATGCCGCCGTCGGAATCCGGGTCCACCGACATGGGGAACGTCTCCCAGATCGTGCCCTCCATCCACCCCCGGGTCTCTCTCCACTGCTTTCCCATCGGCAACCACCAACCCGCCTTCACCAGCCAGACCATCACCCCCCAAGGCAACCAGGCCATCTTCGACGCGGCGGTCGGCATGGCATGGACCGCCATCGACCTGGCCGCCGGCAACCTCTGGGACCGGCTTGGAGACAGTTGACACAGATCGGGCCCTCGGCCGGTCATCCGGCATACCGGACCGAAAGTCGCGAAGATAAAGGTCCCCTATTGGGAGCCCTCCCCCAACACCTCATCGGCCGATAACACCCCAGGTCAGCGCAGTATCTGGTCGTGGTTCACTCCTCATCCAAGAACCCAAGCCTCCTATCTCCCAAGCCACGGGAACGGTGCGATCCGGGCTTCGCGGTATCTAAACCGATAACCCGACACGCCACGCTCCGGCGCTAGCTACAGATCCGCAATTACGCTCGTCGGGCTGCTCAGGATGTAGGTAGGCATGCGGAGTGACCCTGGGGGCTACAGGTCGAGTGACAAGCTAGGCCCTTCCCGCTCGTTGCGGTCGTGGCCGGTGTACAGGTCGCGGCGCGCGATCTCCTGTTTTAGGAACGACACCAGGCGCCAGACACGGGTTGCCGTCTCCTGGCCCGATGGGAACTGATCAGCAGCATAGAGAACCACCCAACCGGCCGCTTCTGCGATCGCCGTGAACACCTCAGGGGTGGGAGTGACAAACCGTTCGTAACGGGCCTGTTCCTGCCACTTCTGAAGATTCTTGACTCCCACCCGAGCCAGGCGGGAATCGGCCTTGCTCCTGTGCGGTTCGGGAAGCTGAGAAAGGAGCTTGTCTATGTCATGTCCCCACGCCTGGGCCTGCGGAGACGACGACAGATGGATGAGAGCCTTCAACCCGGTCTCCACAGCAAGATGCCCGGCCGCGCAGCCTTGCGCCAGCCTCTGTTCGTACACAGCGAACGCCTCTGCCTCCTGGCCCGACTCCTCCAAGAGCCGCTGGTAAGAGGTGGGTTCCAGACTTGCTGAGATGCCTACCAGAGCGTTCGCTGCTTGGCGCAACCGCTCCACTGCTTCTTCGTAGTCGCTTTCGGGCATGACCATCTCCTTGTCCCAATCGACCTCTCCAGGTTCTTTGTCCACCACCACCACCGCCTGCCTCTTGACCCTGCTCTCGAAAGACGTGACCACCTGCTCGGTGCGCATCTTCCACTCCGGACGGTCCGTGAGATGAACATCCACCCGACAGCCCACCTCAGCAGCCGCCAACCGCTCCAGTTCCATAGCCAAGTCCTGGCGGACGGCATAATCGAGATCGTCATAGATCACCATCAAATCAATGTCACTGTGACGATGAGCGTCACCCCGGACAACCGACCCGAACACCAACACACTCCCAGCTCCCGCACCAGCCACTACCTTGGCAGCCCGTTCCGCCTCCGCCAAGGTAGGAACAAAAGACGAATCAACCATTCTCATCGCATCCGCTCCGTATGTTCACCACCATGGAAAGAAGGGTTCTAACCCGACCAACCCTGCCTCCACCCCATTGTACCGAGACAACCCCTCAGAAGCCGCTCGGGATACAAAACGGACACACGTGCCGGCGGGTGCAGGGACCGGCGCCAGTGACTCATCCGCTGCGTGGGGGCACGGCGGCTGTCGGACGGTGCTGTTATGGATCCCACCTCTTGACGCGGTCCGGGCGGCGCCTGGGCGGACGGTCTTGAGTGGTGCTTGGGTCATGTCATTGTGAACCCTGGGTGGGACATAGTCAAGGTCCGGAGAACCGAATGTTTCACAACCTGGGCGACCAGTGTCCCCAAAAATGAAGGGACCCCCGCCGGAGCGAGGGTCCCTTCCTGGTTCTAGGGGATTTGCGTACTCGGACTAGAAGTCCATGCCGTGGCCGCCGTGCTCGCCGCCGGGCATCGGGGGCTTGTCTTCCTTCTCCTCGGCGATCAACGCCTCGGTGGTCAACAGCAGCCCCGCGATGGACGCGGCGTTCTGGAGCGTCGAGCGGGTCACCTTGGCGGGGTCGATGATCCCCGAGGCCATGAGGTCCTCGTAGTCGCCGCTTGCCGCGTTGAAGCCGACGGTGGTCTCGCTGGAGCGCACCCGCTCCACGACCACGCCACCCTCGTATCCGGCATTGAAGGCGATCTGGCGAAGGGGCTCTTCGATGGCCCTGCGCACCAGCGCCCGGCCGGTCCGCTCGTCAGAGGTGGCATCGGCGAGTTCGTCGATGGCGGTCTGGGCCCGGAGCAGGGCCACTCCGCCACCGGGGACCACTCCCTCTTCCACCGCGGCGCGGGTGGCCGAGACGGCGTCCTCGATGCGGTGCTTCTTCTCTTTGAGCTCCACCTCGGTGGCGGCGCCCACCTTGATGACCACCACTCCGCCCGAGAGCTTGGCGAGCCGCTCCTGGAGCTTCTCGCGGTCCCAGTCCGAGTCGGTGTTCTCGATCTCCCGCTCGATCTGGGTGATCCGGGCCTTGACGTCTGCCTCGTCGCCGGCGCCGTCCACGACGGTGGTGTCGTCCTTGCTGATCACCACCTTCCGGCAGCGGCCCAGCATGTCGAGGGAGATGTTCTCCAGCTTGAGCCCGACCTCTTCTGAGATCACGGTGCCGCCGGTGAGGATGGCGATGTCCTGCAGCATGGCCTTGCGCCGCTCCCCGAATCCGGGGGCCTTGACCGCCGCTGACGAGAAGGTGCCGCGGATCTTGTTGACCACCAGGGTCGCGAGAGCCTCGCCCTCCAGGTCCTCGGAGACCACCAGCACCGACTTGCCGCTCTGCATGATCTTCTCGAGCACAGGCAACAGGTCGTTGACCGAGCTGACCTTCTGGTTGGCGATCAGCACGTAGGGGTTGTCGAGCACCGCTTCCTGGCGCTCGGGGTCGGTGATGAAATAAGGGGAGATGTAGCCCTTGTCGAACTGCATGCCCTCGGTGAACTCGAGCTCCAACCCGAAGGTCTGGCCCTCCTCCACGGTGATGACCCCGTCCTTTCCGACCTTCTCCATGGCCTCGGCGATCGTGGAGCCAATGCTGGAGTCGTTGTTGGCCGAGATGGCCGCCACGTGGGCGATCTCCTCGGATGTCTCTATGTCGCGGGAGAGCGACTCGATGGAATCCACCACCTTGTCAACCGCTTGCTCGATGCCGCGCTTGAGTCCCATGGGGTTGGCGCCGGCGGCCACGTTGCGAAGTCCTTCGCGCACCATGGCCTGGGCCAGGACGGTGGCGGTGGTGGTCCCGTCGCCGGCCACGTCGTTGGTCTTGGTCGCCACTTCCTTGGCAAGTTGGGCGCCCATGTTCTCCCACGGGTCCTCCAACTCCACTTCCTTGGCGATGGTGACGCCATCGTTGGTGATAGTGGGTGCTCCCCACTTCTTTTCCAGCACCACATTGCGGCCGCGTGGCCCGAGGGTGACCTTCACCACATCGGCCAGCTTGTTGACGCCGGATTCCAGCCCTCTGCGGGCATCTTCATTGAATCTCAGGTTTTTTGCTGCCATATTTCAACTGCCTCCCTGAACTACTTGACCACGGCCAGCAGATCGTTGGCAGAGAGCACCAGGTAGTCGACTCCGTCGACCTTCACCTCTGTGCCGCCGTACTTGGAGTAGAGGACTTTGTCGCCCTCGCTCACATCCACCGGCATTCGCTCTCCGTCCTCGTTCCGCCGACCGGGACCTACCGCTATTACTTTCCCCATCTGGGGTTTTTCCTTGGCAGTGTCGGGAATCACCAAACCCGAGGGAGTTCTTGTATCCTGCTCCTCGTCGGGTTCTACGACCACCCGATCACCAAGAGGCTCCAGCCTCATAGTGGTCTCCTTCCTACTCTTTGCGAAAGGAAAATCCCCACGAGGGGACACCTTCCTATTTAGGGAGAATTGTAGCAGTCACCGTCTACGACTGCTAATCCGCCGGGCGGCAGCCGAGCCCGGCCCGATGCTTCACACCGCCCCCAGCCGCAGGCCGGGATCGACTCCCGCGCCCCAGTGCGTGGCTTCCCCTCTTTCCAGGCGGTACACGGCGGCCGCGCCGATCATGGCCCCGTTGTCAACGCACAACCGAGGCGAAGGAATATACAGCTCCAGGCCGCGCTGGCCGGCTTCCGCGGCGAGCCTGGCTCTCAGGCGGCGGTTGGCCAACACCCCCCCACCGGCGCCTATCACCCGCGCCCCGGTGTCCTCTGCCGCGTTGAGTGTCTTCTGCACCAGCACGTCAACGATCGCCTCCTGGACCGAGGCCGCCACATCCTCACGGCTGGGAAGCTCTCCCCGGACGGCGGCCTTCTCCAGGAAGGTGGTAACCGAGGTCTTGAGGCCGGAGAAAGAAAAGTGGTGCCGGCGCCGAGAGAGCGCCCGGGGAAAGCGAACAGCCGCGGGATCACCGGCCTCGGAGGCCCGGTCGATGGCGGGCCCGCCCGGGAACCCCAGTCCCATCACCCTGGCCAGCTTGTCGAAGGCCTCCCCGGCCGCGTCGTCGATGGTCTCCCCCAGGACCCGATAGTCGCCCCAATCCCTCATGTGGACCAGTTGCGTGTGCCCCCCCGACGCCAGTAGCACCACCGCCGGCGGGCGGAAGTCCGGGTACTCCAGCCGGGGGGAGAAGAGGTGGCCCTCCATGTGGTCGATACCCAGGAAGGGGAGCCGGCGCGACCATGCCAGGGCCTTGGCGAAGGAGTGGCCCACCAGGAGGGCCCCCACCAGACCCGGTCCCTGGGTGGCCGCAACCGCCTCCAGATCGTTGAGATGGACCCCGGCGTCCATCAGGGCGCGGTGGGTCAGTCCCCTGATCGCCTCCACGTGGGAGCGCGCCGCCACCTCCGGCACCACGCCGCCGAACCGGGAGTGCAACTCCACCTGGGAGGAGAGAACGTTGGAGAGGACCCGGTCGCCGGCGACCACGGCCACCCCGGTCTCGTCGCAACTGGTCTCGAAGGCGAGAATCGGCCGGCTCATGGGAGTTCCGCGGCGATCTTTGCCAACCGGGAGCGATACTCGGGACTGTCGAGACCGTGCACCCACATGATCAGGGCGTCCTCGGAGACGTAGTACTTCTTGCGGACCCCCACCGGGGCCATCCCGAAACGCCAGTAGAGCGCCTGGGCGGCCTGGTTCGAGGAACGGACCTCGAGGGTGAGGCTGCGCATCCCCTCGTCGACCGCTCGGGAGACGAGTTCCAGCATCAGCCGGGTCGCCACCCGGGCCCGGCGCCGCTCGGGACGGGTGACCACAGTGGTGATGTGCGCCTCGTCGGTAACCAGCATCATCCCCCCGTACCCGACCACCTCATCCTCGATGAGCGCCGCCAGGTACACGCGCCTCGGGGCCGCCAGTTCGGCAAGGAATGTCTGCCTCGTCCAGGGTGTGGGGTACACCCGCTGCTCGATCTCCAGCACCTCGTCCACCCGATCCACGGTGAGGGGGACTATCTCAACCATTTTCAACCTGGGGGTAGAACCGAGAGCGCAGCCTCTCCCAGTTGATGTTGACGTCGGCGTCCCGCAGGTAAAGGGGACGCACGGCATCGGGATGGGGCGCCTCTCCCCGCTCCAGGACCCCCAAACCGGCTTCGGCCAGCGCCTCGGCGGTCGGGTAGCGCGGCCTGCCCACCCGGACACCCCGCAGCCCCGCCAGCGCCCCCCTGCCCAGAGCGGGGATGTCTCCCACCAGGAGGGTTTCCTCGCGGTGGGTGCTGAGCATGGCCACCAGACGTTCGGGGGTGGTCAACTCGACCGGGTGGTCACGCACCACCCCTCCGGGCAGCGGGCTGTATCCGGCTATCGCCACTTCCCCCCGGCGCACGTCCACCACCGGAAAGATACGCCGGCGCCCGGTGGCGGCGCGCAACGCCAGGGCATCCAGCGAGGAGGCGGGCGCCACCTGGGCGCCCACCGAGGCTCCTATTCCCTGGGCGACCGAGATGCCGACCCTGATCCCGGTGTAGAGCCCCGGCCCGACGTCCACCACCACCGACTCGATCTCTTCGGGAGACCATCGGGCGGTGCTCATGCAGAAGTCGAGAGCCGCCACCACGAAGTCGGCGTGTCCGCGGGCATTCACGTTCTCCGCCGAGGCCACCACCCGCTGTCCGTCGGCCAGCGCCACCGAGGAAGCCGGGGTGGATGTGGTGATCGCCACGATCTTCATCCGGCCAACTCTCCCAGGGGTCTCGACCGCCAGGCGGCGGGCGCCGCGAAACTCAGCACCCGCTCTCCGTCCGATCCGATCTCGAAGCGCACCAGAAGGTGCTCGGGCAGGAGCGAGGCCACCGCTTCTCCCCATTCCACGACCAACACCCCGTCGGCGGCGGCGTCCCGCACCCCCAGATCCAAGAATTCGTTGTACGACCCCAACCGGTAGACATCCACATGCACGAGCGGCAGGAAGCCGTCGTCGTAGCGGCGCTCCAGCACGAAGGTGGGGCTGGGAACCGGCCCGTCCACTCCCAGGGCGGCGGCCAGTCCGCCGGTGAAGAGAGTCTTGCCACAGCCGAGGGGGCCGGACAGGGCGATCACGTCCCCGGAGCGGAGCAGCGGCGCGAGCCGGGTGGCCACGGCGTAGGTGTCTTCTGCGGTGGGACAGACCACCCGGACATTCATCGGCTGTTCATCAGAACAGGCCCAGTTGCTCCGGCTCGGCCAAAACCCCCTCCCCGGCGTCCATGGAGTCGAGCACCGAACGCATCAGGGCCAGATCCTCCCGAATCTGGTCGGTGACCCGCTCTCCTCCCCGGAGGGCCGCGGCCGGATGGAAGGTGGGGATCAGGACCTTGTCCCTCCACCATCTGTAGGTGCGGCCCCGCATCCGGCTGATACCGGTGTTGGTGCGGAGGAGAAGCTGGGTGGCGAAGTTGCCCAGGGTCATGACCACCCTGGGGTCCACCAGGTCGAGCTGACCTCGCAGATACCCCTTGCACGACTCTATCTCGTCGGGCCGGGGATCCCTGTTGCCCGGAGGGCGGCACTTCAGGACGTTGGCGATGTACACCTCCTCCCTCCCCATCCCCACCTCCGCCAGCAGCCGGTTGAGCAGGTGGCCCGCCGCACCGACGAAGGGCTCTCCCTCCAGGTCCTCGTTGCGACCCGGAGCCTCCCCCACCATCATGACATCCGCATCGGGGCGGCCCACCCCGAACACCACATTGGTGCGGGTCTCAGACAGCCGGCAGTCCGTGCACACGCTTGCCCGGGCACCGAGAGCGGCCAGTTCCTGCATGTGCGGCTAGCGACCCTGCTTGGAGGCGTGCGGATGGCTCTCGGCCACACCGGCGGGGGTGGTCCTGACGAACCGGGCGTTGCGGCGGAAGGCGGCCAGATCGGTGGCGCCCAGGTAGCTCATGGCGCTGCGCACTCCCCCCATCAGGGGGCGTATCACGTCGGCCGCCGTCCCCAGGTAGGCCACCGTCGATTCGATCCCCTCCGGTGAACGGTGCTCGAAATACTCATCCTCCAGCTCGGCGCCGCGGCGGGCGGCCCGGAGCACCGCCGCCTCCTGGGAAGCCATTCCCCGCACCCTCTTCACCGGCCCGGTGGAGGTCTCCTCCACCTCCCCGGGACTCTCCCGGGTTCCGGCAAGGAGGCTCCCCACCATCACCGAGTCTGCTCCGAGCGCCAGGGCCTTGGCTATGTCGCCTCCCGCCCTGATCCCCCCGTCGGCGATGATCGGGGCGCCGACGGCGGCCTGCACCACGTCGTAGAGGGCGGTCACCTGGGGTACCCCGACTCCGGTGACCACCCGGGTGGTGCACACCCCTCCCGGCCCCACCCCCACCTTGACGGCGTCTGCCCCCGCCCTCACCAGGTCGACCGCTCCCTGACCGGTGGCCACGTTCCCGGCGATCAGGTCCACCTGGGGGAACTCGTCCTTCAGGAGGCCCACCGCCCGGAGGGCGTGCTCGGCGTGACCGTGGGCGATGTCGAGCACCAGCACATCCACTCCCGCGGCCACGCAGCTCTTTGCGCGCCGGGTCATCTCCTCCCCCACCCCCAGGGCTGCTCCCACCAGCAGGTCCTCGCCCGTCTCTTTCACTCTCTCCACCTGCCGCGCATGGTCCTCCACCGGCAGGAACCGGTGAATGATGCCGATCCCGCCCATCCGCGCCATGGCCACGGCCATCTCCCACTCACAAACGGTGTCCATGTTGGCGGCAAGCACCGGCAACTCCAGAGGGATGCGCCGGCTGAGACGGGTGGACAGGCTCACCTCCTGGCGGGATCCCACCGCCGAGCGGCGGGGGACCAGGAGCACATCGTCATAGGCGAGGGCGAGAGGAAACTCGGCTGGATTCATGAAACGTAGCGCCTGGGCAAGCGGGGACCGATCCGGGTAACGACTTCGTAATTGATTGTATCGGACAGCGCCGCCCAGTCATCGAAACTTATCGACTCGGATCCTTCGGCGCCGATGAGCACCGCCTCATCGCCCACCTCCACCGGGTGTTCCCCCACGTCCACCACCAGTTGGTCCATGGTTACCCGTCCCGCCAGAGGGAAACGCCGCCCCCTGATCAGCACCTCCCCGCCTTCCGATATGCCTCGCGGGATCCCGTCGGCGTAGCCCAGGGGAAGGGTGGCCACCCCAGAGGGGGCCGCCAGGGGCCGGATCCGGCCGTAGGAAGGGCGGGCGCCTTCGGGGTGGCCGAGCACGTGGGAGACATGGGAGACGATCCTCATGGCCGCACGCAGGTCGATGAGGCGGCGGGCGGAGGGATGGGGGTAGAGGCCATAGATCCCCAGTCCCGTCCGGACCATGTCCAGGTGCGACTCGGGATGGAACAGGGTGCCCGGGGTGTTGGCCAGATGCCGGAGAACCGTCCCCCCGCCCGGGGACAGGGCAGGTCCTCCCGACCGCAGGGCGGACTCGAAGGTCTCGATCTGTCGCCGGGTGAACTCGGGATCGGTGTCGGCGACCGCGAAGTGGCTCCAGACTCCTCCCAGGCGCAGTGGCGGGAGATCGCGGACGCGCCCGACCAGTTCCGGCAGGGACTCCGGGTAAGCGCCCACCCGGTGCATCCCGGTGTCGACCTTGAGGTGGATCTCCATCTCCCGCGCTTTTCGGCGCCGGACCGCCCGGGCCAGGGCGTCGATGCTGGCCACCCGGTAGAGGGTGGGGGTCAGACCCTCGGAGACCACGGTCTCCAGGTCCTCGCGCGGGGGCTCGGAGAGGAGCAGCACCGGCGCGGCTATTCCCGTCTCGCGCAACTGCACCCCCTCTTCCACCGTGGCCACCGCCAACCAGGCGGCGCCGTTGTCCAGGGCGGTCTTCGCCACCGCCGGGGCGCCGTGACCGTATCCGTCGGCTTTCACCACCGCACACAACCTGGCGCCGGAGGCATGGGCCGCCAGGCGCCCGACGTTGCGGGCCACCGCCCCCAGGTCGACCTCCACCCAGGAGGGTCGGCTCACGTCACCGTCTCCCAGGCCCACCGACTCACCTCTTCGGAAAGGGCGTCGGCGGTCACGGTCCGTCGAGCGGACAGGGCGGCGCCTGCCCGGCCGTGCCAGAAGGCCGCGGAGCGGGCCGCGGTGCCGGGCGACAGGCCCCGCGCCCAGAGTGCGGCCACCCAACCGGCCAGCACATCACCCGTGCCGATCGTGGCCAACTCGGGGCCGCCCTCCCGGACCACCCAGGTTTCGGGGGGATCGCACACCAGGGTGGGGTTGCCCTTGGCCAGCACCACCATCCCGGATGCGGCCAGTTCCTCGACCTCCTCCAACCCCGGGTCGGCGCCCGTCAGGGAGGCCAACTCCCCCCGGTGGGGAGTGATCACCGTCGGCCCCCGCCGCTCCGACAGCAGTTGCGGATCGCACGCCCACAGCGCATCGGCGTCCACCACCAGCGGGCCCTCCCATCTCGCGATTACCTGCCGCGCCCACCGAGCGGTCGGGGAGGCTCTGCCAATGCCGGGGCCGATCACCACCGCGTCGAATCGGGACGCCGTCTCCAAGCAGGCCGTTGACTGGTCCGCCTCGAAGTGATCCCCGGCGCCGATCCCGTAGGTCAGGAGTTCGGGAGCGGCGCCGGCCACCAACCCCTGGCAGGAACCGGGGACCATCAACCCCACCGACCCCGCCCCGGCGCGAAGCGCCGAGCGGGCGGCCAGGAGGGGAGCGCCGCTCATCCCACGAGAGCCCCCCATCACCATCACCGACCCTGCGGTCCACTTGTGGGCGGTCCGGCGCCGCGCCGGCCGGGGACAGTCCTCGACCTCGGCCAGGAGCATGGTGGGCGTCTCTCCCGTCTGGCCGATGTCCGCCACCTCCACCTCACCGCAGTAGTCGGGCCCCTCCCCCAGGAGGTGGCCGGTCTTGAGGGCATGGAAGGTGACGGTCCTTTCGGCCAGGAAGCATCGATCGGAGACCTCTCCCGTGGCGGGGTTCATCCCGGAGGGGAAGTCGACCGCCAAGACCGGGGCGGGATGCTCCATCCAGGCCGCGAGCAGAGGAGGGCACCGCCCGCGGAATCCCCCTCCGAACACCGCGTCCACCACCAGATCAACCCGGGGAGGCGGCGGGCCGAGGGCCCTTATCTCCACTCCGGCCGCCACCGCCCGTCCCAGCGCCCACCGGGCCGGGGCGGTCTTGGGCTCTCCCAACTGGTACACGACCACCGCCGCTCCCCGGCGGCGCAGCAGTCCGGCGGCCACGTAGCCGTCTCCCCCGTTGTTGCCCGGCCCGGCCAGCACCGCCACCCGGCTCCCGTATCCCGCACCCATCCGGGCCGCGGCGATCTCCACCGCCCATCCGGCCCTCTCCATCAGGACCTCCACCGGCTCCGGGGTGACCCGGTCCAGGCGAGCAGCCTCCGAAGGCGTGATGACCGGCTTCATCCTCGGAGTCTCAGGGGTGAGGCCGACCACATTGCCGGGAAACTCAGTGCTCTCCCAGGGCCAACGCCATCACCAGAGCGGTCTCGTCGGTGTGGGTGATGGTCACCTGCACCTCCGTCACCCCCAGCCCCTCGGCGCGCCGCAGGGCGGTTCCCGACAGGTTGACCCGCGGCTTTCCTCCCCCGGTGATCTCTATGTCGGTCCAGCGAAGGCGTCTCCAACCGGTCCCGAGCGACTTCATTACTGCCTCCTTACCGGCAAAACGAGCCGCGAACCTCCGCTCGGGCTTCCGGAAGCGGTCGGCGTACTCCCGCTCATGGGGGGTGAAGCAACGCTCCCGAAAGCGCGGGTAGCGCTCAAGCATCGACCTCACCCGGTCCACGGGCGTCAGATCCACTCCCATGCCGATAACTCTCACCCCACCGATGCTACCCGTCCGGCCCCCGGCGCCGCATGGAGATGCCCCGGCAAGCCGGGATCGTCTCGCTTAGGGACACCCGAATCGCAGGCTGTGAAAAAAACAGGGTGGGAGAGATTGAAAATGTCCCACCACCCGTTCATATTGACAGGAGCCAAGCACCCGGGCGGTCTGGTCAGGCGTCGACCGGACCGCATCGAGGGATCAGACCCGTCCGCTCCCCAGCCCTATTCCGGGCTGCACCGAGCGTGTTCGGCCTTGGAAAGGTGGTGGCGGGGGAGGGATCCCAAAGGGGGACTTTTTTTCGCGGGTTTCCGAACGGGTGTGACCGCTCCCGGTTGGCGGCGGTCGGCTGTCGGGGAATAGGTCAGCCTCGTGCGGCTACCTTCTCTGAGGTCTCAGGGTTGTGATGCCTCGGTCCACAAAACGCTCGTCCAAGGTGCAGACCGCCAAACCGTCGGATCGCGATCTTGCCCAGAGGAGCGCGTCGCCAAAGGACACTCGACCCGAGGGTCGACACATCAGCAACGCCTCTATGACCAGGGGTTTGGTGAGTGGCGTCACGTTGATGTTCGACTTGCCCAGAAACTCTATCAGCACGTCCACCGCCACCTCGCGGGGGACCGAGTAGTTCTTGGTGAGCACGTACGCGGTCTCGATCATGACCCCCTCGGTGACAGTCAGATCGTCTTCACTGTCGATTACTTGTGCACACCACTCAGCCAGGTGGGGAACGTCACCTGTTAGATACCGGATGACGACAGACGTATCCAGAAGGGCTCTCACGGGGCTTCGCCGCGCCGTCCTTCCCCGGCGACGGCTTGCCATGCCTCCTCTGTGGCTTCGCGCAGTTCATCGGCGGAAAGGGGCGATTTGACATATGAGGCGAGCCTCCCCTTCAGCGACCGGTTGTGCTCGGGTGGAACAAAACGCATCTCCACGTGGTCGTCAACCACACGCTGAATGGCGATCCAACCCGGCTCGATTCCAAAGTGGGCACGGATGCCCTTGCCGATCACCACTTGGCCCTTTTCTCCTACTTTATAGGTACTAGTCATACCAACCCTATCTATACCATAAATGTAGCCTGAAGTATAACCATCTTCTCAGGCAACACTCCCCCCCTTCCGGGTACTACTCGACCGTCACGGTCTTGGCGAGGTTGCGGGGTTGGTCCACGTCGAGACCCTTGATGGTGGCCAGGTGATAGGAGAAAAGCTGCAGGGGAACCACCGCCAGCACCGCGCCGATCAGGTCGGCGTCCTCGGGAAGTGGGATCACCAGGTCCGACGGGATAGCGGCCTCCGCCTGGTCATCGGAGCCCACCAGGGTCACCACCGTGCCGCCCCGGGCCTTCATCTCAGAGAGATTGGAGAACATCTTTTGACGGAGCCGACGGTCGGTGGCCACTCCGAACACCACCACCCCCGGCTCGATCAATGCGATCGGTCCGTGCTTCATCTCCCCCGCCGCATACCCCTCGGCCCGGACATAGGAGAGTTCCTTGAGCTTCAGGGCGCCCTCCAGGGCCGCCGGATAGTCCACCGAGCGTCCCAGGAAGAAGAAGTCCCGCACGTCACGCCATTCCTCGGCCAGTTCCAGCATCCGGTCGGACAGCCCCAAAACCTCTTCCAGGCGATCGGGGAGGCTCCGCAAGGCCTTCGCGGGCCCCACCGCCTCGGCGGGGGTCAGCACCCCCCTCTCGATCGCCATATGCAATCCCAGCAACTGGAGGAGGGCCATCTGGGTGATGAAGGTCTTGGACGCCGCCACCCCGATCTCGGGTCCGGCCCGGGTCTGCAACACCATGTGGGCTTCGCGCGCCAGGGACGATCCCACCACATTGGTGACCGCCGCCACCCTGGCTCCCTGGCCCAGGGCAAACCGGACCGCCCCCAGGGTGTCGGCCGTCTCCCCCGACTGGCTGATCCCGATCACCAGCGAACGAGCGTCCAGCACCGGATCGCGATAGCGGAACTCCGAGGAGAGGTCCACTTCCACAGGGACCTTCGCCCATCGCTCGAGCGCGTACTTGGCCATCATCCCGGCGTGATAGGACGTGCCGCAGGCAACCACGAACACCTTGTCCACGTTTCGGGCCACCTCGGCGGTGAGGCCCGTATCCTCCAACAGGGGCTCGCCCGCCGGACCGATGCGTCCCAGGAGAGTCGCCGAAACGGCCTGGGGCTGCTCATAGATCTCTTTGAGCATGAAGGTGGGATAGCCACCCTTCTCCGCGGCTTCCACGTCCCACTCCACTTCCCGTTCCTCGGGTTCGACCTGCTGCCCGGAGAGGTCGGTCATCCTCACCGAGTCCGAGCGAATCTCCACCACCCGTTCCTCGGGGACAACCATCATGCGACGGGTGTGAGCCATGAAGGCGGGAATGTCCGACGCCAGGAAGTTCTCTCCCGAACCCCGGCCGACCACCAGGGGGCTTCCCTTTCGACCTCCCACCACCAGGCCCGGATCGGAGCGGCGAACCACCGCCATCGCCAACGCCCCCTCGCAGCGCCGCAGGACCTCGGCCACCGCCTCCGCCAGGGAGACGCCTCCCAACTCCTCGATGAGATGTGCCGCCACCTCGGTGTCGGTATCAGACGAGAACCCATGCCCCCTCCCCTCCAGCCAGGCCTTCAATTCCACCCAGTTCTCGATTATCCCGTTGTGCACGACGGCAATCTCCTGCCCGCAGTCGAAGTGGGGATGGGCGTTGGGAACGGTGGGCGCTCCATGGGTAGCCCAGCGGGTGTGCCCGACCCCATAGCTCCCCGGAAAGGATTCCGGCTCCCGAGCGACAGCTTCCATCAGGTCGGCGATCTTCCCGACCCTCCTGACGCTCCGCAGGACCCCGTTCTCCCCGATCACCAACCCCGCGGAGTCATAACCGCGATATTCGAGGCGCGCCAGTCCGCCCAGAAGCAGGTCCTGGGCCGGCCGCGGCCCCACATAGCCAACGATGCCACACATGATTGCACACTCCTTTAGAATCCCTGCCCGGAGCGCGCACATGCGACCCTCAAAGATCCACTGCGGGCGGCCTTTGTCCCCGTCGTCACCGACGGGATTTGCTCCGCTCGTCACGACCGTGGCAGCCGGGAAGGCATCCGCCGAAGGTTCGATCGCCTTCCTCCTCGTCACCTCCCGGCAGTCTCCCGGAAGGCCTGGCGCTTGTAGTTCAGGGTCGCTCTGTCATGCACCGAGCCTCGAGTCTTCGGTCACTCCCTTTCCATAGCGGGTTGATCCATCGCCGCGGCTATAACCCCGGCTAAGTCGTGAGCATACCGCTCGGCGAGCTCCGACTCCCGGCATTCTATCATCACCCGCACCACCGGCTCGGTGCCCGATGGCCTCACCAGCACCCTCCCCGTCTCACCCAACTCCTCTCCCACCCGGGACACCGCCTCCCAGATTTCCGGGAAGCCCTCCACCTCCCGGGGGCGTTCCACCTCCACATTCACCAGCACCTGCGGAAAGCGCTCCATGGCCCCCGAGCGAAGTTTGGCGAGTCTCTTACCGCTGAGGGCCACCACTTCCAGCAGTTGCAGAGCCGTGAGCAACCCGTCCCCGGTTACCGCCAGATTCCCGAAGATTATGTGGCCGGACTGCTCTCCTCCCAGCACCGCCCCCCGGCGAACCATCTCCTCGCGAACGTACCGGTCCCCGACCCTGGTGAGGGCGGTCTCGATACCCCGGGAGGCCATGGCCAGATTGAAACCCAGATTCGACATGACAGTGGCCACCACCAGAGGCGGTTCGAGCCGGCCGTTCCGTTGGAGATGGCGAGCCAGGATCGCCATGAGAAAGTCGCCGTCCACGATCGCTCCGGTCTCATCCACCGCGATCAGACGATCGGCGTCGCCGTCCAGGGCGAGTCCGATTCGCCCCCCGGAGAGGGACGCGACCCACTCGGGATGGGTGGCGCCGCACCGATGGTTGATGCTCGATCCGTCCGAGCAGTCTCCAGTGGTCTGGGTCTCCACCCCCAATGCGCGCAGGACCCGTGGCGCCGCCCGGAAAGCCGCCCCGTTGGCGCAGTCGACCACCACCGACAACCCGGACAGGTCGGCCGACACCGAGTCAGCCAGCCAGTCCAGGTACAGGTCAACGCCCTCTGGCCACGCCGAGCCCGGGGAGTCCCCCCTCTCCGGTGCGGACCATTCGTCATCGGCGGGCAGGACGCGCTCGGAGATCTCGGCCTCCACCCCATCGGGGAGCTTGGCGCCGTCGGCTCCGAGCAGCTTGATGCCGTTGTAGGGAGCCGGGTTGTGGGACGCCGAGATGACCACCCCCATGGCGGCCCCGGCCGCCACCGTCAGATAGCTGATCCCTCCCGCCGGTATCACGCCGAGATCGACCGGCTCTGCACCGGCGCTCTCCAGGCCGGCGCGAAGGGCGGAGGAAAGCTCCCGACCGGAGGGACGGGTATCCATCCCCACCAGGACCCTTCCACCCCCTGCCGACTCACCGGCTGCCCTCCCCACCCCGAAGGCCAGTCCGGCGGTCAGATCCCGACCGGCTATGCCCCTGATGCCGTCGGTACCGAAAAGGGTCTTCGCCGAAGCCATGAGCCCTGGCGTCCAGTAAGAACGGGAAGGGTTAGCGCTTGGTGTACTGCGGAGCGCGCCGGGCTTTCTTGAGACCGTACTTCTTGCGCTCCACCACCCGGGCGTCCCGCCGTAAGAGACCCTGCTTCTTGAGGGCTATCCGGAGTCCGGGTTCTATGGTCGCCAGTGCACGGGCGATTCCCAGCCGCAGCGCATCGGCCTGACCGGTGACGCCTCCCCCGTGGAGGGTGGCCTTCACGTCATAGCGGCCCCGCGTGCTGGTGATCTCAAGAGGCTCCAGTACCCGTATCCGGCGGGCGATGGTTGGAAAGTAATCCTCGATGGGGCGGTCGTTCAGGGTTATCTGTCCGCTCCCCTCATACAGCCTCACCCGGGCTACCGACTCCTTGCGACGTCCGGTCGCCTGTACCAACGGAGCAGCCATCAACCTTCCACCTTTCGGATGTTGAACGCCAGGGGAGCCGGCTTCTGGGAAGCGTGGGGATGGGATGGGCCGGCATAGACCTTGAGCTTGCGGAACACCTTCCTGCCCAGGCGGTTCTTGGGGAGCATCCCCCGCACCGCCCGCTCGATCACCGCCTCCGGACGCCGGTCGATCAGCGACTGGAAGGACTCGGCCTTGATCCCCCCCGGATACCCGGAGTGGCGGTAGTAGATCTTCTTCTCGCTCTTGGTGGAGGAAACCGCCACCCGCGCGGCGTTTACCACCACCACGTAATCGCCGCCGTCGACGTGGGGTGCGAAGGTGGGCTTGTGCTTCCCACGGATCACCTGGGCTATCTCGGAAGCCAGCCTGCCCAGCGGGAGGCCGGTGGCGTCCACCACCCACCAGTCCGGCGGCACCGGGGCGCCCGCCGGCGAATAAGTCCTCGAGATCACAGGTTTAGTTGGCGCAGTCAAGCCGGTTGACTCCAAAATAGACGAGAGAGCGAGCCGATCCACGACGATCGGTTCGCACCTCCATGATAGCAGAACCACCGCAGATCAAAATCCGCCATCGGAGGGGTCCCGGCCGTCCAGCGCTTCCGCCAACTGCGCTACCGACGGCACCCGCCGGTTGTGATCGAGGTTCAGGCCGAGTGGATCCACCAGCCAGGCCTGCGCATAGCCGGCCCCAAGGGCTCCCGCGACGTCGTGATACGAAGAGTCCCCCACATACGCCACCTGCTGGAAGGAGAGACCGCCCAACTGTTCCACCCCCAGGGCGAAAATCTCGGGATCGGGCTTCTTGAATCCCACTTCCGCCGAGTCGATCACGAACTCGAACAGGTGGGAGAGTCCCGCCTCCCTCAGAGAGTCCCGGATCGAGCCGTCGGAGTTGGAGATGACCGCGCAACGCAGTCCCCGGTCGAGAATCCGGGTGACGCCGGCCTCCACTCCCGGGAGGGGATAGGACCACATGCCGTGACCGAACCTTATCCTGGGCCCGGCCTCGGCGGGAGAAGGAACTCCCAGGGTCGTGAAGTAGTGCTCCAACCACCACTCCCACCCGTACCGGCGCTCGCCTCCCGACCAGAGCCGGGAGTAGGCGTCCATCGCCAGGTAGTGGGCCTCGAAACAGGCATCGGGCTCCAACTCCACCCCCAAGACCCTGCCCATCAGGCCGGGGTGCTGGAGCACCAACGTCCCTCCCGCATCGAACAACACAGCCTTCAATGCCATCACTCGACTCCCGGTCGGCCTTCCCTGGACTCCCCATAACCTACTTCCCAGAGAATCAGACCCTGGGGAGGCGCCACCGGACCGGCTGCCTGCCTGTCCCGGGCGGCCAGCACCCCCGGGGTCTCCGAAGCATCCCGACGCCCTCTACCCACCTCCACACACCACCCGACCATCGACCTCACCATCTGCTGGCAGAAGGAGGAAGCCAGCACCTCGAAGGTCAGGTGTCCGGCCTTCTCGGCCCGCCACTGCGCCTCGCGTACCTCCCGGACGGAGGAACGGCCCTGCGCCGCCCGGCAGAAGGAGGCGAAATCGTGGGTTCCCACCAGGAGGGCGGCCGCCTTGTTCATGGCGTCGATGTCCAGCGGGACGCCCACATGCCAGACCAGGCGCCGATGCATCGGATCGGCCAGGGGCTCGGTCCGGACATGGTAACGGTAGGCGCGCCACGTCGCCGCAAACCGGGCGCTCCACCCCTTCCCGGCCGGGGACAACCGGTGGACCCTCACGTCGGGGGGAAGCAACCGGTTCAACGACCGTATCACCGCCCCCTCATCATCGATCTGCCGGGAGAGCGTCATGCTCACCACCTGGCGTCTGGCATGCACGCCAGCGTCCGTGCGGCCGGCACAAGTCGTCAGCACCTCCTCCCTCAGCGCCACCGAGAGCGCCTTCTCCAAATCCCCCTGCACGGTGCGAACCTCGGGCTGGCGGGCGAAGCCCCGAAAGTCGGTCCCCTCATAGGCCAGGTCGAGTCGGTAGGTGAAAACTCGGTTCTCCTGAATCGGCGTCACCTCAGAACAGCCGGGCGCCCCAGAAGAGTTGGGTGATGATGAGCAAGCCCGCCAGGCTGGCGAGCACCGCCAGCGCCGCCCGCCACCAGACGGTCTCAAATGCTTCGGCGGTGGCAAAGACCAGCGCCGCCAGAAACCACACCCGCCCCAGCCAGGTCAACGGAGTGGCGAGATAGGTGAGGAGGAGCGGGAGGTGGCAAAAGCCCTGGAGGCGCATGATGGTGGACATCGACGTCTCCGACTCGCACAGGACCTTGCCCGCCAGCAGCGTCAACCCCGCAATGATCACCCAAACCATCAGGGAGTTGATCAGGATCGCCAACAGGATCCGCCACGAAAAAGGCTCTCCCCCCACCAATTGCCATACATAACCGATCAATGCCACCCCGGAGACCAGCAGGGCGGCGTCGGCGGTCGCCCGTTGATCCAGAGCGATCTCAACCAGGGAATGTCTCTTGAGAAAGGCGGCCTCGACGGCCCTGCGTATGGCGATCATCGGCGCGTCCCGCCTTGCGGCTTCCCGGGGCCGTCGGTCACACCAACTCGATTACGGCCATCTCCGCTCCGTCCCCGCGGCGAGGACCCAGCTTGACGATCCGGGTATAACCACCCGGGCGGTGGTTGTAGCGAGGCGCCACCTCATCGAACAGCTTGGTCACCACCTCGGTGTCCCGGATCGTTCTGAGGACGATGCGACGCGAATGCAGGTCTCCCTTGCGGGCCCGGGTTATCAGCTTCTCCACCACGGGACGCACCGTACGAGCCCGGGCGTGGGTCGTGGTGATCCTCTCGGTCGAGATCAAAGAGGCGGCCAGATTGGCCAACATCATGTGGTGGTGGGCAGGCGACCCGCCCAGGCGGGCACCCTTAGGCGGCCGGGGCATCCGTGGTCTCCTGTTCGCTGAGGCTCAGCCCCATCTCGTCGAGGCGCTCCTGCACCTCTTCCAGACTGCGCTGGCCGAAATTGGTGATGTCCAAGAGTTGGGCGGAGGTGCAATTCACCAGGTCCCCGACCGTGGCGATTCCCGAGCGCCGCAGGCAATTGCGGGGTCGCTCCGACAACTCCAGAGCTTCGATGGGAAGATGCAGATCATCGGTGCCGGTCTCGGGGACCGGGAAGTCGCCCAACTGCAATCCGGTGCCCTCGCCCACCGCGGCGATGAGGCTGACCAGTTCACCCAGGGTCTTCCCCACCGAGGAGACCGCCTGGGAGGGGCGGATCGAGCCGTCGGTTTCCACGTCGAGGATGAGCCTCTCGTAGTTCGTCATCTGCCCGACCTGGGTGTTCTCCACCGAGTAGGAGACCCGCCGCACCGGCGAGAAAATGGAGTCGATGGGGATCACACCCACCACACCGCTGGTCTTGGACTTGTTGTCCTCGGCGGACCGATAACCGACGCCGGCATGCGCCCAGGCCTCGATCTCGAGTTTCCCCTTCTTGGAGAGGGTGGCGATGTGTGCGGTGGGGTTGACCACCGACAGACCGGCGGCAGCCTCGAAAGCACCCGCCGAGACCGCGCCGGACCCCGTGGCCCGAAGCGACAATCTCTCCGGCCCGTCGCCTTCCAGGCGCACCACCACCGCCTTGAGATTGAGGATTATGTCCACCACGTCCTCGACCACTCCCTCGATGGTCGTGAACTCGTGCGCCGCGCCTTCGATCTGCACTGCGGTGATGGCCGCACCCGGGACTCTCGAAAGAAGCGCGCGGCGGACGGTGTTACCCAGGGTGTGACCCAGTCCGGGCTCCAACGGCTCCATCACGAACTTCGAGCGGACATCGCTCAGTTCGGTCTCCTCGATCTCAGGACGCTGAACTATCAGCATGGCGAAAACCCCCTTGTACCCGTTCGGGCTATTTGGAATAAAGCTCGACGATCAACTGCTCGTTGATCGCTGTGTCAATCTGCGCCCTGGTGGGCAGACTGAAAACTTCAACTCTGCGCTCGGAGTGGTCGACCGTCAGCCATTCGGGAACATTGCGGCTGAGCGTGTCGATGGCATGTTGCACGATTATCAGGTCATTGCTCTTTTCCCGCAGGGTCACCACGTCCCCCTGGCGCACCTGGTAGGAGGGGATGTCCACCTTCCTTCCGTTGACCCGGAAGTGGCCATGGTTGACCAACTGGCGGGCCTGCGCCCGGGTGGCGGTCATACCGGAGCGCCAAACCACGTTGTCGAGGCGCAACTCCAGGAACCTGAGCAGGCTTTCCCCGGTGACCCCCTCGCCGCGGGCGGCCCTCTCGTAATAACCCCGGAATTGCCGCTCCAGCACCCCGTACATGGCGCGCAGCTTCTGCTTCTCGCGCAAGCGGATCAGGTAGTCGCTCTCCCTGACGCGCCGACGCCCGTGCTCGCCGGGCGGGTAGGGACGCCGGTCAACGGGGCACTTGCGCGACTGGCAGATCGACTGGCGGGCCCGGCGGCAAGACTTGTGACGGGGACCGGTGTAACGCGCCATCAGCCCCTTCTTCTCTTCTTGGGGCGGCAGCCGTTGTGGACGGTCGGGGTGGCGTCGCGCGGTGATCCGGAGACCTCCAGACCCATGTGTTGGAGGGTCCGCCAGGCATCCTTGCCCGGCCCCGTCCCGCTGATGATCACCTCGATCTTCCTTACGCCGTGCTCGCCGGCCTGGCGGGCTGCTTCCTCGGCCGCCAACTGTGCGGCATAGGGAGTGGACTTTCGGGAGCCCTTGAATCCCACCGAACCGCCCGAGGTCCACACGATGGTGTTTCCCTGCTGATCGGTGATGTTGATGATGGTGTTGTTAAAGCTCGCCTTGATATGGGCCCGCGCGTTCGCAATGTTCTTGCGCTCACGGCGCCGTACCCGTTTCTGCGGTCCTCTGGTTGCCATTTCGTCAGTCCCTTAGTGCTTGGCCGGCTTCTTCTTGCCGGCGACCGCCATCCGCCGACCCTTGCGGGTCCGGCCGTTGGTATGGGTGCGCTGGCCCCGGACCGGCAGCCCTCGACGGTGCCGGATGCCCTGGTAACAATTGATCTCGGTCTTGCGGCGAATGTTCTGGCTGATCTGTCGCCGCAGATTCCCCTCCACCTGATAGTTGGCGTCGATGAAACGGCGGATGGAGGCGGCCTCCTCCTCGGTGAGATCCCGCACCCTGGTCCCCGGTTCGATCCTCAGGTGGTCACAGATTTCCAGCGCCCGGGAGCGGCCCACCCCGAAGATGTAGGTGAGCGAGATCTCCAACCGCTTGTCCCGGGGAAGATCGACACCGGCGATTCTGGCCACGGCTCAGCCCTGCCTCTGCTTGTGGCGAGGATTCTCACAGATCACCCACACGCGCCCATGGCGCCGGATGACCTGGCACTTCTCGCACATTCTTCGGGTTGAGGGCTTGACTTTCATCTGTATCTCCAGACGATCCTTCCCCTGGTGGGGTCGTAGGCGGACAATTCGAGGTCCACTCGGTCACCGGGAAGGATCCGAATGTATCTCATGCGCATCTTCCCCGAGACGTGAGCCAGCACAACCAAGCCACCGTCCACCTCCACCTTGAATGTGGCATTCGGAAGGTTTTGAAGAACGGTGCCTTGGACCCGAACGACAGAATCGTCTTCAGTCATTCAAAGTTAATTGCGCCAACCGGACACATTTTAGCGGAGTGGGGTGGCTTCTAGCAAATTAATTGCTGCGGCGGCTGTGGTCACCAGCGGCCCGTCGGGAGTGAGGCACACAGTGTGCTCCCAGTGGGCCGAGAGCGACCCGTCGGCGGTCCGGACCGTCCATGCGTCCCGGTCCACCCGGGTGGCCGCGCTCCCCAGGTTGAACATGGGCTCGATGCACAGGGCCATCCCCGTACGCAATCGCACTCCCCGGCCCGCCACGCCCAGGTTGGGAACGTCGGGCTTCTCGTGCATCTCGCGACCTATCCCGTGTCCGACATAGCCCTCCACGACCCCATAGCCGTCCCGGCGGGCCACCGCCTCCACCGCTGCACCGATGTCGCCGATCCGCGCCCCGGGGCGAGCCTTGCCGAGACCCTTCCACAGGGCTTCCTCGGCGGCGGCCGACAGCGCGGACGCCTGGGGGGTGACCTCTCCTATCGGAAAGGTGCAGGCCGCATCTCCATGGAATCCCTGGTAGATGGCTCCAATGTCGATCGACAGCAGGTCCCCCTCCTGCAGCCGGCGATTGTCGGGGATGCCGTGGACCACCACGTCGTTGGGGGATGCGCAAATCGAGGCGGGATAGCCGCGATATCCGAGGAAGGAAGGGACGCATCTCTCGCCTCGAATCACTTTCTCGGCAATCCGGTCCAACTCGAGGGTTGTGACCCCCGGGCCGGCGGCCGAGCGCACGGCTTCATGGGCCTTGGCCACGCAGCGTCCCGCCGCCTCCATCTTTCTGAACTGGGCGGGCGTCTTGAAAGTTATCACGTCGGGCGCCGCAGGTGCAGGGTCATCCGAGCGCCTCGATGATCCGCTCGGAGATCTCGGGTATCCGGCCCGATCCCTCCACCGTCCTCACCAACCCCCTGCGACCGTACAGATCGAGAAGCGGGGCGGTCTGGGCCTCGTAAACCTCAAGCCGGCGACGGATCGTCTCCGGGGTGTCGTCCGCCCGACCCCGGGCCATCATTCTCTCCAGGAGAACCCGGCTGTCGACCTCCAGGGAGACCACCCGGTCCAGAGGGTCGTCCGCCAGCAGGCGGTCCAGGAGTTCCGCCTGCGGAAGGGTGCGGGGAAAGCCATCCAGTATGAACCCCTCGGCGCAGTCGGACTCCGTCAACCGGCCGGCCAGCATCTGCCCGGTGACCTCATCGGGAACGTACTCTCCCGCCTCCATGAGGGCCTTGACCCTCCGGCCCAGATCGGTGCCGGAAGAGACGTGGGAGCGGAACATCTCCCCCGTCGAGATGTGAGGAATCCCCAATCTCTGGGCCACCCGCTCCGCCTGAGTGCCTTTCCCTGCGCCGGGGGGACCCAAGAACAACAGCCTCATGGGTTGGAACCCCGGGTCGTCAAGTGAGGAAGCCCTCGTAGTTGCGCATCGTGAGCTGGCTCTCGATCTGCTTCATGGTCTCCAGGGCCACGCCCACCACGATCAGTATGGAGACTCCCGAGAAGCTGATCGGGATATTCCAGAGCAGTCCCGCCAGGGCGGGCAGCACCGCTATCACCGCCAGGAAGACCGAGCCGGGGAGGGTGATCCGGTTGAGAATCCTTCCCAGGTAGGAAGCGGTCTGGCCGCCGGGGCGCACCCCGGGGATGAACCCGCCCTGGCGCTGCAGCATCTCGGCCTGACGGGTGGGGTCGAACTGGATGGCGTTGTAGAAGTAGGTGAAGAAGATGATCAGGGAGAAGAGGAGGAACACATACCACCAGGTGATCTGGCCGCCGCCGCCCAGATTCTCGTCCACCCATCGGTAGAGACCCTGCACCCACGCAGCGTCGGAGGGGATGGCGGTAACCAGCAGCGAGGGGAAGAGCAGCATCGATGTTGCGAAGATCACTGGGATCACCCCGGCGGTGTTCACCTTGAGGGGGATGTAAGTGCTCTGGCCTCCCATCACCCGCCGGCCGCGGACCCGTTTGGCAAAGGAGACCGGGATGCGACGCTGACCCTGATCAACATAGATGATGGTGACGATCACCACCAGGAAGACCAGCATGATGACCAGGAACCGCAACACCAGGCCTACCGCCGCGGTCTGGCCCCAGATCTGGCCGAACACGAAGGGGAACTGGCTGAGGATGGAAACGAAGATGATCAGCGACATGCCGTTGCCGATCCCCCGCTGGCTGATCTGCTCGCCCAGCCACATCACGAAGGCGGTCCCGGCGGTCATGGTCAGCACGATCAGGGCCACCCGGCCCGGGGTGTAGTTGGGCACCAGGTCGATGCCGTTCGTGAACCGGCCGACGTGGAAGAGGTAAGTGAAGCCCGTGGACTGGATGAGCGCCAGGACCACGGTTGTGTACCGGGTCCATTGGGTGATGACCTTGCGGCCGGCCTCGCCCTCATCCTGCAGGGCCTGCAGCTTGGGAATGACCACCGTCAGAAGCTGCATCATGATTGAAGCGGTTATGTAAGGAATGATCCCCAGTGAGAAGACCGAAAACTGCTCCAATGCTCCTCCCGAGAACAGGTTGAGGAGACCGTAGATTCCGCCCGCCTGCTGCTGCTCCTGGAAGGCCTGCACCGCGTCAAGGTCGATGCCGGGCACCGGTATGGTGGCCCCCAGACGGTAGACGCCGAAGATGGCGAGGGTGAAGAGGATCTTTCCCCGCAGGTCGGGGACCTTGAACATGTTGCGATAGATGTTCAGCATGACCAGGTGGCTCCCGACCGGCCGGAGGCGGTCGACATCAGCCGACTATCTCCCATTTCCCGCCGACTTCTTCGATTTTCCGCCGGGCGGCGGCGCTGAAGGCATGAGCCTCGATGGTAATGGCCGATGAAAGCTCCCCCTCGGCCAGGATCTTGATCTTTCCCCGCCGCTTGGCGAGGCCGGTGTCCCGCAGAGTGGCGGGAGTCACCACCGAACCCTGGTCAAAGCCCGAGAGCGCTCCGAGGTTCACCACCGCGAACTCCTCCCGGTTGGGGTTATTGAATCCCTTCAGCTTGGGCAGACGGCGCGCCAGGGGCGTCTGGCCGCCTTCGAATCCGGGCCGAAGCTTGTTGCGGGCGTTGATGCCCTTGGTGCCCCGGCCGGCTTTCTTGCCTCGCCTGGCGGAGCCTCCCCTGCCCATGCGGACCCGGCTCTTCCGGGACCCCGGAGCGGGTTTGAGATCGTGCAGCATCAATCGGTCAGCCATGGGATTCCTCCACTTCCACCAGGTGGCGGACCCGGTGAATCATCCCTCGGATCTCCGGCCGGTCGGCGTGTTCGACGGTGTGGTCGATGCGGCAGAGACCCAGTCCGCGGACGGTCCGGCGGGTCTTCGGCTTCTCGCCGATCACGCTTCGACGGAGGGTGACCCGAAGGGTCCTCTCTTCGCTCATCGGACCTCCTTGGGGGCGGCGCGCATCGCCTCGGTTGAGCGATAAGCGTCGAGCAGGGCGGGAGGAACGAACTCCTCGGGACGCTTCCCCCGCAGACGGGCCACCTCATCGGGACGGCGCTGGCCCATGAGGGCGTTCATGGTGGCTCTGGCCACGTTGAGATGGGACGGGGAACCCAGCGACTTGGCCAGGGCGTCCTTGATGCCCGCCGCTTCCAGGATCTGGCGGACCGCCCCGCCTGCGATCACGCCCGTCCCCGGGGAAGCAGGCTTGATCAGCACCCGGGACGCATCGTGCTTGCCGATGGTCTGGTGAATCACCGTCACGCCGGTCATGGGGACGGTGACCATGGAACGGCGCGCCATCTCCATAGCCTTTTGGATCGCTACCGGCACTTCCTTGGCCCGGCCGTGGGCAATTCCCACCCGGCCGGCGCCGTCGCCCACCGCCACCAGGGCCGTGAAGGAGAACCGGCGGCCGCCCTTCACCACCTTGGCCACCCGGCTGATCTTGATGACCCTCTCTTCGTACTGTTGTATCTCTGCCATCGGCTACCTCAAAAACTCAGTCCGTCGGCGCGGGCGGCTTCGGCCAGGGCCCGCACCCTTCCCCCGAACCGGTAGCCGCCCCGGTCGAAGACCACGGTATCGACCCCCGCCTCGAGGCTTCGTCCCGCCAGGAGTTTCCCCACCTCACCAGCCGTCTCAACGGTCAGGGAGCGTTGGCGAAGCTCCGGCTCCAGGGAAGATGCCGCCGCCACCGTGTGGCCCCGATCATCGTCGATGACCTGGGCGTATATATAGCGGTTGGAACGAAACACCGCCAAGCGGGGCCGGTTGGCGCTGCCCCTGATCTTCTTGCGCACGCGCCGATGACGGCGCAATCTGGCCGCGGTCCGTGTTGACCTCATATTCTTCCCGCCTTACCTGCCTTGCGACGCACCTTCTCGTCGACGTAGCGGATGCCCTTTCCCTTGTAAGGCTCGGGAGGGCGAACACGCCTGATGTCGGCCGCAATGTGGCCGACTTTTTGCTTGTCGATGCCCTTCACGATGATCCGGGTGGGAGCAGGGGTTTCAAAGGTGATTCCCTCGGGAGCCGGTATCTCCACCGGGTGGCTGAACCCCAGTTGCATAACCAGGCGGTCTCCCTGCGACTGTGCCCGGTAACCCACTCCCACAATGGTGAGTTCTTTCTGATAACCCTGCACCACCCCGGTGACCATGTTCGCCAGGAGCGTGCGGGACAATCCATGGAGCGATCGCGACATCCGGGACTCATCCACCCGGCTCACCAGCGCCTGGCTGTCGGAGACATCGATCCTCACCCGCTCATGGAAGGTCCGGGACAACTCGCCCATGGGACCCTTCACCACCACCGACGATCCCTCCACCGTAAGGTCCACCTCGGCGGGGATCGGTATCGGAGCCATACCCACTCTGCTCATCACCACACCTCGCAGAGGATCTCGCCGCCCAGCCGCCTCCGGCGGGCTTCGCGGTCGGTGAGCAGTCCCTGGGAAGTGGAGACGATCGCCACTCCCATGCCCCCCTGCACGCGGCCGATGTCCGTCGAGCCGCTGTAGCGGCGATGGCCCGGCTTGGAGATCCGGCGGAGACCGGAGATGGCGGAGAGCTTGTCCTCGGTGTACCGGAGTTCTATCTTCAACGTACGGTGGGGCTTGGTGTCATCCATCCCGGCAACGGCGAACCCGTCCACGAAGCCCTCGGCGGCCAGAATGCGGGCAATCCGTTCCTTGAGCCTCGAGGAAGGCATCTCCACGTGAGGGTGGCGGGCTGAGATTCCGTTGCGGATGCGAGTCAGCATGTCGGCCACCGGATCGGTCATCATCGCTACCACGAAGCCTTTCTGACTCCTGGCAACTCCCCGCGGGAGGCCAGTTCCCTCACGCATATCCTGCACATTCCGAAGTCACGCAGGAAGGCGCGCGCCCGGCCGCACCGGCGGCACCGGTTGTAGGCTCGCACCTTGTACTTGGGCGGGCGTTTGGCTTTGGCAATGAGGGATTTACGCGCCACTCGAAACTCCTTAGTACAAAGACTCTCTGACCCGGAAGGGAAACCCGAAAGCCGCCAGAAAGGCGCGGGCATGGTCATCGCGGTCTGCGGTAGTGCAGATAGTGATGTCCATTCCCCGGGTCTCCGACACCTGGTCGTAATGTATTTCGGGAAAGACCAACTGCTCGTCGAAGCCGAAAGAATAGTTGCCTCTTCCATCAAAGGACCTGGGGTTCATGCCTCGAAAGTCCCGCACCCTGGGAATGGCGATCGACATCACACGGTCGAAGAATTCCCACATGCGATCTCCCCGAAGCGTCACCGAGATACCCACCGGCATCCCCTTTCTTATCCGGAACCCGGCCACCGACTTGCGGGCCCTGTTCAGACGGGGACGCTGTCCGGTGATCAGTTCCAACTCCGAGAGGGCGTTGTCGACCTGCTTGCGATCCCTGACCGCTTCCCCGATCCCCATGTTCACCACGATCTTCTCCAAACGGGGAACCTGCATGGGGTTGGCCAGGCCCAGTTCGCCCTGGAGAGCCGAGGCGACCTCTGAGAGGAAGCGATGCTTGAGCCGGGGAGAGGCGGCGCCGTTGGCCTGGCTCACAGGTCACCTCCGCACCTTCGGCACACCCGGTGCTTGCCGCGTTCGTCGAAACGCTTCCCTATCTTGGTGGGTCCGCACTCCTCGCAAACGATCATCACATTGGAGGCGTCGATGGGCATGTCCTTGTCGATGATGCCGCCCTGCATGGTCCCGCTCTGGGGACGCTGATGGCGCTTGGCGGTGTTCACTCCCTCCACGATCACCTTGTTCCTGCCGGGAATCACCCGCGAGACTCTCGACTCCCGACCGACGTCCTTGCCGGCGATGATCTTCACCCGATCTCCGGTCCGCAACTTCATAGGACCTCCGGGGCCAGAGAGACGATCCGCATGAACCGCTTCTCTCGCAATTCGCGGGCCACCGGGCCGAAGATCCGGGTGCCGCGGGGCTGGCGTTGGGGATCGATGATCACACAAGCGTTGTCATCGAAGCGAATGTAGGTCCCGTCGGGCCGGCGGCGCTCCTTGCGGGTACGCACCACCACTGCCCGGACCACCTCCCCTTTCTTGATCACTCCCCCGGGAACAGCTTCCTTCACGGTGACCACGATCTCATCCCCCACCCGCGCATAGCGGCGCCGGGTGCCGCCCAGCATTCCTATGCACAGCACGGAGCGGGCGCCGGTGTTGTCAGCCACCCGCAGCCGGCTCTCTTTCTGAATCACTTGGCTCGCTCCAGTATCTCGGTCATCCTCCAACGCTTCTGGCGGGAGATGGGACGGGTCTCCACGATCCGCACCGTGTCGCCGGTCCGAGCGTCGTTGTCCTGGTCGTGAACGTGGTAGAGGCGGGTCTTTCGAACCACCTTGTGATAGCGGGGATGCTTGTAGGAGGTGGCAACCCTGACCGAGATGGTCCGGTCCCGTCGATCCGAGGTGACCACGCCCACCCGGCTCTTGCGTCTTTGCCGGTCACTCATGGGCCGAAGCCTCCTGCTGGGCATACCAGAGCTCTATCTCCCTCTGTCGGAGAATGGTGCGAATCCGGGCCACGGTCTTCTTCACCGCCTTCAGGCGGGCGGTGTTGTCCAGTTGGTTGGTGGCCAACTGGAAACGGAGGTTGAAAAGCTCCTCCTTGGACTCAGCAAGCTTCTCGGTGAGCTCCCGATAGTTCATTTCCCGCAACTCGGCCGGACTCATGCTTCCTCCCTGGCTACAAACCTGGTCTTCACGGGAAGCTTGTGTCCGGCCTTGCGCATCGCTTCCCGGGCAAGATGCTCCGGCACCCCACCCAACTCGAACATGATCCGGCCGGGCTTGACCACCGCCACCCAGAACTCCGGGTTACCCTTCCCCGACCCCATACGGGTCTCGGCCGGTTTGGCGGTCACCGGCTTGTCGGGAAAGATGGTTATCCACACCCTTCCGCCTCGTCTCACCGACCGCGTTATCGCCACGCGGGCGGACTCGATCTGGCGGGCGGTGACCCACCCCGCGGTCAGGGCCTGCAAGCCGTATTCTCCGAAATTCGCCTTGGTGCCGCCCTTGGCGACTCCCCTTCTCCGGCCCCTGTGGACCTTGCGGTGACGGGTTCTCTTGGGCATCAACATCAGGAACGCTCCTCCGATGAATCCTCCTCGCCCGTCGGGGCGTCGGCCGCCGGGGCGCCCGTTTCGGAGTCTTCCATCTCCCACATGTCGTCTGTGTCCTGTGCGGCCCGCTTGCGGCCGCCGCCCGCCTCGATGATGCGTTTGCGACCATCCCGCTTGGGCGCCGCAGGCTGGACCGGGCGCTTGCCCCCGCCCGCCTCGATCAGACGCGGGCCCTTTCTTCCTCCGGCTGCGGCCTCGGCGCGCGCCTTGGCGGGAGTGCGGCGACGCCTGGTAGGACCGCCGGCCGCCAGGGCCACCTCTGCGGCTATCTTCTCGCCCGAGGAGGGGGCCTTGAACACGTCGCCCTTGTAGATCCACACCTTCACGCCGATGGTTCCCACCATGGTGTGGGCGGTCGCCACCCCGTAGTCGATGTCGGCCCGGATGGTGTGGAGAGGAACCCGGCCTTCCAAATACCATTCCCTGCGACCCATATCGGCCCCGCCCAGTCTGCCCTTGCACTCCACTCGCACTCCCTGGGCGCCTGCTTTTCGCGCTGTGCCCAGCGCGCGCTTCATGGCGCGGCGAAAAGACACACGGTTCTCCAACTGGTCGGCAATCCCCTGCGCGAGGAGTTGAGCGTCCAGTTCCGGATCCTTGACCTCGATGATGTTGAGCTTGATCGACTTGGAGGTGAGTTTCTCCAGGCCCTTTCGCAACCGCTCGGCTTCGGCCCCGCGGCGGCCGATCACCACCCCCGGTCGGGCGGTATGGATCTCCACCACCACCCGGTCGCGGGTCCTCTCAACCTCGATGCGGGAGACCGCCCCTCGCATGAGCCTTCCCCGCAGATAGTCGCGTATCTGCCAATCCTCGTTGACCAGGTTCACGTAGTCCCGGTCCGAGTACCACTTGGACTTCCAGTCGGTCACGACCCCCAAACGGAACGAGTAGGGATGGGTCTTCTGCCCCATTAGATCTCCTCTCCGTCGTACTCGGAGTCGGCCACGACGATGGTCAGATGGCTGGTGCGCTTGCGAATCCGGGCAACCCGACCTCTCGCCCGGGCCCGGTAGGACCGGAGCGTGGGACCCTCATCCACGTATGCGGCTTCCACGGTCAGATCATCGGGATCCAACTCCAGATTGTTCTCGGCGTTGGCAACCGCCGAGTTCAACACCTTGAGAATGGCGGGAGCGGCGCCCCGGTTGACGGCCGCCAGAACGTGCCGTGCCTCGGAGACCGGCTTTCCCCGCACCAGATCGGTCACCCGCCTCATCTTGTACGGGGAGTGACGCAAGAAACGGGCGCGGGCCTGGGTCCTCACTTCTTCCTCACCACCTTCTCCCGCTTGCCGCCCGGATGCTTGCGAAAGGTCCTGGTGGGAGCGAACTCTCCCAACTTGTGGCCGACCATCGACTCGGTCAGATAGACGGGCACATGACGGCGTCCGTCATGGACGGCGATGGTGTGGCCGATCATGGCCGGTATCACCGTGGACCGCCGGCTCCAGGTGCGGATCACCCTCTTCTGGCGCGCCGAGTTGAGTTCCTCGACCTTCTCCAACAGATGGTCGTCCACGAAAGGGCCCTTCTTCAAACTTCTGCCCACGACTACCTCCGACCCTTGGCATAACGACGGCGAACGATGTACTTGTTGCTCTGCTTGTTCTTCTTGCGGGTGCGTCCCTCCGGCTTGCCCCAGGGGCTGACCGGCGTCCGTCCTCCCGAAGACTTTCCCTCTCCCCCGCCCAGCGGGTGGTCTATGGGGTTCATAGCCACTCCCCTGGTCTGGGGGCGCACGCCCTTCCACCGATTCCGGCCCGCCTTGCCCAGCTTCACCAATTCGGCCTCGGTGTTGCCTACCTGACCGATGGTGGCGCGGCAGTCCATGGGAACCATGCGCATCTCCCCGGAGGGAAGCCGGAGCAGGGCCATTCCCCCTTCCTTGGACATGAGTTGCACCGACGATCCCGCCGCCCGGGCGATTTTGGCGCCCCCACCGGGTCGGATCTCCACCGCATGAACGGTGGTTCCAGCCGGGATGTTGCGGAGGGCCATGGCGTTACCTGGGCGAATCTCGGCCTTTGGTCCGGAACTGATCCGGTCCCCCACACCCACTCCCACCGGGGCGAGAATGTACCTCTTCTCTCCGTCCACGTAGTGGAGCAGGGCTATCCGGGCGTTGCGGTTGGGGTCGTATTCGATTGCAGCCACCTTGGCGGGCACGCCGTCCTTGGTTCTCCGGAAATCGATGACCCGATAACGGCGCTTGTGACCTCCCCCCCGATGGCGGGAGGTGATCCGTCCATGGCTGTTGCGCCCCGCCTTGGAAGGCCGGGGAGCCAAAAGGGACTTCTCGGGACGACTGCGCGTGATCTCAGAGAAATCGGAGACGGTCTGGAAGCGCCGGCCGGGAGAAGTGGGATTGCGTTTTATCACTGCCATGTCTTTACACCCCGAACAAATCGATCGAGTGGTCGTCGGCCAGTTTCACCAGGGCCCGCTTGGTGTCTTTGCGTCTTCCCATGGTGCGACGGGTGCGCTTGCGCTTACCCCGCCGATTGTAGGTGTTGACCGAGAGCACCTCTACATCGAAGATGGTTTCCACCGACTGGCGGATCTCTGTCTTGTTGGCCCGGGGATCCACCAGGAAGGAGTAGGTGTTGTTGGACTCGATGAGGTCGAATGACTTCTCGGAGACGACCGGTCCCAGGATCACGTCGTGCGGGTACTTCATGACGCCTTGGCCTCCAGCGGTTCCGGAGAGCCGTACGCACCCCAGGTGCCCGCACAGAACAGCAGGTGCCGGGACCACAGCACGTCGTATGGAGTGACGTACCGGGCTTCGGCTATCCGAACATCGGGGAGGTTCCGAAAGGACAGCTCCTCGGTTCCGTCTCGCCGCTCGACGACCACCAGGGTCTTGCCCTCCAGTCCGATCGCCCTCAGGAGGGCGAGGGCCGTCTTGGTGTGGGGCGTCTCCCATTCCAGGGGAACCACGGTGTGAACGGCGCCCTCCGACGCCCGGGCCGATAGAGCGCTCACAAGCGCCAGCCGGCGCATCTTTGCCGGAGTCCGCTGGTGATAGCTGCGAGGCTTGGGGCCGTGGGCCACGCCTCCCCCTCGCCACATGGGGGAACGGATCGAGCCGTGGCGGGCCCTTCCGATCCCCTTCTGCCGCCAGGGCTTGCGGCCCCCGCCCCTGACCTGGGCCCGGGTCTTGGTGGAAGCGCTTCCCGAGCGCCTACCGGCCATCTGGGCCGTGACCACCTGGTGGAGGACCGGGAGGTTGGGCTCGATACCGAATACCAACGGATCGAGAGGAGTCTCTCCCTGGAGAACTCCCTCGCGGTCATAAAGAGGAGCGGTTACCTCAACCACCGGCCTTCACCGCCCTTCTTACCAGGACCAGACCTCCCTTGGGACCGGGCACGGCTCCCCTCAGAAGCAAGAGGCCCTCTTCAGGAAGCACCTTCACCACTTCGAGATTGAGAACGGTGGTGCGCTGGGCCCCCATGCGGCCGGGCATGGCCTTTCCCCGGAAGACCCGCGAGGGGGTGGCGCAGGCGCCGATCGCCCCGCCGGCCCGGTGCTTTTTGTGGTTGCCGTGACTGGCGCACTGTCCGGAGAAGTTGTGTCGCTTCATCACTCCCTGAAAGCCCTTGCCCTTGGAGACCCCGGTCACATCGGCCCGCACACCCTCTTGGAAGACCGCCTCCACGTCGATCGTCGCACCAGGTTCGAACTGTTCGGAGTCCTCCACCTGAGTCTCCACCAGGTGGGGGGATGGATCCACCCCCGCCTTGGCGAAATGACCGGCCAACGCTCTTCCCACCTTGGCGCTGCGGGCTGTCTCCAAAGCAAGTTGCACAGCCTCGTAGCCATCCTTCTGGGCGGTCTTGATCTGGACCACCCGGCATGGCCCGGCCTTGATCACGGTGACCGGCACGGCCTGGGCCGACTCGTTGAATATCTGGCTCATCCCGAGCTTGGTGCCAAGAATGGTGTTCACAGCTTTATCTCCACTTCTACTCCGGAGGGAAGATCGAGACGCATCAGCGAGTCCACCGTTTTGGCGGTCGGGTCGAGAATGTCGATCAGGCGTTTGTGGATTCGCATCTCGAAGTGCTCTCGGGAATCCTTGTCCACATGCGGTCCTCTAATAACGCAGTAGCGATGAATCTCGGTGGGCAAAGGAACAGGACCCTTTATTTTTGCCTGGGTACGAGTTACCGTGGCGGCGATCTTCCGCGCCGACTCGTCCACGCTCTGGTGGTCGTAAGCCTTTAGCTTTATGCGGATCTTGTGAGATTCATCCATGAAGTGTTTCTACTGTTCTTCGGTGTTTTCTTCTGTCTTATTCTGTTGGTTTTTCTTTTTCTTTCTTTTCTTGTTTAGTAAACCCGGACTGTCCGCCTATTTGGTGATCTTGGTCACCCGACCAGCACCCACCGTACGACCACCCTCACGAA
>JAPPFC010000021.1 GCA_028824015.1 bacterium
GCCAGGTTGTGGCCCTGGAGGACGGGGGTTCAAGTCCCCTCGGTCGTCCCAATCGTCCTTTGTCGAGGTTCACATGAATACCATCCCGATCCTATGACGGCCGGAGCTTCTTTGGTGGATGCCGGTCCGTTCGAGAAAATGGTCTCCTTCGAGATTTCTCCTTCGGACCTCAATCAGGCGATGAACCGCGCTTCGCGCCAGATTTCCCGCCAGGTGAACATCGCGGGTTTCCGCCCTGGCAAGGCGCCGCGGCGGCTGGTGGAGAACCAGGTGGGTTTCGAGCGGATACGAGCAGACGCCCTCGAGGAACTTGTCCCTCCCCGGGTGGGGGAGATCCTTTCGGAGACCGAGATCGCCCCGGTGGTCCCGCCCCTCCTGGAATCGGTCACCGACGGCGCAAACGGATCGGTGAGGGTGGAGGTGAGAGTCACCACCTGGCCTCGTCTGGAGTCGGTTCCCGACTACCGGGGGAGGACCATCCAGGTGAGGACCCTGCCACCGGTCTCAGACGAGGTGGACGCCCGTCTCCAGCAGCTTCGCCACATGTACGCCCCTCTCCAGACGGTTGACCGGGCCGTAGAGAAGGGCGATTACGTGGTGATCGACATGACGGCGCTGGATGGGGACCGCTCGGTCGAATCCTTGGCGCTCGACGGCTTCAGCTACGAAGTGGGCTCGGAGAGACTGAACGCCCGGATCGACGAGGGGCTGGTGGGGAAGGAGGCGGGGGATGAAGTCGACATCGCAGCTCCCCTGCCCGAATGGCTTTCCTCCCAGGCCCACGCCACCGACGATGCAGAGCCGTCCGAGACCTCCGGTGAGAACGACGGGGAACCGACCGAAGGCCTGTACCAGATCCGGATCGTCGAGGTGCAGTCCCGTTCCCTGCCCGACCTCGACGATGCCTGGGCGTCGGAGTACACCGGGCACGAGTCCCTGGAGGATCTCCGCGAGGAGATGGGTGGGGAGTTGGAGACCCAACGCATCGAGACCCAGTGGAGAATGCTGGCGACCGAGACCATGGCTGAACTCACCTCCGAGTTGGAACTGGACCTGCCGGAGCGTCTGGAATCAGCTCAGATGGAGTTGTTGTTTCGCAATCATCTCTCTTCCCTGGAGAGGGCCAAGACCGACTACATGACCTACCTGGAGAGGGTGGGGATCACCCATGAGCAGTTCCTGGAGGGACTGAGAGGCCAGGCGGTGGCAGGCCTCAAGTCGCGGATATTGATAGATGCGGTGGTCGACTCCGAGGACCTGGTGGTCGACGACGACGAGTTGGCCGAAACCCTGAAGAGGGCGGCCGAGGACGCGGAGGACCCCCAAGCGTTCCTGCGGCACATGGGGGAAAGTGGTCACCCCGAGCAGATCCGGAGTGATATGCTCCGAACCAGGGCGCAGGCCTTCCTTGCCATGCAGGTCCAGCCGGTCGACGACGATGGTCAGCCGGTTGAGGTTGAGCCGCCTTCATGGGTGAGGGCCTGGTTTGAACAGGCCGAGAATCTAGACACAGGCGACGGCCCAGGAGAGACCGTCTACGAAGCGGAGGTAATAAATGACCCGGATCCCGACTGAGCAGCCCTTCTCTGGCGATCCCATCCACGGATACATCCCCCTGCCCCACGTCACGGAGCAGACCAGCAGGGGAGAACGCACCTCTGACATCTACAGCCGGCTGCTGAAAGACCGGATCGTCTTTCTGGGGACCCCGATCGACGACACGGTGGCCAACCTGATCATGGCCCAGATGTTGCACCTTGAGAGCGAGGACCCCGACAAGGACATCTTCCTGTACATAAACTCACCGGGCGGACAGATGACCTCTCTCTTTGCCCTGTACGACACCATGCAGTACGTGAGACCCGCCATCAGCACCGTCTGCATGGGGATGGCCGCTTCGGCGGCGGCGGTGCTGCTGGCCGGGGGCGCAGAGGGGAAGCGTTACGCCTTGCCCCACGCCCGCGTGATGCTTCACCAGCCACACGGTGGGGCCCAGGGCCAGGCCACCGACATAGAGATCCAGGCCCGGCTGATCCTCCAGATGAGAGAGCAGACCAACAAGATACTGGCCCATCACACCGGCCAGGAGTTGGACAAGGTAGCCCGGGACACCGATCGGGACTTCTGGATGATGGCGGATGAGGCGGCCGAATACGGCGTGATCGACAAGGTGCTCACCCGCCAGACCCTCACCGCGGTCGGAAACGACTGAGGTCGGTTCGGTGGTACGAGAAGGAGCAGATCTCCTCAAGTGCAGTTTCTGCGGACAATCCCAGAAACAGGTCTTGAAGTTGATTGCAGGCCCAGGTGTCTACATCTGCAACGAGTGCATCGATCTCTGCAACGAGATCATCGATGAGGAGACCTCCACCGAGAGTCACCGGATAGAGGAAGTACCCAATCCCACCGATATCTACAAGTACCTCGACTCCTACGTGGTCGGCCAGGATGTGGCCAAGAGGTCCCTGGCGGTGGCGGTCTACAACCACTACAAGCGTCTCCGGCTCGGCAGTCGCGCTCATTCGGATGTTGAAGTGGAGAAATCCAACATACTCCTGGTCGGGCCGACCGGTTCGGGGAAGACGCTTCTGGCCCGGACCCTGGCCCGGCAACTGAACGTTCCCATCGCCATAACCGACGCCACCGCCCTCACCGAGGCAGGATATGTGGGCGAAGATGTTGAGAACATCCTCCTGAGGCTGGTGCAAGCAGCAGACTACGACCTGAAACTGGCTCAGACCGGCATCGTTTACATCGACGAGATAGACAAGGTGGCCCGCAAGGCGGACAATCCGTCCATCACCAGGGACGTGTCGGGGGAGGGAGTCCAGCAGGCATTGCTGAAGATCCTGGAAGGGACCGTGGCCTCGATCCCGCCTCAGGGAGGTCGAAAGCACCCCCACCAAGAGTTCCTCCAACTCGACACCACCGACATTCTGTTCATCTGCGGAGGGGCTTTCGACGGCCTGGAGGACATCATCGCCCGCCGGGTGGGGAGCGGGTCGGTGGGATTCGGGGCCGACATCAAGTCGCGCAACGATCGGGACAACGGAGACCTGCTGCGCCGGGTGCTTCCCGAGGACCTCATCAGATACGGCCTGATCCCCGAGTTCATAGGGCGCCTGCCGGTGTTGAGCGCGGTCCATCCCCTTTCTGTCGACGATCTCGTCAAGATTCTCCAGGAGCCTCGCAACGCCCTGGTCAAGCAGTACCGCCACCTGCTGGACCTGGATGACGTCGAGTTGATTTTCACCCCCCAGGCGATCAACGAGATAGCCGACCAGGCGCTGGCCCGCGGGACGGGCGCGCGGGGTTTGCGAGCGATCATGGAGGACCTGCTTCGCGACCTCATGTTCCAGGCTCCCACCCGCTCCGATATCCGGAGGGTGGTTGTGGACCACCTGATGGTGCAAGAAGGAAACGTAGCCTCACTCAGGGACGCCCGGTCACAACGCCATCGTGAGCAGACCGCCTGAGTCGCTGCCGCGACCGGAGGGCTCCCGTTATGAATGACGTCTACGAACCCGCGGAGATCGAGTCCCGTTGGTACTCCCGCTGGGAGGCCGCCGGCGTTTTCCGACCCGAGTACCGACCGGACGGCGACCCGTTCTGCGTGGTGATCCCCCCTCCCAACGTAACCGGCTCCCTGCACATGGGGCATGCTCTCAATCACGCCATACATGATGTGATAGCCCGGCGCCGGAGGATGCAGGGATGGTCGGTGCTCTGGCTGCCGGGGTCGGACCATGCCGGCATCGCCACCCAGAATGTGGTGGAGAAGTCCCTGGCGGAGAAGGGTCTGAACCGGTTCGATCTCGGTAGGGAGGCGTTCATCGATCAGGTTTGGGAGTGGAAGGACGTCTACGGGTGGCGGATCACCCAACAGATCCGGAGAATGGGCAACTCCTGTGATTGGACGCGGGAGCGATTCACGCTCGATGAGGGCTTGTCCCGGGCCGTCGTCGAGGTCTTCGTGCGCCTTTACGCCGACGGGCTGATCTATCGGGGGGAGCGGATAATCAACTGGTGTCCGCGTTGTGAGACGGCGCTGGCGGAGATAGAGGTGGAGTACCGGGACACCGGCGGGGAACTGGTGCAGATCCTCTATCCGTTCACGGACGGCGGCGGGGGGATGACCGTGACCACCACCCGGGCGGAGACGATGTTGGGCGATACCGGTGTTGCCGTACATCCCGGTGACTCCCGCTACCGGGAGATGGTTGGCAGAACGATCCGGCTTCCCCTCATGGGCAGGTCGATCCCGGTGGTGGCCGATCCCGGTGTCGACCCGGAGTTCGGGACGGGGGCCGTGAAGGTCACCCCGGCGCACGATCCCCTGGACTTCGAGATATCCGAACGCCAGTCCTTGGAGAAGCTGCTGGTGCTGGACGACAAGGGGGTCGTCACCCGGGCGGGGGGCCCATTCTCGGGGATGGACCGCTTCGAAGCCAGGGAGGCGGTGATCGACGCCCTGGATAAGGAGGGGTTGCTGGTCGGCCGGGAGCCCTACCGGCACTCGGTCGGTCTGTGTTACCGCTGCGAGACAGTGGTGGAGCCTCTTCTGTCCACCCAGTGGTTTGTGAGAGTTGACGAATTGGCGCGACCCGCCATCGGGGCGGTCAGAGAGGGGGACAACCGCTTCATCCCTGCCCATTGGGAGAAGAGCTATTTCCATTGGATGGAGAATCTGCGTGACTGGTGCATCTCCCGCCAGATCTGGTGGGGACACCGGATCCCGGCCTGGTACTGCTCCTCCGACCATGTGACCGTGGCCCGCACCGCACCGGAGGCCTGCGGGACATGCGGAGCCGGAGAACTCCGCCAGGACCCCGATGTCCTGGATACCTGGTTCTCCTCCGCGTTGTGGCCCTTCTCGACCCTCGGGTGGCCCGATGAGACCGAAGACCTGGCCAGGTTCTATCCCAACGACGTGTTGATCACCGGCTTCGACATCATCTACTTCTGGGTGGCCCGGATGCTGAAAATGGGGCTTCGCTTCCTGGAGGACGTCCCCTTCAAAGAGACTGTAATTCATGGCCTGGTGCGCGACAGCGCGGGGCACAAGATGTCCAAGTCCCTGGGGAACACCATCGATCCACTGGAGGTGGCTGATCGGTACGGGGCCGATCCGCTTCGTCTGGCCCTGATCCAGGCGGCGAATCCCGGCCAGGACGTCCCGCTCGACATGGAGTGGGTGGAGGGGACGCGTCGGTTCGGAAACAAGCTGTGGAATGCGGTCCGTTACACCCTCCGGCACGTTCCCGGGGGAAGCGTCCCCTCCCATGGCGGATATCCGGCCCATCCCGGTCCGGTGGATCGCTGGGTGTTGGCAGGCCTCGGTGAGATGGCCGACCGTTTCGACCGGTTCTGTGACGAGTACCGGTTCTCCGATGCTTACGGTCTCCTGTACAACTTTGCCTGGGCAGAGGTGTTCGATTGGTACCTGGAGATGTCCAAGACGGCCCTGGTCGGCCCCGAGGAGGCCGAG
Organism: bacterium; assembly: GCA_028824015.1. Lineage (GTDB taxonomy): Bacteria > Actinomycetota > Acidimicrobiia > Spongiisociales > ZC4RG35 > Bin76. The sequence goes on from JAPPFC010000021.1 coordinate 5,489, forward strand.
ACCACCCGCCAGACTCTGGGTGTGGTGGTGAGAGACCTTCTCAAGTTCTTTCATCCCGCCATCCCCTTCCTGACGGAGGAGCTGTGGTCCCATCTGGTGGGAGACGGATTGCTGGCCGGCTCGGATTGGCCGGAGGTGCCGGTCTACGATCCCGCTCCCGAAATGGAGGATCTGAAGGCTCTGGTCTCGGGTGTTCGGCAATTCCGGGCGGCCCAGGGTTTGAGCCATCGCCGGACCCTCCCGCTGGGCGTTACCGGGGGACCTCCCCGGTGGGTGGCGAAAATGGTGGAGGAGATGGTCGGGGTGGAGATCAGCGCCTTGACGGAGGCGCCTGGCGACGGCCACATCCATCTGCCCACCGGTCGGTGGGAGGGCTACCTCCCTGTGCGGGGACTGGTGGACCTCGAAGCCGAGCGCCAACGCCTTGACCGGTCGATCGCCCGGCTCGAAACCCAGGTGTCCCGGTCCTCTCAAAAGCTCTCGAACCGGAATTTCACCGAGCGGGCGCCGGCCGCGGTGGTGGAGAAGGAACGGGAGAAGCTGGCCGAGGCCTCGGGTCGGCTAAGCTCTCTCCGTTCGCGACGCGAGGCGCTCTAGCGAATGAACTACACCGAAGCGGTTGAGTATCTCGACTCCTGCATAGGCCTGGGCAGGAGGTTCGGTTTGGAACCCATGCGGTCGGTGATGTCCCGGATGGGAGATCCGCAGGACCGCTGTCGGGCGATACATGTGGCGGGTACCAACGGCAAGACCTCCACGTCCAGGATGGCGGGACGGGTGCTCCTGACCCAGGGCTACAGCGCCGGCGTCTTCATCTCCCCCCATCTCCAGACGGTGCAGGAGAGGATCGCCGTGAACGGCCGCGACCTGACCCAAGCCCAGTTCGCCGAGGCCATATCCGAGGTGGCCGACACGGTCGTCGAAGAGGTGGCGGACGGAGGCCGTCCCCTCACCTACTTCGAGTTGACCACCGCCGCCGCCTTTGGACACTTCCGTCGGGCCGGGGTCGACGCAATGGTGATGGAGGTGGGTTTGGGAGGACGGTTGGACGCCACCAATGTGATGTCGGCGGAAGTTGCGGTGCTCACCGGGCTGAGCTTTGATCACACCGAGTACCTGGGGGACACCCTGCCCGAGATTGCAGCCGAGAAGCTGGGAATCATGGATCCGGGGGCGCGGCTGGTATGCGGATCCATTCCCTCGGAAGCCGCTCCGGTGGTGGAGCGGAAGGCGCGAAACGCCGGAGCCGACGTGGTGTGGCTCGGGAAGGACTTCGGTGTCAGGTCGGTCTCTCCCAGGCCGGGAGGAGGATGGGCGGTCACGGTGGACGGGCTGTACGGGTCTTACGAGAACCTGGAACTCCCCTTACGGGGCCGTCATCAAACCCGGAATCTGGCGGTGGCGGTGGCCGCCGCGGAATCCTGGCTGGAGGGAGGTCTTGACGGTGAGAGGTTGAGGTCAGGGCTCTCTGCTCTCTCCGTCCCGGGACGGATGGAACTGATCACGGTCGGCGCAACGCCCATTCTCCTGGACGGGGCCCACAACCCTGAGGCATGCTCGGTGCTGGCCAAGTCGCTGGCCGAGGAGTTCGGTAGCCGCAAGTGGGTGGGCGTTCTGGGGATGATGAAGGACAAGGACCTGGAGACGATGGTCAGACACCTGGCGCCTCATCTCGACAGGGTGGTGGCTACCCGCGTCGACTACTCTCGGGCCCTCTCCCCTCGGTCCATTGCCCGGCGGGTGAGGAAGGTGTCTGATCTGGATGTCGAGGAGTGCAAGGACCCGGCCGAGGCGGTCCGTGAGGCGTGCGTGCTGGCCGGCGACCGGGGGCGGGTGCTGGTGGCCGGCTCGCTCTACCTGGTGGGGGAGGTTCGGACGCTGCTAGGCCTGTAGAAGCGGGTGAGCCGGGGGGAGAGAGCGCCTAACCTTGTCCCGTAGGCCGGAGTAGCTCAGCCAGGCAGAGCAGCTCACTCGTAATGAGCAGGCCAGGGGTTCGAATCCCCTCTCCGGCTCAAATAGAATCTTTTTCGTATGGCATGTGAACGAACTTTTGTAATGGTCAAGCCCGACGGGGTTGAGCGCGGCTTGGTGGGTGAGATTATCCGGCGGCTCGAGTCGAAGGGTCTGCGGCTGGTGGAGGCCCGCATGCAAACGGTCGGCGCCGAACTGGCCGGTGATCACTATGCCGAGCACCGGGACCGTCCCTTCTACGGGGAGCTGATCGCCTTCATAACCGGAGGGCCGGTGATGGCGATGGTATGGGAGGGGGAATCGGCGGTGTCGGTGGCCAGGCTCTTGATAGGCCCGACCAACCCGGCCACGGCGCCACCCGGCACTATTCGGGGAGACTTCGGTTTGGAGACCACCCAGAACCTGGTGCACGGCTCTGACTCTTCCACCAGCGCAAAGAGGGAGATAGCCCTGTGGTTCGGTTATCATCCCGAGTAGCCGCTTAGGGTTGCACCCGAAGATGAGATGTTCTCCATGATTTTGGGCAGCCAGGACATGGCAATTGACCTCGGGACTGCCAACACCCTGGTGTATTTGCGCGGGAAGGGGGTGGTGTTGGGCGAGCCGTCGGTGGTCGCCATCGACTCTCGGTCGGGAGAACTGCTGGCGGTGGGCGCCGAGGCCAAGCACATGATCGGGCGGACACCGGCACAGATTACGGCCATTCGCCCTCTGCGGGACGGCGTGATCGCCGACTTCGACACCACCGCCAGGATGATTCGCTACTTTGTCAAGAAGGTCCAGCCGAGGTGGTTCTATCGCCCCGAGATCGTGATTTGCGTACCCTCGGAGAGCAGCACGGTGGAACGCAGGGCCGCAGAGGATGCGGCATTCAAAGCCGGAGCGCGCAGGGCCTATGTCATAGAAGAGAGCATGGCCGCCGCTATAGGAGAGGACCTGCCGGTCTCCGAGGCGAAGGGCTCGATGGTGGTGGACATCGGAGGCGGAACCACCGAGATAGGCGTTCTGTCCCTGGGGGGAGTGGTTGCGGGCCGGAGCATCCGCACGGCCGGATACGCGATGGACCAATCGATCATCGAGTGGATCCAGTATGAGAAGGGGCTTCGGATCGGAACTCGTACCGCCGAGGATCTCAAGATCGCCATCGGCTCGGCCTGGCCCCGTGAGAACCGGATGGCCGAAATCCAGGGACACAACGTCCATACCGGCCAGCCCGACAAGGTGGTTGTCTCCACCTCGGAGATCCGGGAGGCGATCAAGCAACCGGTGGACGAGATTGTGGACGCGGTGAAGAAGACTCTCACCGTCGTCAACCCTGACATCGCATCCGACATCATCGGCCAGGGGATCCTGGTGACCGGGGGAGGCGCCCTGCTGGCCGGGTTGAAGGAGTTGTTGGAGAAGGAAATCAAGATCAAGGTGAGGGTGTCCGCCAACCCCCTGCTCTCTGTGGTGTTGGGAGCCGGCAAGTGCCTGGAGGAAAGGCAATCGTTCAGAAACGTGCTTTCTATCACGTCCAGCGTTTGACCTAAAACGACGGAATCGCCGTGTATGAGTTCAGGTCCAGAGGCCGGACCCTGGCGCTTTCGGTATTGCTGGTGGCCTCGCTGTTGCTGGCCACCCTGGAGGTGAGGGCCGACAGTTGGGGAGTCTTGCGAGTGGGCCTGGGAAGTTGGCTGGTGCCGCTGCAGAGGATGGCGGTGGAGGTCTTTGACCCGCTGGTGGCGACCGTGGAGGGGTTGGCAGGGATTGCCTCCCTGCGATCGGAGAATGCCGCATTGCGAGCGGAGCTGGCCGAAACCCAAGCCGAGATGGCGGCGGTCGAGGATCAACTGGCCCGCCTGGACTCCCTGGAGCGGTTGGTGGACCTGGATCTCCCCGATGTGGAACAGACGAGGACCCTGGCGAACGTGGTGGGGAGGCAGGTGGGCTTCGAGTTCCACCTGAGGATTGACAAGGGGCTGGAGGAGGGAGTCGTGCCGGGGAACCCGGTTCTGGATGAGAACGGATACCTTTTGGGGAGAGTCGGGGCTTCGACGGAGGACTTCGCCACCGTGATACCCCTTTCGGCTGACGTGGAGGGTCTGACGGTGCTCGTGGCGGGTAGTGTCGGGGTCCTGCGGCCGCAGGTGGGATCGGAGTTGCTCAGTCTGGAGGTGGTTGACAGCCCGCCGATAGTCGCCGAGGGTGAAGATGTGGTCACATCCCAGTTGTCGGTGAGCTTTCCTCCCGGCTTGCCGGTTGGCTCCCTGGTGGGAGAAGCCCAGGTGGTGGGATCGGTCTTGCGCGGGACGGTCAAGCCCTTCTCTGATCCTCAGAGGGCGAGGGCGGTGTTGGTGGTGTCCTGGCCACCGGGGCCCAGTGAGTAGCCGGCTTCGTCTTCGCCGCTACCGTTCCCGGAGGGACGCGGCCCGGAGCGTTGTCAGGTCCTTGCCCCGCGGGGCGTCCTTCCTGCCCTTTCAAAGATCCGTCCGCTGGGGGCGGGGTTTTGCATGGCTGGCAGTGGTGGTGGGGGTGGTGGTTTTGCAAACTTCGGTGGTGGGAAGGCTCCAGATTTGGGGAGTCTCTCCTGATTTGGTGATGATGGTGGTGGCGTATGCCGCCTTCCGGCTTCGGGACAACGGGGTCATCCTGCTGGGTTTCCTGGGCGGTTTGCTCCTGGACGCATCGGGCACCTCCGTGATGGGACTGCTGGCCTTCGCAATGACCCTGGTCGCCTGGGGAGCATCCCAGACACGTGAGCAGGGAGGGCGGGGTGTCCTCGTGAATGCCCTCCGGATTCTGCTGTTGACTCTGGCCGGCGTCACGGTTCATACGGTGATAAGCATTGCCTTCGGGGAATGGTCCCTGGCTATCTGGGAGACCATGCGGAGAATGGCGCTGATTCCGGTCCTCAATTTCGCGCTGGCCGTGGTGCTGTTCCCCCTCTCGAGTCGGCTCTGGGTCCCCTCCCTCAAATGAGAGGATCGCAGCGGATCGCGGTAGTGGCGGCCATCTTCGCCCTGCTTTTCGGGTTCTTGGGGATCCGCCTCTGGTTCATGCAGGTCGGCGAGGGCGTGGCTGCGGCCGAGATCGCGTACAACGAGGGGCTGGTTTCGGTTGTCACGCCGGCGCCCCGCGGCGATATCCGGGATCGCAACGGACAGTTGCTGGTTACCAGTCGGGTGGTTCCGATGGTGGTGATGGACCGCCAACTTCTCCAATCCTCCCAGAAGGACGAGGCGATCGCCCGGTTGTCCGCCCGGCTGGGAGTCCCCGCCGATTGGATAGAGGCCCTGTACGACGACGCGGGCGTCAACCAGCGGTTTCCCCTGGCGGTGGTTGATACGACTACCGCCTACCAGTTGGAAGAGCAACTTCGCTCCTTTCCGGGGGTGGTGATCGAGAACTTTCCGGAGAGGATCTATCTGGCGGGTGGTTCCCTGTCCCATGTGATCGGGCACTTGGGGTTTCCCTCCGCCGATGACTTGCAGCAGCGCCCTCATCTTGATCCGAATGTTCGCATCGGCAAACTGGGAGTGGAGGGGTTCTACGATGAATGGCTGCAGGGGACGCCGGGTGAGCGTGTCTATCGGGTCAACCAGGCCGGACGGATCACCGAGGAGCGGGCCGAGGTCCCCCCGCAATCGGGAGCCACGCTCTATCTGACAATTGACGAGCAGTTGCAAAGGGTGGTGGAGGATGCCCTTCTGGAAGGGATCGAGCTTTCCAACCTGATCAAGGACGAGGAAAGAGAGCAGCCGCTCGAGGAGGGAGAGACCAGGGCCGCCCTCAACCCGACCGAGCGAGCGGCGGGAGTGGTGATGGACATCACCAACGGCGAGGTACTGGCGTTGGCCAGCTATCCGGACTTTGACCCCCAGGAGTTCGTGTGGGGGATCGACAGGGCTGACTTCGCCCGACTCTCGGACCAGAAGGCCTTTCTCAACCTGGTTGTCGGGGGGCTCTACCCGCCCGCCTCCACCTTCAAGGCCATCACCTACACGGCCGCCCTCACCTACGACATACCCTTCGCGGAGGCAATAGAGGGAGTGGACCTGGTCAACCGGCGGATCAACTGCGACGGGGAGTTGATCCTGCCCGAGATCATCGATGAGGGAAGCCCCCAGGTGTTTCGTGACTGGTATTACCCGGCCGAACTGGGATGGCTGGACATCCACGAAGCCTTTGAACACTCCTGCAACATCTTCTTCTACAACGTGGCGCTGGGCGTGTGGCGCAACTGGGGCAACACCTCACGCGAGGACGTTCTTCAGGACATGGCCCGCTCGCTGGGCTACGGGGCCTTCACGGGGGTCGATCTCTCCGGCGATCAGGCAGGGATCGTTCCTGACCGGGAGTTGTTCGAGAACTGGAAGCAGATCCAACTGGAGGACCCGGCGGCGCCCGTGCGCCTGGACCCGGCACGGCTGTCTCTGGCCAGTCCCTGGCTGGGAGGCGACTTGATGAATCTGGCCATTGGACAGGGCGACATGTTGGCCTCTCCCCTGCAGGTCGCCGTCTCCTATGGGGCGCTTGCCAATGGGGGGACGGTCTGGACGCCCAGGGTGGTCAGCCAGGTACGTTCTCCGGACGGGGAGCTGCTGTGGGCGGCCCTCCCGGAGGCAAAGAGCCAGATCGATCTTCCCGACGCGGTGGTGGACTCACTGCTGTCCGACATGAACCTGGTGGTTTCCAGCGGTACGGCCCGTCGGGCGTTCTCGGACTTCGGGTCCTCGGCGAATCTGGTGGGCGGCAAGACCGGAACCGGCCAATCCTCGGCCAATCGGGATAGCCATGCCTGGTTTGTGGGGGTTGCTCCCATCAACAACCCGAAGTGGGTGGTGGTGGTGCTGGTGGATCAGGGCGGCTCGGGAGGAAGGGTGGCGGCGCCGATGGGACGCTACATAATGCAGTACCTGATGGGGGAGGAACTGGACCCGATCGAGGCCGGGGAAGAGACCAACTGATGAATCTGCACTCTCGACCGACACGCGGATGGTGGATGACGGAGGAGGGCATCGGCCGCCCCGATCTGGGTCTGATGGCGGTGGTGCTGGTGTTGTCGGGGTTCGGTCTGCTGATGATTTTCTCTGTGACCAGGACCGCCCTGGAACGGCAGGAGTTGCTGCCGTCGGCTTCCACGGAGCGTCAACTGGTGTTCATGCTGATCGGTTTGGTCGGCATGGTGGTACTCAGCCATGTCGACTATCGGAACTACCAGTTTCTTATCCCGGTGCTGTATCTGGGCTGCATGGTTGCCCTGGCGGCCGCCTTTCTGTTCGATCCCGTGAAGGGCGTCCAACGGTGGATCACCATTGGCCCGGTGAACATCCAGCCTGCCGAGTTCACCAAGTTGGCGCTGGTCATGTCCTGGGCTTCCCTGCTCAGCCGTGGTCCGGAAGAGAGCTACCAGCAATTGCCCTGGCGGAAAGTGGGGTATGCGTTGGCGCTGCTGGCGCCTCCCATGGCGCTGATCTTCCTGCAGCCCGATCTGGGAACCATGATGTCGCTTCCCTTCATTGTCCTGCTGATGCTGTTCGTGGCCGGGGCAACCCGTACCCAGATGACAATCCTGGCGTTGGCGGCGGTCGGAGTTGTGACCACGATTTGGCGTTTCGACCTGTTGGCAGGGCATCAGATCGATCGGCTGCGGGTCTTCGTCGACCCCGACCTGGATCCCCAGGGGCTCGGTTGGAGCATCCGACAAGCCAGGCTGGCCATGTCCTCGGGCCAGGTGACCGGACAGGGGCTCTTCCAGGGCGCCATAACCAACCAGGGCCTGGTACCGGAACAGGAGAGCGACTTCATCTTTACGGCGGTGGGCGAGCAGTTGGGATTCGTGGGAGGGTCGGTCGTCCTTCTGGCTTTTGGCTACCTGCTGTGGCGTCTGCTGCGGATAGCGGTGGCAGCGTCCGATCAATACGGGTCCCTGCTCTCGACGGGGGTAGCGGCCTTGCTGATGTTCCACGTATTCATCAGCGTGGGGATGACCCTGGGCCTGGTGCCGATCACCGGGCTCCCCTTGCCCTTCCTGAGCCGGGGAGGTTCCTTCTATCTCGCTTCGGCGGCCGGTGTGGGGATTGCTCTCTCAGTCTGGAGGTTGCGTTCCCGTGTCAGGTTCGGCGGCGTCTCCCGGGAGCGGAGTCTCCTGGCGAGGTAGCCCCTCCGGTAACACCTGTCCGCCTCTCATCAAAAGATTTCACTTTGCAATAAGGGCGGGAGTAGCATGTTTAAGGTCGATGGGCTTGGCCGCGTTTGCTCTGGGCCCACGAAACGACAAGTTTTAGGTGTCGGACTCTCGGGTCCTCCCCCCTCCCGTCCGGGTATTAACCGAAGGATCAGGGGTTTGCAGGTCGAGGGGGCGGCACGTTTCTTACGGCAATTTAATCAGGAGGGCTGTAAATGGGAAGGTTTCGGCGTAGGCGCGGAACCGAGGTAATCCGCCGGGTCGGCGGTGACTTCGTAGAGACGCGAAAGAAGCGCCAGGTCAATGGGTCGGAGGTGGAGATCCGCCGCATAGCTGCGAAGGCGGCCCCCGCTACCAAGACCCCCAAGAGAAAGAAGCGTCCGAAGCAACGGCCACGGCCACGGCCAAGGGGTTCGGGGAAGCGCCGCCCCAGTGTCTCCACGACCCGAGGGTCAGCGCCAAGTCAGCGGTCGGGGACAGTCTCCCAGACCGTTCCCTCGGCACCGGAAAGCAGGCCTTCCTCGCTGAGAAGCAAGATTCTGGTGAGTGTGGGGGAAGGGACCAGGGTGGCCATCATGGAGGGTCCCGACCTGGTGGAGTACTATTCGGAGAGTCCCGGCAGCATCTCACTGGTAGGGAACATCTACCTGGCGGTGGTGCGCAACGTGTTGCCGGGGATGGAAGCAGCCTTCGTGGATATCGGTGAGGGGAAGAACGGCGTGCTCTACGCCGATGACGTGTATGTCGATCCCGAGCGATTCGGCAGGGGCGCCCGGCCCCGGGTGGAGCAGGTCATCTCCGAAGGAGACGAAGTGATCGTGCAGGTCAGGCGGGACTCGATGGGCGCAAAAGGCCCCCGTCTGCGCGGCCACGTATCGCTGGCCGGCCGGTTCTTGGTCCTGCAGCCGGGGTTGTCCAACGTCTCTATCTCCCAGAAGCTGTCGCGTGCGGAGCGTTCCCGCCTCAGGCAGGTCGTGGCCGAGATGGTGCCTCCGGGGTTCGGCGTCATCGCCCGGACCGCGGCCCGTCAGGCCACGTCCAAGGAGATCGAGTCGGAGGTGGCGAAGTTGGCGGACCGGTGGAGGGAGACGACCGAGGAGGCCGATAAGGGAGGAGGCCCCCGGTTGCTGCACCGGGACTCCGACCTGTTGATCAGGGTGATCCGCGAGCACCTCACTTCGGATACGCGACGCGTGGAAGTCGACGACAAGGACTCCTACAAGCGGGCCGTGGACTATCTGCGGGCTGTCGATCCGGACTTGGTCTCCCGGGTGCGGCGGTATGAGAACCCCATTCCACTCTTCGAGCGATTCCATGTGGACGATCAGGTGAGGAAGGCATTGAAGCGCCGGGTGCCACTGCCGTCGGGGGGGCACCTGGTGTTTGACTCGACCGAGGCTCTGACTGTGGTGGACGTCAATACGGGGCGGTTCGTGGGCCGTTCCAATCTGGAGGACACCATCCTCCAGAACAATTTGGAGGCCGCCGAGGAGATCGGCCGCCAGTTGCGACTGCGGGACATCGGAGGCATCATCGTTATCGATTTCATCGATATGACCCGAGAATCGAACCAACGAAAAGTGCTGGCAAAACTGAATGAGGTACTGGCCAGGGACAAGACACGGACGGAGGCATTTGAAGTCTCCCGTCTCGGCCTGGTGGAGATGACGCGCAAGAACGTCTCGGCAGGTCTGCTGGAGACGTACTCCAAACCGTGCGACAGTTGTGGGGGCCAGGGCCGGATAGTCCAGGATCCGACCCCTTCCCGCCCGAAGGCCACGGCCGGTGTTTGACCTTGGCGTTCCGGCTCGCCGCAGCGTAGAATGACTGGCTTAGCATGTATGCAGTAATAGCCACCGGTGGGAAACAGGCCAGGGTCGCTCCCGGGGATGTGATCAGCGTGGAACGCTTGTCCCGGGAACTCGACGACATCGCCTTCGACCCGGTGTTGGTTGTAGACGAGGACGGAAAGGTGTTGACCGGCTCCAGGCTACGGGGAGCGCGGGTCACCGCCCGATTGGTCGGGGAAGTGAAGGGACCCAAGATCCGCATCTTCAAATACAAGTCCAAGACGGGCTACCGGCGTCGCATCGGCCATCGCCAGAAGTACTCCCAGATTGAGATCCTGAACATAGACCTGCCAACCGAATCCCAGAAGGAGAGCTGAGATGTCCAAGACCAAAGCGGGAGGCTCCAGCCGAAACGGACGCGAATCGCACTCCAAGCGGCTAGGTCCCAAGGTGTTCGACGGGCAGCTGGTCCATTCCGGAGCGGTGCTGGTTCGACAACGCGGGACTCGTATTCACCCCGGACTCAATGTTGGTCGGGGTAGTGACGACACGTTATATGCCCGCGCCTCGGGCGTGGTGAAGTACGGGGAACGGAATCGTCGCCGCCTGGTGAGCGTTCTTACCGACTGACTCCCTTTCAGGCCGGTCGCGATGTTCGTTGACTCGGTCAGGGTGCATCTTCGCGCCGGAGACGGCGGGAACGGCATGGTCAGCTTTGAGCGACGACGCGGAAAACCGCGAGGAAAACCGGTCGGCGGCTCGGGAGGAAGGGGCGGGGATGTGGTGGTGCGCGCCGATCCGTCCATAGGAACGCTTTTCCGCTACCAGCGCCATCCCCATCATGTGGCTGAGGACGGCGGCAGGGGAGCTGATCGGCTTCGGCACGGCCGGAGAGGGTCTCGGTTGGTCATCCCGGTGCCGCCGGGGACATCGGTGTATGACGACGCCGGAGCGCTGCTGGCCGACCTGGTGGAGAGGCGGCAACAGGTCGTGCTGTTGCGGGGAGGGAGGGGAGGACGGGGCAATGCCGGTCTGGTCAGCCCCCAACATCGGGTTCCTGCGGTGGCCGAGAAGGGGGAAGAGGGGCGCCGGGGATGGTTCCGCCTGGAGATGAAGCTGCAGGCCGACGCCGCTTTGGTGGGATTTCCGAATGCCGGCAAGAGCACTCTTCTGTCCCGCGTGTCGGCCGCCCGTCCGAAGGTGGCCTCCTATCCGTTCACCACCCTCTCTCCCAACCTGGGAGTGGTGGGGATAGACGATGAGGAGTTCACCCTGGCCGATGTTCCCGGGCTGATACAAGGCGCCGCAGAGGGCAAGGGGTTGGGGCACACGTTTCTTCGTCATGTCGAGCGGGCTTCGGTGCTGGTCGTCATGCTCGACCCCTCTCCCATGGCCGAGGCGGAGGCCGGGACGCAGTTGGATGTCCTTCTGGGAGAGTTGGAGAAGTACTCTCCCCAGTTGGTGGAACGTCCCCGGGTGATAGCGGTCAACAAGGCTGACCTGCCGGAGTCGGATGGGATTGCCGAGGCGATCCCCGGGGCGTTTTTGATCTCGGCGGTGACGGGGTATGGGCTGGCGCCGTTTCTGCGCAGGATCGGGCAACTGGTGGCGAGGGTGCGGGAGTCCGCCGCCCCCCGGGAGGGCTTCATATTGCACCGCCCTCACCATCGAGGCTTTGTGGTCACCCGGGTCGACGAGGGGTGGGCCGTGGCGGGAGTGGCTGCGGAGCGGGCCGTGGCTCTGGCCGATCTCGAGACTCCCGAAGCAGCTCGGCTCGCTTCCACGCGGCTGGATCGGATAGGCGTGGGCCGGGCCCTCCGGGAGGCCGGCGCCCGCCACGGCGACACGGTCCGGATCGGAGGGATGGAACTTCAATACCAAGACCCCGACCTGCAGGAGCCCGGGTGAGACGGTCCATTGCCCCCGGAGACGTGCTGGTGGTGAAGATTGGCTCCTCCAGCCTGGTCGAAGTGGATAAGGGGCTGAATCCGGCGGCCCTGGAACGAGTGGTCGAACATGTGGCCCGGGCCTTCTCCTCGGGGTACCCCACCGTTCTGGTCACCTCGGGGGCGGTGGCGGCGGGGCTTCCCGCGCTGGGACTCTCCAACAGGCCTACCGACCTGGCGGGACTGCAGGTGGCGGCGGCTGTGGGACAGAGTCGGCTGATGGGCATGTACGCGGACCAATTCGCCAAGCGGGATCTGGTCATCGGCCAGGTGCTTTTGACCCGGGGAGTGCTGGCGAATCGGACGCCCTACCTCAACGCCCGGACGGCCCTTTCCAGCATGCTGGAACGTCGCATTGTGCCTGTTGTCAATGAGAATGACACGGTGGGAGTGGAGGAGTTGCGGGTGGGAGACAACGATCGGTTGGCGGCCCTGGTGTCCCATCTGGTCTCTGCCGATCTGCTGATCCTGCTGACCGACACTCCCGGGCTCTATTCGGCGGATCCCTCCTCACGGGACGCCACCCTGATAGGTGAAGTCTCCTCCGGAGACTGGACTCTCGACTCGATCGCGGGTCTGCCCGGGGGGCGGCTCGGATCGGGCGGCGTGTCCAGCAAGGTGGCCGCGGCCCGGATGGCCGCCTTCTCCGGTATTCCGACCGTGGTCGCCTCGTCGGCCGAACCCCGGGTGGTGGAGCGGATATGTAGGGGGGAGGCGATCGGTACGTGGGTTAATCCTGAAGCCCGGAAACTCAGCGCTCGCAAACTTTGGATCGCATTCGGCCAGGAGTCCGGCGGTCGCGTGACCCTGGACGCCGGAGCGGTGCGCGCCATCATCCGACTGAAGAGGAGCCTGCTGCCGGTCGGAGTGCGGGAGATTGAGGGTAGCTTCACCGCCGGCGAGGCGGTGGAGGTGCTGGATCCGGGGGGAAGGATCATCGCCAAGGGCATTGCCCGTATCTCCGCAGCCGAATGCCGGAGTCTCCAGACCAGCGCCCATCCCACGACAGAACTCATCCACCGGGACGATCTGGTGATCCTGAGGGAATAGCCGCCCGCAGTGTGACAGGGTCCGGGGAAGCGATGGCTAAGTCGGCTGAGGGACGTCGGACCGGCTCGGGTAAACTGGGTCCTTCCGCACCAGGGAGATTCCGCTATTCCCGACCCGTTCCAATCCCCCGAGGCAATAGTCGACGCCCTCGCGGCCCAGGGGTATCTGCCGTCGAGGAGGATCGCTCAGGTGGTCTACCTTGCGATGCGCCTCGACAAACCCGTCCTTGCAGAGGGTCCGGCGGGAGTGGGGAAGACCGAACTGGCCAAGGCTCTGGCGGCCGGCGCGGGACGCAAGCTGGTCCGGTTGCAGTGTTATGAGGGCCTCGACGAGTCGAAGGCCCTCTATGAGTGGAACTACCGGAAGCAACTGCTTCGTATCTCCTCTGATTCCTCGTCGGGATGGCGGGAGATGTCCGAGGACATCTTCTCGGAGAGCTTCTTGCTGCCCCGCCCACTCCTGACCGCCATCGCGTCACCCGATCCGGTGGTGCTCCTGGTTGATGAGATCGACCGGGTTGAGATGGAGACCGAGGCGTTGCTCCTGGAAGTTCTCTCCGAGTTCCAGATCACCATTCCCGAGTTGGGGACGGTGAAAGCCGACTCCCAGCCCCTGGTGATCCTCACCTCCAACAACACCCGCGAGCTGTCCGAGGCGCTGCGCCGCCGCTGTCTGTTTCTGCACATCCCCTATCCCAGTCCGGAACGGGAGCGGGAAATCCTCCTGGCCCGTGCGCCGGGCATACCCGAGGCATTGGCCGATTCAATCGCCCAAGTGGCCCGCAGCCTTCGGGGAATGGCCCTCAAGAAGCCCCCATCGGTGTCGGAGACCATCGATTGGGCGCGGACGCTGCTCACGTTGGGAGTGGCGAGAATCGACTCGGAGGCCTTCTCCGAAACGTCGCATGTCCTGCTCAAGTATCAGTCCGACATAGACATCGCTCTCAAGGAACTGGCCACCGAGGGCTGAAGCACAGTGCTGAGTCTGCTCACCGACTTTGTGGAGGAGTTGAGGGCGGCCGGGGTGCCGGTGTCAACGGTGGAGACCATAGACGCGTTGGGGGCGGTGGCCGTGGTGGATTTGGCTGATCGCCCCGCCCTGAAGGACGCCTTGGGGGCCACCCTGGTCAAATCCGCCAGGCACCTGGATGCCTTCGACACCGCCTTCGAGGTGTTTTTCGGCCTGGGCCGGCCTCCACCCCCGGCCGAAGCCGAGATCGGAGGAGAATCCGTCTCCTCTGATGGTTCCTCGTCGCAGGGAGGCTCCGGCGGGCTGGGTTCGCTTGCGGAGTTGTTGGCTGCCGCGATGGGTAGTAATGACTGGGAGACGGTTCGCGGCCTGGTGGAGCGGGCGGTGGAGGAGTTGGCGGGGATGACCTCCGGACGTCCGGTGGGAGGAGCCTATTACCTCTACCGCACCTTGCGCCGCCTGGACGTCGATTCCTTGCGGCAGATGCTGTTGGAGTTGATGGAAGACAGAGGGTCTCACCCGGGCCTGGGCGAAGAGGCCCTGGAGAGGCGTTTGCGGGACGAGGAGGTTGAGGCGCTGATTGAGAGACTCAGGGAGGAACTGATGGCGGAGATTCGCCGGCGGCTGGTGGCCGATCGGGGAAGCCAAGCAGTTGCGGCCACCCTGCGCGCCCCGGCGCTGGAGGAAATGGACCTCATGCACGCCTCCGATGCTCAACTCCGCCGGATCGAGGAACTGATAGGGCCGCTCACCCGCAAACTGGCAGCCCGGCTCGCCCGCCGGGACCTTCACCGGCGCCGGGGTCGGCTGGACTTCCGGCGAACGGTCCGGGCCTCCCTGGCCACCGGAGGGGTCCCCCTGGACGTTCGTTTCCGCTCCATGCGGCGTTTCCGTCCCGAGATCTTTCTCCTGTGCGATGTCTCCGGCTCCATGGCGACCTTCGCCCGGTTCACCCTGCAGTTCACCTATGCGATGTCGGCCCGCTTCTCCAGCCTTCGAGCCTTTGCCTTCGTGGACGGGGTGGACGAGATCACGGACCTTCTTGTTCCCGGACTCCGCTTCGGGGAGGCCGCCCAGCGGATCTTCTCGGAGGCCGAGGTGGTGGAGTTGGACGGCCATTCCGACTATGGGAACGCGTTCTCCCGGTTCTCCAACCGTTACGGAGCCGAGTTGACGGCCCGCTCCACCGTGATCATCGCCGGAGACGCTCGCAACAACTATCGGGACTTCGGAGAGGAGGCCCTGGCGGAGATGGCGAGATCAGCCGAGGCGGTCCATTGGCTGAATCCTGAGCCCCGGGCCTACTGGGACACCGGAGATTCCCTCCAGTCCCGGATGTCGGCGTATTGCACGGAGGTGTACGAGGTGAGGAACCTCCTGCAACTGGAGCAGTTCGTGGAGAACCTCGCCGACTACCGTCGCAAGCGCCCGCTGCGGCCGGTCAGGCGGTCAGCTTCGCCAACCGGTCTATGAGATCCACCACCCGGTTGGAGTAGCCCCACTCGTTGTCGTACCAGGCCAGGGTCCTCGCCAGGTTGCCGCCCAGGACCTCGGTGCCTCCCGAATCGAAGACCGTGGAATGGGGATTGCCGATGATGTCGGAGGAGACGACCGGGGCCTCGGTGTACTCCACGATCCCGGCGAAACGTCCTTCCGCTTCGGTCCGTACCGTGTCGTTCAGTTCTTCGGCGGTGACGTCCGAGGACAGTTCCACCACCAGGTCCACAATCGACCCATCGGCCACCGGCACCCGCATCGCCATCCCGTCCAGCCTTCCGTCCAACTCGGGAAGTACTTTCCCCACCGCCTTGGCGGCGCCGGTACTGGTGGGAATGATGTTCTCGGTGGCGGCGCGGCTACGCCGGAGGTCGGCATGGGGGACGTCGGCCAGCCTCTGGTCGTTCGTGTAGGCGTGCACCGTGGTCATCAGCCCGCGGCGGATCCCGAAGTGGTCGTGGAGGATCTTGGCGAGAGGAGCCAGGCAGTTGGTGGTGCAGGAGGCGTTGGAGATGAGGGCGGCATCCGGCCCGAGCAGATGATCGTTCACGCCCAGCACCAGGGTCAGATCCAGGGCGTCTTTGGGGGGTACGGTGAGAATCACCCGCTTCGCGCCCGCTTCCAGGTGTCTGGTCAGGGCGCTGCGGGTGCGGAACACTCCCGTGGACTCCACCACCACATCCACTTCCAGTTCGTCCCACGGAAGCCGGGCGGGATCCGGTTCGCACAGCATGCGGACATCATGTCGGCCAACCGTCATCACGTTCTCTACCAACTCCACATCCTGGTCCAGGGGGCCCATAACCGAGTCGTACCGGAGGAGGTAGGCCAACACGTCGTCGTCCGCCAGGTCATTGACAGCCACCACCGCCAGGTGAGGCATGTCGCGTTGGATGAGAATACGCAGCACCGACCGCCCGATCCTCCCGAAGCCGTTGATCGCCACCCTGGTCGTCATACCCTGCTCATCCTCTCCAGGACCTCCACGACCCGCGCCGCGTAACCCCAGCCGTTGTTGTACCAGGTCACGGTCTTGACAAGATGGTCCCCGATCACCATGGTGGCCAGGCTGTCGAACACTGCCGACTCGGTGACGCCCGTGACGTCGGAGGAGACGATGGGATCGGTGGAATACTCCACGATGCCCCGGTAGCGGGTTTGGCAGGCCTCCCTCAGGGCTTGGTTCACCCGGTTGGCGTCCACCGCCGTCTCCAACTCGGTGACCAGGTCAACGGTGGAGCCGTCAGCGACAGGGACATTGAGGGCCAGTGCCCTGAGTTTTCCCGAGAATTCCGGGCGGATCGCCGCCAGGATCTCCGCCGCCCTGGTGGGTGAGGGGATGATGTTGTCGGCCGCCGCCCGGCTTGAGCGGAAGCCCGAAGTGGGCACGTCGGCGAGCCGTTGGGCATTGGTTATGGCGTGGACGCTCGTGAAAAACCCTCGCCGGAGCCCGAAGCTGTCGGACAGTGTGCAGAGGATCGGGGCCAGGGCGTTCGAGGTGTTGGAGCCCAATGCGACCACCTCGGTGCCGGATTCCAGAACCTGATCGTTCACCCCCCGGAGGAGAATGGGGATCTCACCGAGCGTCAGGGGAGTGGAGGCAAGCGCCACGCCCCGGGCGCCGGCGCCGATGTGGCGGCGACACTCCGCCATTGTCTGTTGTTCTCCGGTGGCCTGCACCACCAGGGACGCATCCCATTCCCGCCAGTCGGCGTCGCCGGGGCGACGTGCGTCGATGATCGGCGTTTCCTGCTCGTTGGCCAGCAACACGCCATCGGCAAATGAGACCTGTCCGGGGAAGCGACCGTAAATGGAGTCGTACTTCAGAAGATAGGCCAGTCCGACGGGATCGGCCATGTCGGAGATCACTCCCACTTCCAGGAAAGGATGGCCTGCCAGGAGCCGGAAAACGTTTCGACCGATACGACCGAACCCCATCAGGGCCACTCTGGTCTTTTTCAAAGCTTCCTTTCGGTGGAATTCGGCTAGGAACCGGAATTTAGCGTGTCCCGGGAGGGAAATACGAGTCGCGAAACACCGCGGCCGGAATGCCCGGGGAGAGACTTGAATTCCAACACGGCATCGAGCCACCCTGTGGTGGTGAACAGGTGTCGCTTCGGTCCGGTTGGGTGGTGGGCCGCCTTCCTCTCGGTGGTGATGTTGCTCCTGCCCTCCCAGGCATGGGCCTCTTCATCCTGCGAACCCGCCTTGACGCCTCCCGTTTCGGGAGAGACGGTTCGCCGGTTCTCGCCGGCCCACCAGGGAGGCCACTGGGGTGTGGACCTGTCCTCACCATGGGCCGGGATCGTGCGGGCACCGGCTTCAGGGACCGTGACCTTTGCCGGCAGAGTGGCCGGCAGGATGTCGGTCACGATCGCTTTTGACAACCGGTTGCGGGTGAGTGTCTCCTATCTGTCGCGGGTGTGGGTCTCAGAGGGCCAACGAATAGAAGTTGGAGAGGTGGTGGGCCGGTCTGGAACCGACCACGGGCTACGGGCAGTGCATCTGTCCTTGCGAATCGATGGCCGGTATGTAGACCCCGAGCCTGCGTTGAACTGCGGGAGAGGAATCAAAGGTCCCTGGGGGAAACTCAGACTCGTCTCCCACCCGGCGGGGGGCTAGGCAAACCCGTAGCCGCCATCGGGGGCAACAGCTAAGGTTGGGCGGGTGATCAGGGCTCTGTTGGGTGGTACTTTCGATCCTCCTCACTTGGCTCATCTGGCGTTGGCGGAAGCCGCCTACCGCCAACTCGGGGTCTCCGTGGTGGAGTTCATCCCGACGGGGACCCCTTGGTGGAAGCCCTCCCCACCGCCGACCGACGCTCATCACCGGCTGGAAATGGTCAGGCGAGCGACCGAGGGGGTCTCCTACTTCACCGTCAACGATTGCGAAACCCGGCGGGAGGGCCCCAGCTACATGGCTGACACCCTGGAGACTTTTCCATCGCGGGATGAGATCTTTCTTGTCGTGGGGTCCGATGCCGCTCAGGGGTTGCGCAGTTGGATGCGTTGGGAAGAAGTGGTGCGGCGCGCCCGGTTGGCGGTTGCCCTCCGGCCGGGAACCGACCCTGCAGACGTGGAGTTGGCCGTGGGTCGCCCGCCGGAGTGGTTGGACTTCCCTCCAATGGCGATCAGTTCCAGGGAGGTACGCCAACGCATTCGAACCGGCCGCAGCATCCGTAGCCTGGTTCCCGGGGGCGTTTGGGAATACATCGCCGAAAACCGGCTCTATGCACCCACCGACGGCTTATGATGAAAGCACACTTCGATACCCAGGGGGTGTTTTAGTAGAGACGCTCGAAGCCGTTCGGCTGGTCGCAGATCTTCTGGCGCGGAAGAACGCCTCCGATGTCGTGTTGCTTCGGGTGGGGGATGCCATGGGTATCACTGATGTGTTCGTGATCGCCACGGGCCGTTCCCGCCTGCACATCCAGGGCGTGGCCGCGGAGTTGAAACACCTTCTTCGGGATAAGGGGCGTGACCGCCTGGGGGAGGAGGGCTTGGGGGAGGCCGAGTGGGTCCTGTTGGACTACGGAGACTTTGTGGTACACATCTTCTCACCGGACCATAGGCGGTATTACGGGCTGGAGGGATTGTGGGGGGACGCGCCCCGGGTTCCCTGGACCGCCCCCGCCCCTCAAACGGCCTCCGAGCTCCAGTCCGCTTGATATATACTCCGGTTTTGCCGGGGGCTGTAGCTCAGCTTGGAAGAGCGCTTGCATGGCATGCAAGAGGTCACGGGTTCAAGTCCCGTCAGCTCCACCATCTTGACTCGATGGGTGTCCTCAGCCCAGGGTCGGCCAGCCTTGCGACAGCATGTTGAGGACGATCTCCAACCTACAACGAGACGCCGTGGCGGGCGGCCACTTTCCTGATTCGTCCGGCGCTCTGTGCGTACGTCTCCCGATCGGGCAAATGCTCCATTATCAGGGGGACGTCGGAGTCGAGCATGGTCATGCAGCGGAGAAAGGCGTTGTAATCCAGGTACCCCGTGCCGGGCGGCACCTCTTCCATCGCCACGATGGACGGGCTCCCCACAAAGGTCACGTCCTTGGCGTGACAGGCCTTTGTCCACTTTCCCAACTGATCGAAGAGGTCCTCGATGACCGCGCCGGAGTTGAACAGGGCGCGGGGGGAAGTCATGTGGTTGGCAGGATCCAGATGGACGGCCAGTCCAGGATCATGGACCCGATCCAAGATGTCCCGGTAGACCTCGGGGCGATCCACTATTGCCCAGGGGCACATCTCCAGAGTCAGGAAACTCCGGGTAGGCTTCACCGCCCCCAGCACATCCCGGATCCACTCGATCACCGCGTCGACGGCGGCGGAGGTGAAATTGTCGGGGTGGTGCCCCACGTGGGAGTCGGGGGTGTCGGCAGAAGCCAGAGCCCCGGAAACCGTCGTACAGCAGGCCGCTCCCAACTCGTCCGCCAATGCCAGCGCCCGGGTGATCTCAGCGCGGGCCTGGCTTCTCAGGCGAGGATCGGGGTCCATAGGGTTCACCCACGCCGCTACTTCCGAGATGACCACATCCGCCCTGGCGAACTCACGCCGGACGTACCGGACCACCTCGGTGTCCTCGGGGTCGATGACCGGGCAGGGAGCAGACCGGTACCCCTGATCCGCGCATTCCCGCAGATACTCATCGACATCCACCGGACCCAGATAATCAGTTATTGAAGCTCCCAATCTCGCCATATGAACTCCTATAGTTCAGAACATCGCCTTATGTCCTGACAGGGCATGGCGGGACTGTGAACATCACGCCAAGCCAACAAGCCCCGACTCGAACAGCAAGCAGAACCTAAGTTATCTGCCGAATTCGATCCCGTAGTAGGCAGGCAGGGCAGTCACATGTCCGAAGCTCTGGGAGATCGATTTAGCCTTCGGGTAGGCAGGTCGCCCGATCTGGAGGACCGCACCGCGAGACTTGTCAATTGCTGGTTCCATCAGTGGCCGAGAGTATATACACTCGAAGACATTCTATGATTAGACGACATCCGCTTTCTGGCTATTCGCTCACATTCATCACCGCGGGCGGTACCCGGTTTCTCTTGGGCACCGGGAAGTTCGATGCTGAGTCCGCCGACGAGCGGTGCTTTTCGGGACCGTGATGGCTATCCCTCCGGTAATACTCATAACTTGGCCCCGCTTTCGAGCAGACGATCCCGAAACCGGCGGCCGGCTTAAATCGGCCGGCTACCAGGTTCGACACGCGCCCTACGGTGGCCGCCGATGCCCCGAAGAGTTGATCGAACTCCTGGACGGAGCGGTCGGCGCGATAGTCAGCGGCGATCCCTTCACGGCCGAAGTCTTTGCAGCGTCTCCTCTGCTCAGGGTGGTGGCCAGGACCGGAGTGGGCCTGGACAGTATCGACACTGATGCAGCCGAGGAGGCCGGGGTAACTCTGTTTACCACTCCGGGTCTCAACCACAATGCCTGCGCCGATCACACTATGGCCTTGATCCTTGCCCTGGTGCGCCGATTGGTCGAAAACGACGCCGCGGTGCGCAAAGGCCACTGGGACAGAGCCGGGCGCCTCTCCGGAGGAGAACTTACCGGGGCCCGCGTGGGGCTGATCGGATTAGGTCGAGTCGGGCGTGCTGTCGCCCGGCGACTGGAGGGCTTCGAAGTTGAAATCCGGGTATACGACCCGGAGATCACAGACGCTTCGCCCTATGAGTTGACCACCCTCGACGATCTGATGTATTGGAGCGATATCATCAGCATCCACTGTCCCCTGACGCCGGCCACCCGCAACATGATCGGCAGCCGCCAACTGGCAAGTGCTCGTTCGGGTCTGATACTGATCAACACGGCCAGGGGAGCAATAGTGGATGAAGTCGCCCTGGCCGCCGCGATTAGATCGGGGCAAGTGGCGGGCGCCGGGCTGGATGTCTTCGGTGTGGAGCCGCCTCATGACTTCGAGTTGCTCCGATTGCCCGGAGTGGTTGTCTCTCCACACATCGCCGGGCTCAGCAAGAAATCGATGCGCCTCATGCTCGATCGATGCATAGACAACGTGCTGGAGTTCCTCGACAACCCGCAGGCGTCGGAAGGAACACTGGCCATCCCGCCCTTCGACTCCGACCCTGTCTTACCGAGGAGGTAGAAGTTGCGCAGAACAAGACTCAAACTCGGATCTTCGCCGTGTTCCTGGGGAATCTGGTTCCCCGACGACCGCCGCCAGATGCCATGGCAACGATGCCTAGACGAGATTAGCAAAGTAGGGTACGAATGGATCGAACTGGGTCCGTACGGATACCTCCCGACCCAGACCGAAGTCCTGAAGAAGGAGTTGGCGGATCGGAGTCTGGCAGTATCCGGCACTTTCACCATGGGGTTTCTCGATGATCCGGACTACTGGCCTGCGCTGGAAGCAGAGACAATCGGCGCCTGCCAATCTCTGGTCTCGGTGGGGGCCGGTTATCTGATCGTGATCGACGGCGTCTATGCCGACCTCTCCACTGGTGAGATGCTGCGCAGCGACACTTTGAACGATAGAGAGTGGCGCGCCTTGATCGACACCACACACCGGATTGCAAGAATCGCCGAACACCATGGGCTGAGAGCCGTGTTTCATCCCCATGCCGAAACCCATGTTGAGACCGAGGAGCAGATCGAGCGTTTTCTGGCCGACACCGATCCCGAGCTGATCGCTCTGTGTCTCGATACCGGCCACCACGCTTATCGTGGCGGAGACCCGGTCGCGTTTTACAAGGCACACGCGGACCGAATCGAATACTTCCACCTCAAGAACGTGGACCCCGAGATCATGGAGCAGGTGCGCCTGGAGGGCATCCCCTTTGCCAGAGCAGTTCAGATGGGCGTTTTCTGCGAGCCGGTACACGGCGCCGTTGACTTCGCGGAGCTGGCGCAGGCGCTGGCGGACACCGGTTTCGATGGTCATGCCACGGTGGAGCAGGACATGTACCCCGCACCTCCGGACAAACCGTTCCCCGCAGCCAAACGCACTTACGAATACCTCATGGGCATCGGCCTCTAACCCCCAATGAGACTCCCTGATACAGGATTGCGCCCGGTTCCATCCCCTTTGGGACAGATGCTGGACATGCATACCGAATAGGCTTGAAATATGATGATCGAATCTCTGCAGGATCCGCGCCTGGGTGGTGGCCGGGCGTCGGAGGGTCCCCCGATCGTGGTGATCAATCCCTATAACGGCGAGCCAATCGGCGAGATCACCGCGGCATCGGAAAAGGACGTCGCAAGCACCCTGTCCGCCGCTGCTGCAGCCGCGAAACCGATGAGATCTCTGAGCGGCCATGAACGGGCGGAACTGTTGGAAAAGGCCGCGCTCAGATGTGACGGAGCCATCGAGTACCTGGCCGGGTTGGTCGTTGCCGAGCAGGGGAAAACCATCACCGAAGCGCGCGGCGAAGCAGGCCGGCTGGGATCGCTGCTCCGCTACTGCGCGGGCGAGGCCCGCCGTATCGAGGGAGAGGTGCTCCCCCTCGATGGAAGTCCTGGCGGAGAGGGCCGCCTCGGGTTCACCCTCAGACAGCCCGCCGGGGTGGTGGCGGCCATCACCCCCTTCAACTATCCATTGCTCCTGGTCGCCCACAAGGTGGGGCCCGCTCTGGCGGCCGGCAACCCGGTGATCGTCAAACCGGCTTCCTACACACCGCTCAGCGCCTTTGCGTTCATGAGATTGCTATTGGACGTCGGCTTCCCCGAGGGCGCAGTCCAATGCATCGCCGGGGAGGGTGGCGTGGTGGGCGCCGGTCTCTGCACCGATGAGCGGGTCAGAGTGGTTAGCTTCACGGGTAGCCCCGAAGTGGGAGAGGGCATCACCAGGATCGCCGGCGTGAAAAGGCTCCTGCTGGAGTTGGGCGCCAACTGTCCGGTCGTGGTGCTCCCCGACGCTGACCTGGATCTCGCTGCCTCGGTCACGGCCAAAGCCGGGACGGTCAACGCCGGACAGGTGTGCATCTCGGCGCAGCGGGTGCTGGTTGATCGCCGGTCCTACCCGGACTTCCTCAACACGCTGGGCGAGCACTTCTCTCAGATCAGAGCCGGCGATCCGTCCGATGAGAACACCGACATGGGCCCCATGATCAGCCCTAACGAGGCCGATCGGGTACGAGGCGTTATAGCCGAAGCCGAAACCATGGGCGCCAGGGTGGTGGTGGGAGGCGAGGTGAACGGGGCCTTACACCAGGCGACCGTGGTGGCGGATGTCCCCGAGAACACGACTCTCTTCTCCGACGAACTGTTCGGTCCGGCGGTGGGAGTCATTCCGGTCGACAGTGTCGAGGAAGCCATTTCCCTCTGCAACCGGACCTCCTACGGTCTGGGAGCGGGAGTATTCACCAGGGATATAGCCACCGCGGTCCGCTTTGCCCGCGAAGTGGACGCCGGAAACGTACACATCAACTGGGGTCCGCTGTGGCGGGTCGATCCCATGCCCTACGGGGGATTGAAGGGGAGCGGGATCGGCAAGGAGGGTCCCAAGTACGCCATAGAGGAGATGACCGAGTCCAAGACGGTGGTGATACATGCCGGCTAGGAACTTGGAGCCCGGAGGAAAGGAAGCAAGAACATGATGAACGGCAACCAAACCGACAAGACGATCCGTCTCACCACCGCGCAGGCCATAGTCAAGTTCCTTCAGGGGCAATGGACCGAGTTCGACGGTCAAACCGAGCGGCTCTTCGCGGGCGTGTTCGGGCTTTTCGGACACGGCAACGTGGTCGGACTGGGACAGGCGCTGGAGGAGTACGGTCACGACCTTGCCTTCTATCAGGCCAAGAACGAGCAGTCCGCCGTCCATCAGGCGATGGGCTACGCAAAGGCCAAGAACCGGTTGTCGACCTTCGCATGCGCCGCCTCCACCGGCCCCGGTTCCACCAACATGGTGACCGGCGCCGCCACCGCCACGGCAAACCGGTTGCCGGTCCTGCTCTTCCCGGCCGACACTTTCGTCCGCCGCCGCCAAGGGCCGGTTCTCCAGCAAATAGAAGACCTGATGGGTGGTGACATAACAGTCAATGAGTCTTTCAGGCCCGTCTCCCGTTTCTTCGATCGGGTCAGCTATCCGGAGCACCTCCTCTCCGCCCTTCCGGAAGCCTGCCGGGTCCTGACCGATCAGGCCGATACGGGCGCCGTAACTATCGCCTTCCATCAGGACACGGAGGGAGAAGCCTGGGACTTTCCCGCCCACTTCTTCTCCCCCCGGGTGTGGCACATACCCCGTCGCCCTCCCGCCGCAGACGAGATCGACCGGGCAGCGGCCTTGATCCGCTCCTCTGAAAGACCGTTCCTGATCGCCGGCGGGGGTGTCCGCTATTCGCGGGCGGGCGCCGCGGTGGCCGCATTCTCGGAACGCTTCGGCGTGCCCGTCGGCGAGACCTTCGCCGGAAAAGGAGCGGTTCCGGTCGGACCCTACCACCTCGGCGCGGTGGGTGTGACAGGGACGGGCGCCGCCAACGCCATGGCCTCCCAGGCCGACCTGGTGATCTGCGTCGGCACGAGGCTACAGGACTTCACCACCGCTTCTAACTCGCTGTTCCAGAACCGGGGTGTTCGCTTCGTGTGTATCAATGTCGCCGGCCGCGACGCCTACAAGCTGGGAGCATCGCCCGTGGTAGCGGATGCCCGACTCTCGGTCGAGCGGTTACACGAGGCTTTGGAAGCAGGGGGTTGGCAGGCGACCGAGGAGCACCGAACCCAAGCGTCTGCGGAGGGCCGTATCTGGGCCGATCTGATAGATCGCCACTTGGAACGTCCTCCGGACCAGATCGTGAGCCAGGGCGAGGTGATCCGCGCCCTGAACCGGCATGCCCGACCGGGCGATGTGGTGGTGGCCGCGGCCGGATCCCCGCCGGCCGACGTCCACAATCTTTGGGATCACTCCAATGGCACGGAGGTGCACCTGGAGTTCGGATATTCCTGCATGGGCCACGAGGTGCCCGGAGCCATGGGCTACAAGATGGCGCGTCCGGGCGAGACGGAGGTCTACGTGATCCAGGGCGAGGGCGGGTGGCTCCTGTCCAACCCCGAAATTGTCTCCGCCGTCCAGGAAGGAATCAAGGTAACGGTGATCCTGGTCACCAACGACGGCTACCAATCGATCCGGAATCTCCAGGAAGGCACCACAGGTGTCCTGTTTGGTACGGAATTGCGTTTCCGAGAAGGCGACACCGGCCGTCTTACCGGCGATGTGCTCCCCGTTGACTTTGTCCTTAACGCTCAAAGTCTGGGCTGTCGCGTATTTCATGCCCCGGACATCCCTGACCTCGAAAAGGCCCTCGTGGATGCTCGCCAAAGCGCCCTCCCGGTAGTAATCGTCTGTCCGGTGGAGCCCTACCGGATGCTCCCCGGGGGCGGGGCCTGGTGGGATGTGGGTGTCGCCGAAGAGTCCGAAAAGGCCGAGATGCGCCTTATTGCGGAGTTGCACCTCAAGGGCCGTGAATCCCAGCGGTTCTATTACGCCGGAGCGGCGGGCTCCGCGGATAGAGTGTGATTCTTCCGGTATAGCATTACAGTTTCGAAGGCCGCGTTCGCGAACAAAGGACTTCCATGTCGAGGTTGAGCAGAGACGCTATGCGTGTCCTGATAGGAGACATCATCTCGGGCCGGTACTCCGAAGGCGCCCGCCTGCCCAAGGAAAGTGATCTAACCGAGCGTTTTGGGGCCAGCCGGGGCACCATCCGGGAGTCGGTACGAGCCCTTGAGGAGCGAGGACTGGTGAAAGTCACCCACGGAGTCGGTGCAGTGGTGCAACCCTCCGAACACTGGAACATTCTCGACGCGGACATCCTGGACATCACCCTGGCCACCGCTCGCCGCAACGACGTGCTGAGCGCATTTCTCGAGGCGCGGCGGATCCTGGAAGTGGAAGCCGTGGTGCTGGCCGCCCAGCGGGCTTCGGATGAGGACCTGCAAACCATCGAAGATACGTTCGAGCGTTTGAAGGTGGCTGCCAAAGCCGCGGTGGCCAACCCTTTGGAGGAGGCGAACTATCTGAAGACAGACGCCGAGTTCCATTCGGCGATCTTCAGGGCTGCGGGGAACATCATCCTCGGCAAGATGGCCGAGCCCCTGCAAAAGGCGCTACAGACCGCCATGCGACCTCTGGCCAGCCCCCACCACCGCATCACGCGAAGCCTCCCGGAGCATGAACGCATCATGAAGACCGTCACCAACCGCGATGAGGAGGGCGCCAGGGCGGCGATGGAAGAGCACCTGGCCACCTCCCTCGCGTACTTGGAGTCGATCCGAGCCTACTGAGAGGCAGTTGTCCGGTAATATAATTTCTTCATGGGCATACCCAGTCATGCAGGAAAAACCGCTTTAGTGACGGGGGCCAGCAAAGGGATAGGACAACGACTCGCCCTCGGCTTGGCCCAGCACGGGGCCTCGGTAGCCGTTGGATACCACAATGACGCGCAGGGAGCGGCCGAAACCGTGGAGTCGATAACCAGGGACGGAGGCGCCGCTCATGCCGTGCAACTGGATCTGGCCAGTCTCGACAACTGCTTGACCGCGGTGGATGAGGTCGCAGAGCTTTTCGGAAGGCTCGACATACTGGTGAACAACGCGGCCCGTACCCGGTTCGGGCCCATTCATGAAACCACCGAGGTGGACTTCGACGATGTGGTCAACACCGTGCTCAAGGGTCCCTTCTTTCTGTCGTTGAGAGCATCGGAGATCATGAACACCAACGGAGGGGGGGCGATAGTGAACATCTCCAGCATCGCGGTAGAAGGCATCATGCCTTTCCACGGCGCATACACCATGGCGAAAGGCGGCTTGGAGTCCATGACCAGGCAGATGGCTCTGGACTTGGCGCCCGCCGTCAGGGTAAACGCCGTGGCGCCCGGCGCCACTCTCACTGCCCGCAACCTCCGTTACAGCGAGGGATACAGTGACGACTGGTCCAGGGTCACGCCCCTGGGACGGGTGATGATGCCCGGTGACTATGTCGGGATAGTGAGCTTCTTGACCGGCGACGCCGCCGAGATGATCACCGGCCAGATCATCTACGTGGATGGCGGCTGGTCCATGCTCGGGTTGGGACCGAACATGGACGCCTTCGACTTCTCATCGGACAAGCTCTGATCACCAGCAGACACTGATCAGTTCCGGGGATGCCGGCACATTGGCCAAATTGAACGGCGGCAACGACACGAGACAGGAGTGACAATGAAGGAAATCGGCTATTACGTCGAGTTGGACATCGATCCCGCCCAGCGGGAAGAATTCCATGTCAACATGCTTAACCACTCGGCGGCCACCCTCGATGGCGAGGAGGGATGCCTGGTCTTCGATGTGTTCGTGGACGCTCGAAACCCCAATCGCTACGCCCTCTTCGAGCTCTACGCCGACGAGGCGGCGGTGGATGAGCACCGCTTCTCGAAGCAACTTGCCAAGCACCGCGCGGAGGTGGACCCCGCCATTCTCACCAGGGTCATCTGGGTGGTGAGCGGTCAGGTGGACGAGAGCAACTTCCGGGGCACCGAGTAGGCGGACTCCCGACTCCCACTCCAACGAGGCCAAGGACTCGAAGAGACTTCCGACCGATGTGACTTATATCGTCACTACCTGCCGACTATCGGCGGACTCGATCAGAGCGCGGATCGTAGCCATGTTCACCGCGCTCTCCTCCAGTGGGAAGATGACGGGCTCGTCGTCGAGGATCATTCTTTCCATTGCCTTTACTTCTTCGAAGTAAGCGTTCGTGCCCTCGAAGGTATGAGAGCTCGTGATTTGATCATCCGCTTCGTCACCGAAGGCGCGGTTGTCATCTCCCGACTTCGAAAGAGGAGCCACTTCTGAGGTCTGGGTCACCACCTCCAACGTGGAAGCCAACTCCACATGGCTAAGCCACGGATAGGAAACGCGGATGCGACCCCGCGAACCGACGAACTCTCCAGACCAGGATGCCACCGCCTCCATGCTGGTCACGAACTGGCCGATCACGCCTCCCTCATAGAGTATCTGGGCGCCGAAGGTCATGTCCGCTGGTTGGCCTGCTCTGCGGATAAACCCCTCGACCTCGATGGGCCGCCTCTGCAGCACGGCCTGGAACAGGGTAACCGGATAGCAGCCCAGGTCCCACACCGAACCCCCGCCCCGCGCGTCCAACCGGATGTCATCGCTGTAGAGCAAGGTGAAACTGAACGTGCCCTGTGCCCAGCGGGGTACTCCGATCACTCCTTCGGACACCAGCCGACGCAGGAGGACAGTCTGGGGGTGGAAGCGCATCATCGATGCTTCCTGGATAATGACATCATTCTCTTCGACAGCCTGCACCAAGCGTTCGACCTCACCCGGATAGATGCCGATGGGCTTTTCGATCAGGGCGTGTTTACCCGATCGCGCCACTCGCACTCCCCAAGGGACATGTAACCAATTGGGCAGGGAGACATAGACCACGTCCACCTCATCGGATGCCAGCATCCGGTCGTAGCTGCCAAAGCAGTGCGGGATCCCCTGCGACGCAGCGTAGGACCGAGCCCTCCCCGAATCCCGGCTGGCGATGGCCGTGATCTCGGAGCGCTCGGACATGGCCACTGCCTCGACGATGCGGTCGTTGATCCGGGCGGTGCTCAACAGACCCCAGCGAAGCGGCGCGTTGCCTGACGCCATTGTCAGTCAGAGATCCTTTCCCATCCGCCTCCCACCGACGAGTTCATCATCGCTTCCTGGGCATTGGCGACATACCGGGCGTCTTCAAAGGTGGGAACCCGGCCCTCCCCGGTCTCCATGTGGTGGATCATTGCCGCCGCCTGGATGCTGACGATGTCCTCGTAGCCGATACCCACTCCCGGGCCGGGCCAGAAGCTAGCTTGTCCCGGGTGACCGGGACCGCTCAGGATGGTCCGCTCACTGTCGGGATGCGAGTCATGCATGATCACCAGTTCATTCATCCGTTCCAGGTTCCACGAGATCGCCCCTTCGGTGCCGTGGACGTCGAAGGCCATCCGGCAGACCGGACCATTGATTATCCGGCAAGCCTCCAGGTGCCCTCGCCCCCCGCTTTCGAACCGGATCAGGGCAGTTGCATAGTCGTCGTTGGTCACAGGACCCCTTCTACCGGTGGCCCGGGCGCCGAAGACATGACTCTCGGAACGGGCGGGTATGGGGCGCTCCCCTATGAAGGTGTGAGTGTCGGCCACGACCTCGCTGATCTTCCCGGCAATGAAGTGGGACATGTCCAGCACGTGGGACATCAGATCCCCCAGCGCTCCGAACCCAGCGGCCTCTTCATCGAACCGCCAGGACAGAGGCGTCGCCGGATCCCGGCCGTATCCGACCAGGAAACGACCCCGATAGTGGGTGACGTCGCCGATCATTCCGTTCGCAACCAACTGCTGGGCGTACCGGGTCATCGGAGCCCATCGATAGACGTAGCCGACCATGGAACGCACCCCGTTCCGGGATGCCGAGTCGGCGATAAGACGGGTTTCCTGAGGCGAGCGGCCCACCGGTTTTTCGCAGAAAACGTTCTTTCCCCCCTCGCTGGCGGCTTGAGCAAACCGGGCGTGGGTGCCGTTTGGGGAACAGATCATCACCAGGTCCACGTCATCGGCCGTGATCACCTGCTGCCAGGACGTAGCGCCCCGTTCGAATCCGTACACAGTTTTGGCTCTCTCCACTTGGTCCGCCGATTCATCTGCACAGACCACCAGACGGGGAGGATCGGCACGCAACTCGTCAAAGCGTGTCGCGGCGCTCAATATTGCCTGACAATGCTTCGATCCCATCAGGCCCATTCCGATCATCCCGATTCCTGTCATGATTCCCCCACTGATCCGATGATTAGATAACTTATCTTAGACCAATGAGCCGAAGGTCATCCTGTGAAGGCTGGACAGCCCTCACGAAATAGTTCGACTCTCAAGAGCCCACCAGAGATCAGGTGATGTAATCTCTCGGTCAACAGGAATTCGGAAAAACGTCAACTCTGTCAGAAGAGTGAATGGAGAAGTGAACATGAGACTACGTGCAAATGTCCTTATGGCCGGACTCCTCATATTGGGGTTGGTAGCGGCGGCCTGCGGTGAGGAAGAGGAAGTTACCACCACAACCGCCGCTCCGGCGGCGGAGGCGCCCGAGACTACCGCCGCGCCGGAGGATCCGATTGTGGTGGGGGTTCCGGCGCTTATCGCCACCCACCCGTT
>JAPPFC010000008.1 GCA_028824015.1 bacterium
AACCGCGTCTACAAACACCTCCAAAACCCCCACAATTTGACATAGGAGCTCACCTTGCCAGGGTCGAACAAATCCGTCCAGCCCGAAACAGCTTGCCGATCAGGAGATCTGATCCCTCGACGCGGTCCGAACGACGTCGGGACGGACCGTCTTGGTTTTGGTTCATATCAATGTGACCTGTGGATGTGACAAGAGTCAAGCGCCGCACCTCAGTTTCTTTCACAACCTCCGACCAGTAGCGGCGTCACAACGCTCAATGACGTCTCCCCCGTCCCCTGTAGGCGGCGATGGCTCAGATCTTGAACCGGATGGCGGCGGGCACGCTCGAGACTCTCATCGGCGTGAACCCGACCATGTCACCGTCTGCTTCCACCGGCCATGCGGGATCGGTCGTCACCTCAAAGCTCTCCCAACTCCGTCTCAGCACCCACCGTTCCTTCAAGTGCATACCCTTGACGATCTTCGGCACGACCAGGGGAAGTTGACTCTTCCGGGGAGTGAAGACCTGTAGGTCCAAACGGTTGTCCACGAGGTTTGCTTTGGGCGCGATATTCCAGTTCCAGGCAAAGAACTGGGCGTTGGCCACTATCACCGCCAACGCATCGGCGGTGATCGCCCGTCGGCCGCCCTGGATCTTCACCTCGGCCCGGGGGAACCTGGGCAGCCGGGCCAGGAATCCCAGTCCGTAGCGGGCCGCTCCCACCCATCCGGGGAGCTTGCCGGCCGTCTCGGCCGCCGCCGCGCCGACTCCCGCCTCGGCGACATTGACAAAGAAACGCTTTCCCCAGGCTCCCTCCAGGCATCCGACGTCGATGTCATACCACGAGGGCGTGACCAACCGGGAGACGGCTTCTTCCAGGTCCCGGGGAAGCCCGAAAGTGCGAAGGAAGTCACATGCGGTCCCGCTGGGCAGCATCGCTACCCTGGGGGTCTCGGACCACTGCTCGCGACACAGGGCATTCACCGTCAGGCTGAGAGTGCCGTCACCCCCCGACACCGCCACCCTTCCCTCTGACGACGCCACCTCCACCACCCGTTCGGCCATCCGTTCAGATGATGGGACCGACTCCACCCGGGCCTTCACCCCTCGGTCGACCAACAAGCCGGAGAGTCCCTGCGGAGAGATCCTGCCGCGACCCGCCGCAGGGTTAAGGAGGACCGTCCAGTCGGTGAAACTCTCCGTCACCGTGTTGCGACTGTCTGGGGGCTAGGCCAGGATCCAGATGAGGGCGATGGTGGTGGTGGCGAAGCCGAGAACCGTTATGACGGTGAGACGGCTCAAGTTTCGCTCCGCCACGGTGGAACCGCCCATGGAAGCGCCGAGCCCACCGCCGAAAGCTTCCGACAGGCCTCCGCCTCGTCCCGAGTGCAGGAGGATCAACAAGATCAAGCCCAGCGAAAGCAGCACGTGGATCCCGATCACCACCGCTTGCAAGATAGCCATGACGTCTATTCTATCGCGGCCTGCGCGGCAACCCTTGCCGCGGCCTCCGCGGCGGCTTCGGGATCCCCCAGGTACCTCGATCCCGCCGGGTTCAAGTCGGCGTCCAACTCATAGAGAAGCGGGATCCCGGTGGGTATGTTCAGTGAGGAGATCTCGGAGTCGGAGATGCCCTCCAGGTACTTCAGGAGAGCCCGGATGCTGTTTCCGTGGCACACCACCAACGGGGTGAGTCCCTGGCGGAGTTGCGGGACGATTCGATCGTGCCAGTAGGGAAGGACGCGGGCCACCACGTCCTTCAGGCATTCGGTGGCGGGCAGCACGTCGGGAGCCAGACGGGCGTACACCGGGTCGTTCCGGGGGTGGCGGGGATCGTCCAGGTCCAGCGCGGGGGGCCGGATGTCATAGCTCCGGCGCCAGAGATGCACCTGCTCGGCGCCGTGCTCCCGGGAGGTCTGCTTCTTGTTGAGCCCCTGCAGGGCGCCGTAGTGCCGTTCGTTGAGGCGCCAATGCCTCACCACCGGGAGCCAGGCCATGCCCATCGCGGCCAGGGCCAGTTCGGCGGTCCGGATGGAACGGAGCAGCACCGAGGTGTGGACGATGTCGAACGCCAACCCCTCCTCCTTCATCAGCCGCCCGGCTGCCCGGGCTTCCTCCTCGCCCTGCTGCGTCAGGTCGACATCGGTCCAGCCCGAGAACAGGTTGGAGAGATTCCACTCCGACTCGCCATGACGAACCAACACCATCCGATACATCAGCAGTCAGGCTACCGCCATCCAGCTGTCACAACCAGCCGGGTAAGGGCCGACATCCGATTCTTCGACACCGCGCTCACGATCGGTCCGGCGCCTGAGGTGATCAGCAGGACCGAATGGTGGTGCTGTCGTCAGAGAACGCCGCAAAGTGACGGCTCGGTATGCAATTTGCGGCCATATCGGGGGTTTTGGCGTCTAAAGGCCGCTTCGTCCCCGGTCCGAACCTTCACATCCAGTAGCGGACCACTGCCGCGAAGATATCGGGGTCGAGGCTGGCGCCGCCCACCAGGACTCCGTCGATGTGGGTCTTGGCCATGAAGCCGGCGATGTTGCCCGGGTTGACCGAACCGCCGTAGAGGATCCGCACCGCCTGCCCCGCTTCGGGACCTCCCATCGCCGCAACCGTGTTGCGAAGCAACTCGCACACCCCTCCCGCGTCGTCCGGTAGGGCGTGCCGGCCGGTTCCGATCGCCCACACCGGTTCGTAGGCGACCACGACGGACGCTCGCTGTTCGGCGGTGAGCCGGCGAAGGGCCCCGCGCAGTTGGGTGGTCACCACCATCTCGGTCTCTCCGGACTCTCGCTGCGGGAGGGTCTCCCCCACGCACACCACCGGGGTCATCCCCGCCGAAAGCACCGCCCGCACCCGCTTTCGCACCAACTCGTCGGTCTCCCCGAACATGGCGCGCCGCTCCGAATGACCCACGATCACGTAGCCGACCTCCAGTTTGGCAAGCATTCCGGCCGACACCTCCCCGGTGAAGGCGCCTTCCTTCTCCCAGTGGACATGCTGGGCTCCCAGCGCGAAGGGCATCCGGTCGGCCAAGATCAAGGTCTGGACTGTGCGAAGACAGGTGAAGGGAGGTGCGATCACCACCTCTGCCCGGTCGAAGTCAGCGGGGTTCAGACGGTACCAGAGCTTCTGTGTAACCGCGATCGCCTCCAGGTGGGTCAGGTTCATCTTCCAGTTGGCGATGATCAAGCTTCTGGGGGCCATGTGTTCTCCTACCGTACCCACTTCTCGAGGATTTCCACTCCGGGAAGGGGCTTTCCCTCCAGGAGCCGAAGGCTCGCTCCCCCACCGGTGGACAGGTGCGACACCCGGTTCTCCAACCCCAGCAGGCGGATCGCCGCCGCCGAGTCGCCGCCCCCCACCACCGAGAAGGCGCCAGACGAGGCCACAGCCCGCGCCACCGTCTCGGTTCCCGACCGGAACGCCTCCCATTCGAAAACCCCCATCGGACCGTTCCAGAAGATGCTCCCAGCCCCTTCGCAGGTCTCGGCGATACGCCGGGCGGCGTTGGGGCCGATGTCCAAACCCATCTCGTCATCGCCGATCTTCCGGGCATCAGTCACCCGAAAGGGCGCGTCGGCGCGGAACTGCCCTGCGGCGACCACGTCCTCGGGAAGAATCACCTTGCCGCCATCGGGGCCGTCAAGGAGTTCTCGCAGCGTTGACACCATCTCCCCCTCCGTGAGACTCCTCCCAACCGGGTACCCTTCGGCCGCCAGGGCCGTGAAGGACATCCCGCCCCCCAACACCAGCACGTCGCAGATCCCGACCATGGCGGAGAGCACCCCCAGCTTGTCGGAGACCTTGGCTCCGCCGAGGATCACCACGAACGGCCGGGGCGGGTCTTCAAGCAATTCTCCCAGGGCCTCGAGTTCGGAAACCAGCAGCGGACCGGCCACCGACCGCACCCTGGCGGCCACTCCGACCGTGGAAGCGTGAGCGCGGTGCACCGAGCCGAAGGCATCCTGGCAGAACAGGTCGGCCAGATCCGCCAGTCGGGTCGCCAGAGCCGGATCGTTGGATGTCTCCCCGGGATGGAACCGGGTGTTCTCGAGGAGGAGCACGTCTCCGGGTTCCGCCCCACCGACCGCCTCGGTCACTTCCCGTCCCACCAGGGTCGGCAGGTGACGGACCGGATAGCCACCCAACTCCTCCATGCGACGGGCGACAGGAGCGAGGCTGTAGGTTGGATCGGGACCCTTCGGGCGACCCAGGTGGCTACACAACACCACCACCGATCCCTTGGAGCGGAGCCTTTCCACCGCACCCAACGCGGCGCGAATCCGGAAGTCGTCGGCTACCTCCCCACCGTCCAGGGGGACGTTAAGGTCGGAGCGGACCAGCACCCGGCGACCGGCGGTCTCAACATCGTCAAGAGTCAGGTAGCCGGCCATATCCCCACTGCCATTGATTCGGTCTCTGGTTGCCTCATGACGGGTGATGCCTCAACGAACGCCGCCGGGGTGATCGACTCCTTGGCGACCACTTGCATCCTATATGTCCCGATGGTCAAGAAGATGGGATCGTGGTTCAGCCTGAACCCATGTCACGGTGGAAGACCGAGACTTCCACCCGGTGATGAGCCAGTCGACGGGAGAGTTCGGCGGCCACCGCCACCGAACGGTGCCTACCCCCGGTGCATCCCACCGCGATCGTGAGATACGCCTTGCCCTCGGCGCGGTAACGAGGCGCCAGGAACAACAGCAGCTCCGACACCCTCTCCAGAAAGCCGGCGGTGTCGGGGTTCTCCAGAACGAACGCGGCCACCTCCGGGTCGGTCCCCGTCCTGGGCCTCAACTCCGGGTTCCAGTGGGGATTGGGGAGAAAACGCACGTCGAACACCAGGTCGGCATCGCGGGGAAGCCCGTTCTTGAACCCGAAGGAAACCATCGAGATGTGCATTATCCGGGCCCTTCCCTCCGCGCCGAACCTGGCAACCACCCGGTCCCGCAGTTGATGGATGTTGAGATCGGAGGTGTCGATTATCAGGTCCGAGGCCGCCCTCAATCCCGAGAGCAGACTCCGCTCGGAGGAAATGGCCGCAGGGAGGGTCTCCCCGCCCTGAGGATGGGGACGCCGGGTCTCCTCGTAGCGGCGGATCAGCACCTGGTCGTCGGCATCCAGGAACACCAGCGCCGTGTTGATGCCGGACTCCTTCAGCCCATCCACCGCCCGTCGGATCGCCACCTCCGGACTCACCAAGGGGTCCCACGACCGGATCACCAGCGCCAGGGGCGCGGTCTGGCGCAGGCGCTGGTCGGTTGCGGCGACCTCCAGGATCATGGCGGGGGGAAGGTTGTCGATCACCCGGTAGGAGAGATCCTCCAGGACCCGGGCCATCGACCCCCGCCCGGCGCCCGACATGCCGGACAGCAACAGTATCTCCGGCTTGTCCTCGGATGTAGACGGAGTCTGCTGTTCCATCGGCCCTACTCCCCGTGCAACAGCAGGTAAAGGTCGTCGGCGACCGTGGTGGGCACCACCTCGGCCAGTTCCTTCACATCCGCTTCCCGCAGTTTCCGGAGCGACCCGAACCTGCGCAGCAGGGCCCGCTTTCGGACCGGACCGATCCCGGGCGCCTCGTCCAGTAGAGAATCCACCATCCCCTTGGACCTGAGTCTACGGTGATACTCCACCGCGAACCGGTGGGCCTCGTCTCGAATGCGCTGCAGGAGATACAGGGCTTCGGCCCGGCGGGAGATCCGCAGCGGCTCGGCCGCGTCGGGGAAGTAGACCTCCTCCATCCGCTTGGCCAGCCCCACCACGGGAATGTCCAGTCCCAGCTCGTCCAGCACCCGGACCGCCCTTCCCAACTGTCCGGCGCCGCCGTCGATCACCACCAGGGAAGGGGGGTATCGAAACCGGGCCTGCTGACGGACCGGGAGATCGCGGGTGGCCAGGTAGGCGGTGAACCTCCTTCGAACTGCCTCCTCCATGGCGGCGAAGTCGTCCTGTCCCCTGACTCTGCGGATCTTGAAGCGCCGGTACTCGGACTTGCGGGCGAGGCCGTCCTCCATCACCACCATGGAGGCCACGGTGTGGGTGCCCATCAGCGTAGAGACGTCAAAAGCCTCGATCCGGAGGGGTGGCTCGGGCAGGCCCAGCACCTCTTGAAGGCTGCGAAGCGCCCGGGCCCGGGCGTTGTGGTCGGCCTGGCGCCGGAGCCGGTGGCGGCCGAACATCTCCCGGGCGTTCGTGACCGCGGTCTCCATCAGGCGGCGCTTGCCGCCCCGCTTGGGGACCCGCAACTCGACCGGCCCTTCCCTCCGCCCCGAAAGCCATGCCCGGAAAGTCCCGGGATCGGGCGGCAGGTCGGGTATCAACACCAGTCGAGGCGGGGAGCGCTCGCCGTACAGTTCCCGGAGAATCGAACCAATCAGTTCCCGGCGGTTCACCTCCTCCACCCGGTCGACGACCGACCCCAACCGGCCCACCACTCTCCCCCTTCGCACGAACAGCACCCAGATGGCCGTCTCCAACTCGTCGCCGTGTTCGGCTATCAGGTCGAAGTCCTCCCGGCGGTCGGTGACCATCTCCTGGCGGGCCAGGGCCTTCTCCAGATCGGCCAGCCGATCCCGGTGCCGTGCGGCGGCCTCGTACTCCAGGGCCTCCGACGACCGGTTCATCCGGTCGGTGATCTCTCCCGCCACCTGGTCGATGTCACCCTGCAGGAACGAGGAGAGCCCCTCCACGGCCTTGCGGTAGTCCTCTTCGGTGACCTCGCCCACGCACGGTCCCGAGCACTTCTCTATGTGGAAGAGAAGGCAGGGCCGGCCCTGGAGTTGCTGGCGGCGGAACAGGGAGTCCGAGCAGGTACGCACCGGGAAGGTGCGCAGCACCAGGTCGAGAGTCTTGCGGATGGCATATGTGTGGGCGTAGGGGCCGAAGTAGGCGGTCCCCTTGCGCCTCCGCCCCCTCATGACATGGGCTCTGGGCCAGCGATCGGAGCGGGTTATGGCCAGGTAGGGATAGCTCTTGTCGTCCCGCAGCCTGATGTTGAAACGGGGCCGGTGCTGTTTGATGAGGGAGTACTCCAGCATGATCGCCTCCACTTCCGAGGAGGCCACGATCCAATCCACGTCGCGGGCCGACTCCACCATCGCCGAGGTCCGGGCATGCAACTCCCTCCCGAAATAGGAGACCACGCGCTTGCGGAGGGACTTGGCCTTCCCGACATAGATGACCCGGCCGTGGCCGTCCCGGAAGAGATAAGCGCCGGGGGCGTCGGGGATCTCGACGGAGGGGGGACGGTCCATCCCGCTCCCCAGGCTAACCGACCAGTGCGCCGGAGGAGGCCAGTATCCCGTCCAGGTAATGACCGGTGTAGCTCGCCGGGTCGGCCGCCACCTGTTCGGGAGTGCCGGTGGAAACCACCTGTCCTCCCTCGCTTCCCCCCTCCGGGCCGAGGTCGATCAGGTGATCGGCCGACTTGATGACGTCCAGGTTGTGTTCGATCACCACCACCGTGTTGCCCCCGTCGACCAGGCGATGGAGGACGCCCAGCAGGCGGCGAACATCCTCGAAGTGCAGTCCGGTGGTGGGCTCGTCCAGGATGTACATGGTGCGCCCGGTGGACCGCTTGCGCAGTTCCGACGCGAGCTTCACCCGCTGCGCCTCCCCTCCCGAGAGGGTGGTGGCGGCCTGCCCGAGCCGAATGTATCCCAGTCCCACATCGCTCAGGGTCTGGAGGGTGAGGGCGATGGGAGGATGGTGGATGAACAACTCCAGAGCCTGGGAGACCGACATCTCCAGCACGTCGGCGACGCTCTGGCCCTTCCAGAGGATCTGGAGCGTCTCGCGGTTGTATCTCCTCCCCCGGCACTGCTCGCAGGGGACGTACACGTCGGGCAAAAAGTGCATCTCGATCTTGATGGTCCCGTCGCCCCGGCACTCCTCGCAGCGTCCTCCCGCCACGTTGAACGAGAACCGTCCCGGCTTGTATCCGCGCGCCTGGGACTCGGGGACCTTGGTGTAGAGGGCGCGGATATGGTCGAAGACCTTGGTGTAGGTGGCGGGGTTGGATCGGGGCGTGCGGCCGATGGGAGACTGGTCGATGTTGATCACCTTGTCGATGTGCTCGATCCCCTCGATCTCCCGGTGCCGACCGGGAAGGACCCGGGAACGGTAGATGGTGCGGAGCAGCGCCTTGTAGAGGATCTCCTCGACCAGGGTGGACTTGCCGCTCCCCGAGACCCCGGTGACACAGATCAGCTTCCCCAGCGGGAAGTCCACGTCGATCCCGTCCAGGTTGTGCTCGGCGGCGCCCAGCACCCGGATGTCCTTCCCGTTGCCCTCCCTGCGGGCCGGTGGAACCGGAATCAGCCGGCGGCCCGAGAGGTAGTCGCCGGTGATGGAGGACCGCTCCTCACAGATCACCTCCACCGGACCCTGCGCCACGATCCTCCCCCCGTGCTCTCCCGCCCCCGGGCCGATGTCCACCACGTGGTCGGCGGAGCGGATCGTCTCCTCGTCGTGCTCCACGACCACCAGGGTGTTCCCCAGGTCGCGGAGGCGGGTCAGGGTCTCGATCAGTCGACGGTTGTCGCGCTGGTGGAGGCCGATGGACGGCTCGTCCAGGATGTACAGGACGCCCACCAGCCCGGAGCCGATCTGGGTGGCCAGGCGGATCCGTTGGGCCTCTCCCCCGGCCAGGGTGGCCGCCGATCTGCCCAGGGTGAGATAGCCCAGTCCCACGTCGAGGAGGAAGGAGACCCGGGAGCGGATCTCCTTGAGCACCCGCTCGGCGATGGTGGCCTCCCGGTCGGTGAGCTCGAGGTCCTCGATGAAGTCCAACACCCCTCCCAGGGAGAGTTGGGAGAGATAGTGGATGTTCACTCCCCCCACCGTGACGGCCCGGGAGATCTCGCCCAGCCGGGCGCCGCCGCATTCGTCGCAGGGGACCTGGCGCATGTACTGGCGGTAGGAGTCCCGGGCGGAGTCCGACCCGGTGTCCCGGTGCCGCCGCTCCAGGTGCGGGATAACCCCCTCGTAGCGGGTTGTCCAGACCCGGCGCCGCCCCCGGCGGTTGCGATAGCTCACGCGGAGCTTCCGGCGGAAGTTCCCATGGAGGACCTCTTTCCGCACCTCCTCGGGCAACTCCCGCCAGGGGGTGTGCAGGCTGAAACCTATGTCCTCGGACAGCGCGTTCAGGAGCCGCGTGTAGTAGCCGCTGTACTGGTAGGTCCATGGAGCGATCGCCCCCTCGGTGACGCTGAGGCGGTCGTTGGGCACCACCAGGTCCTCGGCAACCTGGTAGCGGGCGCCGATCCCCGCGCAGGTCGGGCAGGCGCCGTAGGGGCTGTTGAAGGAGAA
This sequence comes from bacterium, assembly GCA_028824015.1. GTDB lineage: Bacteria > Actinomycetota > Acidimicrobiia > Spongiisociales > ZC4RG35 > Bin76. Next base: position 9,302 of record JAPPFC010000008.1, read on the forward strand.
GTTGCGAGGGGCGAGTTCGGAAAAGGACAGCCCGCACAGGTCGCAGGCCAGATGCTGGCTGAAGGACAGGGTGGGACCGTCGATGACATCCACCATCGCCTTTCCCTCCGCCAGTCCCAGGGCGGTCTCTATCGACTGGGTGAGCCGTTCCTCCATTCCCTCCCGGCGCACCAGCCGGTCGACGACCACCTCGATGGTGTGCTGGTAGTAGCGGTCGAGCCGGATGTCCTCGTCGAGGGGGAGCACCTCGCCGTCGACCCGCGCCCGGCTGTAGCCCTGGCGCACCAGGTCCTTGAAGAGCGCCTGGTACTCGCCCTTGCGCCCCTCCACCACCGGCGCCAGCACCATGAACCGCGAACCGTCGTCCAACTCCAGGATGCGGTCCACGATCTGCTGGGGGGTCTGGCGCTTCACCACCTCGCCGTCGTTGGGACAATGGGGGATCCCGATCCGGGCATACAGGAGGCGCAGGTAGTCATGGACCTCGGTCACCGTCCCCACCGTCGACCGGGGGTTGCGGCTGGCGGTCTTCTGGTCGATGGAGATGGCCGGCGACAGCCCCTCGATGAAGTCCACGTCCGGCTTGTCCATCTGTCCCAGGAACTGGCGAGCGTAGGCCGAGAGGGACTCCACGTAACGCCGCTGTCCCTCGGCGTAGATGGTGTCGAAGGCGAGGCTCGACTTTCCGGAGCCCGACAGCCCGGTCAGGACGATCAGGGCGTTGCGAGGAAGCTCGACGGTGAGGTCCTTGAGGTTGTGCTCCCGGGCGCCGCTGATCAGGATGGAGTCGGCAGTCATCATCAGGAGGGCCGGTGGGCGCGGCGGTCGAGGCGCGCCACGGTGGGAGTGGGGGTCCCGTCGGCCTCCACCCTCACCCCGAACACCCTGTCGGCTTGTTCGACCGAGACGTACTCGTCCAGCACGTCATCGCCCACCAACTCAACGGGCCTGTCCAGCGGGTCTCCCCACCCTCCTCCGCCGGCCGACAGGTTGTGGAAGGACTCTCCGGCGTTCATGGAGAAACGCTCCATCCGCGCCCGGCGCGCCCGGTCGGTGTCGGGCCAGACGATCATGGCGTTGGTCTCCGGCTCATGCCCGCCCCGCAGCCCCCACGGCTTGGTCTTGGTCTTCTTCTTCATGGATAGGATTTCCCCCGGTGCGAGGAATTTTACCCGGCGGGAGACTCCCAACCCTCCCCTCCAGCGTCCCGCCCCGCCCGAGTCCCGTCGCAACTCCAGGTGCTCGTGGAAGAGGGGCGACTGGTGCTCCAAGACCTCGATCGAGGTGTTGCGGACCGCAGTGGTGGAGGGATGCTGCAGGGCGTTGGCACCGTCGTGGCTGGGAGTGGCGCCCCATCCGAGTCCTTCGTTGTTGCTCACCAGGTACATCTCCTGAGTGTGGGGGTGCTTTCCCACCGCCATGAAACCCGGCAGGTCGGAACCGGAACTGGCATGGATCCCGTCCATCCCCCGGGCCAGCGCCTTGTTGATCAACTCGAAGCCCGCCATCCCGGTCCAGAGGGTGTAGGTGGCGGAGGGATACACCGCATGGAAGAGGTTCCCGGGCGGACAGATCACCTCGAGCGGCCGGTAGTGGCCGTGGTTGGCGGGGGTGTCGGGAGTCGTCAGGGACTTGAAGACGTTCTTCGCCAGGCTCAGGGTGCACCCGAACGGCATGTTCACCGGACCTGGCACGGCCCCGTCGGATTCGGAGAAGTCCACGGTGAACCGGGTCCCCTCGATGGTCACCGTCACCGCCATCCTGATCAGATCGTGAGAGATCCCGTCGTCGTCCAACCAGTCGAAGGCCGACCACTCTCCGTCCGGCATTCCCCGCACGGCTTCGGCCGCGGTCTCCGCGCCGTGGGAGATGATCATCCCGATCGCCCGGTCAACGGTAGCCATGCCGAACTTCTCCCAGATCTGGTGGAGCCGCCGCTCCCCCACCCGCAGGGCGGCGATCTGGGCATGGAAGTCTCCCATGATGTTCACCGGCAGTCGGGAGTTGTACCGCAGTATGTCCATCATCTGCGGGTCCACTTCTCCCCGTCGCACCAGTTTCACCCCCGGCAGGATCAGGCCCTCCTGGTGCATGGAGGTGGAGTCCAGCACGTAGCCGGGGTCCTTGGCGCCCAGGTCCATCCAGTGCGCCCTCACCGCCAGATAGGCGTCGGGAACCTCGCTCCCCTCACCGAAGACCGGCGCGAACATCATGGCGTCGGCCGCGTGGGCGCCGCTCCAGTAGGGGTAGTTGAGGATCACCACGTCGCCTGGGTGGAGGTTCTCGACCCCCACCTTCTCCACCCCCTTGTGGATCGCGTAGTCGTTGGCGCCCAGGAAGAAGAGGATCCCCGACGACTCCGAGATCAGCCGACGCTCCCGGTCGTACATGGAGATACCGAAGTCCAGCACCTCGTAGATCACCGGGTTGAAGGCGGTCCTCACCAGCGTTCGGCGCATCTGCTCGGCAGTGGAGTTCAGGTAGTGGCGGATCACCTCCACCGTGGCGCCGTCCAACCCGGGGCCGGTCTTCACCCGATCCTCCTGATCGCTCAAGACCGCCGCCGCTTCCGACGAGCCCCGGTAATAGTGGCGGTCCCGTCGGGGTGCACCTTCACCCCGTACACCTTCTCCGCCTGCTCCTTCGACACATACTCGTCCAGCACGTCTTCGCGGACCAGGTCGAGGGGCCGCTCCAGGGGGTCTCCCCACCCTCCACCGCCGGCCGACAGGTTGCGAAACCGGTCTCCCGGATCCATGGTGAAACGCTCCATCCGCGCCCGGTGGGCCCGGTCGGTGTCGGGCCAGACGATCATGGCGTTGGTCTCCGGTTCATGGCCGCCCCGCAGCGCCCACGGCCTGGTCTTGGTCTTCTTCTTCATCGACAGCATCTCGCCGGTGGCCAGGAACCGGACCTCGCGGCGGATTCCCACCCCTCCCCGCCACCTGCCCGCCCCGCCCGAGTCCTGGCGCAACTCCAGACGCTCGTGAAAGATGGGCGAGCGATGCTCCAAGACTTCCATCGAAGTGTTCCGGACCGCGGTCATGGCGGGATGCTGAATCGCGTTTGCGCCGTCGTGATTCGGGGTTGCGCCCCAGCCGATCCCCTCGTTGTTGCTGACCGCATACAACTCCCCGGTCTCGGGATGGGTTCCCACCGCCATGAAGCCCGGCTCGTCCGCACCCGATGAGGCCGCGATGTGCTCCATCCCCTCGGCCAGCGCCTTGTGGGCCAACTCGAAGGCCGCCATGCCGGTCCAGAGAGTGAAAGTGGCGGCGGGATAGACGGCGCGGAACAGGTTACCCGGCGGACAGGTCACCACCAGCGGTTGGTAGTGGCCGTGGTTGGCGGGAGTGTCGGGCGTCGTGAGAGACTTGAACACTGCCTTGGCCATGCTCAGAGTCCTTCCGAACGGCATGTTCACCGGCCCCGGCACCGCTCCGTCGGAGTCGCCGTAGTCCACGGTGAACCGGGTCCCCTCGATGGTCACCGTCACCGCCATCCGGATCAGATCGTGGGAGATCCCGTCGTCGTCCAGCCAATCGCATGCCGACCACTGCCCGTCCGGCATGGACCGCACCGCCTCGGTGGCAGTCTCCGCGCCGTGCTCGATGATCAGGTCTATGGCGGCGTCCACCTCGGCCAGCCCGAACTTATCCCAGATCTGGTGGAGCCGCCGCTCCCCCACCCGCACCGCGGCCACCTGGGCATTGAAGTCTCCGATGATGGTGTCGGGCATCCGGGAGTTGTACCGCAGGATGTCGATCATCTGGCGGTCCACCACGCCGCGGTTGATGACCTTGACGCCGGGCATGATGAGGCCCTCCTGGTGCATGGAGGTGGAGTCCAGCACGTAACCGGGGTCCTTGGCGCCCAGGTCCATCCAGTGGGCCCTCACAGCGAGATAGGCGTCGGGAAGCTCGCTCCCCTCACAGAACACCGGCGCGAACAGCATGGCGTCGGAGACATGGGCGCCGCTCCAGTAGGGATAGTTGAGCATCACCACATCCCCGGGATGGAGGTTCTCGACCCCCACCTTGTCCACCCCCTTGTGGATGGCGTAGTCGTTGGCGCCCAGGAAGGAAAGGAGGCCCGAGGACTCCGAGATCAGCCGACGGTCCCGGTCGTACATGGAGATGCCGAAGTCCAACACCTCGTAGATCACCGGGTTGAAGGCGGTCCTAACCAGGGTGCGCCGCATCTGCTCGGCGGTGGAGTTCAGATAGTGACGGATCACCTCCACCGTGGCGCCGTCCAGCGTTGGGGCTCTTCTCACCTCACTCCCCGAGCCTTCAGGACGGGGGGCGCTCCAGACGCGCCGCGGTGGGAGTGGCGGTTCCGTCCGGGTCCACCCTGACCCCGTACACCTGCTCGGCCTGCTCCGCCGAGACGTACTCGTCGAGCACGTCCTCGCGGACCAACTCGATGGGGCGATCGAGAGGATCTCCCCATCCTCCCCCACCTGCCGAGAAGTTGCGGAACCCCTCCCCGGGCTGCATGGTGAACCTCTCCATGCGCGCCCGGTGGGCCCGGTCGGTGTCCGGCCAGACGATCATGGTGTTGGTGGTCTCCGGCTCGTGACCGCCCCGCAACGCCCACGGCTTGGTCTTGGTCTTCTTCTTCATCGACAACAGTTCACCGACGGCCACCCACTTCACCTCGCGGCAGACTCCCAACCCTCCCCGCCACCGGCCGGCGCCGCCCGAGTCCTGGTGCAGTTCCACCCGTTCGTGGAAGATGGGGGACTTGTGCTCCAGCACCTCCAGGGAAGTGTTCCGGACCGCGGTGGTGGAGAGATGCTGCAGGGCGTTGGAGCCGTCGTGCTCGGGGGTGGCGCCCCAGCCGATCCCCTCGTTGTTGCTGACCGAGTACATCTCACCGGTGTCGGGATGGGTTCCCACCGCCATGAAACCGGGCTCGTCGGAACCCGACGACGCAGCGATGTGGTCCATCCCCTGGGCCAGAGCCTTGTTGATCAACTCGAACGACGCCATGGCCGTCCACAAGGTATAGGTGGCGGACGGGTAGACGGCATGGAACAGGTTCCCGGGGGGACAGATCACGGTGAGGGGTTCGTAGTGGCCGTGATTGGCAGGAGTCTCGGGAGTGGTGAGCGACTTGAAGACGTTCTTAGCCTGGCTCAAGGTGCTCCCGTAGGGCATGTTCACCGGTCCGGGCACACCCGGGTCGGAATCCCCGTAGTCCACGGTGAAATTCTCCCCCTCGATGGTCACCGTCACCGCCATCTTGATCAGGTCATAGGAGATCCCGTCGTCGTCCAGCCAATCGAAGGCCGACCATTGGCCGTCGGGCATCGCCCGGACCGCCTCCCGGGCGGTCTGGGCCCCGTGCTCGATGATGCGATCGATCGCCGCATCCACGTTGGCCAGCCCGAACTTCTCCCAGATCTGGCGGAGCCGCCGCTCCCCCACCCGCATGGCCGAGATCTGAGCGTTGAAGTCCCCGATGATGGTCTCGGGCATCCGGGAGTTGTATCGCAGGATGGCCATGATCTGAGGGTCCACCTCCCCCCTGCGGATCAGCTTTATGCCCGGCAGGATCAGCCCCTCCTGGTGTATGGATGTGGAGTCCAGCACGTAGCCGGGATCCTTGGCGCCCAGGTCCATCCAATGGGCCCTCACGGCCAGGTAGGCGTCGGGGCGGTCACTGCCCTCGCAGAAGACCGGTGTGAACAGCATGGCGTCCGCGGCGTGCGCCCCGCTCCAGTAGGGAACGTTGATGATCACCACGTCGCCGGGATGAAGGTTCTCGATTCCCACTTTCTCCACACCCTTGTGGATGGCGAAGTCGTTGGCGCCCAGAAACGAGAGGATCCCCGACGACTCGGAGATCAACCGGAGGCGCCGGTCGTACACGGAGATACCGAAGTCCAACACCTCGTAGATGACCGGGTTGAACGCGGTCCTCACCAGGGTGCGGCGCATCTGCTCGGCGGTGGAGTTGAGATAATGACGGATCACCTCCACGGTGGCGCCGTCCAGTTTCAGGCGGGGGCTCATCGGACCACCAGGTTTCCGAGACGGTCGGGCACCGCCACCTGGTCGCTGTGAACGATCGTCACCGACGTGGGCTCGCGGATGATGGCCGGACCCTCAACCTCTACTTCTGGTTGAAGGAGGCTCCTCTCGTAGATGGGGAACAACCGGCGCTCCCGGGTGGCGAAGTCGAAGGCATGGCGCTCCCCGACCCGGCCGGCGGTCAGATCGGACTCGGAAGATCGGTCACCGACCAGGTGCCCGGCGGGTTTGTCCAGGAGTCCGACGCCCCTTATCCGGGCGGTCAGGATCTGTATTTCCTCATCCAGTTTGTGCCCGTAGCGTTCCAGGTGTTGCTCGTGGAATTTGGCGGACACCGACCCGTGGTCGTCGGCCTCCTCCAGTTCGACCGACAGGGTGTGTTCCTGTCCGTTGTATCGCAGATCGAGGCGTCTGATGAACACCCGGTTCTCGGGCGGCACGGCCTGCGCAGCCAGCACCTGGTCGGCCTCGATCTCGAGTTGGGACAGGACCCCTTCCATCTGTGCCAGGGAGGCTTCCTCCAGCATGGTCAGCACCGTCTGGCCCACGTCGTACTCCAGGTCCGACATCAGCATTCCCCAGGCCGAGAACACGGCCGGAGCGGCGGGGACCACCACTTCGGGCATCTCCATCTCCCTGGCCAGGAGCGGGGCCAGCATCGGGCCGGCGCCGCCGAAGGCCACCAGCGAGAACTCTCTCGGGTCGAGACCCCGTTCCACGGTGATCTCCCGGATGGCCCCCACCGTGCGGGCCAGCAGGACGTCGAAGACCGACGCGGCGGCTCGTTCGGTGGACATGCCCAAGGGCTCTGCCAGTTTCTCAGTCACCCCCCTCACGGCCGCCTCCCGGTCGAGGCTCATCTCTCCGCCCAGGAACTCGTCCGCCGCCAGGTACCCCAGACAGAGTGCGGCGTCGGTTACGGTCGGCTCGGTATTCCCTCGTCCGTAGCAGATCGGCCCGGGGACGGCGCCGGCGCTGTGCGGCCCCACGCGGAGGAGGCCCTTGTCCATCCAGGCGATGGAACCTCCCCCGGCGCCTATAGTGCGGATGTCGAACACCGGGATGCGGATCGGAAGGGCTTCTATCTCGGCTTCATACACCTCGGTGGGCGTCCCGTCCACGATGACGCAGGCATCCAGGCTGGTGCCTCCCACGTCGAAGGAGATGAGGGAAGACCGCCCGGTGGACTCTCCCAGGCTTATCGTCCCGGCGATACCTCCCGCCGGACCGGAGAAGACGGTGAGGAGCGGTGAAACCCGGGCGATCTCCGAGGTCATGGCCCCGCCGGCCGAACGCATTATCAGAAAGGACCCGTCGAATCCCCGGGCTCGCAACCGCTCCTCCAGGTCGGTTAGATACCGGCCCAGGATGGGCCTGATGTAGGCGTCGGCCACCGCCGTGGAGGTGCGTTCGTACTCGTGGTACTCCCTCACCAGGTCGATTGAGACAGAGACCGACAGGTCGGGGAAGGCCTTGGCCAGGATGCTCTTGGCGGCTTCCTCGTGCTCGGTGTTGGCGTAGGAATGAAGAAAGCAGACCGCCACCGATTCCACTCCCCGATCCGAGAGGAGGCGCCCGGCCTCGACCACCGCCTGGCGGTCGAGTTCGGTCACCACCTTGCCCCGATGGTCAATGCGCCCGGGGACCCCCACAGTGTGGCGCCTCTTGACCAGCAGTTCGGGTCGCCGGTATTGGAAGTCGTACTTCGAGCCGCTCGGGAGGTCTCCACGGGCGATCTCGAAGATGTCCCGGAAGCCGGCGTTGGCGATGATGCCGGTCACCGCCCCTTTTCGTTCCAGAATGGCGTTCAGCCCCAGGGTGGTGCCGTGGGTGTAGACGGAGGCTTCCTCCAGGGAAGCGTTGGTCGCCTTGGTCGCGGTGATCACTCCCTCGGCGGGAGCGGAGGGTGTGGTGGGGGACTTGCGCACCGTGATCGCCCCGGTCTGCTCGTCATAGGAGATGGCGTCCACGAACGTGCCGCCGATGTCCACCGCCAAGCGGTATTTCCGTTCAGTCATCTTCTTTCTCGCTGGAGCCGTAATGTCAGGCGGCCGATCGGTCATCTCGCACCACGCGACCAGACTGGATCACCAGGGAGATTCCTCTCATCGCCGACACGTCCGACAACGGGTTTTCATCCACCGCGACCAGATCGGCCACTTTGCCCTGCTCAACAGTACCGATCTGCGACTCCAATCCCAAGAGGCGGGCAGCGTTGGATGTGGCCCCGGCCAGGGCCAGGTGGGGGCGAAGCCCGGCCCCTTGCATGAGTTCCATCTCATGCACCGTCACCGAGGTCCCCCCGATGGGATCTCCGGGGGGATAGTCGGTCCCGTTGACCAAGGTGACCCCCGCCGTCACCGCCCGACGGATGCTGGCCAGGTGCATGGGCCCCACTTGCAGGGATGTCTCGATCTGGAACTCTTCGAATCCCTTCCAGCGCATCCATTCCTGAGACCGGGTGCAACAGAGAGTGGGGGTGAGGAACACCCCCTCGGCCGCCATCCGGCCGGCCGTCTCCTCATCCAGGTCGTAGGCGTGCTCAAAGGATCGGACCCCGGCGTCTAATGCCCAGTTGATGGCCAGCGACGAACCGGCGTGGGCCACCACGTAGGTCTCCCGTTCGGCCGCTGCCTTGACTGTTGCCTGCATCTCTTCTCGACTCATCTCGGGATGGTCGAAGGTTTCTCCCAGGTTGGCGATGCCGCCGGTGATGAACACCTTGATGTGGGAACATCCGGCGTCCAACTCGGCCAATGCAGCCTCCCGGAAGGCTTCCGGTCCGTCGGCCAATGCGCTGCCAATCCCGTCGCCATGTCCTCCCGGGGTGGATATCGCCCGGCCGGCGCCCACGATCCGGGGAACATCGGCCCAACCTGCCCGCGCTGCTTCGGCCAGCAACAGGTCGGCCCGGTTCAGTTCATGAACGCACCGGAGGGTCGTGACTCCTGCCCGAAGCGCATCCTGGGCCCGTCCGTAGGCCCGGAGCACGGTGAGCCCCGGGTTCTCGCCTTCGTCGAGGGCCGAAAAGGGATACACCATCGAAAGGTGCGTATGCACGGATATGAGACCTGGAACGAGGTAGCGTCCACCTAGGCTCATTCGCTCCCCGGCGCCCGGGTGCTTGCGGATAGCGCCGATCCTTCCCCCCGATATCTCCACACTGACGCCGTCTCGGACCTGTCCACGGACAACATCCACTACCCTGGCATCGGTCAACCACACTTCCAACCTCCTTGTTCAGGTCTCCCGGGAGGGCAGGGGCCCACTCGGCAGGTGTTGGCCATGGGGTCGACAAGGGTCCTGCCTGTGTCCACCGCTGAGCGGTGGTTCCGTTCACTCACCTTCTCTCCTGTTGGGGAGGTGGACGTCAGGAAGACGGCCGGTCGTCGCGGACCACCCTGCCGGACTGCATGACGAAGGAGATGTTCCGCATGGCCGCCACGCCGTCGAGGGGGTTGTCTTCCACAGCCACCAGGTCGGCGACCTTTCCCTCCTCAACGGTGCCGATCTCCGACTCCAGTCCCAGCAGCCGGGCGGCGTTGGAGGTGGCGCCCCGGAGCGCCAGGTGGGGGTGGAGGCCGGCCCCCTCCATGAGTCCCATCTCGTACACCGCCACCGAGGTGTCCTCGATCGGATCCCCGGGGGGATAGTCGGTGCCGTTGACCATGGTCACCCCGGCCGCGATCGCCCGCTGGATGCTGGCCAGGTGCATCGGTCCCACTTCCAGCGACGACTCGATCTGGAATTCCTCGAACCCCTTCCACCGCATCCACTCCTGGGAGCGGGTGACGCACAGCGTGGGAGTGAGGAACACTCCCTTCGCCGCCATCCGGCCGGCGGTGTCGGCGTCCAGGTCGTAGGCGTGCTCGAAGGAGCGGACCCCGGCGTCCAGCGCCCAGTTGATGGCCAGCGACGATCCGGCGTGGGCCACGACGTAGGTGTCGTGGTGTCGCGTGGCGCTCACGGTGGCCGCCATTTCCTCGCGGGTCATCTCCGGGTGGTCGAACTGCTCCCCCAGCCCGGCGATGCCTCCGGTGATGAACACCTTGATGTGGGAGCATCCCGCGTCCAACTCGGCCAGGGCGGCCTCCCGGAAGGCCTCGGGTCCGTCGGCCAGGACGCTGCCCATGCCGTCGCCGTGACCGCCGGTGGTCGAGAGCGCCCGGCCGGCGCCCACGATCCGGGGAACGTCGGCCCAGCCCGCCCTGGCGGCCTCGGCCAGCAGCAGGTCGGCCTGGTTCTGCTCATGGACGCAGCGGATGGTCGTCACTCCCGCCCGTAGGGCGTCTTGGGCCCGCTGGTAGGAGCGGAGCACCGTCAGGCCCGGGTTCTCGTTCAGGTCTATGGAAGAGAAGGGGTACACCACCGACAGGTGGGTGTGGACCGAGATGAGTCCCGGAACGAGATACCGGCCGCCCAGGCTCATCCGCTCCCCGGCGCCGGGTTGGCGCTGGATGGATCCGATCCTCTCCCCCGAGATCTCCACGCTCACCCCGTCCAGGACCTCGCGTCTCTCTACGTCAACCACCCTGGCGTCGGTCAGCCACATTCTCTACCTCCTTGTCGCTCCTTCGAAGCTCTCGACAACTGTGCGGGCCCTGGCTAGCCAGGAATTCTCTTCTCCCCTGCGGCGAAGAGTATCGCGGATCTCCGGATTCTTGGAGTCGGCCAACGCCAGGTCCAGGGCGCCGGACATGCCCGCCGCGTCCGAGTATGAACGCACCTCGGGGAAAGCCACCACCTCGGGCATCTCGCTGCAGACCACGGGCTTTCCTCCCGCGAAGTACTCGAAGAGCTTGAGCGGGGACGTCGACCGGGTGATCTCGTTCACCGCGAACGGGATCATCGCCACGTCGAAGCACTGGAGCCACCGGGGCAGGTCCCCATAGGGCTGGGCGGCTATCCACTCGACGTTGGGGAGGTTGAACAGCGGGCGGTGCCTGGTGCTCCGGTCGTAGGGAGGGCCGATGAGGAGAAAACTCCAGTCGTCTCGCGTCTCGGCCACCTCGGTGAGCAGGTCGTAGTCCAGCCAGCGGGCGATGGCGCCGTAGTAACCGGCGATGGGCCGGCCCTCTGCCAGGAGGCGCTGGAGGACCGGATGGGCCGGAGAGGAGACCTGCCAGTCGGCGAAGTGCTCGAACTCCACCGCGTTGGGGAGGTAGACAGCGTCGGGACGGGGTTGGCTCGCCCGTTCCAAGAGGCTCCGGGCGCTGGCGGTGATCATCCCGGCATCGGCCAGTCCGAGGGAGTGGAGTCTTCTCAGTTTGTTCAGGTCGTGGCCGTCGAAGACCTCGATCTCATCTATCCAGTCGTACACGGTCCGGGTGCCCTCCGGGTAGCGGGCCGCCTGCTCCCAGTTGTAGGTGATCGCCCACACCAGGGGATCGGGCAGTTCGTGCAGCGCTTTCTGGGGCCCGTTGTAGAGGAACAGTCGGGGCTCTATCTCATCCCAGCCGGGCGGGCTCTGCATGGAGTTGTCATAGATCACCGTGTAACCCAGGCGGGAGAAGGCCTGGGCGAGTTGCTGGGGTCGCTGGAACAGATGGACGTACCACTCGATGGTGGGAAGGAACACCACCACCCCCTTGCTTTCGGCGATCCGGTCGGTGACCTGGGGGGGAATCGGCTGCCCCGAGGTTTGGGATGCGGACGTAGCCGCCGTGTCGGCGCCGGGGATGGCGCGGGCCATCATGCGACGAAGCCTGTGGCGGAGCCTCCAGTACTTGGTGAGCAACTTCATGGCGCGGGTCTGTCGGAGGTTGTCCAGTTCCAGTTGGAGCAGGTCCCCCCTTCGCTCGGCCTGGGCGTGCTGATCATGGGCTGCCTGCAACTGCGCCCGGGCGGCCTCGGATTCCCGGATCAACCGGTTTCGAAGCTCCAGGTTGTCCGCCAGAGTCTCGTCCAATTCCTCCTGGGTCCCAGCCAGGTTCCGGGTCAACGCCAGCGCGATGTCCTGCCGGATCTCCTGGTAAGGAGTGGTCTGCTGTGCTTCCGAGCTCTCTCCAAGCGCCTCCTCGATCAAGGACGGGACTGCACGGGCCTTCCCCAGCATGGCCTCCGCCCACTCGTACATCATGTGGGATTGGTCGGCGTAGTCCCCCCAGAGGCTTCGGAGCGTCGCCGGCAATCCAACCCATGACTCCGGCTCATCGGGAACACACCAGGGTCCCAGACGGAGTTCGGCGGCCATTCGGGCCACCTTGGGGTCGTAGGAGATCGATACGGACGGGGTGCGTCCCATCGCCGCCAGGATCATCCCGTGCAAACGCATGTTGACAGCCATGTCGCTTCTCCCGAAGACCGTGATCAACTGGCCAGGGCTGAGATCCTGGGGCGTCAGATGAATGGCGGAGGAGCGCATCAGTCCGGCGATCCGCTCACAGCAGCGCCGGTCGTCGAACTCGTCGGATCCCAGTTCCTGCATGGGCGCCAACAGCACCGATCCCCCGTTCTCCTCACAGAAGATGTCCAGGGCCCGGGCGAGATTGCGTTCCCGTTCTGCCTGGGTCTCCCCCGTTCCCCAGGACCGCGGTGCCACGGCCACCAGGGGTCGGGGAAGGTCGGAGATGGTCTGGTTCAGATCGGGAGGCAGGTCGACCCGGTCGACCAGCCAGGCAGGATCGCCCACCACCGGGGAGTCGGCTATGCCGAGCGATGCGAGTTCGGATCGGTCCTGGTCGGTGCGCACCGTGAAGGCCGAGGCCGCCTCCGCCAATGCCCTGACCCACTGGGGGGACCGGGGATCATGGAACGGACCGACCCCCACCCCCCAAACCAGGACGGGTGTCCCCGCGGCGGCCGCCGCCAGGGCAGGGGCCAGATAGCCGGGGATATCGGCCGCGTCGCGGCTGAGGGCGTGCTCCGGTTGGAAGCCCCACTGATCTGACAGGAGCCCCCCTCCACCCACGATCACCATCCGGGACCGGTATGCCTCCGAGAGGAACGCCGGAACATCGGCCCGGTCCACCGCCTCGACGCCGTGCCTTCGTCGGGTGTCGCTGGGATCGCCCGACGCCACAGTCCACCTGCCGGTTGGGAACGTCTCCCTGAGGAGGACCAGCATCCCGGCTAGGATTGCCTCATCACCGAGGTTCCTGAACCCGTAGTGACCGATTATGAGTGCGTCGGCCGGAGCCGGGACCTCCTCTGAGTTGTCCGAGCGCACAGAGCCGACACCTGACACGACCTCAAGGTTATCACAGCAAGCGCCGGACCGATGTATGCCAGTTGACCTGCCTGCCGCCCTGAACGCCGTCGACGAACTGGGCGGATACGAGCGAGAGTTGCTTGCTTCCCTGGTGTCCGTACCGAGCGTCAGGGCAGAACCGTCCGACGTTCATGAGTTGTGCGCTGTTGAGTTGGAGCGGATGGGGATGGAGGTGGAGTTGGTCACGCCCCGGATGGACGAACTGGAGGACAATCCCGAGTGGTCCCCGCCCTCTCCGGCCGGCGCCGAACCCGAGCGGCTGATGAGTGTCCTCGGATCATCAGGCGAGGGACCGGGCATCTTCCTCTTCGCTCACATCGACACAGAGAAGCCCGATCCACGGGGGGATTGGCGGACCGATCCCTACCGGGCAGCAGAGATGGGAGGCCGGATCTACGGCGTGGGAACCGCCGACGACAAGGCGGGGGTGGTCTCGGTGCTGGCCGCCGCCCGGGCACTGCTCCCCCGCCTGCAGGGAGCGCGTTTGGTGGTGGGGTTGGTACACGGCAAGCTGGGCGGCGGGTTGGGGACTCTGCCGACCATGGCCGGAGTGGGAGAGGTGGACGCCGCCGTCTACTGCCATCCGGCCGAGACCGGGAAGGGCATGACCCATTTCAAGATCGCCACGCGCGGCTTCTTCAACTTCCGTGTCGAGACTGACGGGCGCCGGCCCCATCCGGTGGAGATACGTACGCCTCTCTCCGAGGACCCGCGGCAGGGGATCAATGCTTTCACGCGGCTGCGGGGAGTCCTGGAGGGGGTGGACCGCTGGGCCGACCGGGAAGGGGTGCTGTGCTCGGTGAACCGGGTCTCGGCTGGTACCGACCCGGTGGTGCTGCCCGAGCGGGCGGTGGCGGAGGGAGCCGTCTGGTTCCGCCACGGGACAGTGGCCGAGGTGTATAAGAGTCTGAAGGCGGCTGCTCTGGGGGCCGGCGCCGGGTCCACTCAAAGGTTCGGGTTGCGGTCCAACCCGGCGGAGAACCCCCCGGATCATCCGCTGGTGACGGCCACCGCCTCGGCCATCGCCATCGAGACCGGAGTCACGCCCGCCCTCTATCCGGCTCACGTGGCTTCGGACATCCGCTTTCCCATCCGGTGCTTGAACGCGGCGACGGTGGGATTCGGGGCTCTGGGCGGCAACTTCTACGGTCCCAACGAGTGGGTGGACGGAGCGGACATGCACCGGGCCACCCGGGTGCTGGTGAGGATCGTCTCGGACTGGGCCGAACAGGCTGGCGGGGGGACGCCCTGGCCTTCGGTTGGTGACTGAGGATTCGATTCCCCGAGATCGTCATTGGATTTCCGGGCGGGGGCGCATGAACACCGGGTTCCGGTTGTGAAAAAATATAGCAGTATTTAAGGCTGTCCAGCATTGTTTTGTCACACCCGTTTGGTACATTGATGCCATGGGAGTTGAGGAATCGAGGGGCCGATCCGCAGACGGCGGTCGGGTGTCGGATCGCAACCGGGCCAGGTTCGTGCCGCCCGCGGTCGCCCTGTCAGAGGCGTCGATAGCGGACCTGCGCGAACAGATCCGCTCCATCACCCGGGCAGAATCCCAGGCCGCCGCGGCCCGGGGGCGGGTAGCGGCCGAGTACGCGCGCCGCCTGGGGCAGAAGGCCGCCGAGAAGATGGTCCGTAAACAGTCGGGACAGTCGGCGCGGGGTTCGCGTACAGAAGTCGAAGTGGCCGACAAACTCAAGAAACTGCCGGGCACCAGACAGGCCTTCGGGGACGGCCAGATCAGTTACGGTCACGCCCGGATCATCGCCGACACCGCCGACCGGGTTGGGATCGATGAGGACGAACTGGTCGACAAGGCCAAGAAACAGCCGGTGGACGTGTTCGCCCACACCGCCCGCCAACACGAACAACAGAGATCGGAGGACGACGGTCTATCCAAGCTGGAGGGCCAGAAGAGGGCCCGCAAGGCTTGGATAAGGACCGACCGCTCCGACGGGATGGTGGTGCTGGGGGGACGGTTCGACCCGGTCACCGGCGCTTTGATCAAGGACGCTCTCTCCACCCGGGCCGACCAGATGTGGAGAGAGGAAGACCCCGAGCAGAGACCCACCACCGCCCAGCGCATGGCCGACGCCGTGGCCGGCCTGCTGTGCGAACCCGGCAAGACTAAGTCGGGCAAGAAGAAAGCAGATGGGTTCAAGCGCCCGGGCGCCACCTTGTTGCTGATAGCCCAATATGACGCCAAGGGCCAGACGATCAGAGACGGCAGGCTCGCCGACGGCACGCCGGTCCCGGTGGCGGTCTTCCAGGATTGGGCCTGTCAGGGGAAGATCGTTCCCTCCGTCTTCGACACCCGCGGTCAACCCCTGTGGGTGGGAATGAGCAAACGCCTGGCCACCCGGGCACAGCGCCTGGCGTTGATCGCCCGCGACCGGGGGTGCGTGGGATGCGGGGCCGATCCGGCATGGTGCCAGGCCCACCATGTGGTCCCGTGGGAAGCGGACGGCCCCACCGACATAGACAACCTGGTCCTCCTGTGCAGCCGATGTCACCACCAAGTCCACGACGACGGGTGGCGAGTACAACAGTCCCCCGACGGGAAGCGAAGACTCCTACCCCCCGCCAAGGGACACCGCCCGTCGCCGTCCAACAAGACCCGGAGGCGCCGCCGAACCGCCAAACCCAAGACCAAGCTGTTGTTGTGAAAACCCGAACCAGCCCGCGAAACAATCCTCCCCCAGGGACCAACTTCCCCCGCGCTACAGACCCAAACTAGCTACCAGCTACTAAGACACCCACCGTCCGGACACCAGAGCTCAACCCGGACCGGCACAACCCAAGCGGAACACCAGCCCAACCCAGGCCTGGAAACCCGCGAAAAACCAACGGAACGGAGGTGGCGGCGGGAGGGCCCATAGGGGGACCAAACCCGACGCCCATTTTTCGCGATTTAGTGCTGCTGGTCGGGGCCTGTCCCCACTGGGGCTAGGCGATGGTCTGGCCGGCGTCCAGGTAGATGGTGGTGCCGGTCGCCATCCGGGAGTCGTCCGAGGCTAGGAACACCGCTGCTCCCACAATGTCTTCGGGAACCCCGATGATTCCGAAGGGAATCATGGACAACCGGTAGGCGCGGAACTCCGGGTCGGCAAGGTCCTCCCGGTTCAGGTCCGTCTCGATCAGGCCTGGCGCTATGGCGTTTGCCCGGATCTTGTGGGGAGCCAGCTCGGACGCCAGTTGGCGAGTGAGCATCCGCACGCCACCTTTCGCAACGCAATAGTGGGTCAGGTCCCGGCCCGCCAGCGTGTCGCCGGCAGACGACATATTGATGATCACCCCGCCGTCGCCCTGGCTGACCATCTGTTTGGCGGCCGCCTGGGCGCAGAGGAAGAATCCCTTGAGGTTCACATCGAGGATCTTGTCCCACTCTGACTCCTCGATCTCCAGCAAAGGGGTCCGGATGAGGATGCCCGCGTTGTTCACCAGGATGTCGATTCTCCCGAACCGGTCCACCGCCGCCGACATCAAACCGGCCACATCCGAGGATGAGGAAGTGTCGGCCTGCACGGCGATGGCTTCCGATCCCATCGCCTCGATCTCGGCCACCGCCGAGTCCGCAGCTCCCTGGTCACTCCGGTAGTTGACCACCACCTTCGCCCCTTCCCTCCCGTATCCCAGGGCGATGGCCCTCCCAATGGAACGGGAGGACCCGGTGACTACCGCAACTCTGTCTTTCAGTCGCATGGATTACTCCTAACTACTCCAACTCGAATCCGGGCACCACGAAACTCCCCCGATCAATGATCTGGGTATCACCAACCGCTATGGAGTGGTTGCGAGTGGGGATGTCGAAATGGAAGTTCACCCGGTTCTGGCCGCCCAGCTTGTGGGTGAAGTTGGCGCCGAATGCAATCAGCATGTTGCCGTAATAACTCTCGGTGTCCATCACTCCCCCGCCTTCCCAGAAGCGAAGGCCCAGGGCGTTCCAATTGGCTCGATGCTCGTACCCCCAACCGATGTGAGACACACCGTAGGCCCGCTTGTCCTTGGGCAACTCGAAGAAGTCCTTGAGCAGCCGCATGTCGGCGCCGCCATCCATGGAGACGATGCTTCCTTCCCGCAACTCCATACGGATCGGCTGTTCCACATACTTGCCCATCGGCAGCAGAGCATCACCCGCATCTATCACCAAGGTTCCCTCGGCCGAGTCCTCCAAGGGCGCCAAGCCGCACTGTCCCGAAGGCCAGTGATCCCACCGTCCCTGCTGGTCCGTGTAGCCATACTGGCATCCCAGCGGACGGCCCGTGTACCTGACCGTGAAGTCGCTCCCGGCATCCGACCAAACCCGCATGGTGTCTGAGGTCGCCAACAGTTCCATGCTTCTTTCGCCCCGCTTGCGGATCTCAGGAAGGGGGAACATCCGGCGTAGGTGGTCCTCAGGCTCCTCGATCATCAGGGAACGGACACCCGCCGCCAAGGCCTCATTATGAGCATCGGAGTAGATCCAATGGGACCCCATACTGGCCAGAAAACCCACCACCAGGTCGCAACCCTTCCAAGCATCGACGATGGTACGCGACTTCATCCACGAGTCGTCGGCGGCCACCATGATCTGAAAGAAATCACCACCCAGCACCCTGACCGCTCCCATCAAAGCCGTGATGTAAGCCGGGTTGCTCTGAGTGTTGGTGAAAGCCATAACCGTCTGCCCGGGGCCGACCCCGCACAACTCCATATGATCTCGGAACATCGGCACCAACTCGGCGCCAGCCGCTGAGGTTGTCGGGACTCTACGCAACGGTCTCCTCCTTGGGAACTATTGGCTCTCTATCGTAACCCGCCCGACCCTGCCTTCCCATGGACGGCGTCGGCCGATCCCTGGTCACTCCGGTAGTTTGGCCACCACCTTTGCTCCTTCCCTCCCGCACCCCAGGGCGACCGTCCTCCCGATGGAACGGGAGGACCCGGCCACTCCTGCAACTCTGTCTTTAAGTCGCATGGATTGCTCTTGACTACTCCAACTCGAACCCGGGAACCACGAAGCTCCCCCGATCGATGATCTGGGTATCCCCGATAGCAATCGAGTGGTTGCGGGTGGGAATGTCGAAGTGGAAGTTCGCCCGGTTCTGGCCGCCCAGCTTGCGGAAGAAGTTGGCGCCGAATGCGATCAGCATGTTGCCGTAATAGCTCTCGGTGTCCATCACTCCCCCGCCTTCCCAGAAGCGAAGGCCCAGAGCGTTCCAGTTGGCCCGGTGCTCGAACCCCCATCCGATGTGGGAGAGGCCGTAGGCCCGCTTGTCCTTGGCGTTCTCGAAGAAGTCCTTCAGAAGCCGCGCGTCGGCGCCTCCGTCTATCGAGATGATGCTTCCCTCCCGCATCTCTATGCGGATGGGCTGCTCGACGTATTTGCCCAACGGCAACAGGGCGTCACCGGCGTCGACTATCAGCGTTCCCTCGGCTGAGTCCTCCAAAGGGGCGACGCCGCACTGCCCGGAGGGCCAATGGTCCCAACGCCCGGGGGTGTCGGTGTAGCCGTACTGGGATCCCAGGGGTCGACCGGTGTAGCGAACCGAAAAGTCGCTTCCCGCGTCGGACCAGACCCGCATGATGTCGGACGTGGCCATGTATTCGACGCTCTTGTCACCGCGCTTTCGGATCTCCGGAATCGGGAACAGGCGACGCAGGTGGTCTTCGGGCTCCTCGATCATCAGGCTGCGAACGCCGGCCTCCAGGGCCTCGTTGTGGGCGTCGGAGTAGATCCAGTGCGACCCCATGCTGGCCAGGAATCCCACGACCAGGTCGCTTCCCTTCCAGGCATCGACGATGGTACGCGACTTCATCCACGAGTCGTCAGCGGCCACCATGATCTGAAAGAAGTCTCCACCCAGCACCCCGACGGCTCCCATGAGGGCGGTTATGTAAGCCGGATTGCTGTGTGTGTTGGTGAAGGCCATGACGGTCTGCCCGGGGCCCACGCCACACAACTTCATGTGGTCTCGGAACATCGGTACCAGTTCGGCACCGGCTGCTGAGGTGGTTGGGACTCTACGCAATTCTTTCCTCCTTCGCTGTTACCGGTTTATCGTAACCGCTCCGGGGGAACCCCTTTGGTGTGGAGAGGCCTCTCCTATCGAGTTCGAGGAACGACAGTCGTTACATCCGAACGAGGTCCGCGAAAAAACCAACATCTAACGGGTTGACCTTGTCACAGTCCTGACCAATACTCACAGGAGTCACAAACACCTTCCGGTCCGCCCGACGTCGCCGGACCGCACTTTCGAGGTGAAGGTCATAGCCGTCTAAACGCGAGCCCCTGGCGGGACCAGCGGCTCGCGTTTCGACCCGTGGAGGCGGTGGCGGGGGTGGGCCCTTAGGTGGAAAATCGATCAGGCGGTTTTCGCGGGATTGGGTTCGTTTTCGCGACACTGGAGGATCTGTCATCGCCTTGACTTCGGGCTAATGATGGGGGGAGATACTTGCCGGCGGCGACGCTACTTGATCACGGTCACGCTGAAGCCAGAGCCGTAGATCAAGACATCGAGATCGTCGATGCTGTCAACTTGCCTTCTCCACAGTTCCTCGAAGGTCTCCACGTCGACGAATTCGCCGTTCGCCTGGAACATGTGGCTGGGTTCATAGCTCCACAGGGTGAAGAAGGTGCGGTATTTGCGAGCGGAGGCATACAACTCGACTTCCTCGAGGGCCAGACCCGGGGGCGCGTCGAAGTCACGGTCCCGGATCTCGTCGAATTCCTCCTCGTCGCGGGCGTTGTTCACTATCCATACCACCAGATCGCCATCCATGTACCTGACCTCGTTCGAGTCCAGGCGGTCATCGTCATCGCGGTCGCTGAAGACCTGTGCGTCGATCCTGACCAGGAAGTCGTGGCCTTCCCTGAATCCATCCGGGATATCGATCTCTATATCGGCGCTCACCCCCCTGCGATTGATCTTGATGCTGGGAGTCCCCTCGACGTCGGGAACCTCGCTGATGGTGTAGACACGGTCGGCGCCGGGAGCCGGAGCATGGTAAAGCTGGTAGCTCAGCGTCGCCTCCAACTCGGTGTTGGGCCTCCCGGTGTAACGGGGGTCGGTGCCGCGGAGCGTGGCGCCGTACTGGTCGACCAGATCGAACTGGACGGTGATCTCGATCCTGTCCCCCTCCCTCCGCTGGTAGAAGTCGAAGGCGGGCGGGGTGGCCACCAGGACAGAATCGCCGTCGCTCCAGGCGACCCGATGGGTCTGTTTGGTGCAGCAATCCGCCTCGATGGTGACGGTGTCCAGCCGCTCGTTGCGAGCCGGACCCCTCAAATTGAATGTGGCGGCGCCGTTGTGGTCGGTGAGTACCGTGGTGTCGGCGCTGACGTCGCGTCCGATGCTGAACAGGTCAGGATCGGGCCGGCCCGACCGCACATCCTCGGCATCGACTCTTACCGCGCGGCTCTCGACTTCGATCTCGATGGGCACGCCCTCCCTCTCCAGGGGAGCGCCGTCCTCGTCCAGGAGTTGGATGGAGAACTCGACGGACGAACGACGATCCAAGTCGACTATCAACGCTCCGTTGCCGCTAATCCGGAAGGCGTTGGGGGGCACGTCGTGCTGCACGGAGAAGCTGTCTGCGTCCTTCACCGAGACTGCCCGGGCGGCGGAGAAGTCGGCGGTGTCCTCATCGAATCTCTGTCCGTCTCTCTGACCGACCCACGCATAGATGCTCATGGTCGCCCCGGGGGTTGCGTCGAAGTCCTCGAATAGGTTCCCGTCCAGGTCGACAGCTTCATCCTCGCCATCCCAGACGCAGTCGCCCTCGCCCAGGATCTTTGTCTCATCACACCTGCCGTCGCTGTTCAGACCACCCTGGGGGTCGGCGGTGTAGAACCAGTCGATCACCACGTTGTCGGCGGGAGCGAAGTCGTCTTCGCGAACCGAGACCATCATGAAGATCTCGAAGTCATCGGTGCCGTCTGTGGGAGTGACCTGCACCAAGACCCCTCTCGGACGCAGGTTGGAGTGGTCCAGGACCGCCGCCATGAACTGTGCCATCACGGCCCTGGTCATGTCCTCCCCCGCGCCATAGGCGTGTTCGGACAACCCGGTCGCCACCCCCAGTTCGTACAACTGGGTCACCGCGGAATACACGCTGTGGGGAACCCCCTCCAGATCGTGGAAGGGAGACACGACGTCGAAGTTCCCGTCGTTGTCGTTGACGTCGTCGGGCGTGAAGCCGAATGGGATCCGCCCGTCGGCCGCCGGAACCATCAGGTCCATCAGCCTCTGCAGGAAAAGAGCCATCTCGCCGCGGCTGACATTACGCGCCGGCGCATAGGTGGTGTCGGTGGCGCCAACCGTTATCCCCAACCGGTAGATCCGGCCGATCGCCTCCCGGGACTCCTCCCCCAGGTCGGCGATGTCTTCGAAGGGTGTGTCCACGCCGTCGTGGACACCGATGCCCACCAGCCCGGCCAGACGCGCCAGGAACAGGGCCATCTGCTCGCGGGTGACCGGGTCGTCGGGCGAATAGGTGGTGGAAGAAGTCCCCTCGGTGATGCCGTAGTAGAAGATGCAATCGATGTCGGCGGCGATCGGATCGACGCGGGGAACGTCGACAAAGCCCGCGCTCGGGATTATCTCCTCGGGGCAGGCGTCGAAGGAGGCTAGGTAATCGGGCGCCGGGTCGGCCGCATTGGTGGGAACCGCACCGGCCACGAAAACACCGGCCAGCAGCGCCAGGGAGGCCAGCACCCCGACTGTGCGATGGAAGGGTATGCAGAGGCGGGTGGGCACGGACACCTCACGGCACTGGCGGGAAGCCAATCGTACCCGGCCCCGCCGGGGGTCACCCCTCTAAACGGCCCACACTTTCTTGAACAGTTCTATCCAGTTGTGGCCGAGGATCTTCTCGATGGCATCCGTGGGATACCCTCGCTTCACCAACTCCCTGGTGAGGTTGGGAATCTGGGCGGGGGTCTCCAGGCCGATCGGATAGGTCCCGGAGTCGTCGGGGTAGTCCTCGATGCTCCAGTCGCCCGAGGCGATCATCTCCGCATGGATCTCGGGGCTCAACTCGCAGAAGTCCAGCCCGAGGCCGACCTGGTCGGGTCCGATCAGGTCCACCAGGTAGTCGATGTGGTCCACCAGGTCCGACACCGTGGCGTCCTTCCCGCCCTGTCGGACAAAGGCCGGGTAGGCGTTCACCCCCACCAGTCCTCCCAGGTCCGCCACCGCCCTGATCTGCTCGTCGTCGATGTTGCGACGGTTCTTGCACAGCGCCAGGGGGTTGGAATGGGAGAAGACCGGAGGCGTAGACGATGCCCGCATGGCGTCCATGGTGGTGCGCCGCCCGGTGTGCGACAGGTCGACCACTATTCCCAGCCGGTTCATCTCCCGGATGACCTCACGGCCGAAGGAAGTGAGCGGCCCGTCGCCAGGCTCGAGGCACCCGTCCCCCACCAGGTTGGTCCGGTTGTAGCAGATCTGCACCATCCGCAGGCCCTGTCGGCGGAAACGCTCGTAGTTGGCCAGATCGTCGCCCAACGGAAGGGTGTTCTGGAAATGGATGATAACTCCCAGCTTCCCCGAAGCGGGGAAACGGTCGAAGTCCGACGGCTCATTGACGGCGACCAGGCGGTCGTCCTCGGTCAACCACCGGTCCCATTGGTCAAGCAGATCCTGGGTCTCGGCGGGATCTTCCCAGTTGGCCACGGTGGGAACCGCTATGTCCACCCCGCCCTCGATCCAACCGTCCCAAGCCCCGGGGTCGGTCATCAGGGGGCAAACCCCGTCAACTACGGTCACTTGATCAGGAAGAAACTCAAGCCCGAACTGTACAGAAGGATGTCGATGTCCTCGACGTCCACGACGTCAACCTTCCATCGCTCTTCGAATTCCTCGATGTTGACATCCTCGCCGCCCGCCTGGAAACGGTCGCTGCTGTCATAGTCCCACATCTTGAAGAAGGTGCGGAACTTGTTGTCCTCGGCGTACAACTCCACCTCAGTAAGAGTGGCGGCAGTAAAAGCGGCAAACGAGTCGTTTTGGAGTGGATCGAAATTGTCGTCGTCCGTGGCGTCCGTCACTACCCATACGACCTGGTCATCCGCGTAATTGATTCTGTCGGATGCTTCGTCGCTCGTTTCGCATTTGTTACTTGTCGCGCTAGTGCTACAGATGTTCGGCTTAACCAGAATGAAGAAAAAGCCATCGTCAGCAAGAGTTGCTGTTTCGAGAGTGGCGCGAAAACGCCCCCGGCTCCATGTGGGCGCTGGAACTGTAATGGGGGCACCGGAGCCCGGATCATACTCATCGCTCGCAAATGTCATAGTGTAAAGCGTGTATTCCGGAGCGGATGCCACGTCTTTCGTCCTTCCCGTGTAGCGGGTGGTATGACCGCGCAGGGGGCTTCCATACTGGTCGTACAGGTCGTATTCGACGGTGAACCTGACTTTGTCGTTGGTTCCGGCAGACTGATAGAGCCTGAACGACGGCTTGGCGGAGACCAGCACCGATTCGCCCTCGCTCCAGGCGATCTCGATAGTCTCAGTGCAGCAGTCAGTCTCGATGGTGAGCTCGTCCAGGCGTTCGTTCCGCGACGGGCCGTCCAGTTCGAACGTGGCCTCGCCTCTGCGGTCGGTTACCACCGTGCTGGTGTCGCGGGGATCCCTCCTGAGCGGCCGGTAATCGGGAGCGGGCTTTTTGTTGGCATCCACATTGTCAGCGTCCACCAGGATCTCCCGGCTGTCCACCTCGATGTCGACCACCACCCCTTCCCTCTCCAGCCTGGCGCCGGTCTCATCCAGAAGTTGGATGGTGATCTCGACCGACGAGCGGCGGTCCATGTCTACGATCCAGGCGCCGTCATCCCCACCGATCTGCCAGGCGTTTTCAGGCACGTCGTGGGTCACCAGGAGACTGCTCGGCCCCTTATCGGATCGGGCCACGGCCTTGGAGTGGTCGACGCTGTCCTCGTCGAAATCGTCCCCGTTCCGGCGTCCGACCCAGGCATAGAAGGTCATGGTCTCGCCAGCGGTGGCCCTGACCTCGGTGAAGATGTTCCCGTCCCGGTCGGTCTCATCATCGTCGTCGTCCCACTGGCAGTCGCCGCTGCCCAGGATGGTGGAGATGTCACATTCCCCGTTCCTCTCCAGGCCTCCTTCGGCGTCGTCGGTGTAGAACCAGTCCACCGCCTGATCCTCAACGGGAGCGAAAGTGTCACTACGGAAGGAGATCATGGCAGTGATGTCGAAGTCGTCGGCGCCCCGCGTGGGCGACACCTGGATGGTGGCCCCCTTGGGGCGGAGGTTGGAGTGGTCGAGGATCGCCGCCATGAAGGCCGCCATGTCGGCCCGCGACATGTCCCGGTTCGGACCGTACAGCCGAGCAGAACCGCCGAAGCCACTGGCCACCCCCAACTCGAACAGTTCGGTGACCGCCTCGTTCACGTCAAACGGCACATCATCGATGTCCCGCCAGGGCGCCTCGATGTCGGCGTCCAGATCGTTGTCGTCGACATCGTCGGGGATGTACCCGTACAGGTCCCTCCGGTCCGCGACCACGTCCATCTGGTCCATCAGGCGCTGGAGAAACAGCGCCATCTCGCCCCGGTTCACATTCCGGGATGGGGCATAGGTGGTGGCGGTGGCGCCGATGGTGATCCCCAACTGGTAAATCTGGCTGATGTTGTCCCGGGATTCCTGTGAGAGATCGGCGATGTCCGTGAAAGGCGTATCGCCCGGAGGGGGAACATAGATATCGACCAGTTTGGCCAGCCTGATCAGGAAAAGCGCCATGTGCTCGCGGATCACCGGAGCGTCAGGCGAGTAGGTGATGGGAACGGTTCCCGGCGGGGAGGTCCCCTTGGTAATGCCGTAGTAGGCGATGCAGTCGATGTCGGAGGAATTCTCATGTCGACCGGGTACATCGGAGAAGTTGGCGTCGGGTATGACATCTTCGGGACAGGCGTCGAAACTGGCCAGGTAGTCGGGCGCCGGGTCGGTGGTCTGGGCGGTGGTGGCCGGGGAGATTACGAACATGCTGACCACGAGAGACAGACCGACCAGCACCCCGATCGGCCTCCGGAATTGGCTGGTGAAGTGAGTTGTCATTGTGAAACACCTGCGATGTGGTCGAGATGCCCGGCGCCCGATTCAGAAGCCAAGTAACCATATTAACCAGCCGAGGGGCAAATCAGCCGCCTTTAACTCCCCTCGTGGCCTTCCGCCTGTCAGAACACGGTGTTACCATGTTGTCGATGAGTTGCTTGAGGGTGCTACGCCCTGAGCGGCTATTGTGAAATGCAAACCAAACGACGGTAAGTCAAACAAAGGAAGGAAAGATGAAAAAGACGCGTGTATGGATAGCCACGTTGTTGGTACTGGCTCTCGTCGCCGCCGCCTGCGGAGACGACGATGATGACGCCGCTCCGGCAACGACCCAGGCTCCAGCCACCACAGCCGCGGAAGCAGAGGAGGCACCGGCCACCACCGCAGCCATGGAGGAAGAAGACGAGCCGGAAGAAGAGATGACGACAACCACCGAAGAGGTGACCACCACCACCGTCCTCACAGGTGAGGAACTGATGGCGGGTAGTTGCGCTCCGCCTGTGGAAGCCGCTCCCCCGAGAGGCGTGGAACCGGTTGACGGTTTGACGATCATCAAGGCCTACTCCGGCGACGTGCCCAACATCGACCCGA
>JAPPFC010000029.1 GCA_028824015.1 bacterium
TCATCCCCACCGGCACCAACCCCACATTGAACCACGCATGGTGGTGGGGGAGGGATCCCGAAGGGGCACCCTGTTTTCGCGGGCTTTCGGGCCTTGACCGCGGGAGCCGGTTGGGCCCCTGGTGGCGCCGGTTGTGGGGAAGAGTCCTGTCAGTCGAGGCCGAGGAGTTTCTCGGGGTTGGTCTTGACCAACTTGCGGACGTCCCGGGCCGGTATTCCCAGATCCAGGAGGGACGCGATGAACCCTCGCATACCTTCAACCGGATCCGGGAGGGTGTAACCGCCGAAGTCCGTGGCCAGGATGCAATGGTCTGCTCCGATCTCCTGGATTTGTTCGGCAGCCCCTCTTACGCTCCCTTTCGCGCCGCCCGCCATGTCCTCGTCGGCCGCATATTCCAACTCGACGTAATAGTGGGTCTTGGGGATCGATGTGGTGTGGGTGTAGGCCCCCAGGGTGTATTCGATGAAAGCACCTTTGGCGGCCATGTGCCGCAGTTGCTCAATTGAGGCAACCGAAGTTACGGCCGTGGCAACCAACACGCTTTGGATCCCGTAGTCACAGGCAAGGTCGACCAAGCGAACGGCTTCGGCGGGCGAGACGTGTCCGGTGTTCAGGAAGATGTGGGGATTGTCCGCAATGAGCCCCAGGATCTCCTCCAGATCATCACCCAGCGGACCCTCGACCGGTATGCGGATCGCCCGATCCACCTCCTCCCTTCTGAACTCGGGATACAGGTCCTTCAGAGGTGTGAAACGGCCTTCGACTATTCGGCCCTCACTGGATGCCTGATAGTGGGTGGAGTGCGCTCCGAAGCTGATGAACTTGGCGCCGTCCCCGTACCCGATCGCGGTCTTGACGGCGCGAGGATTGAGACCCCCGTAGGCGGTATTGAGGATCAGGCCGCCATAGACCTCGAAGTCGGGGACAGCCCGGTTCACGATCCAGGCGACCCCGTTGCTCATCTGAAACACATCCATGAGCACTATTGCTCGCATGCCCGCGTCACGCGCCTCTATGGCAGCCTCGATGGGATCGAGTCTTCTCGGACTGCTGGGCAGGTGCGGTGTGGCGTGCACGTGGATGTCGATGGCGCCTTGGAGAAGGTCCCGGGATAACTCGAAAGAACGGCCTTCCGGCAGCATCATGCGGTCCTCACTCACTAACGGTTGGGGAAGAGTCTTGACGACCCAGCCGCACTCTGCCTTGGATGAACTGGCCCATCACGGTTCATGGTACCCACGGGCCTCAGACTGATGCCACCGAACCCCTCCTGGACAGCCCCGGATATTGCCTGTGCGCGGTAATGTGTCCGAATGTGATGGACCGAACGCCTCGATCCCGACCCGTGGTGGTGGACGGGTGCGCTCCGCTGCTGTCCAAGCCCGGCGCGTGGGAGGGATGGGTGGTGGGTGGGGTGGACCTTGCGATCCCGACGGTCGCCACCCATGAGAATCCGGGGGAGGCCCTCAGGCGAGTGGGGGAGTGGAGAAGTTGGCTTGCAGAAGAAGACGGGGTCTTCCACGTTGTCTCGCCCACCGACCTGGATCGACTGGGTAAGGGGCGCCTGGGCGTGGCGTTTCACTTCCAGAACACGACGCCTCTCGGTGACGACCTGGATCTTCTGGAGGCTTACCGGGAACTGGGCGTGCGGATGATCCAACTCACATACAACGATCGCAACGCGGTGGGAGGCGGATGCATGGACCCCGAGGACGCCGGACTCTCGGCATTCGGAAGGGATCTCATCGGGGAGATGAACCAACTGGGCATCGTGGTGGATCTCTCCCACACCGGGGATCGCACCACCCTGGAAGCGATCGAAGCCTCATCCGTGCCCACGGTTTTCTCCCACTCCAACGTCAGGCGGCTGTTCGATCACCCCCGCAACATCACCGACCAACAGATCCGGGCGGTCGCCGAGCGGGGCGGACTGGTGGGGGTTAACGCAGTTGCGTCCTTCCTCCGCACCGATGGAATAGGCGCCGATCTGTCGGACCTCCTGGACCACATCGACTATCTGGTGGAGATGATCGGTCCTGGCCAGGTGTGCCTGGGACTCGACTTCTGGTCCGGGCCCGAGGTGGACTTCGAGGAGTGGAACCGCACCGGGCGCTGGAGGGCCGACGACCTCTCGGAGTATGTCGACTGGCCCCGCGACATCGCCGGCCCGGGCCACTTCCCCCGCCTCCGGGAAGGTCTGGCCGCCCGCGGATACGCGACCGAGGACATAGCGGCGATAATGGGAGACAACTGGGCGCGGCTCTTCCGCCAACTCTGGGCGTGAGCCTCTAAAGGGCTTGTCGGGCCGTCTCCACCCTCTCGATCAGGTACCCGCCCATCCGTTCCAAGACTCCGGTGGTCTCCCCGATTGCCAACCTGGCCAAGGCCTGGCTTGCCACCTCCGCGTGCTCCAGGGCCACGGAGAGCGCCCGGTCGACATAACCCCCTTCGTTTACCAGTCCTATGACTTCTTCCACCGCCTCTTCCGGATAAGGGGGCGGGTGCCCCAGCAACTCGACGATCCGGCGGCCCTCATTCCCGCGGGCGGCCAGCAGCACCGGAAGGGTGAAGGTCCCCTCCCGGATGTCGGCGCCGGCCGGCTTCCCCAGCAGGTCGGTGGTGGCCACCAGGTCCAAAGCGTCGTCGGCGATCTGGAAGACCCGTCCCAGTTCGAAGGCCCACAGAGTCAGGACCTCCACCACGTCGGCCGGGGCGTCGCCCGCTCTTGCCCCCACGTAGGCCGACGTGCGAATCAGGCTGGCAGTCTTCTGGTCGATCAGCTTCCGGTAAAGGGAGAGATCGTGGTCGAGCCGACCGATCAATCGGAACTCCAGCGTCTGGCCCTCCACCAACTCGGTGTAGGTGATGGCCAGCATGCGCACCGACTCGATGTCCAGATAGGTGGCGGCCACCTCCGAACCCCGGGAGATCAGAAAGTCTCCGGCCAGCACCGCCAGGGTGTTGTTCCAGTTGGCGTTCACCGACGGCGCGCCCCTCCGGGTGTCCGACTCGTCGATGACGTCATCGTGATAGAGGCTCCCCACATGGATCAACTCGACGGCCGCGGCCGCCTCCACCGCCCTGCGGTCTTGCGCCGGCCCCAGGCTGGAGGCCAGGAGCGCCAGAAGGGGACGAAGGCGCTTGCCGCCCGCCCGGAGCAGGTGCTGGGAGATGTCGGTCGTGTACTGGTTCTCGGAGGAGCTGAGCTCCAGCAGACGGCCCTCCACCTTCTCGAGGCGGGTCCAGATGTGTGGAATATCGATCAGGTGTCGCAGGTCATCCATGGGAAGAAAGGAAGGAAAAAGGGGTCGTACCCCACTTATACTCCGAAGGGAAGACAACAATGGTGTTCTGTAGTTGCTATAGACTAGGAACCCCGGAGGCACCCGGGATTCAGGCGTAGTCAGGAGAGTATTTTGTTCGAGCGATTCACCGACCGGGCCCGCCGGGTGGTCGTCATGGCGCAGGAAGAAGCGCGCAAGATGAACCACAAATACATCGGCACGGAGCACCTCCTCCTGGGTCTGCTCGCCGAGGGAGAGGGCGTGGCCGCCAAGTCTCTCGGGAGCCTCGGAATCGATCTGAACAGCACCCGGGAAACGGTGATCGAGACCGTGGGAGTAGGTCAACAGGCCCCCACCGGGCACATTCCCTTCACGCCCCGGGCCAAGAAGGTGCTGGAGCTTGCCCTCCGGGAGGCTCTCCAGTTGGGGCACAACTACATCGGCACCGAGCACATCCTGCTGGGCTTGATCCGGGAAGGTGAGGGCGTGGCGGCCCAGGTGCTCGGCCAGGCCGAGGCCGGTTTGCAGAAGATACGCCAGACCGTGCTGACGGAACTCTCCGGCTCGGGAGGAGAGGGAGGCAGGGCAAAGGGTCAGCAGTCCCCCCAGGCCGCCCGGACGGGCGCCGGCCGGGAGAGCCACCGGTCGGGATCGAGCATCCTCGACCAGTTCGGCCGCAACCTGACTCAGGCCGCCCGAGCAAAAGAACTCGACCCGGTTATCGGCCGGTCGAGGGAGATCGACCGCATGATGCAGATCCTGGCGCGCCGTACGAAGAACAACCCGGTCCTGATCGGAGAGCCCGGGGTGGGGAAGAGCGCCATCGTGGAGGGTCTGGCCCAGCGGATCGTGGCCGGAGAAGTGCCCCGGTCGCTCAGCAACCAGACGCTCTACACCATCGACCTCGGCGCGATGGTGGCGGGCACCAGATACCGGGGGGACTTCGAGGAGCGGATGAAGAAGGTGCTGAAGGAGATAAAAAAGCGCGGAAACGTCATCATCTTCCTGGACGAGATCCACACCGTGGTGGGCGCCGGCGCCGCAGAGGGGGCGATAGACGCCGCTTCCATTCTCAAGCCCATGCTTGCCCGCGGCGAACTTCAGACGATCGGCGCCACCACCCTGGACGAGTACCGGAAGCACTTCGAGCGCGATTCGGCGCTGGCCCGCCGCTTCCAGCCGGTCCAGGTGGACGAGCCGAGTGTCGCCGATGCGGTCGAGATCCTGATGGGACTCAAGGACCGGTACGAGAACTTCCACCAGGTGGTGTTCACCGACGAGGCGATCGTCACCGCGGTCCACCTGGCCGACCGGTACGTCTCCGATCGCTTCCTGCCCGACAAGGCGATCGACTTGATGGACGAGGCCGGCAGCCGCAAAAAGCTCTACAGCATGTCCCCGCTTCCCGAGGTCGAGGAGTTGAACATAAAGCTCTCCGACATTCGGCTGAAGAAGAAGGATGCCATCGAGGCGGACGAGTTCGAGACTGCGGCCGAGTTGCGGGACCAGGAAAGGGCCATCAGGAAAGAGATGGACAAGGCGATCGGCAAGGGCGGGGCGGTCTCTGCCACGTCGGTGATCGACGAGGAGGAGATCGCCGAGGTTCTGGCCCAGTGGACGGGAATCCCGGTCCATCGGCTCACCGAAGAGGAGACGGCCCGGCTGGTGAACATGGAGGAGGAACTCCACCGGCGGATCGTCGCCCAGAACGACGCCATCGCGGCGGTGAGCCGGGCGATCCGGCGCACGCGGGCCGGGCTGAAGGATCCCAAGCGGCCGGCAGGGTCGTTCATCTTCCTCGGTCCGTCGGGAGTGGGAAAGACCGAGACCGCCAAAGCTCTCACCGAGTTCCTGTTCGGCAACGAGGACTCTCTGATCCAGATCGACATGTCCGAATACATGGAGAAGCACACCGTCAGCCGCCTGATCGGGTCTCCTCCCGGGTACGTGGGCTACGACGAGGGCGGCCAGTTGACCGAGGCGGTCCGGCGCCGACCATTCTCGGTGGTGCTCTTCGATGAGATCGAGAAGGCTCACCCCGATGTGTTCAACATCCTGCTGCAGATACTGGAGGACGGGAGGCTCACCGACTCCCATGGCAAGTCGGTGGACTTCAAGAACGTGGTCATCATCATGACCTCCAACCTCGGCACCAAGGAACTCCGGAAGAAGTCGGTCGGGTTCCACAGCGAGTCGAGCGAGGTCAGCTACGAGCACATGCGCGCCAGGCTGTTCGACGAGATGAAACGTCATTTCCGCCCCGAATTCCTGAACCGAATCGATGAGATCATCGTCTTCCGGGAACTCACTTCCGAAGAGATCAAACAGATCATCGACCTGTTGCTGGAGAGAGTCAAGGAACAGCTTCGGGCCCAGCGCCTGGAACTGGTGGTCACCGACTCCGCCAAGGGCTATCTGGCCAAGGTGGGATACGATCCCGAACTGGGCGCCCGCCCCCTGCGGAGGGCCATCCAGCGCCACGTTGAAGACCCTCTCTCCGAAAAGGTGCTGATGGGGGAATTCTCAGCCGGCACGACCATTCTGGTCAGCCTGGACGAGGAAAACGAGGAACTGGTGCTAGAGGGGTTCGACGTCTCCGACGACCGTTCTGAGGTGGAGGCGGCCTCTTCGGGCTGAGCCCCCGCCGTTCGGGCTAGTAGTCCAGAGTGACCGTCCGGTGGTGTTCGCCCATCCGGGAGGCATCGGGACCCAGGACGGCCTCCGACCAGAGGAAATAGTCGAGGCGCGGGCCGGTCACCGAGACGCCTTCATCCCTGAGGCCTTCCACCAGCAGGTGGCCGGCGTAGACCGTCGCCCAGCGGATCGCCACCTCTTCGGGTGAGTGACGGGGGATCTCGGTGCGGGAATCCACCGCCCGGGACAATGCGGGCGAGTAGCCAAGCACCCCGAGGTGGCGAAGCAGGCGGGGGAGCATGTAGTCGGGATAGACGGGGAAGGAATCCAGCCCTGTCCAGGGTCTGGTTGACCGGGAGGCCATGAGCGACGACGCCAGATAGGCCAGTTTCCTGAAACGGAGACGGTGGCCACCCACGGTCGCCTCGTCCTCGTAACCGGGGACGGTTGTGGCTAGCAGTTCCACCACCGCCGGCCCGTCCCATCCCGCCTCTTCCACCAGGTGGAGGACGGCGCCGGCCCAGCGTTCTCTGACCGCGGTCGCTACCCGGGCGATCCGGATCGCCCGTTCCGGCGCCATCTGCAGCACCCCCCGTCCCGCGAAGAGACAACCGGCCTCTTCGCGGCCCAACTCCGAGAAGGAGAGGAGATCCGGGCGGGTGCAGGGTCCCATCCAACGGGTGACGGCCCCGAACAGGGCCGGAGCATCGGTGAGCCGCCGTGCCGCATGGCTGATGGACCACATCTGGCCGTCCGGGGGCGGCCAGAGACAAGCCAGAACCGAGACCGACAGCACCGCGTAGTCGAACCACGGTCCGTCGCGGAGGCCCGGTGGCGGTCCGGGATAGTCGAATCGAGGCGCGGGAAACGAGCGGCCTCCCCACGCTTTGGCCAAAGCGGCCACGGCTTCCGTGGAGATCTCTACACCCCACCCGGCCGGGGGTGGCCCCGAACGGAGATCGGTGAGGGGCGGACCTTCCTCCGCCGGGTTAAGGCCACCGCTCGGGCCGGTATTCTCATAGGGCAGGGGAGGCATGTTCTAAGTAGAAGTCAACAATCAAGAAGGAGCCAATATGAGAAAGAGAATATTCGGGTTGTCCATCGTGGCGGCGTTGTCGCTCCTGGTAGCCGGCTGCGGAGGCGGTGAGGACACCTCGGTGTACCTGGTCTTTGACATTGGAGGACGAGGCGACCAGTCGTTCAACGACT
Organism: bacterium; assembly: GCA_028824015.1. Taxonomy (GTDB): domain Bacteria; phylum Actinomycetota; class Acidimicrobiia; order Spongiisociales; family ZC4RG35; genus Bin76. Next base: position 7,128 of record JAPPFC010000029.1, read on the forward strand.
CGGCCGCCGCCGGGCTGGACCGGGCCACCGAAGAGTTGGGTATTACCGCCAGCGAACTCGAACCCACCGCCGGTGGAGAGAATCGGGATGAACTGCTGAACCTGGCAGCCGAGGACGGCGCCCAACTGGTCTTCGGCGTGGGCTTTCTGTTCACCGACGCCATTGCGGCGGCAGCGGCGGCCTACCCGGACGCCAACTTCGGCCTGATCGACGGTTTCGTTCCCGACCTGACCGCCGACAGCAACCTGGTCTCGCTGGGCTTTGCCGAGCACGAGGGCTCCTTCCTGGTGGGAGCGGCCGCCGCCCTGAAGAGCCGGACCGGAAAGGTGGGCTTCATCGGTGGGGTGGAGATCGACCTCATCAAACGGTTCGAGGCGGGGTTCGCGGCTGGCGTGAGGCACATTGATCCCGGCATCGAGATTGACATCAAGTACATCACCCAGCCCCCTGACTTCGCAGGGTTCACCGATCCGGCCAAGGGCAAGGAGATCGGAGCCGCTATGTATCAGGCGGGCGCCGACGTCGTGTACCACGCGGCAGGAAGCTCGGGAGGCGGACTCTTTCAGGCCGCCAAGGAGCAGAGCGAGAGCACCGGCAGCCATGTGTGGGCGATCGGAGTGGACTCCGACCAGTATCTGACCGCCGGCGCCGAATTCCAGCCCTACATCCTGACTTCGATGTTGAAGAGAGTGGATGTTGCGGTGTACGAGACCATCGCTACTCTGGTCGACGACAGCTTCGAAGGCGGCTATCGCACATTCGACCTGGCCGTCGACGGGGTTGGGTACGCCACCAGCGGAGGCCATGTCGCTGACATAGCCGACCAACTCGAGGAGTTGAAGGCCCAGGTCGTCTCGGGCGCCATCACTGTTCCCCAAGCGCCTTAACGAGAAACTCCTTCAAACCGGCCGAGACGGGGCGTCCCCAGGGATGCCCCGTCTTTGCATGTCCGTCGCCAACGGGCGCCGGGCGCCCTATTCCATCTCCCCCGAGGGCATCGACAGAAAGCCCCCGACCTGAGGTTCAAAGCACCCGGATCCGCTGGTAGTGTCAGGCCGGTGAGCCTTGCAATACAGCTGGTTGGTATCACCAAGCGATACCCGGGGGTTATAGCGAACGACCGGATCAACCTGGATGTGCGGGAAGGCGAGATTCACGCGGTGGTGGGGGAGAACGGCGCGGGCAAGTCCACACTGATGAAGATTCTCTACGGGATGATCCCCCCCGACGAAGGAGAGATCCGGATCCGGGGGGAGGCAACCACCATGTCCTCGGCCCGGGACGCCATCGGGGCGGGAATCGGGATGGTGCACCAGCACTTCATGCTCGCCGAACAGATGACCGTGCTGGAAAACGTGATCCTGGGCGCCGAACCCCGCCAGGGCCTGAGGATCGACTTTGGGGAGGCCAGACGGCGCATCGTGGAGATCAGCGGTGAAGGCGCACTCGATGCCGATCAGATGGTCGAGGAACTGTCTGTGGGGGAAAAGCAGAGGGTTGAGATCGCCAAGGTCCTTTTCCGGGGAGCCCAGATCCTCATTCTGGACGAGCCGACCGCCGTGTTGGTCCCCCAGGAGGTAGAAGAGTTATTCGTGTCTCTGCGGGAACTGCGGGAGAGGGGAGTGACGATCATATTCATCTCCCACAAACTCGACGAGGTCCTGGAGATAGCCGACTCGATTACCGTAATCCGGGCAGGACGGACGGTTGCCACCGCTGATCCGCGTCGCATCTCCACCCGGGAGTTGGCCGAACTCATGGTCGGGGCCGAACTTCCCACCGCCGAGACGCGCCTGTCCACTGTCACCGATCAGGTCCTTCTGGAGGCCGAGGGCATCGGCACGCTGTCGGAGGACGGGGACAGGTGGGTGATCGAGGACATCCGCCTGCGGATTCACCGCGGACAGGTGTTGGGGATAGCCGGGGTGGAGGGCAACGGGCAGCGGGAGCTGGTTGACATCCTCATGGGCCTGCGGCCCGCCGACTCCGGGAGGGTGCTGCTCGGTGGGAAGGACATCACCGACATGTCGACCCTCCGCCGCCGGGAAGCAGGCATCGGACTGATTCCGGCGGATCGGCACGGACGGGGCCTGTTGCTGGGTTCACCTTTGTGGGAGAACGCCATGCTGGGCCATCAGAGTCAACCGCCCTTCAGCCGGGGGTGGCTGGTAGACCGCATCGGGGCTCGCAGGAGGACCGAAAACGTGGTTGAGCATTTCGATGTTCGCACTCCGGGGGTGGAAGTCAAGATTCACGCCCTGTCGGGCGGCAACCAGCAAAAGCTCCTGGTCGGGAAGGAAATGCTGGCCACGCCCCAGGTTCTTCTCGCGTCCCATCCCACTCGCGGGATCGATGTCGGCGCCCAGGCGGCGGTTTGGGAGAGCATTCGGACGGCCCGCGCCGAAGGTCTGGGCGTGCTTCTGATCTCCGCCGACCTCGATGAGTTGATCGGTCTGTCCGATACCCTCATGGTGATCCTGCGGGGCAGGCTGGTCGCCACCCTCGATCCCGGCCACATCACTCCTGCCGAGCTGGGGTCCTACATGACCGGAGCATCGCAATGAGAGCAAACCGGCGCCTGGTCTATGCGGTGGTCTCCTCCGGTCTGGCCATCGTTTTCGCCTTACTCGTCTCCGCCGTGATCCTGGCTGTTTCGGGGAACAACCCCTTTGAAGCCTACGGACAGATGTTCGAGTACGGAGTCCGGGTCGACTCGCTCGCCTCGGCGGTGAACCGGGCCGTGCCCCTTTACTTCTCGGCCATGGCGGTGGCGCTGGGATTCAAGATGGGACTGTTCAACATAGGGGTGGAGGGGCAGTACCGGATCGCTGTGCTCATCGCGGCCGCGGTGGGGGCGGCCATCGCTCTTCCCGGTCCGCTGCACGTGCTGGCGATCATTCTCACGGCCATGGCGGTGGGCGCGGCGTGGTCGGGTTTCGCCGGATACCTGAAAGTGAAGCGGGGGGTCCACGAAGTTATCTCAACCATCATGCTGAACTATGTCGCCACCGGGATGGGCGCCTTCTTGCTGGCCAACTGGCTTCGCCAGGAGAATCCCCCCGGCGACCTGGTGATCAAGACTCCCGAGATCCCCGAATCGGGCAGGCTCCCGTCCCTGAACCAGGTGCTCGAGTGGGTCGGTCTGGACCCGGGCCGCGTGAATCTGTACGGGATGGCGGTTTTGGCGGTGGTGGCCGGATTCGGATTTCATGTGCTGATCAATCACACTCGTTTCGGGTTCGAGTTGCGCGCATCCGGGGCCAGTGCAGGTGCGGCTCGGACCGCCGGCATTGATCCCGGCCGGATGGTCGTGCTGACCATGGTGATCAGCGGAGCTATAGCCGGCCTGGTGGGAATGGCCCATCTGCTGGGGTTCTTTCACCGCTACACCATCGATTTTCCCACCATGCTGGGCTTCACCGGTATAGCGGTGGCGCTGCTGGGCCGCAACCACCCGGCGGGAATGGCGGCGGGGGCGCTGCTGTTCGGCTGGTTCGACCGGGCTACCCAGATACTCGACCTCCGAGGAATCCCGAAAGAGATCGTCTTCATTCTCCAAGGCGTGATCCTCCTGTCGGTGGTGGTGGCCTACGCGGTGGTGGAAGTGCGGATCAGGGCGGCTGAGAGCCGGGCGGTTACCGGTGCACTCCGACCGGGCGCCGAGGAGGAATCATGACCAGCCTCCTGTCTCCCCGACAGCGTATGATGCGGGCCAACCGCTGGCTGTGGCTGGCCCTGGCAGTGGTGGCCGCCCTGGCGGTCACCCGAACGCTGGCCGACACGCCGGATCTGACTTCCAGCGGCACTTTCGGCGCCGCGCTTCGACTGGGAACTCCGATCTTTCTGGCCGGCTTGGGCGGGGTCTACGCCGAACGGGTGGGAGTGGTCAACATAGGCCTGGAGGGAATGATGATTCTCGGCACGTGGTTCGGCGCCTGGGCAGGATGGCTGTGGGGACCGTGGATCGGGCTGGCGGTCGGGGTGCTGGCCGGGGCGCTGGGCGGCTTGCTGCACGCTCTCGCCACTGTCACCTTCAACGTCGACCACATCGTCTCGGGGGTGGCGATCAACATCCTGGCGTTCGGGGGGATGAGATTCCTGTCGGTGGTCACCTACGGCGCCGAGACCGGTGGAGGAGCAACCCAGTCGCCGCCCATCTCGGACGTGATCGGCAAAGCTTCGGTGCCGGTGCTGTCGGGAGGGGAGATCCTGGGATGGGAGAGTCCCGACCTGTTGGGGACGCTGGAGTCCCAGCGGTGGTTTTTCATCTCCGATCTAGCCGGGCTGGCAAAAGGGCTGACGGTGGATGTCTCCTGGGCCGTGATAGTGGCGGTGGCGCTGGTGCCGGCCACTTGGTGGTTCCTGTGGAAGACTCCGCTGGGTTTACGGATGCGATCGGTGGGGGAGCATCCCGTGGCATCGGAGTCCCTGGGGGTGGACGTCTACCGGATGAAGTACCTGGGCGTGATCCTCTCCGGCGGCATGGCGGGGTTGGGCGGCGCCGTCCTGGTCACCGAATTCGCTCGTATCTACCGGGAGGGCCAGACCGGGGGCAGAGGGTTCATCGGGCTGGCCTCCATGATCATGGGCAACTGGCGCCCCGGAGGCGCCGCCGCGGCCGGCGGTCTGTTCGGATTCACCTTCGCCCTTGAGTTGCGGGACGAGCCGGCCGTCCATGCTCTGCTGCTGATGATCGCCCTGGCCGGGGTCGCCTCCGGTGTTTGGATGGGATACCGACGCCGTTGGGCGCCCGCCGTGTGGCTGGTGGGAACCGGGGTAGCGGCACTGGCTGTGTTCCTGGCCACCGACTCCATTCCCCGAGAATTCGTGTTCATCGCTCCCTATGTCACCACCCTGGTAGTGATGTCCCTGGCCTCCCAGCACCTGCGGATGCCGGCCGCCGACGGACGCCCCTACCGGCGGGGCCAGCAACTTTGACAGCGGGATTCGATCCCTACCATCCCGACTTCATCTCCAATCCCTATCCCGTCTATGCCCGGCTGAGGCAACGACATCCGGTCTTCTACGACCAACACTGGAACCTCACATTCTTCAGCCGACACGCCGACGTCTACCAGATTCTCCGGGATCGCCGCTTCGGACGGGACATCCGCCACGCGCCGGCAGCCGCCGCCCGGGTCGATCCCCAGGTCTACGAGCGCATCTATCCACCCCGGTATCCGGTGTGGACCCGGATGATCCGGGACTCGTTCATCGATCTGGAGCCGCCGAGACACACCCGTATCCGCCGGCTCGTGCAGTGGGCTTTCAGTCGCCGCGCCTCACAGAGCTATCGCGAGAGGATGGAAATCGAGGCGAACCAGCGGCTCGACGCGGTGGCCGGAGCGGGACGGATGGAGGCCATCTCCGAGTACGCCACCCCCATTCCTCTGGTGATGATCGGAGAACTGATGGGAGTGCCTCCGGAGGATCAACCCCGCCTGGTGGAGTGGTCGCATCAGATCGTAAGGCTCTTCGACCAGGGCTGCACCCCTGCCGAGGGGGAGGAGGCCGAGCAGGCAGTCATCAACTTCTGCGCCTATATGAAGGAGTTGATCGCCGAACACCGCGGACGGGACGCGGACAATCTCCTATCACATCTGATACGGTCCGAGCACGAGGGGGATGTCCTCAGCGAGGAGGAACTGATCTCCACGGCAATCCTGGTCCTCAACGCCGGACACGAGGCGACCGTCCAGGCGATCGGGAACGGGCTGATGGCGCTTGCGGCCCATCCCGACCAGTGGCGGCGATGGCGAACCGATCCCGGAATGAGCGGGACCGCGGTGGAGGAGTTGCTCCGGTACGACACGCCCCTTCAGATGTTCGAGCGGTGGGTGACCGAGGACCTCGAATGGGGCGGGACGCCTTTGGAAGGGGGATCGAAGGTGGGGCTGCTGCTGGGCTCGGCCAATCACGACGAGGAGGTGTTCTCTCAGCCTGAGCGCCTCGACCTGGGGCGCACCCCCAACCCGCATGTCTCGTTCGGCGGCGGCGTGCACTATTGCGTCGGGGTCGCCCTTGCCCGTGAGGAGCTGAAAGTCGCTTTCGAAGTCCTCTTGGACAGAGTGCGCTCGTTCGAGGTGGAGGATGCCGCCGGCGAGCGGGTCCCCAGCCTGGTGTTCAGGGGGGTCCCGGAACTGCCTGTCAGCCTGGAGTTTGACTAGGAGACGGTGGTGACCGTCGTCTCAGAACTGAGCGGCGCCGCAGGATAGCCGATCACGTTGATGCCCTCCACCGCCAACTCCTTGTAGACGGTGCCGTTGCGGACTTCCGCGTCGTACACGGTGGTGATGGTCAGATTGAGTTGGTTGGTTCGCATGACCGCCAAGTCGATGATCTGGGATCCGAGGCGGTCCACGAGGTTGAGGGGGATGGCGACACCGCTGTCGCTTCCCGCTTCCATGGTCCTCACCCTGAAGTTCTGGTAGAAACGATCTTCGTCACTGATATTGACCCACTCCAGGCGGCGAATCGTGATGGGCTGCTCGAAGACCAGGCTTATGGTGACCTGAGTGCCCGGGGTGATGTCTGTCCACCTTATCTGCCACTCGCCGGTCTTTCCATTTATCAGGTTGTCACAGGAGTAGATGGCTCCCAGTCCCTCCGGGGTACATTCCACGCTCAACACTCCCTGGGTGGTGGGGATCGGTGGGGGAGCAGTGGTGGTGGTGGTTTCTTCGACCGCCACGGTCTCTTCGGGCGCCTCCCCGTTGTCTTCGGATCCGCCGGTGAAGAGGTTGAAAAGCAGGGCGAACACCGCTACCGCGAAGATGGTCGTCCCCGTGGCGATTACCGCCCTTACCCGAGCATTCGTCCCGATAGTGGGTCGGGGAGCGAGAGGCATATCCGCTTGGTTGAGTCTTATGTGGCACTGCTCACAACTCTGCCGGGAAGGAGGGTTGAGGTGGCCGCACAAAGAGCAGGCCACCATGTTGTGGGTGGAGGGGTAGGCGGCCGGGGCGTCGTCTTGGGTGGGCTCGTCAGTCGGTGTTGAAGGGATCGGCCTTTCAAGGAGAGCGCCGCACGAGGAACAAAAGTCAGCGTCTCCGACATCAGCGCCGCATCGACCGCAGATCTGTCTCATAGCCAGCCTATTTTGGCACAATCTCCGGGGTGGAAGGTTGATTTCACTTGTGGAGCCAAGGTACCCTGTCCGGTCTCTGTTGTATACACCGTCAGAGTGATGATACATGGCTGAATCCGGCAACCTCTTTGCTAGCCTGAAAGCTGTGGTGGGAGACCGAACAACCCAAGAAGTGGTGGAGAGACTATTCTCACATCGTCCTATCCGGGACGGGTTGGAAAGGATACTTCAGGCCAGGGAGGGAGCACTGATCGTGCTCGGTTCAAATCCCGATTTGCAATACATCAGCGTCGACGGACTGCAGATAGCATCTGTCGGCTTTGACGCGGCCCGTCTATCGGAAGTGGCGAAGATGGACGGAGCGATAATCCTCGACAATTCGTGGAAGAGCATCCTTACAGCCAACGCCCACCTCTCCCCTCCGGTGGACCTCCCCACCACCGAATCGGGGTCCCGGCACCGTACCGCCCAGCGGACCGCTCACGTAACCGGCCTGCCGGTTGTCACGGTGAGCAAAGACAGGGCGGTAGTCACCCTCTATTTCAACTCCGAGCAGGCAGACCTCACTCCCCGCTGGACAATCCATAGGCGGATACTCCACCACCTTCAGATACTCGTAATGATGCGCAAGCGCTTCGACGAGGCCGAGGAGCATCTCCTGCGGATGGAGTTGCTTGGGCTGGTGACCAGCAGGGACGTGGCGCACGTGCTCAGGTTGGGCGAGTTGGTCGTCAGGGCTGCATCCGGCATCGAGGCCATGGTGGTCGACTCCGCCCAGGACCCGGACACCACCGCGGCTGTTGTGGCGGATCGAGTCTTCGAAGTGGAGAGACTGGTGCAATTGACATTGATGGACTATCTGGGTGACGACTGGGATGAAGCCCGCGGGACGCTGGCCGGATTGATGGGACACAAACTCGCCTACACCTGGCTTGTGGATACAGAGGTAGGACTGGCCGACCTGGATGCAGAGCTCATCCCGCGCGGGCACCGACTTCTGTACAGGACCGGAGTTGTCACCAAACGTTTGAGGGTGGTCCTATTGGGGGATTTCCCCGATGCCCAGGCACTGCTGCATGCGCCCTTGGAACGCTTTATGGAGGTGAAAGGAGTAGGCCATAAGACCGCCACCAGGTTGAGGCACTACTTCGACCGGCTGCTGGCCGCTGTTCACCCCATAGGACAACGGGTGCTCACAGACGGGCGCAATTCGTATAATCCTCTTCCATGACCCAGAGAACTCCGACATCCAAGAAGAACCCCGCCAAGACCAGTAGGCCGGGAACCAAGACCAAGAGCGGATCGGCGGGAATCGCAGCCGCGCCGTCCGTCCCCGCCCGGGCTCGCAGGAGAAAGGTCAAGTCTCCTCCGAGACATGCCCGGCGCGCCGCGGCGGCCGCCTCGGCCACACCCGAACAGGCCCCGAAGTACAAGAAGGGCGACTACGTGGTCCACATTCAGCACGGGGTGGCGCACATCTCCGACATCCAGACCAAGAGCGACTTCGGGGAGACACAGGAGTACTTCATTCTGAACTTCCCCACCGAGGAGATGGTGATCAGCGTCCCGATCAACAAGACTCTTTACACGATCCGGCCGCTGATCAACAAAACGGAGGCCGCCCGGGTGGTTCAGAAGCTCAAGGAGGACCCGCAGGAATCGGGGGCCAACTGGAGCCGGTGGTACAAGGTGCTTCAGGAGAAGATGTACTCGGGAGACATCTTCCAGGTGGCGGAGGTAGTCAGGGATCTCAACTACTCCAACCAGACCAAGGGTATCTCTCCGGCTCTCAAGAAGATGCTCAATCGCGCTCGAGACGCATTGATCACCGAGGTCCGTTTCTCTCTGGGTCTGGAGGCCAAGGCCGCGGAGGCCAAGATCAACCGGGCGCTGCCCACTTTCGAGCCCATCGCCCGCAAGAAGTGACCGGGTCGCGCCCGGATTGGCGGGTGGGATGGGGATTGGACGTCCACCAATTGGGAGGAGAGCCTCCCATATTGCTGGCCGGCGTGGAGGTTGACCTTCAGAGAGGGGTGATAGCCACCTCGGACGGAGATGTGGTGGCCCATGCCGTGGCCGACGCCCTGCTGGGCGCCGCCACCCTGGGAGACCTGGGCACCTTCTTCCCGTCCTCGGACCCGAAGTGGGAGAACGCCGACAGCATGGGACTGCTGCGCCGGGTGGTGGAGATGGCAGACAGCGCAGAGTGGCAGCCGTCTTTCTGCGATGTGACGGCGATCTCCGAATCGGTAAGGGTGGCTCCCTTTCGGGAGAAGGTCCGGGCAGCCTTGGCCGGCGCCCTCGGAGTGAGTGTCGGGCAGGTCTCGGTGAAGGCCACCACCACCGATGGATTGGGATGGATCGGTCGCGACCAGGGAATTGCAGCGGTCGCCGCGGTGACAGTGGTCAGGTAAGGACTTGGCGCCGACCTCCAAGTCCCCGGTCGGAGGATCCTTCCCCTAAAATCGGCTGTGGCTTGATGATCTTCAACACCCTCGACAGGGTGACAACACCTCTGGAACCGGTTGACCCCCCGACAGTCGGGATGTACGTGTGCGGGCCTACCGTCCAATCTCCTCCTCATGTGGGGCACGGGCGTTCCGCCGTGGTCTTCGATGTGGTGCGTCGCTATTTGTCATGGAAGGGCTGGGATGTGCGATTCGTGCGAAACGTCACCGACGTGGACGACAAGATAATCGCCATTGCCCGCCAGGAGGGAGTACCGGCGGGAGAACACGCCGTCCGGATCGCGGAGGAGTTCGACCGCGGGTATCGGGACCTCGGCGTGGATGCCCCTGACGTTGAACCCAAGGCAACCGAACACATCCCCGACATGATCGCTCTGATCAATCGGCTCATGGACAAGGACCTCGCCTATGCCCGCGGAGGAGACGTCTACTTCGTCGTGCGGTCCCTGCCCGGCTACGGGAAACTCTCAGGTCAAGGGCTGGATGACCTCGTGGCGGGCGCCCGGGTGGAGATTTCCGAACAGAAGGACGATCCCCTGGACTTCGCCCTTTGGAAGGAGGCCAAACCAGGTGAACCATGGTGGGACTCGCCTTGGGGCCCGGGCCGACCCGGATGGCACATTGAGTGCTCCGCCATGGCCGCCCGATACCTGGGGGAGACCTTCGACATCCATGGCGGGGGAAACGACTTGATCTTTCCGCACCACGAAAACGAGATAGCCCAGTCTGAAGGGGCAACCGGAGCGCCTTTCGCCCGGATCTGGATGCACAATGGCATGCTCAACCTGAGCGGGGAGAAGATGTCAAAGTCCACCGGCCACCTGGTTGACCTGAACGAGGCAAACCGGCGATTCGGAGGATTGGCGGTCCGGCTGTTTTACCTGCAGGCTCACTACCGCTCTCCCCAAGAGTTCTCCAACGAACTTCTGGAGGATGCTCAAACCGCACTGGCTCGTCTTCACCGCCTCCTGGAGAAGACCACCGATGTCGCCCAGCCGCCCCACCGGGAGACGATGGCCGGCTTCGAAGATGCCATGGACGACGATTTCTCCACTCCTCGGGCGCTTGGCTGGCTGTTCGGAGCGGTGCGGCAGGCCAACCGGGAACTGGAACTCTCCGGCTCCGGAGGATCCCATGCGGCGGCTGCTTGGGAGATGGCCCGGATTCTGGGATTGGACGATTTCTCAGGCACCTCCCCTCACTCCCGTTCCCAGGGCCTCGACGAACTCCGGTCTTCGGTGGAAGAGATCGCCGGCCGGGAAAGCGCCGAAACCATCGGAGACACCGCCGAAATCGTGGAAAGCCTGCTTGCAAGACGATCCGCGGCCCGTTCGGAGGGCGACTACGCGACAGCCGATCGAATCAGGGACGACCTGGCCGCCGTGGGGATCGTGGTGGAGGATTCCCGAGATGGCACTCGCTGGCTACGGCGCTAGGGTCGAGGGCATCCCGGCGGTCGGGGCTGCCCTCGAAGCGGGCCGGGTGCGGAAGCTTCGAGTCGAAAACCGCTCCGCCTCCAGTCCCCGCATGGCCGAACTGCTGGGTTCGGCCCGGGGAAGGGGAGTGGAGGTAGAGATGGTGAGCAGCCTGGAGGGGACGGCGGTCACTGCCTCGCCCCAGGGAGTGCTGGCCGAATGCCGGCAGCTTCGGTCGGTGACGCTCACACACCTGGCAGCAGAGGAGACGCCCGCCGCTCTGCTGGTGGTCGATCACATCTCCGATCCCCGCAACCTGGGGGCGATCGCCCGCAATGCGGTGGCGGCGGGAACCCCCCGGCTGGTAATTCCCCGGCGGCGGGGATCGCCCCTGACGCCCACCGCCTTCAAGGCTTCCGCGGGAGCCTTGGAGAAGACCCGGGTTTGCGTGGTCTCCTCCATAGCAGAGACTCTCAGCCAACTCTCCCGCATGGGCGTCTGGACAATCGGTCTGGCCGCCCACGCACCAACGTCTCTCCTGGGGTTGGAGTTGTTGAAGGAGCCCGCCGCACTGGTGGTGGGCGGCGAGCACCAGGGCCTGTCAAGGCTGGTGGCGCAACGGGTGGACCAACTGGCTTCCATCCCCATGGTGGGAGAGACCGAGAGTCTGAACGCGTCGTTCGCAGCCGGGATGGCGCTCTTCGAACTGGCTCGGGTCCGGGGTTACCTTCGCAAACCATGAGCAGGATTCGGCCTCAAAGTGGTACGATCTCGATCTCAACCCCGCTGGCGTAGCTCAGACGGCCAGAGCAGCTGATTTGTAATCAGCAGGTCGTGGGTTCGAGTCCCACCGCCAGCTCCCACGGGCCCGTTTCTAAATGTGCCAACTTAGCCACAGACTGCGATAACCTACAGTTGGGATGTCGAATCGAGTCTCCCCGTCAAGCGACTTCGTAGAGGTGCTGGAACTGTTAATCGTCGGACCTGAAACAGCAGATCGCCAATGAGGGGCCGGCACGCTGCGGGAGGCTGGTCACCCTTCTGGCGCGACATAATTCTGAGGACCGTCCTGGCCCTGTTGCTGATTGCGATGGTCGTTTTCATATGGTGGCTCTTCTCCGAGGACGACCTGTTCACGGAAGCCGTTCCGACAACCTCGGTCCCCGAGACCACCGCCACCTCCGAGGTCATGACCACGGAAACCGAGCCCGAGGTGGACGCCACTACCACCACCCGTCCTGCTACCACCACGGCCACGCAAGCTGACACCACCACTTCCACCACTGCGGCGGTCACCACCACCTCCACCACGACCACCGTCCCTCCCCCTCTCGATCCGGCCCAGTTGGTGGTGAGGGTCCTCAACGCCAACGGCGTCCAGGGCGTGGCCGGGAGGGTGTCCGGCCGGCTGGAGGAGGCGGGGTATGGGGTAACCGCACCGGACAATCATGCTCAACGCCTGGATGTGTCACGAGTGTGGTACCGGGACGACCTCTCCAGGGAGGCTGCGCTTGTCAGGGACGAACTCGTCCCCGATGCGCTGGTGGAGGCGATCCCCCTGGAACAGGAAGGGATTGACATCGTGGTAGTGCTGGGACGTTCCTTCGAGGAGTGACCCATCCGGAGCACGCCTTGGTACAAAAAAGGGGAGCTTGGGGGCTCATCAGTGCAGTCTTGGCCATCCTCGTGGTGGGGGTGGCGATCCGGCTCCTTTCGCCCGCCGTTTTCCTGGACATCGGCGCCCTGTGGCCGATTGGCGCGGCTCTCCTGGCGTTGGGATGGGTGATACGGAGGATCTGGCCGACCGCGCCCCTTGCTCTCGCCCCGGTTACACCCCTCGTGGTATTCACCTGGCTGGTGTTCTCTGTCTCCCTTCACTTCACCGACATCGGGTCGCTCCCTTCACGCAGCGCCGATCTGAGGGGCCCGCCCGTGGAACAGGTGGGATTCTCCACACTTGCAGTCCAGATGAGGGAGGGACGGTTGACGGTCTCGACCGGGACCGGCCCCTCCGCCTACCAGGTCGAGATGACCCGACGGGGAGGAGGAGCCGGACTCCCTCTGGCGGTTGAGAGCGCGGGGGACCAGGGGGGAGAGATAACCATCATTGATGTCAGGGACCCCCTTCCTTTCGACCTTGACCTTCCGGTGCAGGACAACCCCTGGTTACGTTCCGCCGGTTGGAAAGTGGGTCTGCATCCCGATCCGACCTGGAACCTGACGCTGGCGGCCCCCGAGGTATCACTGGATCTTCGCAGTGTTCGGTTAGCGGGCTTGGCAGTGGCCGGCCAGGGCGACATCAAGGTGGGAACGACGTCGACGCCCACGCAGATAGTCCTGAGCGGTTCCTTCAACATCGAGGTGCCCGCAGGGGTCCCGGTCGAGGTGCTGGGAGCTGCAATCGTTCCCGAGGAGTGGACGGTCGAAGGTGACACGGCTTGGCTAGGCGATCGTGGCGCCGGGTGGAACATCACAGTCATGGATGAAAGCTCGGCCCAGATACTCACCGCCCCGGGCTAGGGCGGGCGCGGAGCATCCGGTGTCGGGGCGGTATAGTGCCTGCGAATGACCCTACCTGATTTCACCCTTGATGACCAGGCCTGCCAACCCTGGAAACTCAGCCATCACCTGGACGCGGGGGTGCTTCTGGTGTTCCTCCGCGGCGATTGGTGACCCTACTGCAACGGCCAGTTGGCCAGCCTGGCGCACCGCCACCAGGAGATCCTGGCGGCAGGGTTCCGCACCGCGGCGATCGACGTCGACTCCCCCTCCCGGCATGCGGCAATGGTGGAGAAGCTGAAACTTCCCTTCCCGATGCTCTCGGATCCCGATCGCTCCCTCGCCATTGCTCCCTATGGGCTGGCCGACCACCAGGATCCGCGCCGGGTGGCCCGGCCCGCGCTGGTGGCGGCGCTGCCCGGAGGACAAGAGGTGTACCGGTTCGTGGCGCGGGACTTTGCCGACCGTCTGTCCGAGGACACTCTGGTGGAGATGCTAGCCTCGCATGGGCTTCCGCCCACAACCCAGCCGCCGCCTACGCCGGGTCATCCTGAGCCCGGGCCGCGGGCCATGCCTGTCCGGGCCATGGTCCCCTACTTCCGGGGAGGCCAGTACGTGGCCCTCTCCCTGGGTATGCGTCACCGCCACCTGGGAGAGGAGTTCCGGGATGACGCCGAGGCCTTCATGGCGGAGATGGAGCGTTTTACTGAAGCCGTCAAGGCCCTGCGGGACCGTTAGCGGCGCCCGGGCCGCCTTCCGACCGGCGGGCACTGGCGCCTGCGACAACTAATCTGGAGACCATCTATGGCGACTATTTCCGACGGAACACGCCTGAGCCGGATCGTGCTGACGATCTGGGGAACGATCGGAGCCCTCACTCTCGCGGGGTTTGTGTGGTGGATCGCCGAAAAGATAAGAATCATCTGGCTGCCGGTGGTATTCGCCACGGGCATCGTCGTGATCCTGAACCCGCTGGTGACCTTCCTCCAGCGCCTCCGGTTACCCCGCATCCTGGGAGCCACGGTGGCCTATGTGCTTTCGGGGGTGGTGTTGATTGCCCTGGGGTCAGCACTGAGTGTTCCGGTGGTCCAGCAGGCCGAGGAGTTCGCCGACCGTCTCCCCGAGATCTACGAGGCGGTGTACGAACAGGTTGATTCGATCGCCGACAACCTGGGACTGGCGCTCAGTCTGCCCGAGAGCGCCGAGCAGATAAGGGACTGGCTCTCGGATAGAGAGAATCTCGGCGCCCTGGGAGGCCTGACCGATGCACTGGGCGACGACCTGGGGAACACCGTGTGGCGACTGGCGGGTGGAGTGGCGGAAGCCCTGGTGGTGATTCTCCTGGCCCCGGTGCTGGCCTTCTACCTGTTGATCGACCTGCCGCGGCTCCGCGCCCTCCTCCTGAGCCTCACCCCTCACCGCCACCAGGAGGAGGTCGTCTACCTGCTGGGCGCCGTCACCTCCACCATCAGCCGCTTCGCGCGCGGACAGTTCCTGGTGGCCTCCATCGTGGCGGTACTGGGGAGTTTCGTGATGTGGATTCTGAATCTTCCCTTCTGGTTGATCGTCGGCGTTCTCTCCGGGGTGTTGAACCTCATCCCCTTCGCCGGGCCGGTAGCGGGCGCCACCCTGGCTTTTCTCGTGTCGCTGCTGGTCGGCAAGCCCTTCACCGGCCTGATCGCAATCCTGCTGTTCACCGCCATCCAGCAGTTCGACAACCACGTTGTGACGCCCCTGGTCCAGAGGACCCGGGTGAAGCTTTCGGCCTTCACCATCGTGGTGGCCCTGGTGGTCGGCGCCTCGGTGGAGGGCTTCCTGGGGGTGTTGATCGCGGTGCCCGTGGTGGGGCTCTTCCGGCTCCTCGCCGGCCACTTGTGGCGTACCCGGGTCCTGGGCGAGGATTGGCACCAAGCCCGTGAGTCGATCATCACAGAAATCCGACCTCCCGCTCTCTGGGCCCGAAGAAGGCCTCCGGAACCCGCCCCTCCGTCGGACCCGGAGCCCGAGGGCGAAGACGAGTCCCCACTCAGATCCGATCCATAGTCCTCTTAACGAAACGGCGCTCCAGAGAGAATGGGGAGTCGTCAAGCCTGGAGGTCAGTAGGTCGGCCAGGATGCGTCCGGCCGCGGGGGAGCACATGATCCCGTGACCCGAATAACCCGTGTTGATCCAGAATCCCTCCACCGGGGTCTTTCCGATCAGTGGCCGGTGATCGGGCGTCAACATGTACTGTCCGGAGTGCACCATCCACCGTAATTCCCCCCGGAGCCAAGCCTCTCCCCAGAAGGGACTGATACGGGCCGCGGATTCCGGTTGGGAGGGATCGAGCACGCCGAACACCATGTCGGAGTCCGGTGGTACATCCTCGGTGGGCTCCCTCCCCGGGCCCGTAGGAGAAGCATCCAGAAGATAGGCGCCCGAGTATGCCGGACGCCAGTGGACGCCGGTGTCGTCGTCGATAGTCATGGGCGCATCCGGGGGCACCCGCGCCAGGTCCGGCACCACAATCTTGTGGCGCGGCTTGACCACCAGCGGCAATTCCACTCCCACCATCTCCGCCAGCTTCCCCGAGAAGGGTCCGGCCGCGTTCACCACCTGATCGGCCTCGATGGAACCGTGATCGGTCTCCAGCCGGAATCCCCCGGCAGCGAGCGGTGTTATCGAGGAGACGCGGCATGAGGTATGCAGAGGGGCTTGTGAGGCCGCAAGCAGTCCCAACGCCAGAGCTCTGGGGTCGACAAATCCGTCGTCCGCTCTGTATCGGGCCTGTACGACGTCACCGCTCAGATAGGGGAACCTGCTCCGGGCCTCGGCGCCGTCGAGAAGCTCTATGTCGGTCTGACCCCAGGAGTGCTGGAGGGACACCAGCCGCCGCTGGGACTCAGCTCCCTCATCGGAGGTCGTGGCCCACAGATAGCCGGGCTGGCGTATGGCCAGGGGAGCGGAGTCTTCCCCGGTGACTTCGGTGAAATTGAGGATCAGGTCCACCGACTCCCGTACCAGTTCCATCTCCTCCCGATTGTCGAATTGCAGGCGGAACGCCCCTGTCGAAGCGGGGGTGGTGAGAGAAGCGGCGGCCGGCCTGGCCTCAAGGACCACCGGGCGAAGACCGGCCTGAGCAGCCCAGAATGCGGTGGAAGCGCCCACAACTCCCGCGCCCACGATCACCAGTTCCGCTCCGGGGGGAAGGGCTTTGACCATGAGGCGAAGGGTACAGGGCTAGCCTTTGGCACAATGAGCACGAACACCGAGGAACTGGCGGCGCGCGACTCCTATCTGGCAAGCGCCGAGGGAACTGTGGTCGAGGTGGTGGACGAAGGATTGATTCTCGACCGCACCCCTTTCTACGTCCGCGGGGGAGGCCAACCCGGCGACACGGGGCTAATCCGCTGGGACGGGGGTGAAATGGCGGTCACAGACACCTACCGGCGACGGGGAAGGGTGATCCATGTGGTCGCCGAACCCCAGATGCTCGACCCCACAACCCCCATCGAGGCCGCCATCGACTGGGAGCGACGTTACACCATCATGCGCACCCACACCGCCCTTCACGCGCTGTCGGGAGTGGTGTGGCGGGACTACGGAGCGAAGGTGACCGGCGGCGACATGAAAGAGGGGACCGCCAGGATGGACTTTGAGTTGGAGGGAATCTCGAGGGAGTTCGGGCGGGAGGTGGAAAGGCGCCTCAACCAGGAGTTGGTCAAGGGATATCCCGCCGAGGTGCTGTGGATGGCCCGGGCCGAGGCGTTGGCCGACCCCGACCTGATCCGCACCAAGGTCAACCTCATCCCCGAGTGGGTTGAGGAGATCAGGGTGATCGACATCGTGGGACTGGACCGCCAGGCTGACGGGGGAACCCATGTCCGCTCCACGCTGGAGGTGGGGCCGGTGAGAGTTACCAAGACCGAGAGCAAGGGTCGCGCCAACAAACGCATGCGAATCGCCCTTGCCTAGCCAAACCGATGCTTGATCTGGCCATCCTGGCGGCCGCGGCGCTCCTGGCCCTCCGGGGCTGGCGTAAGGGCCTGTTGCGGCAGGTGGCGAGCTTCTTCGCCCTGATCCTCAGCCTCCTACTGGGAGTCCGGCTAGCCCCGGGTTGGGCGACGCTGGTGGAAGAGTGGCTGGGCATTCCCTACGGGGGTGCGCTGGCCCTGGTGGGACTGGCCCTATTCGGCGGGGTGGGAATCGTGGTGTGGGCGGCTTTTCAGGCTTTGACCAGAATGATGAGGTTCCCCGGGCTCAACACCCTGGACCGGGCAGCCGGCGCAGCCCTGGGCCTCGTTTGGTTGGTGGCTTGGGTCATGGCCCTTGTCTGGTTCGCCTCCTTCCTTCCGCTTCCCGACACCGTGACCGACATGCTCTCGGAATCTCGCGCCGTGGGGCGGATCACCGAACCGGACAACCTGCCTCGTCGGTTACTCGACTCCCTGACCCAGGACCGTTGGGAGGAGATGCTGATCAAACTCGGGGAGATCACCGGCAGGGTGAACGATCTCCTCAGAGACCTCCTGGGAGAGAGCGCGCCACCGCCTTGATCGGCACCCGCATGGAGGAGGCGATAGCGGAGGCCTTCTCGGCTCACCGCGACCCCGCCCGGGCGGAGGGAATGAGCGCCTACATGAAACACCGCTTCCCGTTCCTGGGGATCCCTTCGCCGGAACGCCGGCAGCTGGCCCGGATTGCCTTGGGGGGACTTCCCCGGCCGACCGAGGACGACCTCCTGGAATTCGCCCGGGCTTGCTGGGAGCGCCCCGAACGGGAGTACCAGTATGCCGCCATCGACCAGTTGAGGAAAGCGACCAAACGCCTCTCGGAGCAATTCCTGACCGAGTTGCGCTGGATGATCGTCACCAAGCCGTGGTGGGACTCATGCGATCCCCTGTCCAGCACGGTGGTGGGAGGGGTCGTCAAGCGTTTTCCCGGGTCGGACTCGTTGATGGAGGACTGGATCTCAGACGAAGACCTCTGGCTGCGCCGCGCCGCTCTCCTGCACCAACTCAAGTGGAAGGAGGACTGCGACCAGGAGCGCCTCTTCCGGTTCTGTCGACTGACCATGGGGGAGAAGGACTTCTTCATCCGGAAGGCGATCGGGTGGGGGCTTCGCCAGCATGCCCGCGTCGCGCCGGCCGAGGTGAGCCGCTTCCTTATGGAGAACCGGGACCGGCTCTCGGGACTCTCATTCCGGGAGGCCGCCAAGCATCTCCGGCTGACCTGAGCAGATGGGCACCGAGGGACCGGGCGGCGCCGACTGGGAGGATATCTATCTCGGCGACGGCAGCGACATCGAGCCTTTTGATCACCAACTGCTGGAGGAGGCGCTTGCCCTTCCGCCCGGGCGAGTCCTCGATCTGGGATGCGGCGCCGGGGGCAACCTCATCGGGTTGGCGAGGCGGGGCTGGACTGCAACCGGTGTGGATTCGTCCTCCAGGGCTATCCAGTCGGCTCGGATAGGCGCCGGAAGAGCCCAGGTCACGGCCAGGCTACACCGGGCTGACATGTTGACCTGGAAACCCGAGGGTCTCTACGACCTGGTGATCAGCTCATACTCCCTTCCTCCCCGGGGGCCTGCTCGAGACGCCCTCCTGTCCATCGCCCGCCGAACCCTGGCGCCGGGAGGCATGCTGATAGTGGGGGAGTGGGACGCGGAGGGGGCTGTCGGCGGCGATCCCGACCACTTTGCCACTCTGGCCGAGTTGACCGCCGCGTTCGTCGACCTGGTGATCGTGCGGGCCGAATCCGTCGACGCCGACCCCCGGATCCCGGGGCGGGAAGATGTGAGAAACACAGCCTGGCGGGCGGTAAAGGTGGTGGCTCGTCGTCCTTAGGGACGGGGAATGCCTCGCGGAGCCCGACTCGCCCACCAGGCCGCCAGCAGCGCCCCGACCATGTTGGCGATCAGATCCTGCATGTTGTTGGCGTAGTCGCCCACCTTGACCCCCTCGATGATCAGATAGGAGAGGTATTCGCCGATCTCGATCACGGTCCCGATGGCGTGGGCTCCCAGGAAGGTTATTACGGCTGCCGGCCAACCGCCGAAGGCCCTGAACATCCGGGTTGTCGCCTCCCAGACCGCAAGGCCACCCGCTCCCAGCCCTACCACGTGGAGGAGATGGTCATAACCGAGGAACCCGAGCCAGGTGGACTGGTACAACAAGACGTCATCGATGACAACGTTCCCTCCGGCCAGGTGGGCAAAGCCCGAGATGGACAGAAGGACCAGCACCTCGGTGGAGAATCGAACCCGGCTGTCGAACACCAACACCAGACCGCCCGCGAACAGCAGCCACATCAGGTAGGGGATGGTCAGCCTGGCGCCCGTGCTGAATCCATAGATGGTCCACGCCGCCACGTACAGCCCTGTAACCCCCGCAATCCACGGATGCCGGGTGATCGTGTAGGTGACCCGCGATCCGCTCGGATTCATAGCGCCCTCGGCAGGATTCGAACCTGCGACCTACTGCTTAGGAGGCAGTCGCTCTATCCACTGAGCTACAAGGGCGGGGCTAGCGCGTAATTCGGCGCGTAATTCGGGGGTGATTCTTTGTTGTTGGTGTGCGGGGTTGTTTCTGTAGGGTAGTGGTGTGGCGGCCGGGTGTGGGGTGCTGGTTTGGTCATTGGGCAGTGGTCTTTGGCCGGGATTTGTCCTGTTCGGGGCGTGTCTGGTTCGGGGTGGGGTGGGTTGGTATGGGGTTAGGCTGCGTTGGCTGGGCCGGCTCTGACGCGTGGCAGGTGTTCTCAGGTGTGTTGGTGAGAGGTAACTGGTTTGGGCCTGGGAAGGTAGGTTGAGAGTCCGGTTAGGCGGGTCGGTTATTGAAGCCACGTCGATCTAGGGTGGCCGGGAGGTTGGGGAAATAGAGGGCTTGTTTCGCTGGTTCGGCCCGGGTGTTGGCCTACGGATCAGGCGAGGTCCGCGCCAGCCCGTCCTCACAGTAGTTGCTACTATTACGAAATGGATCGACAGCGTTTTGCTGTTTTTGTGGTGGGGGTCCCATTGGCGACTCTCCGTGGTGAAAAGGGTTTGCGGTCGTGGCGGGTCTGGTGATCATTTCCGAAGCGTCCGCGGAGTGCTTACCGGGTGATGGCGAGTGCGAGATCTGTTGTGAAGGGCATTGAAAGCGGGTGTTCCGGAGTGGACGCTGACGGCGACAACCTGCAACAGATCGCCTACTACGTGGCCATGACTCGGGAAATGAATTGTTAGCTCTGCTGCTTACCTCCGTCAACCCCAACCGGGGATTGGGATGGCGCAACCGATTTCTTTGGTTGTTGGTTGTCTTGGTGTTTACGCAGGGGGCATGCGGGGACACCGAGTCCGGTTCTCATTCCACCGTCACGACGCCACCTCCAGTCAGCGGCGCTGTTCTGTGGCCGCAGGAGACGGAGGGGGGTGCGTGCGGCCTTCCAGCGGGCCAAGTTGTGTCGAAGTATGCGGTTGGCCGGATTGCTTTCACCAGGTATGACGGCGGGGGTCAGGATGTCGTTGGGGATGCGGACCGGAGCAATGTTGGGCCACAGACCCCCGTTGGCACGGCGGTGTGGTCCCCTGATGGTGAACGATTCGCTATGAGCTACCAAGCCCAGATCCTGGTGATGGACGTGAAGCGGGATGGGCGGATGGTCCTGACCGATGGCAACTCTAAGGCGGGTTGGCCGGTGTGGTCCCCTGATGGAACACAGATGGCGTTTCTCGCCCGTAGTGGAGAAGGCGGTGCGGACGTTTTCGTGGCGGATGTGGAGACCGGCGACCGTAGACAACTCACGGACGACGACAACGTGTATACAAATCCGGTGTGGTCCCCTGATGGAACACGGATAGCGTTTGAAGGCGTGGATGTGCCCGACGACGTGCCCGACGATGCGGACATCTATGTTTTGGAGATCTATGTTGATGATCGAGAGATCTTTGTTATCAACACGGATGGTACGGAGTTTCTACAACTCACTGATAACGAGGTAACGGATCGCTGGCCGGTGTGGGCGCCGGATGGATCTAGCTTGGCTTACTTTTCATATGCTGCTTCCCAGCAGGATTCCGCTGCTCCCCGCCATATCGTTCTCGTGGATGCAGATGGTGGCAATCGGCGACAAGTGACTGACAGCGACGATTCACCCGTTGGTTTGACGTGGTCGTCAGACAGTACCCGCATTGCATTCCGTACCTATGGGGAGAGGAAGGTATTCATCGCAACTGCGGATGGCAGCAGTGTCACAGAAGTCGCCTACTCCGACTCTCAGGGCAAGGGACCGGTGTGGTCGCCTGATGGCTCGCGCCTGGTTTTCGAGGGTTATCCCCAGGGACCTGCCTGGGGTCATAGAGAATTGGAGATATTTGTTGTGGATGCGGAGGGACAGAATCTCCAGCAGCTAACCGACGGTGATTTCCCGTCCGGAAACCCGGTTTGGTCGCCGGACGGCACGCGGATCGCTTTTGCTTCCATGCGCGCAGTGTTTGTGATGGAGGCCGATGGGAGCAATCAGAGGCAACTCACTGACAACAAATATGCAGGCAGGCACCTTGTGTGGTCGCCCGATGGTTCAAGCATCGCTTTTGATGGCGTCGTTGGCGACAACTACCAGGAGGTTTGGGTGATAGATGTCGAAGATGGCAGTCTTCAGCGTCTCACATTCAAGAGTGATCATGATAAGCAGCCGGTTTGGGGGCCTGAAGGTCTCTGGTTCCTCCTTTTCACGAGGTATTTCACTCCCAAGATCTTTGTGATGGAGGCCGATGGAGGCAACCAACGGCAACTAACCACCAGCAACTCGGGTAGCTACAACCCGGTTTGGTCCCCCGATGGCACCCACATCGCGTTCTCCTCTGGTCAAGGTATCCACGTGATGGATGCGGATGGCCAAGGTGGGCGGGTACTTGCTGAGGTCAACTCTGAGCACTTCGAAGTTAGGTGGTCCCCCGATGGACGACAGATTGCCTACACCGATTACGACCACCTTTCGTAGTGGACGCTGAAACCGGCACCCGACAGCAACTCGTAAGAAAGCCCTCTTCCCGTATACAGGGTTTTGCGTGGTCGCCCGACAGTTCACAGATCGCTTATGGCACCGGCCACATATTCGTCATTGACCTAGACAGTGGCACCCAACAGCAACTCACACAGGACAAAAACAACATAGAACCCACATGGTCGCCGGACGGTGCCCGGATTGCCTTTACTAGTGATTTGGCCATTCATGTGATGGACCTCGGCGGCCAGAACAAAAGACAACTCAGTCCCTCCATCAGTTATGGTCCGGTATGGTCACCGGACGGCGCACGGATCGCCTATCTGTCAAGAAGTGCAACAGAAAACGAAAGTTCAGAGGTTTTCGTGGTGGGATTGGACGGTGCCAATCCGCAGCGACTCACCTACAACGACACTCACGAAAATAGCATCAGATGGTCCCCCGATGGGAACCGCATCCTATTCGTGAGTAGAAGAGACGGTGACGCTGAGCTATTCACGATGGACGCTGATGGCAGTAATGTCCAGCAACTAACGCACAACGATTATGGAGACTACGACCCGGCATGGTGCCCGGCGGGCGGATAGCTTTGCAGGTATTTGAGGCGACGACACGATCACACCGCCAATTCAATATCCCGACTCCACCAAAGTGGGGGCACAACTCCGACTCCGGAAAAGTGGGGGCACACCTACACCTCCGGGAAACTCGGAACGGTTCAGATCCTCTCCCTGGCGGCCTTCCCTGGCTTGACTCCGTGGCTACGAAGCAATCAAACCGTGTCATATTTAGGCTGTAACCGTGTTAAGGCCCTTCACCGGACGCTTGTGACAGGAGGATTTGTAGTTTCGCGCCAGCGCCACAAGGGCGGGGTTGACGCGATTTGTGGTGTGTGATGTGGCGCGTAATACCGTGTGATGCGTTGTGGGTGTGGTGCGGGGTTGTTTCTGTAGGGTAGTGCGGCGGCTTGGGGGTGTGGGGTGCCGGTTTTGGTTGGCTGGTGGAGGTGTTGGCCCGGGTATGTGCGTGTTTGGGCGAGGTTTTCTGCGGAGGGTGGGGGTGGCGGTTGCCTGGGGTTAGGCTGCTTTGGCTGAGCCGGCTCTGACGCGTGGCTGGTGGTGCCCTCTTGGAGAAACCTGGGGAGTTCAAGTCAAGGATCGGAGCAAACACGCCCCAAAACTCACTACCGTGGGACCCGAATGACGCCGGCGGGAGGCGACCTGGACGGGCCAAGCCGTTCCCCCTCAATGTAGCTGGTCTTGCGGGCATCCAAGAAAGCATCTCCGGGAAACTCGGGGCGGTTCACAACTCCAGTGCGGATTAATGTGGGTTAGGTGCGTTCTTTTGTGAGGTTGGTGTTGGTGGGGGTGGGTTTGTTGTTGTTGGTTGGCGTGTTGGTGTTGGCGGGGGTGGTGGACTTGGTGGGGTCCGGGTTGGATGATGATCCTGGGGAGACTGCTGTGGTGGTGGATGATGGCCCTCGGCAGCCTGTGGGGGCGGAGGTTGACGAGCCCGAGCCGGATGATGGTCCTGGAGAACCTGTTGTGGGTGAGGGGGCGGAGGCGCCCGGGTTGAATGATGGCGCTGGGGAAACTGTGGTGGGTGTCGGGATGGAGGGTGTGGTGGTGGGTGGTTCTCCCGGTCCGTTTGTGGCGGTGTCGGCCGGTGAGTTTCACTCGTGTGCGATTCGTTCGGATGGGACTGTTACGTGTTGGGGTGAGGAAGGTTGTCGGACTTCAGAGGCATGTCGATATCCGTTTGTGTTAGCTGACCCGCCGCCTGGGGAGTTCGTGGCTGTATCAGTTGGCGGCTACAACGCTTGCGGTCTGCGTCCCTCCGGCGTGATCCGTTGTTGGGGCCCCTACAACCGTTGGGGTGTGTTGGATGTGCCGGAGGGGTGGTATCTTTCCGTTTCGGTAGCCGCGTGGCATGCTTGCGCGGTGGGTGTCGACTACACGGTCACCTGCTGGGGCAACAATGACTTCGGTCAGTTGGATGTGCCAGAAGGAAAGTACAAGGCTGTCTCCGCCGGCCTTACGTTTTCTTGTGCTTTACGTCTCGATGACACTGTCGCTTGTTGGAGCGGGGACGTGGTATGTGGAATTGGTGGGGGTTGTTACGGCAGACCGGGGTTGTTGGATCCACCCGAAGGGGAGTACACGGCTCTTTCCTCCGGTGGGTCATTCATTTGTGCGCTGAGCGTGAGCAAAACGCTTATCTGCTGGGGCTATGAGGCGCCTACTGGAGGGGGCGTCTTCCCCGAATACCAGGCCATGTCGGTGGGCCATAACCGTATATGCGGGTTGGGTGTGGACGGCGCTGTGGCCTGTTGGGTATCAGACTACAAGGGATACTTGGACGTGCCGGATGGGAAGTACCTGGCTGTGGTGGCGGGTCGCCGCCATTCTTGTGGTTTGCGCACCGACGGCGAGGTGGTGTGTTGGGGTGGTGATCCTGACTGGCAGGGTGACCCACCCCCGGGACAGTACCTGGCTGTCTCCACCGGCTCGTATCACTCTTGTGCCATAGGAATCGACAGCACCCTTTCCTGCTGGAACAGCAGAGAAGAGTTGGAAACACCCGACGGGACATACACGATGGTGTCGGCTGGGAGGGGAAGCGGGTACGCCTGTGCCCTGGGACTTGATAACACCATCACTTGCTGGGGCCGCAATCGCTACGGCCTGATGGACCCACCCGAGGGCGAA
Organism: bacterium; assembly: GCA_028824015.1. Classification (GTDB taxonomy): domain Bacteria; phylum Actinomycetota; class Acidimicrobiia; order Spongiisociales; family ZC4RG35; genus Bin76. The sequence continues at coordinate 32,267 of JAPPFC010000029.1, forward strand.
TACACAGACATCTCCTCAGGGAAGAATGACGCCTGTGCTATACGACTTGATAACACCATCACCTGCTGGGGACAAAACTATCACGGCCTGATGGACCCACCCGAAGGCGAATACACAGAAATATCCTCAGGCATGCACTTCGCCTGTGCTATACGACTTGATAACGCCGTCACCTGCTGGGGAGGAGGCAACTACGGCCAGTCGGACCCACCGACAGGTGAATACACGGAAGTCTCCTCCGGCAATCAGCACGCCTGTGCTATAGGCCTTGATAACACCATCGCCTGCTGGGGACGAAACGACCACGGCCAGTCGGACCCGCCGGCGGGCGAATACACATCCATCTTCTCAGGTGAGCAGCACTCCTGCGCCATTGGACTCGATGGCACCATCACCTGCTGGGGGTTGCTCCAAAACCCTTCACCCGACAGCCAGTTCTACAAACGGATCCGCCCACCTCCTCAAGGACAATTCAAAAGCGGGTCAGCCTCCTCCCCCGGCTACTCCTGTGCCATTGGACTCGATGACACCATCACCTGCTGGGGATCCGAAAACCCTCTCATAACAGTCGGATGACCAAACCGCCAAAACCAGCCTCTCCACCCCGTCAACGTGAACGGACAACCGTCACCGCATTCTGGACCATCGACAGCACCTACAGAGGCAGAAGAGTGGTCGTATGCGAAAACCGCTACGTCGTCCACTGATGGCGATCATCGAAATTCCCCAGAGTCGATCACCGAAATTCCCCACCCTGGG
>JAPPFC010000048.1:0-66664 GCA_028824015.1 bacterium
CCGGCGTCCACGGCCGGTATGTACTCGCGGGGCACCCGTCCCCCGGTGATCCTGTCGACGAACTCATAGCCACCTCCCGGACCCAGGGGCTCGATATCGATCACCACATGGCCGTACTGGCCGCGGCCGCCGCTCTGGCGGACGTAACGGCCCTCGACTCTCTCGGCCCCCGACATGATGGTCTCGCGGTAAGCGACCTGGGGCCTTCCGATGTTGGCGGCGACCTTGAACTCCCTCACCAGGCGGTCGACAAGCACCTCCAGGTGAAGTTCTCCCATTCCGGCGATGATGGTCTGGCCGGTTTCGGCGTCGCTGCGTACCAGGAAGGTGGGGTCCTCCTCCGAGAGCTTCTGGAGTGAGTGGCTCAGTTTGTCCTGGTCCACCCGGGTGCGAGGCTCGATCGCCACCCAGATCACCGGGGCGGGGAACGCCATGGTCTCCAGGCTGATAGGAGCATTCACGGCCGAAAGCGTGTCACCGGTGGTGGTGGCGCGCAACCCCACCGCAGCCACGATGTCGCCGGTGTAGACATGGTCCACTTCCTCGCGATGGTTGGCGTGCATTCGCAACAGGCGTCCCAGCCGCTCCTTGCGGCCGCTGGAGGTGTTCAGCACGGTCCCGCCCTTGGATGCGGTGCCCGAGTAGACCCGGAAGTAGGTGAGCTTCCCCACATGGGGGTCGCTCATGATCTTGAAGGCCAGAGCCGAGAACGGTTCGTCGTCGGTGGCTCTGCGCTCCAGGACCTTCTGGGGATGCTTGGGAATGAACCCCTCAACCGGAGGGAGGTCCAGAGGGCTCGGCAGGTAATGGATTATCGCGTCGAGGAGGGGCTGGACTCCCTTGTTCTTGAAGGCCGCCCCGCACAGCACCGGCACGAACAGGTGATTGAGCACCCCGACCCGGATCGCCGAGCGTATCTCGTCGGGGGTGATATACAGGTCCTCCAAGAATTTGACCAGCAGTTTCTCGTCAACCTCGGCCACCTGCTCCAGGAGTTGAGCGCGGTAGTGGTAGGCGATGTCCAGCATCGGCTCGGGAATCTCCCCGGTGTCCCAACGCTTCCCGTCGTCCCCTCTCCACTCGTGAACCTGCATCTCCACCAGATCCACCACGCCCCGGAATTCGCTTTCCTCACCCACGGGCAACTGCAGGACCAGGGGCGTTGTGTCCAAGCGATTGCGAATAGACTCGACGTCCGCATAGAAGTCGGCGCCCACCCGATCAAGCTTGTTGATGAAGCAGATCCGGGGGACCTGGTAACGGTCGGCCTGGCGCCAGACCGTCTCCGACTGCGGTTCCACCCCGGCGACCCCGTCGAACACCGCCACCGCCCCGTCCAGAACCCGGAGGCTCCGCTCCACCTCTACGGTGAAGTCCACATGTCCGGGGGTGTCGATGATATTGATACTGTGGTCGTGCCAGATGCAGGTGGTCGCCGCCGAGGTGATGGTGATGCCCCGTTCCTGCTCCTGGGCCATCCAGTCCATCGTGGCGGCGCCCTCGTGAACCTCTCCGATCTTGTAGTTACGACCGGTGTAGTAGAGAATCCGCTCGGTCAGGGTGGTCTTCCCTGCGTCGATGTGCGCCATGATCCCGATGTTTCGTGTCCTGCTCAGAGGCACCTGGCGCATGCGCAGTAGGCGATTTCCCCGGTCAGCAGCCACAGCAACACCTCTTACCAGCGGTAGTGGGCGAAGGCCTTGTTCGACTCCGCCATCTTGTGCATGTCTTCGCGTCTCTTGATCGCAGACCCGGTGTTGTTGGCCGCGTCGAGGATCTCGCCGGCCAGCCGCAGGGCCATGGTCGGCTCCCTTCTCTGACGCGCATACCCCACCAGCCACCGGATTGCCAGACAGCGCGCCCGGTCGGGACGGACGTCCATGGGCACCTGGTAAGAGGAGCCTCCCACTCTACGAGAGCGCACTTCCATTTGGGGCTTGAGGTTCTCGATCGCCCTTCGCAACACGCTCACCGGATCCTGGCGGGTCCGCTGCTCCACCCGCTCGAGGGCGGCGTAAACGATCCTCCGCGCCAAGTCCTTCTTCCCCTTCCACAACACCTTGTTGATGATCCGGCTGACCAGGACGTTACGAAATACCGGATCGGGATCGATCTTGCGCTTGGTAGCGGCCGCCCGTCTCATAGCGCCGACCTTCTGGCTCCGTAGCGGGAACGGGCCTGCCGGCGTTCGGAGACTCCCGCCGCGTCCAGAGTACCCCTTATCACCTTGTACCGCACGCCGGGAAGATCGCGAACCCGGCCACCCCTGACCAGCACGATGGAGTGCTCCTGGAGGTTGTGTCCCTCCCCGGGGATGTAAGCGGTCACCTCGATCCCCGAGGACAGTCTTACCCGGCACACTTTCCGCAAGGCTGAATTGGGCTTCTTGGGCGTCACCGTATACACGCGGGTGCACACTCCCCTTCGCTGGGGAGCACCGGCCAAACCGGCCGTCTTTACCTTCTTCTTCTTAGGTTTGCGCCCGCGGCGCACCAACTGTTGGATAGTCGGCATAACTTTCCTTCACCGGCGAGACCCGACCTCCGCGCGCGGGAGACCGGATCACCTTTTTCCTGGTTTTTGACCGCACCCGGAGGACACTCCGGGACTGGGTCAGGCGGAGAGCCTTAGGAGGCGGGTTGAGGCACTAAGACCACGAAGGGCAAGTATATACACCACAAGCCCGCCAGACAAACTCAATTCGGCGCCGCGCCCTCCCCGGACGCCGTTCCTTGATGCGGGGTGTGATACCACTCCCGACGGTGGGGAAGCACACGGATCAGCAACCACACAAACCCCCAGATCAACGTGATCGGATACCAGCGGAGATAGGGCCGCACCTCCCTCACCCGCCAGAGCGCCCACAACGGCCGGCCGGCCAGCCACACCGCAAGCGCCGCCCACACGGGCCAGGAGAAGGGAAATCCCCATCCGCCGACCGCCGCCCAGATCCCGAGCCCGAGCGTTAGGAGCATGCGAAACGAGCGTCCCGGGACCGCCAAGCGAAGCGCCATGAGCATCAACGGGGCGGAACGCTCCGCCACCGCCCGGCTCAGGAGCGCCCCTCCCCTGCGCTTGCGCACTCCCGTCCTTCCCTGCGCCCACCTCCGGCGCTGTTGCACCGCAGCCCGGAGGTCGGTGGGCTTCTCGTCCCAAACCCGGGCTTCGGGCAAGTACCTGATCCGATAACCCGCCTGGAGCAGCCTGACTGTGAGATCGAGGTCCTCCGTGAACGACCCGCTCCATCCTCCAACCTCCCCCAACGCCGCGGCGGTGACGCAGAAGCCGGTCCCGCTCAACTCGACGGGCCGGCCCCTCCTTCTGCCGCGGGCATAAGCCATCTCCCTGGTCATCCAGTCGCCCAGCCCGGCTGCAGCCGCGATCGGGGAGGCGTCGAGGTTGGAGGGAAGCACTGAAGCCTGGACGACTTCCGCCCCCTCGGCCATGGCCCCGGCCAGACGGGAAAGGAGGTCACCCTCCACCCGGTTGTCGGCGTCCAGCACCACCAGCGCCTCGTTCGGGGCGAGCGGGTACTCGGCGAGGTGCCATCGGAGCAGTTCTCCCTTCCCGTCCGGGCCGCCGGACCGTTCCACCACCCGCGCCCCTGCGCGCCCGGCCACCCCGGCGGTGTCGTCCTCACACCGGTCGGCCAGCACCCAGACCGTGTAGGCCTCAGACGGGTAATCCTGGCCCAGCAGGTCCCCAACCAGCGCCCCCACCACCCGCTCCTCATCGTGCGCCGGGATCACCACCCGGAGCGGCCGTCGCGGGGCGGAGCCGGTCGACGGAGTCTCCGCCTCAGGCACCCGACAACCTCAGACTGACGTCCACCACCGGCGCCGAATGGGTCACCCATCCCGTCGAGATGATGTCCACCCCGGTCTCCGCGACCCTCCGGACATTGGCGGGGGAGACTCCCCCGCTGGCCTCCAGCGTAACCCTTCCTCCCACCCGCCGTACCGCTTCGCTCATCTGGCCGAGGGTCATGTTGTCCAGGAGAATCACATCCGGACCGGCCGCCACCACCTCGTCTAGTTCCCCCAACGCTGACACCTCGACGATCACCCGAACCCCTCCCCCGGTCCCCTCCCGGGCTTTTCGCACGGCCCCGGCGGCGCTTCCGACCAGGGCGAGATGGTTGTCCTTGATCAGCACCGCGTCCCAGAGACCCATACGATGGTTGACTCCCCCTCCGAGTCGAACCGCCTCCTTCTCCCAGGCCCTCATCCCCGGAGTGGTCTTGCGGGTGTCGCTGATGCGGGCGCCGGTGCCCGCCACCACTCGCACCAGCTGGCGGGTGGCGGTGGCGATCCCCGACATGCGGCCCAGCAAATTGAGCGCCACCCGCTCTGCGGCGAGGATGCCCCGGGCCGGACCGCTCACCTCCGCCGCCTCATCTCCCACATCCAGGTCTGCACCGTCACTGGTCCTTGGTTCGAACTTGACCCGGGGATCCAGGTGACGAAAGGCGGCCTCAGCCAGCGACAAGCCCGCCACCCTTCCCTCCGACTTGAACACCACCACTCCGGTCGCCATGCGCCGCTCGTCGACGAGGGCGTTGGTGGTCAGGTCCCCGGCCGTTCCCAGATCTTCGGAAAAGGCCTGTTCCAATAGGTGACGGGGGTTCCCCGGGCAGGTCAGCTGCGACCCACCTCTAGCATCCGCTCGACCGCCCGCCGGGCCCGGGCTGCGACATCGGGATCGAGCACCACCTCGTGGGTCATGGTGAGGAGCGAGGTCTTGATGTTGTCCAAGGTGATTCTCTTCATGTGAGGGCACAGGTTGCAGGGCCGCACGATCTCCACGTCGTCCAGTTCGTATGCGACATTGTCGGCCATGGAGCATTCGGTGAGCATCATCACCTGGGAGGGACGGTTGTCCCGGACCCAGTTGACGATCCCGTGGGTGGAGCCCACGAAGTCGGCCTGGTCGAGGACGTCAGGTGCGCATTCGGGGTGGGCGATCACCGGGATGAGAGGGAGTTGGCGACGAAGGGCGGTGAGCTCTTCTCCGCTGAACCGCTCATGGACGATGCACCGTCCCTCCCACAGAATGATCTCCACATCGGTGTGGGAGGCGACGTACCTGCCGAGGAAGCCGTCCGGAAGAAAGATGACGCGTTCCGACCCCAGCGACTCGACCACCGCCGCCGCGTTCCCGGAGGTGCAGCAGATGTCCGACTCGGCCTTGACCTCGGCGGAAGTGTTCACATAGGTGACCACCGGTGTCCCCGGATGGAGTTCTTTGAGGCGACGCACGTCCGCGCCGGTTATGCCTTCGGCCAGCGAACAACCGGCCCTCAGGTCGGGGATCAGCACGGTGGCATCGGGGTTGATGATCTTCGATGTCTCGGCCATGAAGTGAACGCCCGCCATCAGAATCACGTCGGCGTCGCTCCCGGCCGCCATCTGGGCCAGGGCCAGGGAGTCGCCCACCATGTCGGCCACCCCATAGTAGATGTCGGGGGTCATGTAGTTGTGGGCGGTGATCACCGCGTTGCGCTCGGCCTTGAGATACTCGATCTCTTGGATCAAGGGCTCAAGCGCGGCCCGTTCCTCGGGAGGGAACACCGAGGGCTTGCGAGAGATTTCGAGGGTGGCAACGCTCATTGTCTGCTGGGTTTAAGAATACCGTCCCGAGGCCGTCCCCTTCCAAATGACGTCCGATTCCCCGATTCACATCCTTTCTATCACCGCAGAGGCGAAATCCGAAGTGCTCACCTCGGTGGCGCCGTTGCGCAGCCGGGCAAGGTCGTAGGTGACGATTCCCTCGGAGATGGTGCGCTCCATGCCGGAGATGACCAGGTCGGCCGCTTCCTCCCATCCCAGATAGCGGAACATCATCTCTCCCGACAGGATCAGCGAGCCCGGATTGACCTTGTCCAGCCCCGCATACTTGGGGGCGGTCCCGTGGGTGGCCTCGAAGACCGCATGCCCGGTATTGAAGTTGATGTTGCCTCCGGGAGCGATCCCTATCCCTCCCACCTGGGCGGCCAGTGCATCGGAGACGTAGTCACCGTTCAGATTGAGGGTGGCGATCACATCGTATTCGGCAGGTCGGAGAATGATCTGCTGCAGGAAGGAGTCCGCGATCACGTCTTTGACCAGCAACCGGTCGCCGGGGTCTCCTCCCGAGTCCGCCCAGCTCACCGCCCGGTCGGAGAACTCCTCCCGAACCACCTCGTACCCCCAGTCTCGGAAGGCTCCCTCGGTGTATTTCATTATGTTGCCCTTGTGAACCAGGGTGACCGAACGGTAACCCCGTTCCAGGGCGTAGCGGACGGCCGCTCTGACCAGGCGCTTTGTCGCCGTGATCGAGACCGGCTTGATCCCGATTCCCGAATCCGGGCGAATCTGCCATCCGAACTCGGTTCTCAGGTAGTCGATGAGCCTGACGGCTTCCGGTCCCCCATGTTCCAACTCCATGCCCGAGTACACGTCCTCGGTGTTCTCCCGGAAGATCACCATGTCCACCAGTTCCGGGCGGAGTGACGGAGAAGGCACACCCTTCAACCATCGCACGGGCCGGATGCAGGCGTAGAGATCAAGCGTCTGACGCAGGGTCACATTGAGACTGCGGATCCCTCCCCCCACCGGAGTGGTCAAAGGGCCCTTGATGGCCACCAGATGCTCCCGGATGGTCTCGAGAGTCTCCTCGGGAAGCCAGGAACCTGTCTGATTGAACGCTTTCTCCCCTGCCAGCACCTCCGTCCACGCGATCCGGCGGTCCCCGTTGTAAGCCTTCTCCACCGCCGCGTCGGCCACCCGTCGGGTAGCTCCCCACACATCAGGTCCGATCCCGTCTCCCTCGATGAACGGGATGATCGGGTTGTCAGGCGTTGACAACCCCTGGGCGGTGTTCTGGATTCTCTCCGGCATGGTTGTCTACAACCTCGATCCTGCGACGACTTGAACCAACAAGCACACTACACGCCCGGAGACCCATTCCAGCCGACCCTCCGGCGCCCCGCCCGCAAAGATGAGCGTCTTCCATGCCCACCAGCGCCCCGGGGCGACGTCGCCGTTCGGTCTCCGGACCCGCTCTCGCAGGCTGAACGCCAGGGCCGAGCCCTGCTCACGCCTCCAGGACGACCAGGAGATCCTTGGCCTCCACCTGGCTTCCCGCCTCCACCAGAAGCTCCTTGATCCGTCCGGCATCCGGCGCGTAGATGGTGCTCTGCATCTTCATAGCCTCGAGAGTCAGCAATTTGCTGTTGGGGGTGACTTCGTCACCGACGGTCACGAACAGCCCCGTCACCACCCCCGGGGTTGGCGCCCCGACGTGGTTCGGGTCATTCCCGTCGGCCTTGCGGGCCGCTGGTTTGTCCGACTGGAGGGACCGGTCGCGAACCCGGACCTGGCGGGGCGCTCCGTTCAGATCGAAGAAGATGGCCCGGGATCCGTCGGGTTGCGGCTCTCCCACGGTATGGAACTTCACGAACAGTCGCTTCCCGGGCTCGATGTCGAACACGCACTCTTCGCCCTCCTCCAACCCGTAGAAGAACACCGGGGTGGGAAGCAGTCCGACATCTGCATATTTGTGGCGGGTCTCCGCGAAGCCGGCGAACTCCGTCGGATACAGCAGGTAGCTGAGCCCGTCAGCCCGCTCCGCCTGCCGACCCAGCAACTCCGAGGCGCTCTCCACCGCCCCCTCGATGTCGGCGCTCGGAAGCTTGGCGCCCGCCCGCCCCTCGATGGGCCGGCTTCGACACAGCAGTATCCGCCGGATGTCCTCGGGCCATCCCCCGGGCGGTTCGCCCAGCGACCCCCGCATCATGTCCACCACCGATTCGGGGAACCCGACGTTGTGGTCGGGAGGCAACCGGCGGACCTCATCACAGGTCATCCCCTTGGAGAGCAGGAACAGCGCCAGATCGCCGACCACCTTGCTGGACGGGGTGACCTTCACGATGTCGCCCAGCAACCGGTTGACGTCGGCGTACATCTCCTCGACCTCCCGCCACCGCTGGCCAAGCCCCAGGGCGGTGGCCTGCTGCTGCAGGTTGGTGAACTGCCCGCCGGGAATCTCATGCTCGTACAGGCGAGCGCTTCCCGACCTGGGAGAGTTGTCGAAGGGCTGGTAGTAAGTGCGGACCGTCTCCCAGTAAAGGGAGCAGTCTCCCAGCGCCTGCGAGTCGAGCCGGGTGTCACGCTCGGTGCCCCGGAGCGAGCCCACCATCGTATTGAGGTTGGGTTGACTGGTGGAACCCGACACCGCGGCCACCGCAGCGTCGATGATGTCGACGCCGGCCTCGGCGCCTTTTATGAGCGTCGCCGCCTGCAGGCCGCTGGCGTCATGGGTGTGGAAGTGGACCGGCATCCCCACCTCGTCGCGCAGCACCCTCACCAACTGGTCGGCGGCATAGGGACGGCAAAGCCCCGCCATGTCCTTGATACAGAGGATGTGGGCTCCCATGTCCTTGAGCCGCCGGGCCAGGTCCACGTAATAGCCGAGGTTGTACTTGGGGCGATCCGCATCCAGGATGTCGCCCGTGTAGCAGATAGCCGCCTCGCAAATGGCATGGGTCTCCTGTACCGCCTCCATCGCCACCTCCATGTTGCGAAGGTCGTTCAGCGAATCGAAGACCCGGAAGACGTCGATGCCCTGGCGGGCGGATTCGATCACGAACTCCCGAACGACGTTGTCGGGGTAACTGGTGTACCCCACCGCATTGGAAGCCCGAAGCAGCATCTGGAAGCAGATGTTGGGAATCGCCTCCCGCAGTAGCCGCAGGCGCTCCCAGGGATCCTCGTAGAGGAAGCGGAGAGCCGCGTCGAAGGTCGCGCCTCCCCACATCTCAAGGCTGAACAGGTTCGGGAGGCGCCTCGCCACGGCGCCAGCCGTGCCCAGCAGGTCATAGGTGCGGACCCGGGTCGCCAGCAGTGATTGGTGTGCGTCGCGGTATGTGGTGTCGGTCACCAGTAACCGGTCCTGGTTCCACACCCACTCGGCGAATTTCTCCGGTCCGACTTCGAGCAGCAGGTCCCGGGTACCGGGGGGTGGCTCCACGCTCATATCAACCGGCACCGTCGGGGGGGCCTTCAGGTTCCTGGGTGGTTCGGTCCCCGCCACGGTGGGGTTCCCGTTGAGGATGGTGTCCCCGATGTATCTGAGCAGCCGGTTGGCGCGGTCTCGAGGGGACCGGATGTCGAACAGTTCGGGTTTCTCATCCAAAAAGTGGGTGGTCACTCCCCCCTTCTGAAAGTCCGGGTGGTTGACGACATTGCGCAGGAACTGGATGTTGGTCTCGACGCCCCGCACGCGGAACTCCTGCAGGGCCCGGTCGGCCCGGGTGCAGGCGTCGTACAGGTTCTGGTCCCAGGCGGTCAATTTCACGAGGAGGGAGTCATAGAACGGACTCAGAACGGCTCCGGCATAGGCCGTCCCGTCAAGGCGGATTCCCATCCCCCCCGGGCTTCGGTAGGTCTGGAGGCGGCCGTAGTCCGGCGAGAACTCGTTTGCGGGGTCCTCGGTGGTGATCCGGCATTGCAAAGCGGTCCCCCGTCTCGGGATCTCGCCCTGGGGAGGAATCGAGAGGGGCGCCTCATGGAGCCGGGATCCCTGCGCCACGAGAATCTGAGAGCGCACCAGATCGATCCCGGTCACCATCTCGGTGACGGTGTGCTCCACCTGGATACGGGGGTTCACCTCGATGAAGTACCACTCTCCCGTGTCGACATCGACCAGGAATTCCACGGTGCCGGCATTGACATAACCGGTGGTCTGGGCCACCCGGATGGCGGCCTGGCAGATCTGGTCCCGCAGGTCGTCGGGGAGGTTGGGCGCCGGGGCCACTTCGACGACCTTCTGATGACGCCGCTGGACCGAGCAGTCCCGTTCCCAAAGGTGCACCACCGAGCCGTGCGAGTCGGCCAGGATCTGCACTTCGATGTGGCGCGCCCTGGCGACGTAACGCTCCATGAAGACCGAGCCGTCGCCGAAAGTGCGCTGCGCCTCCCCCCGCGCCTCTTCCAGCCTGCCCAACAACTCATCGGGACTGTTGACCACCCGCATGCCCCGGCCTCCTCCTCCGAATGACGCCTTGACGATCAACGGATAGCCCACCGACCCGGCGCTTTCGAGGATCTCGCGGGGGTCCTCGGACACAACCCCGGTGCCGGGAACGGTTGGGACCCCGGCCTGGCGGGCCAGTCGCCGGGCGGCCGTCTTGTCGCCCAGGGCCTCCAGCAGTTCGGGTGGAGGGCCGACAAAGGTGATGCCGGCTTCCGCGCAGGCGCGAGAGAACCGGCTGTTCTCGGAGAGGAACCCGTAGCCGGGGTGGATGGCGTCCACCTCCCGGTCCTTGGCCAGGGCGATGATGCCGTCAACGTCGAGGTAGGCCGCCACCGGCCCCTTGTCGGCGCCCACCTCATAGGCCTCATCGGCCTTGAACCGATGCAGGCTGAAACGATCCTCATTGGAGTAGATGGTGGCGGTGCGCAGACCGAGTTCTGTGGCTGCCCGCATGATCCGGATGGCTATCTCGCCCCGGTTGGCGGCCATGATCTTCTTCACGATGCTCAGGAGATTTACAAACGGGACCGGCGTTCCGGCTCCCGGCTTTGCGGCGACCGGGCGCCCTCGGACCGTGGGCCGGCTCAGGTTGTCCTCACGTACGGGGGGCGAATCCGGGGCGGGGTGTCGAGTGGTCCCCCGACCGGCAATGCCGGGAGCCGGTCAGAACCCGAACCGGTCCAGCAACACCGACCGGCGCTGCCATTTCTTCTCTACCACCACCCGGAGGTCCAAATAGACCCTGGCCCCGAAGAATGCCTCCAACTCCCTTCGGGCGGCGCTTCCCGCCTCCTTCAGGAGGGCGCCTCCCCGGCCGATCACGATCCCCCTCTGCGAACCGCTCTCCACCACCAACTTGGCCGTCACCACCACCAATCCGTCGGGCCGGACCTCGAAATCCTCCACCGCCACCAGCAGGGAATGGGGAAGCTCGTGCCGGAGACGGGCCAGGAATTTCTCCCTGATGACCTCGGCCGCGAAAAACGAGTCGGGCTGGTCACTGACCGCATCGGGCGGGAAGTACATCGGACCCTCCGGCAGACGGTCGGAGATCTCGGCGACAACCGCCTCCAGGTTGTCTCCGCGAAGGGCGCTGATCGGCACGTAGGCGCCGAAGTCCCATCGAGCCGCCTCGGTGAGTGCGATGGCGATCTTCTCCTTGGAGAAGCTGTCGGTCTTGTTGACCAGGACCACCACCTTCGAGGGGTCGCTAGCCAGCCGCTGGGCGATCCTCCGGTCACCCGGGCCGATGGGCTGGCGGGCGTCCAGCAAGAAAGCGACCACGTCGGCGTCGGCTACGGCGCCGTAGACCAGGCGGTTGAGGCGGTCACCCAACTCGTTGCGCGGCTTGTGCAGACCGGGGGTGTCCACCAACACCATCTGCCAGGAAGGAGGATCGCCGGCCGGATCGGTCACCACGCCCCGGATTGTGTTCCTGGTCGTCTGAGGTCGGTGCGAGGTGATGGCGACCTTCTGTCCCACCAGGGCGTTCACCAGGGTGGACTTGCCGACATTGGGACGGCCCACCACCGAGACGAACCCCGATCTCATGATCATCCGAGGCCGGGACTAACCGACCGCCGCCGCCCTCAATCCTCCCCCGCCCCGCCGCACCCGGACCTCCGACACCCGATGGCCGAGGACTTCCTTCACCAGGAATTCCACGCCCTCGGTGGACAGCACCTCCCCCACCGCCGGCACCCGGCCGGCCAGGGCCAGCACCAGGCCCCCCACCGTGTCCCACTCCTCCTGGGGAAGAGTCACCCCCAACAGATCCCCCAAGTCGTCCACCGGGAACCGGCCGTCCACGAACAGCACTCCCCCCTCCTCCACCCGGAGCCATTCGTCCTCCTCGTCGTGTTCATCCACGATCTCGCCCACCAACTCCTCCAGCAAGTCCTCGATGGTCACCAGGCCCGCCGTGCCGCCGTGCTCGTCGATTACCACGGCCATGTGGTCGCCGTGGCGCCGCATCTCCCTCAGCAGATCGGAGACCGGCTTGGTCTCGGGCACGTACAGGGGGGTTCTCTGGATCTCCGCCACCGTGGCGCCGCTCTCTCCCTCTGCCAGCGCGGGGAGCAGGTCCTTGGCGAGGGCCAGCCCCACCACCCGATCGATTCCCCCGTCCAGCACCGGGAAACGGGAGAAGCCGTACTCCTTGACAATCTCGGCCAACTCGTCCAACGTGCCTTCCAACTGCACCGTCACCATGTCAGGCCTCGGCACCATCACCTCCCGGACGATGGTTTCGGAAAACTCCAACACCGATGAGATCATCTCCTTTTCCTCCGACAACTCTCTCTCGTCGTGCTCGATCTCCTCGGAGTCGATCACCCACCGCGGTCTCCAGAGGCGGGCGTGCAGGAGGGCGGCGGCTTCGACCAGCCCGCTCATCAGCTCCGCTCCCCTCCATGACCGGCCCAACAACCCGGCCACGATCCTGGTGGCGGCGGTGATGATCACAGCCCAGAACGCCGCCGTCCAGCCTCCCCGACCTGTGACGGCGAGTCCCGCGGTCAGCATGACCACCGCCAGAATGGTGACCGCCGCCTCCACCCGCCATCCGGCCAGGATCATCAACCCATCCCGGGCCAGCAGGCGCAGGTGCCGCTCGGCCCGAGCCACCCCCTCGGCTGCGGACCGGGCGACCGAAGGCCGGTCCATCCGCTCCAGCGCGGCCAGGCCCAGCCGCAGCAGGCCTGCGACCACCAGCAGAGCGATTCCCGTCCAGACCAGGGTCATCTTGGTCTCAGCCCCTCTCTGGCAAGATGCCGACGCTCTCTCCGCTCCATCACCTCGGCGTCGCGGTCGGAGTCATGGGTGTAACCCAGCAGGTGCAGGACACCATGCACGACCATCAGGCCCATCTCCTCGGAGAACCCGGTTCCCTCACGCGCCGCTTGACGGCTCACGTAGTCGGGGGCAATGACCACGTCCCCGAGATGCAACGGCGGGGCGCTTTCCTCACCCCCCCGGACACCCTCGCCCGGTTCGATCACCTGAAGGGGAAGCGCCAGAACGTCGGTGGCGCCCTTATTGCCCCGGTGTCGGAGGTTCATCTCCGCCATCCGCTCCTCGGCGACCAAGGTCACATCCACGAGGCAGCGGCGGCCGTACCCCTCCCCGGCCAGCACCCCTCCCGCCAGGCGACCCAACAGACCGAGATCCACCAGGGAGTCCTGCTCATCGATGATCTGCACGCTCATCTGTGAGCCTCGCCGCTCGGATCGGGAGGTTCCTCGGGATTGTTAGATGAAGGGTCTTCCATTCAGGGGAAGTTGGGGTATTGGATGCGCTGATGGTAGTGGCCCGCCATTGCTTCTATGAAGGCATTCCTGATGGCTTGGATATCTGCGAAGGTCACGGAGGCTTCGTTCAACTGCAAATCGGACATCTTCTCCCGGATTATTCCGTCGGTCACCCCTGCTATCGCCTGCTGGGTGGGCTCGGACGGGGCGCCCTGGCCGGGAGTCGACTGGAAGGCTGCTCGGCATGCCCCTTCCACCGCGTCGGCCAACATCAAGATGGCCATCTCCTTGGACCGGGGCTTCTGCCCAACGTGCCGGTAGTCGTCGACGTCGACATTCTCCTCCCCGTATAGCCCTATCGCCTTGTTATAGAAGAAGCGCATCACCCCGGTTCCGTGGTGGGTGACGATCCCCGCCGCCACCGAAGAGGGGATCCGATGGCGGGCCGCCAGCTTCATACCGTCCGTCACATGGCGCCGGATCACCTCCGCCGACTCCTCGGGGCTCATCTCGTCGTGCGGGTTGACCATTCCGAATTGGTTCTCGATGAATAACGAGGGATTCTCGGTCTTGCCGAGGTCGTGGTAGTAAGCGGCAGCCCTGGCCAGGAGGCTGTTGGCGCCTATCGCGGTGGCGGCGGCCCCGGCCAGGGTGCCCACCATCAGGGAGTGGTTGAAGGTACCGAACGCCTTTTCCTGCAGCAGTTGCAGAGCGGCATGATTGCGGTCGGTGAGATCCAGCAGCCGCAGCGTGGTGGTCACGTCGAAGATGCTCTCGAAGAATGACATGGCCGCCAGCGCCACCAGGGCGGCGAGCAGGGAGGAGGCGAAGGCCAGCACCGCGGCCTGCAGCATGGTCCCTGCCGGAGCCTGGGAGAGGCTGGTGTGAAAAATCCAGGCCGTGGCGGCGGCGATCACCCCCAGGGTGGCCGCGGAGACCGCAACCGAGTTGCGGAACGCCCGACGGCTGGAAGCGGCCGAGACGAAGCCCACCGGCGCCAGCGTGGCAAGGAGAGCGTATATGGTGGCGCCGGGATCCCGGGTGCCGACTGCGGTCACCACCACCAGGATCACCGCCATGAGAATCCCGGTCCGGTTGTCCAACAGGACGGCCGCGAAGTAACCGAACGCCACCGCCGGCATCACGTACACACCAACCTCATATCCGAACACATCCCCCACGAAGGTGACAAACCGAACCGCTCCCGCTGCCAGCACTGTCAGGAGCCCCAGCAGGGTCAGAAGGTGAACCCGCTCCCATAAGTCGGCCCGGTAACGGGATATATACAGCGCCAGCACGGCCATCACCGCCCCCAGCACCACCAGCACTCCCGCCTCCCGCACCGGCCTCCCGGTCGCCGCGCCGGTCTGGTCGATGGCGTCGATGATCAACCGGGTCAACGGCTCTCCCTCACCGACAATCGGCTGTCCGGAGCTATAGGAGACCGTCACCTCACCCTGGGCGTCTCGGGCTTCCTCGCGCAATTGTTCGGTGGCGCCGCTGTCCAAGAGGGAATTGGGCCTCAGGAACGAGGCGGCGATGTCCGAGGCGGCTTCACCCGCGGCCGGGTTGCGGACGTCGTCGATGAACACCACGGGCGGATCCGACAGGATGCGGCTCTGGGCGGAGAGAAGCTCGTCACTCTTGATCTCCTCCGCGAAGGAGTCGGCCGTCAGTGTGAGGGCGGCCTGCTCGATCTCCACCAACCCGGGAGCTTCCCCCAAGGCCTGCCGGATTACATCGTCAGAGGCCACCGCCACGAGGGTGGCGACCGAACTCTCGTCCAGTTGGGGATAGGAACGAAGGAGTTCGGGGACCTGCAACGTTGCGGGGCGGGTCAGCGGGGTGAAGGGAATGGGATCGAGCCTGCACTCGGCGCCGATCCCCCGGCACACGATCTGCTGGCTCCGTCTCGGCAGGAAGACCGTGAACTCGGAGGGAAGGTCGGGATCCGCGCTGTCGACTATCACCTCCCACGCCCCTTCGGGGACCTCCAGGCTGAAATCCCCGTTGGCCTGGGTCTGGGTGTCATATCCCTCCCCGGAGGGAGCCAGCGCCCGTACGGTCACCAACTCCAGCCCCACCTCCGGATAGTTACCGGATTCGGTGACGAAGGAGTCTCCATCAAAGTCCAGGAAGACCCTGCCCGCCAGGGTGACGGTGGTCGGGGGAGGCAGGGTGGTGGATGTGGTGGTCACCGTCGAGGTGGTTGTCGTGGGAGCAAGGGTGGTGGAAGTCGTCTCACCGGTCGGCTCCTCGGTTCCCGCGGCCGCACCCCCGGCGTCCTCGACACCCGATGGATCCTCCTCCGGTTCCGTTTGGGGAGCGGGCTCAGACGTGGTTGTCGGCGCCGCCGTGGTAGTGGTGGTTGCGGCCGTCGTGGTGGTGGTGGGAGGGGGGATGGTGGTGGTGGTGGTGCTGGTGGGAGGCAGGGAGAGTGTCTCCACCCATTCCGGCTGTGGCCCGAGCACCCCCCTTCTCACTGCTGCGAACAGATCCGACAGGTCATCGCTCACCTGCTGTTCGATGCTCTCGTTCCGACTGGTGACGCCGTCGACCTGCTCCGCCGCCGCCTCGCGTAGGGAGCCGGTCGCCTCCTGGTCCACAACTACGCTGTTGCGCTGGGCAACGTAGGGGCGGGTGGCCAGATCGCCCTCGGTCAGCTCGACCTCCCCGCTGGCGGCGCCCACGGTCAATGTGGCCCAGGCAAGCATTACCGTCGACACCAGGACCAGCCACCGGATCAGGGTCCTCTCCCACGGCGCCGGGGACCGGTTAGCGGAAGCGATCATGGTTTGGTTCCCCCGAGCGGTCCCGGTTCCCCAGGAAGTCGCTCTTCTCATACCGCTGGTAGGCGTCGATTATGTCGGCCACAACCCGGTGGCGCACCACGTCCCGGCTGGTCAGTTCCACGAAGGCCACGCCGGGAATATCGCGGAGGATGTGGCGGACCACGCTGAGCCCCGAGGAGCGGTTGGAGGGGAGGTCGGTCTGGGTGAGATCGCCGGTGATGATCATCTTGGAGTTGAAGCCGAGGCGGGTGAGGAACATCTTCATCTGCTCGGGGGACGTGTTCTGCGCCTCGTCGAGGATCACGCATGCGTCGTTGAGAGTGCGGCCCCTCATATAGGCAAGAGGGGCGATCTCGATGGTGCCCCGCTCGATCAGGCGGGACGTCTCGTCGGGACCGAGCATTGTCCACAGGGCGTCATAGAGGGGACGCAGATACGGGTCCACCTTGGCCGACAGGTCCCCGGGCAGGAAACCCAGGCGCTCTCCCGCTTCCACCGCCGGACGGGTGAGGACGATCCTGCGACAACTCCCCTGCACCAGGGCCTCCACTGCCGCCGCCATCGCCAGATAGGTCTTCCCGGTGCCGGCCGGGCCCACCGCGAACGTGGCGGTGTTCTCCCGGATGGATTGGACATAGAGCAGTTGGCGATGGGTCTTGACCCTCACCAACCTGCCGCGCCCCACCGACAGTGTCTGGCTCAGCACTCCGGCCGGGTCGGGAAGCTCCTCGCGCACCATCTGAACGATGGGACCGACATGTCCAGCCAGGGATGTCCCCTCCTGGACCAGCAGCAGGAGTTCCTTGATGGCCGACTCTGCCAGCCTCACTTCTTCCGAAGGACCTTTGAGGGAGATGCTTGCGCCCCTTGCCACCATGCGAACTGCGGGGAACGACTCCTGGAACTCCCGGAAGTGGGAGTCGCTGGTCCCCAGCAGGTCCCGCAACAGATGCTGGCTGGGCACCAACACTTCCCGGTCGGAGGCTTCAATGGTCATGGTTGATCCGGGTTGCCACTCACCGAGACTGCGGGAATCATCCCGGCGGCCAGGTCATCCGGCGGCCCCCCAATAGGTGAAAATGCAGATGGAACACCGACTGGCCTCCATCGGATCCCACGTTCGTCACCCAACGCCAGCCGTTCTCCAACCCCTCACGGGAGGCAATCATCCGGGAAAGTGTCACCAACTCTCCCATCATCTGGGGGTCATCGACCTCTTCGAGTGACTCCACATGCTGGCGGGGGATCACCAGCACGTGAGTCGGCGCCTGGGGGTTGATATCCCGAAAAGCCAGCGCATTGTCCGTCTCGGCCACTACATCGGCCGGAATCGACCTCCCCGCAATCTTGCAGAAAAGACATTCGCTACTCACTGAACCTCCCAGCCGAGGCGGTCTGCGTAGTTGTAAACGCCCGCCGCTCTCGCATCCTACCAGCCCCTTGAGCGGTCCGGCCTACTTTTGCGCGACCCCCGGCGCCTTCGGCTTCCCACCCCTCTGGGCAGGGGGGCCTCTCCCCGGAGTTCGGCCAGTTTGCGCAGAAGGTCCTCCTCTTCGGCGGTGAGGGCCTTGGGGACCTCCACATCCACCTCGACCAGGAGATCCCCCCGCCTCCTACCGCCCATTTGGGGTGTTCCATGACCGCTGAGCCTCTTCACCCAGCCCGGCTGGATGCCCGGCGGGATGCGCAGAGTTTGAAAGCCGCCCTCCAGCAGCGGAATCTTGATCTCACACCCCAGCGCCGCCTCCGTGAAGCCGATCGCCACACGATGAATGAGATGGTCCCCCTGCCTCTCGAAGCGGCTGTCGGGGTGGATCTCTACCTCGACATACAAGTCGCCGGGCATTCCGCCCAGGGGAGCGGCCGCCCCCCTGCCGCGCAGGCGCAACCGGTTCCCATCCGAGACACCGGCCGGGATCTCGACATTCAGGGAATGGATCTGTGAGTGAACACCGCTCCCGCCGCAGGGTCCGCAAGCACGGGTCACCTCCCGGCCGCGTCCCTGGCATCGGGGGCAGGTGGTGGTGGTCATCATGGACCCGAAGAAGCTCTGGCGGGTGGTGCGAACCATTCCCGCTCCGCCGCATCCCCGACAAGCCAGGACCTCCGCACCCGGCGCGGCTCCGTCACCGCCGCACTTCGAACACACCCCTTCGGCCTCGAACTCAACCTGGGTCTGTGCGCCGAAGGCCGCCTCCTCCAGGCTGAGGCCGATCCTCACCAGGACATCGTGCCCCCGGGAGGACCGGGTCACCCCGGCGCCCCCGAACACCCCCGACCCGCCGAACACGGACCTCAGCAGATCGTCGAAGTCCGAGAACAGACCCGACACGTCGATCTGCTCTCCCCGGTCGTAGGACCGCCGGCGATCCGGATCGGAGAGGACCTCGTAGGCTTCGGCAACCTCCCGAAAGCGCGCTTCAGCCTGCGAGTCTCCGGGATTGGCGTCGGGATGGGTCTCCCTGGCGAGCCGCCGAAAAGCCCTCTTTATCTCGCCGGCGTCCGCGTCGCGGTCAACCCCCAGGGTCCGGTAGTAGTCCTTGGCCATCTGCGAGAAGAGCTCAGCTGCCTATGCGGCCGGCCAATTCCTCGCTAACCCTCTCCACCACCGAGATGGCTCTGCCATAGTTCATGCGCATCGGCCCCAGGACGCCTATCCGTCCACGAGAGCTACCCGCCAGAAACGAGGTGGAGACCACAGCCAGATCGGCTTCGGCCAGGTCCGGGATCTCCTCGCCGATGCGAATGGTGATGCCCGGATCGGTGGCCAGGAGTTCCAACATGGTGGTCTCCCGCTCCAGCACTGTCAACACCTGGGCCACCGCGTCGAGATCGTTCCACAAGTCCGCCAGCCGTCCGGTCCCCATCACGTAAACGTCCGAGGCGCGAAGAGCCACCCGCTCCAATGCGTCCCACACCTCCCGGAGACAGCCACCGAAAGGACTCTGCGATCCGCCCGGCGCCCCCAGAGCGGGCGGAGCGGGGACACCCAGCGGCGAACCCACGGCGTGGCTGCGGACGACCTGCTCCATATCGGAGATCTCCCTCCTGGTCATCGGGGCAGGGAGGTGGCACAGTTCCTGGAGCACCCGCGCCGACTCGGTCACCACCACCATCATCGCCAGCCGCAGCTGGAGCGAGACCAGATGGATGCTCTCGATCCGCTCGGCCGCCAGGCGGGGGCCCACCACGACGGCCGGCAACCGGGTGATGTCGGATACGAGCTGGGAAGTTGCGTGAAGCAGCCGGCCCAGTTCCAACTGCACCTCGGAGAAGAACCCGGAAATGCGGGACTGGACCGCCCGGCGCAACTGGAATGCCGCGTGATGGTCGACGTAGAAGCGGTAGGCAAGGGCGGTCGGGATCCGTCCCGCCGAGGTGTGGGGCTGCACGGCGAATCCCTCCTCCTCGAGGCGGGCCAGTTCCTTCCGGACAGTGGCGGGAGAGACCGCCAGTTCACTGTGATCAAGCACCATCTGGGAACTCACCGCCGTTCCCGTCCGGATGTAGCACTCCACCAAGGAACGGAGTATCTCCGAGCGCCGATCCTCCAACATTTTCTCCAGATTACCAAACTCTCAGCAGACCCCACCGGTCCCGTCACAGCCCCACATATAAAACGCATGTTTCATTTTCGTTGTTTGATGCGGCGGCGGCGCCGGTTGTTGCGCTTTCGGAGTGCATGACGCAGGTGTTTGGGCGGTGGTTTGAGGTGGTACTCACCGGACGGTTTCCTGCGTACTTGCCATCGGTCGTCATGCACTTTGTGGTGACACCTACTGCAGAGGAGGACCATGTCGTCGATGTCGGTGTTGCCTTGCACCGCCCACGGGATAATGTGATGCGACTGACACCAATTAGCGGTGGCGCCACACCCCACACAAGCCTTATCCCGTGCCACGAGAGCCACCCGTTGGGCGGGACTGGCGGTCCGTCGTGACCGTCCCAGGTCCAACGGCACCGAGGCTCCCCCGAAAATGGCAGGCAAGATCTCCGACTGACAAGCCAAGTCCCGGATCTTCTCCACCGGGATGGGAGTCCCATCACCCAAACGCCCGTTCCGAAGTTCCCGGTCGACCACGTCGTAGTCGGCGATCAACAACAATCTCGGTCCGCGGACCTTGCCGGTGTCCTCATCGGTTTCTTCCCTGGTGACCAAATAGGCGAGGGCGTCTGCCATTCGCTGTCCCGGGGTGCACCGTGCGCGGGGGTCTTCCTCCCGCCACAACTCGTCCATCTTCTGCGAAAGGGCAGTTTCCAACAGGGCACCGGTGATCGGATCGAACCGGCCGTACAGCACGGTCATACCGTCTGTGCGGTCGATCCTGATCTTGGCGAACCTCTGCGACCGCTGATGCTCCAACCGGCTCATACCATCATCCTCTGAACGTTCCTGTTGGTGCTTTCGGACCGTTGCGGCGAACTTGTCAGGAGACTGGGTGCGGGCCGGGCCGATCAACTCGGACTCGTCTATCTCCCCGTCCTGGGAGGCCTTGGCCAGAATCCGCGCGTTCTCATAGGGGATCTCTCCCTCCCGCAAACCCTCCGACGTTCGAGGCAACTCTTCCAGTTCCACTGCGGTTTCTACTTCCGAGCGGGCCTTGCGGCGGGGTCGCAAACCCTTCTCCCGCAGATCGTTCTCCACCAGGTGGACGCCTTCTCGGCGGGTCAACTCCGCCAAGACCCCGGTGCGGAACCCGGCCAACTGGTTCTCCACCCTAAAGGTCGACTTCAACCAACCCTGGAGCTGCTCCAAGGTTGCCTCACCCACCGGCCGGGTAGGCAACACCACCCGAACCTCATCGGCGACCCGACGGTCAATAGCTGTTTGATCCATGACATCAGTATGCCAAGGGGGTGTGACAAACCACTGCCATATACCACGAAAGTGGGGAAACAAACACTAAATATACCTGCCTTCAACACCCTCGACTCGTCGCCCCACGGTCCCACCCCACCCGCCGGTCCCGCTCGGAAAGCCGGCCAGCGCACCAATTGTCAGGCCACCGATCCCGATCGTCCTCCCCCATCCACCTGGTGTCCGGTCCACAACGAACCACCAGGCGGAATTCTCCCCCTTTGGGTTTCCCCTCCCGACCCGCCGCCACCGTTCCGGTCGAAATTTTCGGACTGGGACAGGCCTGTCCGAAACCGAGGATCTTGGTCGTCGGCATGGTGCTGATCGCCGGTGGGTTCAGCCGGGAGGCCGCCCACCGGAGATGAGACTTTGATGGTGATCCGCCCGGTCCGGACCGTGTCGGATGTTTGTTCCTATAAACATGCGACACGGGTGTGACAGGAGTCAACCCCCGAGTCCGGAAACTTTTCCCAAACCAGCCGACTCCTGCTGGGGCAAGGCCAGAATCGCGCGGCTCACCTCGTCGGTAAGGAGCGGTCGCTCCACCACCAGGCGATCTCCGTGCAATCCGATGACCCCGGCTCGGCGAAGCTCCCGCCCCCTGGGGGACTTCCACAGGGCTTCCCCCGCTCGGCCACTCCGCACGCCGGCCCTCCTCCGGATGCCCAGCAGCACCCGCTCCGTCTCGGCCGCCCAGCCCTCGATCAACTCGAATCGACGATTCGGGGATCGGCCGGCTTCCACGGTATCCATGTACCTTTCGAGGCCGCGCAGGTTCTCCCAGCGACGCCCGTCCCGGAATGAATGGGCGCCGTTCCCAAACCCCAGGTACTCGCCCTGTCCCCACACCGAGAGGTTGTACCGGCAGTGATGGCCGGGCCGCGCCGCGTTGGAGACCTCATAGCGGACCAGACCGGTCCTGGCGCACTCACGGTCCGCTTCCTCCCAGCACTCTGCCTGGCGATCGGGATCCGGTGAGCAGGCGCCCGCCCTAACGTTTTTCCACAGAACGGTCCCGGGCTCCACCGTCAGGGCGTAGGTGGAGAGATGATCCGGGTTGGTCTCCAGGGCCCTCCGCAGCGTCTCGCTCCAGGAGGAGGCGCTCTCGGGCGGAGAGCCCATGATGAGATCCAGGTTTACAGAGTCAAACCCGGCCCGGCGGGCGGCCGTCACCGCTCCGACAATCTCAGCCGGGGTATGGCGACGTCCCAAATAGGAAAGCACCTCGGCGTCGAACGACTGGGCGCCCAGCGAGACCCGGTTGAACCCCGCAGCCACCAGCGACTCCGCCTTCTGCAAGGTCCAGTCCTCCGGGTTGGCTTCGAGGCTCACCTCCGCCCCTTTCCGGATCCCGAAGCGGGAGGACAACTCCTGCAGAATCCTCTCCAGCAGCCCCGCCGGCATGCGGGAGGGAGTCCCTCCCCCGAAGTTGACCGCGTCCAGCGGCCCCCATGCAGTCGCGGCGCGGATCTCGGCGACCAGCGCCTCCCCGTAGCGGGAGGCGAGTTGGTCTCGCCCCGCCACCACCGCGAAGTCGCAGTAGGGACAGACCTCTTCGCAGAATGGAATGTGCAGGTACACCGATCTCCATCCCCCCGCTTGATCCGCCAGGCCCGGATCGTCGGGAGGGAGGGGCGCCTTGCCCGGCTTCAATCCCTGACCCGGAGCGCCGCCACGAACGCCTCCGACGGCACCTCCACCGACCCCACCATCTTCATCCGGCGCTTTCCCTCCTTCTGGCGAGCCAGGAGTTTCTTCTTGCGGGTTACATCACCCCCGTAGCACTTGGCCAGAACATCCTTGCGCTTGGCCCGGATGGTCTCCCGGGAGATGACTCGACTGCCGATCGCGGCCTGGATGGGGACATCGAACAACTGACGCGGGATCAGATCCTTGAGCCTGGTCACCATCTCCCTCCCGTAGGCATAGGCCTGCGGGCGGTGGACAACCGCCGAAAAGGCGTCCACAGCCGATCCGTTGAGGAGGAGATCCACTTTCACGAGGTCGGAGGGCTGGTAGCCGTCCGGCTCGTAGTCGAGAGAGGCGAATCCTCTGGTCTTGGACTTGAGTCGGTCGTAGAAGTCGAAGACCACCTCAGCAAGAGGAAGCCGGCACGTCAGTTCCACCCGCTCGGTGCCCAGGTAATTCAGCGGTCCCAGTTCGCCCCGCCTGGAGGTGAGTATCTCCATCACCGCCCCCAGATGCTCCGGAGGCACCAGGACCAGCGCCTTGATCCAAGGCTCCTCAACCACCATCTCCCTTCCCGCAGCCGGGAAGTCGGCCGGTGAACGCACTTCGACGGGCTCATCGCCGGGAAGGGTCACCCGGTAGGCCACCGATGGAGAGGTGGTCACCAGATCCAGGTCGTACTCCCTTTCCAAGCGTTCCCGCACTATCTCCATATGCAGGAGCCCCAGAAACCCGCATCTGAACCCGAACCCGAGCGCCTGGGAGAACTCCGGGGCGATCTGGAGGGAAGCGTCGTTGAGTTGCAGCTTCTCAAGGGCCTCCCGCAGTCGGGGGTATTCATCGCCGTCGGTCGGGAAAATCCCCGCGAACACCATCGGCCGAGGATCGGTGTAGCCCCTGAGCGGCACGACTGTCGGCCGGTGAGCCGAGGTGACGGTGTCGCCCACCCTGACCCGATCGATCTCTTTTGCGCCGGTGATCAAATACCCCACCTCGCCGGCGACCAGGGTCCCCACAGGAACCGAGTCCGGGGTGAGCACTCCTATCTCGGCTACATCCCTCCTTTCTCCGGTAGCCATGAACATGACCCGCTCCCCCACCGAGATACTCCCCTCCATCACCCGCACATAGCAGACCACTCCCCGGTACAGGTCGTAGTAGGAGTCGAATATCAGGGCCGACAGGGGAAGATCTTCGTCTCCGGCCGGCGGGGGGACCACGTCCACTATGCGTTCTGTGAGTTCGTCAACCCCCTCCCCGGTCTTTGCGGAGATGAAGATCGTGTCAGCGGGATCGCCGCCCACCACCCGGGCCAGTTCCTCGGCGGCGCGCTCCGGCTCGGCCGACGGAAGGTCTATTTTGTTGACCACCGGGATGATCTCGAGCCCGGCCTCAACGGCCAGGTAGGCGTTGGCCACGGTCTGGGCCTGCACTCCCTGGTTGGCGTCCACCAACAAGACCGCGCCCTCGCAGGCCGCCAGGGAACGCGATACCTCATAGGAGAAGTCCACATGCCCGGGAGTGTCGATCAGGTTGAGCACATATGATCGTCGGTCGGAGGCCTCGTAGTCGAGGCGAACCGCCTGCGCCTTGATGGTGATGCCCCGCTCCCGCTCCAGGTCCATGGTGTCAAGCACCTGTTCTCGCATATCCCGCTGAGAGACCGCTCCGGCCGACTCCAGCAACCGGTCTGCCAGAGTGGACTTTCCGTGGTCAATGTGGGCGATTATGCAGAAGTTCCTGATCAGGGAACGAGAAGCCAAGCTGTGAACAACCTAGGTGAGACGAAAGGACCAAGCCCCATTTTAACTGTGTACAGGGGACGGAGGTGGAGGTTGCAGAGTGGGGGGTCTGGTTGCCGGGGCGTTTTCGGCAAGAGGCGCCGATGACCCGCCGGTCGAGCCAGATTGCGTAGACCGCCATCCGGACGCTAAAATACGACCCCGGGCGGGAAAGTCTTCTCCGGTACCCACAAAGCACGCATCCCCAGACATCACACCTTATGGCCAACATCAAGTCACAGAAGAAGAGGAACCGACAGAACGAGCGGCGCCGGATAGCCAACAAAGGCATCCGTTCGGAGATGAAGACCCGCATCAAGACCGCCATGGCGGCGGTGGA
Source organism: bacterium (assembly GCA_028824015.1). Taxonomy (GTDB): domain Bacteria; phylum Actinomycetota; class Acidimicrobiia; order Spongiisociales; family ZC4RG35; genus Bin76. Next base: position 24,723 of record JAPPFC010000048.1, read on the forward strand.
GGCGGGGGATCCCGAGGCGGACCAAAAGCTCCGCCAGGCGCAGAAGCGCATCGACTCGGCCTGCTCCAAGGGAGTCATACACGCCAACAAGGCGGCCCGGTTGAAGTCCCGGCTGTTCCGAGCCACCGCCTCCGGGTAGGCCCGGAGCCGGCGTTACCGTCTTCGCCCTCGGGCAAACCCCTGGTATACGCCGCACAGTTCGACCACGGTTCGTTCCAAGACCGGCTGGTGAAGGGGAACCGGGAACAGCTTCAGGGTCCGATCGGCCTGCACCACAAGTGAGAGGGCCCGCTCCGCCGCCCGGATCTGCTGACGTCCACTCACCGACGTAAGCGGTCTTCTTTGATTCCAGATCCGATCGTGGCGTCGCCGGCCGGATCGGACCCGGCTCTTGGCGGTCGACCGGAGCCTTGTCTCTGCCTTCTCATCCAGAGGTCCCGGGGCCGACTCCAGCATCCTGGAGAACACCCCCTCCTCCTCCATCCGGCGAAAGTGCTCCCGGTCGTGGGCCTGCGAAGCCATGAGGCGGAGCCGCAGATCGGACTCCAGAGCGCCCAACAGGATGTAGGGACGGCCGTCGGAGGAGCGGGCGTTGGCCAGGTAATCACCCAGCCTGCGGAGCGCCCCTTCGGTGTTGCCGGCCAGAATCTCGTCGAGGATCCGGAACACCGGTTGGTCCGGGCGGTTCCGGAACCGCTCGATGATCATTGCCGCGGTGATCGGCCGGTTCTCGCCCTGTAGCTGTTCCAGGGCGCGCCGGAGAGCCGAGCGGTCCGTTCCGAATCTCTGCACCAGGGCCCCCCGGCTTTGGAAGTCCAGTCGCAGGCCCTTCTCCTTGGCCTGGCGATCCAGCCAGCCGTACACCTGGTTCTCCCAGGGTTGGCGCATCGTCTCGACCTTGCCGATCTCTCTCACCTTCTTCGACAGGTCCTTGGGAAGGGAACGCTCGGCAACGATGGACACAGCCACCGCCGCGGGGTCTAAACCCCCCAGCAGTCCGGTCAGGGCCTGGGACTCCGCGGAGAGCAGGTTCTGTGCGCCCACCAGCAGCAGCCCCTGCTTCCGGCCGAACAGACTGGACGACTGCAGCAGAGGGACTACCTCCAAGAGCTCGTGCCGGAAGACACCGCGTTGATCGGGCGTGCCGGGCGGGGTGGCTCCCTGGCCGCGGGAAGAGGGGACATCCATCCTGACGATCTGAGCTTCCTCAACCCCCGCGCGTAGCAGATGCCTGCGAGCGGTCTCCAGCCCCTCCTCGCGCTCACCCGGCCCGCCTCGATCCGGAATGACAACCGCCAGCACCTCACCCACACGCTTCACGGTACCAAATCCGCCGGCGGTCCGGTGGCGATGCCGTACAACCGGCTTGTGGCTGCGCGACGCACCCGCAGCAGCCGCCGCCCCGGAACACGGCATGACCCTTTCCACCGGCAATTCCCGGAACTTCAGCAGCGTGACCGACCTATCTCTCCTGGCCATCGCCTCATCGGGGTTCCTCGAACTCGGAACCTTGACCGATAGCGGCGACCCTGCGGGTCCGAGCCGGTTTTACCACCACGTCGCCGTGCCGGTCCGTACGCACCACACGGGCGCCGGCTTCCGCCAGGGTTCTCTCGACCCAGGGGACGGGATGGCCGTAGTCGTTGGGACCCACGCTGATCACCGCCAGCCGACCGGCGTTCGCCCGGAGCCATTGCCGGTCAGACGTGGCGGCGCCCTGATGGGGCACCTTGAGGACGTCGGGTCGGATGTCTCCCAGTTCCGCCTGAGCGACATCCTGGATGTCGGCCGCCATCAGGTAGTCCGTGCCTGCCAGGTGGACAACCAACACGATGGACTGGTCGTTTACGTGCTTGTACCGACGCTGTGGCCCCATTACCTCGACCTCCAACTCTCCGGCCCTGAGCACCTGGCCCGGGGAGGGCCGTTGGACGGGTATCCCTTCCTCGGCGATGCGTTCTGTGAGCATCAGATAGGCAGGGGTCTCATGGGGATATGAGGCATCCCACACGGCTCCCACCGGCATCCTTCCCACCACCGCCTCCAACCCGCGGACGTGGTCGGCGTGAGGGTGGGTGATCACCAGAAGGTCCACCTCGCTAACCCGGTACTTGCGAAGTTTCTCCGCCAGTGTGGCCGGATCCGGCCCTCCGTCGATCAGGATCGTCACCGCGGTTCCCAGCACCAGGATGGAGTCCCCCTGGCCCACATCGAGGAAGACCACCGCCGGAGGACCGGCCCCATCCGAGCCGACCAGCGGGAACAGCAGGGGGAACACCCGGACCACCGCCAGGACCAGCACCGCCGTCGTCAACATCGGCAGCCGGACGTCCGACCATCGCCAGGCCGCGAATCCCGCCCCAAACGCAACAGCCGTCCCCAGCCACCCCAGTTGGGGAAAGGGCGAAAGGAAGCGGGAGACAGCCAGCACTCCTTCGGCTGCAATCGCTGCCAACCCTACGAGCGGCTGCCAACCGGTGACCGATCCGATCCCTCCCAGGATCGTGGAGGCCGCTACCAGGGGTGCGGCTGCCAGGTTGGCCACGGGCGACAGGAGAGGAACCGACCCGAATGATCCCAGCAACAGCGGCGCCACCGCCACCTGGGCGGCCAGGGCCGCTCCCAGGGTCTCCCACACCCAGCGGGGTCGCCGTCCCGACCCGATCCTCATCCCCGCCATCACTCCCAGCGTTGCAGCCACCGACAGGGCGAAGCCCAAACTCTCGGCGAGTTCGGCTGACACCAGGAGCGCCAGGACCACGGTAGTCCCCAGGGCCGCCCAACTGCCCAAGGGGAGTCCCACTGCCCGGGCGCCCAGGGTCAGCGCCGCCAGAAGCCCGGCCCGCAGGACCGACGGTTCCCACCGGGTCACGATCATGAACACTCCCAGGGCGACCAGCCCCACCAGGGAGCGAAGCCGGGGACGGCTGGCCACCGGCCACATCAGGATCCAGAGCGCTCCCAGGAAAAGGGCGACGTTCCCTCCCGAGACTGCCACGTAGTGGCTAAGGCCGGAACGCCGCAGGTCGGCCAGATCGGAGCCGGTGAGCCCGGTGGTGTCCCCCACCAGAAACCCGGCCACCAGCCCCAGGCCATCCGGGGGACCCGTGCGGAGGTTTTCCATCACCCTCCGCCTCACCGCGTTGGCGCTCCTCACCAGCCATCCCTGGGCGGGGGATACCCGCGCCAGGACGCCGGTCCACATGCGGGCTGAGTAAACCGACGTACCCCTGCGTCCCGTTTCCTTGACCATCTGTCCCGACGCTTCGAAGATTTCACCGGCCGCCAGTTCTCCGGCATGGGTGGCATTGACCATCATCACCGGACCGAGCCACTCCCTCCATGGTTGGTCCTCGGCAAACCGATACGCGAGAGGACGCGCCACCAACCACGGGCGATCCCGGGAACCCCGGGGATCGGTGCGGGCCACCGCCCGGACGGTCACCTCTCCCTCGACCACCGGAGCGGCAAGCATCTCGGTCGCCCGGGACGCCGCTCCCCATCCCGCCAGGGCACCCGCCACCAACCCGGCGGCCATGACCAGAGCCACCCCGGACCGCTTCGTGAGAACCATCGCCGCCCCGGCCGCTGTGGCCGCCCAGATACCCCAGGAATACGCTCCCGCCAGGGTCCCGGCCCAGACCAACCCGGCCACCACCAGAAACCGTGTCTCGCCCCAGTCAGGCAAAGGCGCCGCCCATGCCGGCCGGTTCCCCGGCCTCTCCACGCCCGGCATGCTCAGGGCAGGACCACATGTGGGCGGAGGTCTGCCAACTTTCCCTCGCCGATGCCGGATACATCCAGCAAGTCCTCCACCTCCAGGAAGGGCCCATGGGCCTGGCGGTGGTGGACGATCCTTTGCGCCAGCACCGGTCCCACTCCCGGAATCTCCTCCAACTGTTCGACGGTTGCCCGGTTCAGACTCACCAGGCCCGAGGACCCGCTCGAACCACCGCTCCGGGCATTCTGGGCGTCGAACCGGGTTCCGGGACCGGGAACCACCACCTGCACCCCGTCGGAGACCGGCGCCGCCAGGTTGATCTCATCCAGCCGGGCGTCGGCGAGGGCTCCCCCCGCCGCCAAGATCACATCCCCCACTCTGGCCGAGGCGCTCACCCGCACCAGCCCGGGACGCAACACCCGTCCCGACACATGCACCACGATCTCCTTCTCCCCGCCTTCTACACTTCCCCCTCCGTTCCCGGGCAGCAGAGAAACCACCGCCGCCTCCGGGACCGGCGCCACCCCAGGGGGTTGGGGGCGCCACAGCCCGAAGAACACGCCGGCGCCAACCGCCGTTACCAACATGGCGACGGCCAGTCCCCAATGTGACTTCCCCATACCTCAATATGGATTGAGATCCACTCGGAAGTCCACCGCTGAGCGCCGGTTTTTGAACAACGGAGACAACCAATCCTCGCCCTGAGTCAAAGGCTCGTCTCCTTCTCGAAGCCACAAAGGAGACGGTGACGCACCCTTGGACAGCCCCGACTAGCGCGGCATCACTCCGTCATCCCGGGCCGGCGACGGAATGTCATGGGCGGCATAGACATCACTCGCTCCGCGATTGCCTCTAGAGTTCGAGACCAGCACGACGGCCGCAGCCATCCGGCCCCGTGGCGGAACGTCCAGTCGAAACGGGTACGAAGGAGTCAGCAATGGGAAAGAATCGACTAATCGGTCTCTACCTCGTGGTGGTGGGTGCAGCGGTGGCCCTTCAGTTCATTCTGTATCCCCTCTATGGGAACAGCACCGATGCCGGGATCACGATCTGGCTGACGCTCGACTGGTTCATGGCGCTGGGACTGGTGCTGGCGTTGTACACCACCAGTCGGCGCAAGCAGGCGGATGAGGGCGACAGCGGAGCCTGTTGCTCATCGGCTCCGGCGGTGATGTTCTATGGCACCGCCGTCCTGGCGCTTGCCTTCTTTCCCAACTGGTTCGGGGAAGCGTTCACAGAGCATGTCAACGACACTGCAGCCTGGACCATCTGGCATCTGATCGACTCGGTCCTGCCGGTCCTGTTCGTGGTGGAAGGACGCCGACTGCTGCGTGCCTAGTGATCGGCGGCCTGTGCCTCTGTTTTCTAAGACTCTGAGGAGACAACGGTGATAAAGCGAGCGATAAGCGTCTACCTGGCGTTGGTGGCAATATGCCTGGCTGCGCAATTCACAGTTTGGACGATCTATGCCAAAGCATCGGCGCGAGCCAGCGACGCGGCTAGCACCGCCTGGGATGTGATCGGCTGGTGCATGCTTGCCGGGCTGGTGCTGGTAGTGGTTGTCACCTATCAAGAGAAGAGGAGAAACGACACCGACCCTTCCACCAGCACCCGGCAGTGGCTCACCGCCAACCGGTTGTTCTACGCCGGCCTGGTTCTGACCCTGGCATTCCTTCCGAATTGGTTCGCGTCACGCTGGGGAGACCCTCCCAACGAGGCCACTTTCTGGATGGTCTGGTATGTGATCGACACCGTGACGCCCGTTGTCTTCGGCGTTACCGCCATCAGGCTGTGGCGCACCGCCCGGGATTAGCCCGGGGACAGGCCGAACCGACCGGTCTCGGGCTACTTCACCACCAGGTTGACGACCCGGGGCGGGCGCGCTATCACTCGAACCACACGCCCTCCCTCCAGCCAGCGTTGGATCCGCTGGGACCGGAACGCGTACTGCTCCGCCGCTGCCTCGTCGATGTCGGTGGGCACCTCCACACGGTCCCGGACCTTGCCGTTGACCTGCAGCACCATCACAACCTTGTCCTCCCGGGCCACCTCCTCGTCCCAGGCCGGCCAAGGTTGGGTGGCGAGGATCCCCTGGTATCCCAGCCGATCCCATAACTCGTGGGATACGTGGGGCGCCAATGGCGCAAGCATCAACAGCAGCAGGCGGTAGACCTCCCGGAAAGTCTCGGTGCGTCCACCTCCCCGCAGGTAGGCGATCACGTCGTTGATCATCGCCATCAGAGTCGACACCACGGTGTTGAAGTGGAAACGGTCGATGTCGGAAGTCACCTTGCGCAGGGCGCGGTGCGCCACGCCCAGGATCGCCCTGTCCCGACGATCCTCCTCCCGGTCGCTGACCGAGCCGACTTCGCCCATGCCCATCCGCCAAACCCTGTCGAGGAAGCGAGAAGTGCCCTCCACTCCCCCGTCGATCCACACCGCATCATCCGTCGGCGGCCCGATGAACAGTTCGTAGAGACGGACCGCGTCCGCGCCGTAACGGTCGTAATAGGGCTCGGGAGTGACCACGTTGCCCCGGGACTTGGACATCTTGGCGCCGTCCTTCACCAGCATCCCCTGGGTGAAGAGCCGCGTGAAGGGCTCTTTGGCGGGGCAAAGACCCAGGTCGTAGAGAACCTTGGTAATGAACCGGGCGTAGAGAAGATGCAGAACGGCGTGCTCCACTCCGCCGATGTACTGGTCCACCGCCATCCAGTACCTGACTTTCTCCCCGTCGAAGATCCGCTCGGCGTTGTGAGCATCGCAGTAACGGAGGAAGTACCAGGAGGAGTCCACGAAAGTATCCATCGTGTCGGTCTCCCGCCTGCCCGGTCCTCCGCACCGGGGGCAATCGACCTCTACCCACTCGGTGGCGAGAGCCAGCGGCGACTGTCCCCGGGGCCGGTACTCCTCCACGTCGGGATGGATGACCGGGAGATCTTCTTCGGGCACGGGCACGAGGCCGCATGACTCGCAGTTGACCATGGGAATCGGGCATCCCCAGTAGCGCTGCCGGGACACCAGCCAATCATGGAGGCGGTACTTGACCGCCCGCCGCCCGATCCCCTTCTCCTCCAACCAGGCGATGATCCTGTCCTTGGCGGCCTCTGTCTCCAGACCGTTCAGAAACTCCGAGTTGACCGAGATCCCCTCCCCCGTGTAGGCCTCCCCTTCCCACCCGTCGGGAGGCCGGACCGTACGGATTATCTCCAGCCCCCGCTGGGCGGCGAAGTCCCAATCCCGCTGGTCTTCCCCCGGCACTCCCATGATCGCTCCCGTCCCGTAGCCCATCAGCACGTAGTCGGCTATGTAGAGGGGAACCCGCTTCCCGTTGGCCGGGTTTATGCAATACCGCCCGATGAAGGTACCGGACTTCTCCCCGGTGGCCATCCTCTCCAACTCGCTGGCTGCGGAGACCCGTTTCACGTAGGCCCGGATCTCCTCCTCGTAGGGTCCGCCCGCCACCAGTGGCTCAACCAGGGGATGCTCGGGAGCGAGCACCGCGAAGGTCATCCCGTAGATGGTGTCCGGTCGGGTCGTGTAGACGTCGAACGCCCCGTCGCCGTCTGCCACCTCGATGGTGAAGTCACACCCCTCCGATCGCCCGATCCAGTTCTGCTGCATCACCTTCACCCGCTCAGGCCACTCAAGCCCCTCCAGGTCCTCCAGCAGGCGGTCGGCGTACTCGGTGATCCGAAAGTGCCACTGCTCGAGATCGCGGCGGACCACCGGGGACTCGCATCGCTCGCAGGCCCCGTTCACCACCTGCTCGTTGGCCAGCACCGTCTGATCCTGCTCGCACCAGTTGACAGCGGACCGGGACTTGTAGGCGAGGCCCCTCTCGTAGAGCTGGAGGAACAGCCACTGATCCCACCGGTAGTACTCGGGTGTGTGACAGGCCAGTTCCCGGCTCCAGTCGTACACGGCCCCCAGCCGGCGGAGTTGGGACTTCATGCGGGTGATCTGGCGTTCGGTGAACTCTCGGGGATGCACGCCCGTGGCGATGGCGGCGTTCTCGGCCGGCAGGCCGAATGAGTCCCAGCCCATCGGGGAGAGTACGTTGTAGCCCTGCATCTTCCGGTAGCGGGTGAGAAGGTCCACATAGGTGTAGTTCCGGAGGTGCCCCATGTGGAGGTCCCCGGAGGGATAGGGATACATCTGCAGGTTGTAGTACTTGGGCCGCTCGGAGTCCTCCTTGGTGTAGAACGTCTTGTCCTGCTCCCAGAAGTCCTGCCACTTCGCCTCGATCAAGGCGACATCGTATTCCATAGGGGAGAACTTTACCGGCCGACGAGCCTCCGATCGATATTGGAATCCCGTGACCGGCCTCCCCCATGCGGCCAAGGGACCGCCGGATGGAGGGGTTAGGATGATCGCCCTAGACGACTTGCGACCAGGAGATCGGACGGATGGCACCGCGGCTCAAGTATTGGGGGTGGGGATACGAGGGACAGGGCCTGGCGGCCGGAGAACGGGAGAATCTGCTGCGGACCCTGGCTGAGGGCTTCGGTATCAGCGGCGCCGGGGACGCCCGGGTACCCCCTCTCGACGGAGTCTCCCTCCACGCGCCCCGACTGAATCCGCCCGCCAGCCTGGAGGCCATCTGCACGCAGGAACCGTACGAACGGATCCTGCACAGTTTCGGCCAGTCCCAGCCCGATTCGATCCGGATATTCGCCGGAGACTTCGCCCACGCCCCCGACGTGATCGCCTATCCGAGAGACGAGGCCGACGTCGCCGCCCTCCTGGAGTGGGCCGGAGAGGCGGGGGCGGCCCTGGTCCCATACGGTGGGGGCTCGTCGGTGGTGGGGGGAGTCACGCCCGACGTCGGCCACGGATTCTCGGGAACGGTCACCCTGGACATGAGCCGGATGAACCGGGTGCTCGAGGTCGACCCGGTTTCGAGAGCGGCGCGCATCCAGGGCGGAGCCCTCGGTCCCGAACTGGAGGCCGGATTGAGGCCGCACGGGATGACGCTACGGCACTTTCCCCAGTCCTTCCAGCACTCCACCCTGGGAGGTTGGATAGCAACTCGCTCAGGCGGACACTTCGCAACTCTCTACACCCACATAGACGACCTGGTGGAGAGCATCTGCATGGTCACGCCCTCCGGAAGGATGGAATCGCGGCGCCTGCCCGGATCGGGCGCCGGCCCCAGTCCGGATCGGCTGGTGATCGGCTCGGAGGGAACCCTGGGAATAATCACCGAGGCCTGGGTGCGATTGCAGGGTCGGGTGGCCTTCAAGGCCACCGCAGGATTCCGTTTCACCGGGTTCCTGCAAGCCGCCGGGGCGGTGCGGGCCATAGCGCAGGCGGGACTGTTCCCGGCCAACGTGAGGATCGTCGACGGGGTGGAACTGGCCGTGAACGGCGCCGGGGACGGTTCCTTCACGTTGCTGGTCGTCTCCTTCGAGTCGGCAGACCACCCGGTGGAGGCCTGGATGGACCGGGCCGAGGAGTGCGCGCGGGATCACGGCGGCGTCCCCGACGTCGACTGGCGCACCAACCCCGACGCCCACCTGAAGGGAGCGGTCGGCGCCTGGCGGGACGCCTTCATCAGGATGCCCTACAACCGGGAGAACCTCACACCGCGAGGCATCATCTCCGACACCTTCGAGTCTGCGATCACATGGGACCGATTCGAGTCCTTCTATCACGCGGTGAAAGACGCCACGGGACGGGCCATCCGGGAGGCGACCGGCCGGGAGGGCGCAGTCTCGGTTCGATTCAGCCACGCCTACCCGGACGGTCCCGCTCCCTATTTCGCCTTCCACTGCGGCGCCGATCCGGGGTCCATGCTCGCGCAGTGGCGGGACATCAAACGGGCCGTCTCGGACGCGGTGATAGACAACGGCGGCACCATCACCCACCATCACGCCATCGGACGAGACCACCGGCCCTGGTACGAAAAGCAGCGGCCACCCCTGTTCGGCGATGTCCTGGCTCGGGCCAAGGGACATCTCGACCCGAAGGGAGTCCTCAATCCGGGAGTGCTGCTGGCAAGGCCCGCCGACGCATCGACGGATTGACCTCCACCCCGATCGGGGTCTCCCCGGCGGCGTCGAAGGCTGGATTCACCCACCGGACCGGCCGGACCAATAAACTGGCTGTCACGTGACCCTCAGTGCCCTGCTTCGCCGCCGCCAAGCCGCCGGAAACCCCATCAAGGTCGGGATAGTGGGCGCCGGTCAGATGGGCGAGGGACTGGCAATCACCATGGAGAGGATGGAGGGGATGGGCGCCTACGTGATAGTGGACAGGGGAAGCGGACGTTCGGCGGCGATCTACCGCTCGGCCGGGATCGACGGCGCAGAAGTCATACAGACCGACGACCCCGACCGCGCCTCGCAGGCAATCGCCGACGGAAAGCGCGTCCACACCACCAACGCTTCTCTGGCCAGCGCACCTCCCCTCGACGTCACCGTGGAGGCAACCGGAATACCGGAGATGGGAGCCCGGGTCGCCCTGCAGGCGATAGCGGCAGGAAAGCACATGATGCAGATGAACGTGGAGGCCGATGCCACCGTGGGAGCGATCCTCCGACAACGGGCTAGGGAAGCAGGGGTGGTCTACTCCCTGTCGGGCGGCGACGAGCCGGGAGCGATAGCCGAGTTGTATGAATTCGCCACCCTGCTGGGATACGAGGTCGTCAGCGTGGGGAAGGGAAAGAACAACCCGCTGATTCCCACCGCCAACCCGGACACGATGGAGGAGACCGCCCACCGCCAGATGATGAACCCCAAGATGCTGGCCTCGTTTGTGGACGGCAGCAAGACCATGATGGAGATGACCACCATCTCCAATGCCATCGGCTACCTCCCCGACCGACGAGGCATGCACGGTCCGGAAGTGACTCCCGACACCCTTGCCTCCACCTACATACCGGAGGCAGCCGGGGGAATCCTCTCCGAGCCTGGACGCGTCGACTACGGGCGGGGGATCGCTCCCGGCGTGTTTGTGGTGTTCACAACCGACCATCCCAAATTGGTGCGCGACCTCCGGTACCTGAAAGTGGGAGACGGCCCCTACTGGGCGCTGTATCGCCCCTACCATCTCACCAGCCTCGAGACCCCGGTCTCCATCGCCAAGGCGGTGCTCCGCGAAGAGACCACCCTGGCCACCGACCGCCCCCCTTCCGCCGAGACGGTGGCGGTGGCCAAGAAGGACCTCCGAAGCGGGGAGCGGATAGACGAGATAGGGGGGTTCTGCGTCTACGGGGTGATCGAGAAGGCCGAGGTGGCCCGCCGGGAGAACCTGGCCCCCCTTGGCCTGGCGACCGGCTCCCGGCTCACGAACGACGTCGAAGCGGGGACCCCTCTCACCTACGCGGACCTGGAACTGGAGGAGTCGAATGCCATCGTCGGTCTGCGAAGAGCCCAGGATGCCCTGATGTTGCAGGGATGTCCGGAACGGTCCTCACGCAGGCCATAATCGGTAGACCGTCAAACAGTCCAATCTGGAGAGATACATGAACATAACGAGAGTAGGAGTCGTCGGAGGTGGATTGATGGGTTCGGGCATCGCCGAGGTGTGCGCCCGGGCCGGGTGCGACGTGACGGTCGTGGAAGCCGACTCGCCGCGAGCCGAGGCGGCCTACCAGAGGATCCTTGCTTCCACCGGTAAGGCCGTGGCGCGAGGAAAGATGACGGCCGACGAGCAGGACAGCACCCTTGCCAAGGTGACCGTGACCGACGACTTGGACAGTCTGTCCCGGAGCCAACTGGTGATCGAGGCGGTCTCGGAGGTAATCGGCCTGAAGCTGACAGTATTCGAACGTCTCGACCAACTGGTCGAGGACCACGAGACCATCCTGGCTTCCAACACCTCCTCGATTCCCATCGCCCGCCTGGGTGCGGCCACCACCCGCCCCGAGAACGTGGTGGGAATCCACTTCTTCAACCCGGCTCCGGTGATGAAACTGGTTGAGGTGATCCCGACCATCTCCACATCGGAGGACACTCTGAAGACCGTGAATGACTTCGTCTCGGTCAACCTGGGAAAGAGCGTGGTGCTCTGCCGCGATCAAGCAGGTTTCGTGGTCAATGGACTGGTGGTCCCGTTCCTGATGTCGGCGGTGCGGATGCTCGAGGCGGGCGTCGCCACCCGCGAAGACATAGACACGGCGGTCAAGATGGGACTGAACCATCCCATGGGACCCTTCGAGTTGGCCGACTTCATAGGGCTGGACACCATCTATGAGATCGGCAAGGTCCTGTACGACGAGTTCCGCGACCCCGCCAACGCTCCCCCACCGCTCCTGGCCCGGTTGGTCGAATCAGGATGGACCGGCCGCAAGAGCGGAAGGGGTTTCTACAGCTACCTGTAGCAACCACCTCCTCGGATCCGAGAGAAGCGTGAGTCCTCGTGTTTGACAACAAAGTGTCCCTTTCAGAGACCTGATTTGTGTTAACGTGGATGCCTCATGGACAGTGGTTGGCGCCCTATCGAACCCCTTGACTCAGAGGTGGGAGAACGGCTTAGGGGCGACTTAGCGGTATTGAATGCCCTGCACGGTTCGTGGAAGGAATTCGCTGATTCCCTGGCCGAGGCCGATCGAAGCGCCTTGAGACATCGAACGCTTCGCAAGCACGCAATCGAAACCGGAATCATCGAACGGTTGTATCTAGTTGATTGGGGCGTCACGGAGACCCTGGTAGCCGACGGGCTCACCAGGGAAGCGATGGCACGGGCGGGCGGGGATCCAGAAGTTCTCCCCATGCTCCAAGCTCAGATGGAGGGGTTGGAGATGGTAACCGAGTACGTCCGCGATGACCGTCCTCTCACCACCTCTTTCGTCAAGGAACTGCATGCGCTGATCACCCGTACCCAACTGTTCTACGACGCCACCGACGCTTTGGGACGCTCCGTAAGAACCAAGCTGGAACACGGAAAGTACAAGACCCTCGCCAACAATGTGAGACTGGCTGACGGGTCTCTTTACATGTTTGCCCCTCCAGAGCAGGTGAGCGGTGAGATAGAACGGTTGATAGAGTGGTATCGCGGGATGGACCACATCCACCCAGTGGTATCAGCTTCCTGGTTGCATCACCGGTTCGTGCAAATCCATCCCTTTCAGGACGGTAACGGCCGCGTGGCTAGAGCACTGACCCTCTTTTCGTTGGAGAAGAACAAATTCCCTCCCATCGTGGTCGACCGCGAGAACCGGGACTCCTATCTGGAGGCCTTGGACCAGGCTGACCACGGCGACCTGACACCGCTGGGAAGGCTGTTCGCCAAGTTGGCGATGCGGTCGATCCGCCGAGAATTGGAAGAACCCATCCCCAAACCCGCACCGCAGACCGCCATAGAGTTCGCCCGGGCATTCGCCCAGTCTCTGGACAGGAGAGAGTACGAGGAGACAAGGCAAAAGGAACGGGCGATTCACATACGGGCGAACCAACTCCACGCCCGCATGAAGGACTGGATGGAAGGCGTGGGTGAGGGCTTGGACGAGGCATTCGCAAGTGAAGGGCGCAAGGTGGAGGTCTGGATTGATCAAGCCACACCCGATGACGGGCGCCGGGCGAAATGGTGGCGTTTTCAAATCATCGAAACGGCCAAGCAGGCCGAGCACTTTGCCGACCTCTCATCCAGCACTTGGTGGGCGATGCTAGGGGTTACCGTCAACGGTCTCAGACTGAGGTTCATTACTTCAATCCATCATGTAGGAAGTCGCCGGACCGGGGTGATGGCCATCACTTCCTTCGGAGACGTTCGGATGCTCGATGAGGAACCGGCGGGTTATGAGGACACCTTTGTAGCCACCTCCTGGGATGCATTCACTTTTGCGTACAACGAGGAAGTTGAGGACCGGTCCGGAGAACTCTACGAGTGGCTTGACCAGTCCCTGACGGTGGCCCTCGAAGCTCTGAAACGCCTTACGATCGGCGGCTGATCCCATACCCACCAGCCTCGTTGACAGGTGGGACTTTGCCGTGCAGGGATCCGTCATGATGTACTCCTAGGTGCCGGATTGGTACATTGTGCCTTGTCGTAGAGAGGAGATCCATGGGCCGGGCCAAGTATGGGCTCACGCTTTCGAACCGGAGCGTCCTGTTGGGATTGTCGAACGTCGGGGAGATGCTGGAACTGGCCGCGCAGGCGGACCGGGCCGAGGTGTGGGACTCGGTCTGGCTGGGTGATTCCATCTTCGCCAAGCCCAGGGTGGATGCCTTGGTGGCCCTCGGCGCCCTCGCCGCCCACACCGATCGGGTGAAACTGGGCGTTGGCTGCATGGCCAGCACCCCGCTTCGCGACGCCCTGCTGATGGCCTACCAATGGCTCAGCTTCGACTTCGTCTCCAGAGGGCGGTCCATATTCGTGGCCTGCCAGGGACAGCGTGAGGCCGGCGGCGGGCAGTTCGAAGAGGAGTTCGCCGCCTTCGGGATCGATCCATCCACACGGAGCCGGCGCATGGAAGAGGCCATCGAGATCCTGCGCCTCGTTTCGGAAACCGAGAACGCCTCCTACCACGGGACCTACAACAGCTTCGAAGACGTGACGGTGCTGCCCAGGCCGCTGCAGCAGCCCCTTCCCATCTGGATCACCGGACATGCCAATCCCGCCTTCCCAAAGCTCTCCGAGAGGATCCTGCGACGCATCGCCCGGCTCGGGGACGGCTGGATGACCACCGGAAACACCCCCGACGGCCTGGCCACCACCCTGGCGACCATCCGGCGGTACGGCGAGGAAGAGGGCCGACCGCTGGGAGACGACTTCGAGGCCTGCCTGTACTACAACATCCACGTCACCGAACACCCCGACCGGGGGATGGAGGAAGTGGAGTCATACATGCGGGACTACTACTTCACCGACTACGACCGGGGGTTCCTGGAACGATGGGTGGCGATCGGCGATCCCTCCGAGTGCATCAGGCGCATCAGGGAGTTCGCCGACGCCGGGGCGACCACCATCACCCTCAGGATCGCAGGCTACGACGAGGCCCATCAGTTTCGGAGAGTCACCGAGGAGGTACTCCCGGCCCTCGTGAAGTGATCAACCCCAAGTGATCGAGCGTTTCGACCACGCGGTGATAGGCATCCCCGACCTGGAGGAGGGGATCTCCGTCTTCCGTCGGCTGGGGTTCGAGGTAGCCGAAGGCGGCCGCCATCCGTCCCTGGGCACCCGCAATGCCATCGTGCGCTTCGGGCTCGACTACCTGGAGTTGCTTTCGGTGGAGGATGCCGGCAAGGCCCGGGAAAGAGGGCCGTTCGGCCTCGAGTTGCTGTCGTTCCTCCGCAGGTCGTCGGGCCTGGTCGGTTTCGTGCTGGCGGGGTCGCGCCTGGAGGAACAGGCCGACGGCTTCAGGTCAATGGGCATAGGTGCGGAGGGCCCCTTCGAGATGGACCGGATCCGCCCTGACGGAAGGCGGTTGGAGTGGCGGCTGGTGGTCCCGGGCGGATCGCCGTGGCGGAAGCCCTGGCCCTATTTGATCGACTGGACAACCCCGGAGTCGGACCTCCTGGCCTGGGACCCGCCGGGAGACCACCAGTGCGGGGTTACCGGCGTGGCGGGGATGGACCTGGTTACCAGAGACCTGGGGGCAACCCTGGAGATCTACGAAGCCGCTCTGGGACTCCGCCACCGGATGGCGCCCCCGTCACCGGGAGAGGCGGGAACCAGGAGCGTCTACCTGCGGATCGGCTCCTTCAGGTTGGGACTGCACGAGCCCACCGGGGACGGGACGGCCGGCCGGGAACTGGACCGGCGGGGGCCGGGGCCGTTCCGCCTGCTCCTGTCAAGCCCCGATCTCTCCAGCTCGGCCTCTACTCTCTCCACCCTGAACATCCAGTTCCGGAAGACGCCTCAAGGGCTGGACATCGACCAGGACGCCGCCGCCGGCGCCAGGCTCCGGATCGTTCCCGCCTAGGTCAGGTCGCTACGAGCTGACCACCCTTGTACACCGCGGCGATCCGCTTGGTGTTGGAGATGTCGGAGAGAGGATCCCCCTCAAGCACCAACAGGTCGGCCAGCTTGCGCTTCTCCACCGATCCCAGTTCGTCGCCCTGACCCAGGAGGTCGGCCGCCCGGCTGGTGGCCGCCACGATGGCCTCCATGGGAGAGAACCCGCACCCATCCACCAAGAGCCGGAGTTCCTCGTGCATGCTGTGCCCCGGCACTACGAAGGGGTTGGTGAGGTCGGTACCCGCGGTTACGTTCACTCCGCCCTGTTGGGCTCGCCCGATGAAAGCCATCTGGTTGCGCAACTCCACCGGCGCCTGCTCCCAGTCGGTCTCCGAGTAGTCGAACGGGTAAGCGTACTGGCCCCATTGTTCCGCCACCGCGGCGGGCATCTCGTCAAGGCCCGGCGGGTTGACCGCCTCGGGCGTGTTGCCCAACAGGATGGCCTGGGAGAGGGTGAGGGTGGGGGTGATGTAGGTACCCCGCTCCGCCATGAGGTCGATAAGACCGTCGGCCAGATCCGACTCGGGGTCGACAAATCGCCACGGTTGCCAGCCAACCAGGGGATCGAGAATCCTGCCGGTCAACCCGTTGAGTTCGTCCATCCGCTCCTCGGGAACCAACTCCCGTCCGATCCGCACATGCTCCAGGGCATCCACGCCGACCTTGACCGCCTCCTCCACGGTGACCATATGGCCGACATGCGCCGAGACCCGCACACCCCGTCGATGAGCTTCTGAGACCACCGCCCGGAGCACCGGAAGCCGGGCCCACACGTACACCTTGAGAAAGTCCATGCCGGCGTCTATCAGCTTCGAGGCCTCCCTGCGGGCCGACTCCTCATCATCGATGATGGCCAGCCACCTCCAGGGCGCCGGGGGATCGGCCGGACCGTCCAGGATGGTTCCCGCTCCGAAGAACCGCGGCCAGTTGTCCCTCCCTTCCTTGAAAGTTCGGAACACCTCATCGGGGTCGAAATTGCCGGTGTCCCGAACGGTGGTGACCCCGTGGCGCAACAGGGTGGTCATGAACAGGTCCGCCAGCCCTGGGGGATCCTCCACCTGGAGGAAGGAGTTGTCGGCCAGCACCCCGACATGAACATGGCAGTCGATGAGGCCAGGGATGACGGTGGACCCTGCGATGTCCACGACTTCAGTATCGGCGGACAGCTCGATCTCTCCCCGCCGGAAGACCGCGTCGATGCGTTCGCCATCGATCAGCACCACCGCATCGTCGATCGGAGGTCTTCCCGTCCCGTCTATCACCGTTCCCCCCACAAGTGCCTTCGCCATTGTTTTGCTCCTTCTGCTTCGCTCGGTTGCTTTAATCTAATCCAACGCTCCAATTCCGGGTCGGAAACGGCATTCGGAACATCCCGATCCGGTCCGGAAACCGGTAGCCTTGCTGGAGCCTCCGAGACCTGCAGGGGGTAAGACGGCAACGAAGGGTCCTTGCCATTAACTACTGTCCACAGAACGGATTAGGGAAGTGACCGGCAACATGCCCGGCCAGAATCCGGGCGAGAGCCCGGCCGGGACCCGCGCCATGAGAGCCGCGCTGCTCCTGGGCATCGGTGGGCCGGAGATGCTGGAGGTCCGGGACGACGTGCCGGTTCCCCGGGCAGGACCGGGAGATGTAGTCGTGCGGGTAGCCGCCTGCGGTCTCAACAACTCTGACATCAATACCCGGGTCGGTTGGTACAGCCGTTCCATAACCACCGCCACCGAGGAGTCCGGTTACGACAAAGCTGACGTCCGGGACGTCGGCTGGAGCCGCAGAGGCCTGGCCTTCCCCCGTATTCAGGGATCCGATGTGGTGGGCCGGGTGGTCGAGGTCGGAGACGAAGCCGGCCTCCGCCTCATGGGCCGGCGGGTGCTGTTGGATCCCTGCCTGCGAAACCGGCGCCACCCCGAGGATCCGGCATTGGCGGGCTATTTGGGAAGCGAACGGGACGGCGGATTCGCCGAATACTGCACCGTGCCGGGCGAGAACGTGTATCCGGTTTCCAGCAACCTCTCGGATGTGGAACTGGCTGCCTTTCCGTGCTCGTGGTCTACCGCCGAGCACATGCTGGCGCTGGCCGACCTTCGCCGGGGGGAGACGGTGGCGGTCCCGGGAGCGTCCGGCGGGGTGGGAAGCGCCCTGGTTCAACTCGCCAAGCTCCGCGGCGCCCGCGTGGTGGCCATAGCCGGAGTCTCCAAACTGGAGGAGGTGGCGGAACTCGGGGCCGATCATGTGGTGGCTCGACAGCCCGGTCGGGTCCCCGAAGCTGCCGTGGACGCCAACCGCGGCCCGTTCCACGCAGTGGCCGACGTTGTCGGGGGTGACGACTTCGGAGGCTGGCTGGAAGCGCTGCGCCACGGAGGAAGGTACGTGACTTCAGGCGCTATTTCCGGACCGATGGTGGAACTCGATCTGCGCACCCTGTATCTGAAAGACCTCACCCTCCATGGGGCGACGGTGTATGACCCTCGGGTCTTCGGTGATCTGGTGCGCTACATCGAGGAAGGCTCGGTCCGGGCGATCGTGGGAGGCTCATATCCCCTCTCGGACATCCACGCCGCGCAGGAGGCCTTTCTGACCAAGAGCCACGTCGGCAAGCTGGTCATCACCATCTGAAGTCTTCTCGGTCAGCTGTCCGGGGCATCGGACCTTAAGTACCATCAGGAGGCAGTGATGCGGCAAGACGAGGACCTGGCATGTTCGACTGGGTACTGACCGGGGGCACGGTGATAGACGGGACCGGGCGGGCCGGATTCCACGCGGATGTGGGTTTGGCCGGAGACCGCATAACGGCGGTGGGACGCCTCGAGGGGCGGGAGGCGCAGCGAACGGTCGACGCCAGCGGCCTGGTCATCTGCCCCGGCTTCATAGACGTCCACTCCCACTCGGAGTTCGCCCTCCTGAGAGGAGACGGCCACGAGCCGCGCCTCCGGCAGGGAATAACCACCGATCTCATGGGACCGGACGGTTTCGCCTACGCTCCCCTCTCGCCGTCCCGTCTGACCGAGATGAAGGCATACCTGTCGAGGTTCATCGGACCGCCGGACGCCGAATGGGAGTGGTCCGACGCCGTTGAGTACTGGGACCTGTTCGACGGACGGGTGGGGATCAATCTCATTCCCCAGGTGGGGTTCAACGCGGTGCGGGCGGAGGCCGTGGGGTGGGATCCCCGCCCTGCCACACCCGGGGAGATAGAACAGATGCAGAGGCTCACCCGCCAGGTCATGGAAGAAGGGGCTCGCGGCATCCAGACGGGCCTTGACTACTTTCCCTCGGGACACGCAGCCACGGAGGAACTGGTGGCCGTGGCGCGGGTGGTTGCCGAGTACGGCGGCACCTACGGGTCACACGTGCGGGGCAACCGGGGAGAGGTTGACGCCGGCGTGCGCGAGGCCCTCTCGGTCGGCCGGGAAGCGGAAGTCCCGGTGCACATCTCCCACCTCTTCGGGTCCGAACGGCTCTATCAGGAACTTGTGGAGGCACGAGACGAGGGTATGGACGTCACCTTCGACGCCTACCCCTACATGGCGGCCAGCAGCCATCTGGCCTATGCCCTTCCCGTGTGGGTGGACCAGGGTCCGCCCGAGCGGGTGGCCCAGGTGCTGGCGGATCCCGAGGTCCAATCGAGGGTGGCTCCCGACGTCGAGGGCTTCTTCTCGAGCTACGTCGCCCGACCCGCGGACGCTTTGTTCTCATACCTCCCCGACGGGCCCTATCGCTACCTCGAAGGCCGCTCTCTGCAGGACGCGATGGAAGACATGGATGGGACGCTGACCGAGACGGTCTGCCGGCTTTTGGTGGAGTGCCGGATGGACGTGCTGATGGTGTACCGCTGGAACGACGAGGCCAAGCTGCGCCGGGCCATTACCCATCCGCTGGGAATGGTTGCATCCGACGGCGTTTTCCTGGGTAGCTATCCGCACCCCAGAGGGTTCGGCACCCAAGCGCTGGTGTTGGCCCGGCTGGTGAGGGAGAAGGGATGGCTGGAATTCGCCGACGCTATTCGCCGGATGACCGGCATGCCCGCCGCCCGTTACGGTCTCTCTGACCGGGGGGTGATCCGGCCCGGCGCCGCCGCCGACCTGGCGGTCTTCGACCCGGCCCGCTTCGAGGACCGGGCGACGTTCCGGGACCCCCGCTCCAACGCGGTCGGAATGGATTACGTCTTCGTCAACGGTCGTGTGGCCATAGACGCAGGCCGCCTGGTCGACACAACCGCCGGCCGGGTGCTCCGCCGACCGGGTTGAACGATCCCGACGGCCTCCGTCTCCGGGCGGCGACTAGCCGGGATCCGGGTGGTAACGATGGCCCAGCCGGGCCGCCTTGGTCTCCAGGTAATGGCGGTTGTGCTCGTTGGGGGTCACCACCAGGGGAACCCTCTCTTTGATGGTCAAGCCGTAACCCTCTATGCCCCCTCGCTTGACCGGATTGTTGGTGAGTAGCTTCATGGTCCTGACTCCCAGGTCATAGAGGATCTGGGCCCCCACCCCGTAATCGCGGGAGTCCACCGGCAACCCCATGTGCTGGTTGGCGTCCACCGTGTCCAACCCCTCGTCCTGGAGGTTGTAGGCGACCAGTTTCGGGAACAGCCCGATTCCCCGGCCCTCGTGTCCCCTGATGTAAAGCACCACTCCCCGCCCCTCTTCCGCCACCTTGGACAGCGCCAGGTTCAACTGCTCCCCGCAATCGCACCGGACGCTGGCGAACACGTCGCCGGTCAGGCATTCGGAGTGGACCCTCACCAAAACGTCCTCCCCATTGCCTATGTCACCCATCACCATCGCCATATGCTGCCGACCGTCCACCAGGGAGTGGTACCCCACCGATTGGAAAACTCCCAGCGTGGTGGGAACTCGGGCGTCCACCACCCGCTTCACCAGCTTTCCCTCGGTCCGGCGCCGGTAGGAGATCAGGTCGGCGACCGATCCGATGAGCAGGCCGTGCTCCTTGGCGAAGCGCTGCAGGTCCTCCAGCTTGGCGACCTCACCATGGTCGTTCATCACCTCAGCGATCACCCCCGCCGGGTAGAGGCCCGCCAGGCGGGCAAGGTCGACCGACGCCTCCGTATGGCCAGCGCGCCTGAGCACTCCCCCCGGCCGGTAGCGGAGGGGGTAGACATGGCCGGGCCGGTCGATGTCCTGGGGGCGGGTCTCGGGATCGAGAATCGCATGGACCGTGCGGGTGCGGTCGGTGGCCGAGATCCCGGTGGAGACCCCATGGCGGGCGTCCACCGCCACGGTGAAGGCAGTGCCCTCCTCGGAGGGATAGGCCTGGGGGATCATGAGAGGTATCTCCAGTTCGTCGAGACGCTCTCCGATGATGGGAAGACAGACGATCCCGCTGGTGTGCCGGATCAGGAACCCCATCTGCTTGGCAGTGATCTTCTCGGCGGCCACGATCAGGTCTCCCTCGTTTTCCCGATCGGGATCGTCCACCACGATTACCATGCGCCCCTCGCGGATTTCCTCAATCAGTTCGGGGATTGTTGCGAAATTCACCTTTTGATCACCAGCAGCTTCTCGACGTATTTGGCCAGAATGTCCACTTCGATATTAGCTTTGTCCCCGACCTTCCAAGAACCCAAGGTGGTTGAGACCAGGGTGTGGGGGATCAGGGCGACTTCGAATGACCCTCCGGTGACCGCGGTCACGGTCAGGGCCACACCATCCACCGCCACCGAACCCTTGTAGACGAGATAACGCTCCAACTCTTCGGGAACCGTCAGCGCCACTCTCCGGCTGTCGCCCTCCGGCTGGATTCGAAGCACCACTCCCACCCCATCGACGTGTCCCTGCACCACATGCCCGTCTAGTCTGCCTCCCAGCCGCACCGGGCGCTCGAGGTTGACCGACGATCCCTCCCTCGCCTCGCCCAGATTGGTCCGGGAGAGGGTCTCCGCCACCGCCTCCATCTGGAATCCGGGAGGCTCAACCGCCACTGCGGTCAGGCAGATCCCGTTGACGGCCACCGAATCCCCCACCTCCAGGTCCTCGGTGGTCGCCGCGGCCTCTATCACCAGCCGCCTCCCCCGGTCGGTCTCCTCGCAGCGAACCACCCGGCCCACCTCTGACACGATCCCGGTGAACATCAGCCACTCTCCTTCCGGGGCCGCCACTCTATGCGGAGGTCTTCTCCAACCCGCTGCACATCCTCAATTATGACCTCCCGGGAGTCCGACAGAGTCGAGAACGCCCCCCGCATGATCGGCAGTCCCTGGCCTCCGGCCACCCTCGCCGCCATGTAGAAGACTCCCCTGTCGATCAGGCCGACCGACCACATAGCGCCCGCCAGCCGCGGTCCCCCCTCCACCAGCACCTCCAACAGTCCCCGCTCGCCCAGCGCCCTCGCCGCGCCGGCCAGGTCCACCAGCCCGTCCACACCGGGGGCTATCACCTGAAGGTCAGGCGGGACGACGTCGGTGGGCTGGGGGGCAACCACCAGGGGGCTCCTGTCCCATAACTTGCGAACGGCGGGCAGCGGAGCCCGCCCGGCCACCACCACCGCCAGCGGCTGGGGGTCCCCACCGCTCTCAAGCCGCACAGTCAGCCGAGGATCATCGGCCCTGAGGGTTCCGGCGCCGACCATCACCGCGTCGGCCGACGCCCGGAGACGGTGACCGTCCCGGCGAGCAGCCGGCCCCGATATCCACTGGGAGGTTCCGTCACCCGCGGCGGTCCAGCCGTCGAGGGTGGCGGCGGCCTTGAGGGTGAAACGCGGTCGACCGGTCCGGCGGTGGTGGAAGTAGGCCGGATCTGCGGCCTCCACCTCACCGGTCAGCAAGGGCCCGGCCACCTCTATCCCCACCTCCTCCAATAGGGCCCTGCTGCGTCCCGAGACCCGCTGGTCGGGATCCTCTGCACCGACCACCACCGTGACCAATCCCGAGGCCGTGATGCGCTCGACACAGGGAGGCGTGCGTCCCGAATGCACACATGGCTCCAGGGTTGTGATCAGCGTCCCTCCCCGAGCCCGTGAACCCGCCTCGTCCAGGGCCAGCGTCTCGGCGTGAGGATTGCCGGGGCCCTGATGCACGCCGGTTCCCACCAGATGTCCCCCGGAGTCCATGACCAGGGCGCCCACCCGAGGATTGGGGTGGGGACGGGCCCCGGCCGCCTTCCTCAGAGCCCGGCGGAGCAACCGCCGCCGTTCGGCGGTGACGGGTCCCACAGCGGTCTAGCTTCCGTCCACCGAGGACAGAGCGGCCGAGATGGCCCGCCGCAACCTGCCGACCGCCTCCACCCGATCGGGCCTGGCAAAGATGGCCGTGCCCGCCACGAAGACGTCAGCGCCGGCAGCCGCGGCCAGCGGGGCGGTCTCGGGCGTAATGCCGCCGTCTATCTGCAAGGCGGTCTCCAAGCCTTCCTCATCTATCCAGGCCCGAATTGTCTCCACCTTGGAGAGGGTCTCAGGCATGAACGCCTGCCCTCCGAATCCCGGCTCCACCGACATCACCACCACCATGTCCAGTCCGGAGATGTGAGGACGGATCACCGAAGCGGCCACCGCGGGAGAAAGCGCCAGGCCGAACCCCATCCCCAGCCTCCGGGCAAGGCTTCCCGCTTCGGGCGGGTCGGGGCAGACATCGGTGTGCAGGGTCACATGATCGGCGCCCGCCTTCGCCAGGGCCTCGAACAACCGGAGCGGCTCGCGGACCATCAGATGGCAGTCGAAGAAGGCATCCACCGCCGGGCGGACCTTCTCGATCACCGGCGCCCCGAAGGTGAGGTTGGGCACGTAGAGACCGTCCATGACATCGAGGTGGAACATCTCTACGTGACCGTTCACGCTCTCCATCTCCGATCGAAGCTGTCCCAAGTCGGCGGCCAGCACCGAGGGAGCCACGCGAATCTTCCTGCTCACCCGGCCAAGACTAACTCTGGGACGGACCGACCCCCGACAGCCTCCCCAGCCCGCCGCGGACACCTCTCGCCCAGTCGGCGCCCGGCATGGCCCGCCTTCCCGGCGGCTGGACGACCTCCAAGATCAGGGCCCCGCCTCCCGCTCCGCACCACAGCCCTCCCCCCTCGGCAGCCAACTCCCCGGCCTCGAGCGGCTTGGGAGGGGTGGGCGACCACCGGGCGTCGAGGATGCGCATCCGGGTCTCCCCCCACCAGGCAAAAGCCCCGGGCCGGGGGGACATCGCCCTCACCTGGCGAGCGAGTTCCGGTGCGGGCATGGCGAAGTCCAACCGAGCGTCATCGGCCGTCAGCCGGGGAGCGTAGGTGGCGTCGGGCTCGTGCTGGGGTGTTCCCACCAACTTCCCCGACATAACCCCGGCCAGGTTGGCCACCAACAGATCGGCGCCCAGGTTGGAGAGGCGTTCGGTGAGACCTCCCCGGGTGTCCCTCTCGGTGATCGGATGGGTTGCGGCAGCCAGGACCGGCCCGGAATCAAGGCCTGTGGTGACGCGCATCAGGCTCACCCCGGTGACTGCATCTCCGGCCCGGATGGCAGCCGCTACCGGAGCAGCGCCCCGCCAGCGGGGCAACAGGGAAAAGTGGACATTCACGATGCCGGACTCGGCGCGTTCCAACATCGGCCGGGTGAGCAGCATCCCGTAGGCAACCACCACCCCCAACCGGAAGGGACCGACCGAACCCAGGGCCTCTCCGAGTTCGGCCCGGTCGGCGGGACAGGCGATGGCCAAACCCAGGTCCGACGCGGCTTTCTTGACCTCCGAGGGCGTCCTCTTTCCCGATCTTCCCCGTCTCCGGTCCGGCCGGGTGACCACCAAAGCCACATCGGCAGTCCCTGCCAGGGCCCGGAGCGAGGGGACCGCGGCCTGGGGGGTTCCCAGGAAGACCACCCGCCCGGAGAGCCGAGCGCCCTCCCCTACCCCAAGGTCGCTTCCCTGATGTCCCGCAATGCCTTCCGTCGCTCGCCGCGGTTGAGACGGTCCAACAGCAGCACCCCGTTGAGATGGTCCATCTCGTGCTGAAGCACCCTCCCCATGAGTTCATCCCCTTCGTACGTGACCTCGTTTCCGTCCAGGTCCAGTCCTCTCACAACCGCCACGGCCGGGCGGAGGATGGGCCAGAAGTATTCGGGCACCGAGAGGCACCCCTCGTTGTACTCCCACTCCTCGGATGTCTCTATCAGCTCCGGGTTGACGACCGCCCGAGGCCCGAGGTCATCGTCGATATCGAAAACGAAAACCCTCCGCCCGACCCCGACCTGGGGTGCGGCCAGCCCCACACCGGGAGCGTCGTACATGGTCTCGACCATGTCGTCCACCAACTTCTTGATCCTTCCGTCAATCTCGGTCACCGGCGTCGCCACCGAACGGAGGATGGGGTCACCGAAGACACGGATGGGAAGTATGGCCATGGGTCCCTGATGATCCTACAAGTCGATGGGATCGGCGTCGATCCGCACCACCAGTCCCCTCTTCCGCCACCGGGAAGCCAGAACCCGCATCTCCTCCTTGGCATCCCAGAGGTCGCCGCCCTCCACTAACCATCGCAGCCCCGATCCGAACTCCGCCGGGCCGTGCACCGAGACTCCGCGTTTCCCGAGCCCGCTCATCTCGATAGCAAGCCGGTCGGAGGCTCTCCCCGGATCGGCGCCCCGCGCCTCGACCGCCATCAGCTGACCCTGCGGCGGAAAACCTGCTTCCACCCGGCGGTCCAACTCTTCTTGGAGGAAGCCGACACTCTCCCCCTTGCGCAGGGCGGAGAGGACCCGATGACCCGGAGAGGAGGTCTGCACCATCAGCCTGCGCCCGCTTCCCGGAGAGAGGTGTCCGGCCAGGCGGACCATCACCCTGAGCGCCTCCTCCTCCGCCCGGTAGTGGGGGGCATGCAACAGCCCGTCGGCATCCACCACCACCGCCAGTTGGAACTGCTCTGCCCCCGCAAGGGAGGCCTCGGTGCCCACTGCGATCGGCGCCTGCCCTCCCACCACTCCCAACCGGCTCCCGCCCAGCCGCCGCTTGAGTTCGCCGCGCACCCGTTCCACCCCGGCGCCCAGCGGTTCGAAGTAGCTTCCCCCACACTTTTGGCAGACGCCCAACTCCGTCCCACACCTCTGACAGGCCGGCCCTCTCTCCGCCCGACCGCCGCAACTTCGACAGCGGCGCAACGTGCGACAGGCTCCGCAGCGCATGGCTGGAGCGAACCCGCGTCGATGGGCAAATACGAAAGCCCCGCTGGGCGAGGTCACCGCCCGCAGGGCCGCCAGGGTCCGAGGATGAAACAGACCGTGGTTACCGCCCTCCCGCCGGTCCACGACCTCGATGTGGGACCACAGCCTTCGGCGCCGACGACTGTAAAAGAAGTCGGGCCCCAGCGCAAGGACATCCACGCTCGGCATCGCCCCCACCGAAGCCAACACCGCCCCCTCACGGATACTCCTCTCCCTCAGGATCCGCCGGGTACCGACCGTGGGAGCGCGACGGCTCTTGTGGGCGCGACGGCCATCCTCGACCACCACCACCAAGCCCGGGGCGGCCATCGGCCAGAATGCCACCCCGGGGGTACCAACCAGCGCCATCCCGCCCCGGGTGGCCAACTGTCCCCACACCATGGTCTTCTGACGATCCGAATGCCGGGTGCTGGCGCTCAACACCCGGCCGGGGAACCTCTCGTGAATCAGGCGCGTCGTGCGCTCTTCCTCCAGGGCGGTGGGCACCACAACCATCACGGATCGTCCGGCTCCGAGTGCGGGGCCCAGCAGAGGTCCGACCCACTCGGGGTCCGACGGGTTGATGAGCAGGCACCCCGGCCTTCTCCGACGCCCGGCCGCCACGTCCTCTCCCAGCCGGGTCGCAGGATGGTCACCGCCGAGACTCGGCGCCACGGCGGAACCCTCCCGGCCCGGCGGCGGGGTGCGGGGAGCATTGGGCGGGGCGGTCCTCGCCAGGATGGTGGACAGCGGGGTCACGTAGTGATGGGCGGCCCACCGGCAAACGGCCAGCAACGGGCCGTCGAACACCGGCAGGTCACCACTCAGGGAGGAGACCGGCTTGAGCCTGTGGGGCGAACGCTCGCCGCACTCCACCACGTACCCGTGAACGTGGCTTCCTCCCAGTGGCACCCTCACCTTCGCACCCGGGCCGATCCTTCGGGACAGATGAGCGGGGACCGAATACCAGAACCCCTCATCCACATCGAAGGCGGCCACCGCCGGGACTACCCGGACGGCCGACGTCACAGAGAAAGCGCCTCCGCCCTCAGCCGCTCGGCCAGATCGGTCTTCTCCCAGGCAAACCCCGCGTCCTCCCGTCCGAAGTGCCCGTAGAGGGTGGTGTCGCTGAACCGCAAATCCCACAGGCCGAGGTCTTCGATCATCCTTCCCGGCCGGAAACTCAGCACTGCTCCCAGCGCCCGTTCCAACGACTCGAGGGGCACGGTGTTGGTGCCGTAGCAATCCACATGGAGGGAGAGCGGCTCGTGCATCCCTATCACATAGCTGAGTTGAAGGGAGCACTGGCGCGCCAAACCGGCCGCCACCAGGTTCTTTGCGGCATAACGGGCCGCATAGGAAGCCGACCTGTCCACCTTGGTGGGGTCCTTTCCCGAGAGGGCCCCACCGCCATGAGGACCGTATCCCCCATAGGTGTCCACTACCAGTTTGCGACCGGTGAGCCCCGTGTCAGCGCCGGGACCCCCCGCCACGAAGGAGCCGGAATGGTTGATGAGGAAACGGGAGTCCTCCCCCAGGAGATCGGCCGGGACCACCGGGCGGATCACCTCCCGCTCGATGTCCCCCCGAAGGGTCTGGAAGTCCACATCTTCCTGATGGTGGGCCGATACCACCACCTGGGTGACCCGCGCCGGACGGCGACCCTGGTACTCGACCGTGACCTGCGTCTTCCCGTCCGGGCGCAGGTAGTCAACGATCCCCAGGCGGCGCACCTCGGCCAGTCGCTGAGCGAGTTGGTGCGCCAGATGGATGGGGAGGGGCATGAGCGGGGATGTCTCGTCGCAGGCGAAACCGAAGATGATCCCCTGGTCCCCCGCTCCGATCTCCGCGCCCACCACCATGTCGGAAATCTCCTGGGACTGGGGCTGGATGAGGTTGACAACCTCCACGGCGTCGCATGGGAACTCCGGATCGCCCGGTCCGTAGCCCGCATCGGAGATCGCCTGCCGGGCGGTGGCCTCCACTAAACCGTCGTCGAGGGCATGGGACGTCTCACCGGCAAGTATCACGCGAGAGCCGGTTACCAGGACCTCACACGCCACCCGGGGCCGGGGAAAACCGGGAAATGCATCCATCACCGCGTCCAGAATCCGGTCGGCGATCAGATCGGCCACCTTGTCAGGATGCCCTTCCGCTACGGACTCCGAGGTGAAAGACCAGATTCTCGAGCCCAAGATAAACCCTCTGTCAGTTCTCTTCAAGCATAAGAGCGACTTCGTCCCACAGTCGCTCCGCCACCCGTACCTTGGACTGGAGCGGCCAGGACTCGGTGTCCCCGTTGCGGCGGATCAGGGTGACCTGGTTGTTGTCGGATTCGAAGCCCGACCCGGGGATGGTGACGTCGTTGGCAACCATCAGGTCGACGCCCTTTGCCTTCGCCTTCCGGACCGCCCTCTCCACCCCGCCGGTCTCGGCGGCAAAGCCGACCACCACCCGGGGACGCTCCTTTCGGGCCAAGACCTCGCCCAGCACGTCTCGGGTGGCCTCCAACTCCAGCATCGGCAACCCATCCCCACGGGCCATCTTCTCCGCCTGGGCGGTCTTGGGACGAAAGTCGGCCACTGCGGCGGTCATCACCGCCACGTCCGCCTGTATGGAGCCCACCGCCTCGGCCATGTCGTGCGCAGAGACCACATCCACCCGCTTCACGCCGGAGGGAGAGTCCAGGCGCGAGCAGGTGACCAGGGTCACCTCCGCGCCCCTGCGAGCCGCCACGCCCGCCACCGCATGGCCCATCTTGCCTGAGGAGTGGTTGCTCAGGAACCGGACCGGATCGATTGCTTCCCGAGTACCCCCGGCGGTCACCACTACCCGGACTCCCCGAAGCGGGGTCTCGAACATGGCCTCCACCAATGAGAAAATCTGCTGGGGCTCCAGCATCCTGCCCGCCCCTCTGTCCCCTCCCGCCAGGCGACCGCTCACCGGTCCCAGCACCGCCGCTCCGTCGGATCGGAGAGTGGCCACATTACGCCTGGTCGCCGGGTGCTCCCACATGGCCGTGTGCATGGCCGGGACCACAGCCACCGGACAGGTGGCGGCCAGCACCGTCGCCGCCACTGGATCGGAGGCTTGGCCGTGCGCCAGCCGGGCAAGCGAGGCGGCGGTGGCCGGGACGACCACCACCAGGTCAGCCCAGTCGGCGGCTTCGGTGTGGGGACTGACCGAATCGGGAGAATCGAAGAGGTCGGTTACCACCGGGCGGCCGGTTATGGCAGACAGGGTGTTGGCGCCCAGGAACCTAAGGGAAGAGGCGGTCATCACCGCCCGCACCTCGGCTCCATGGTCCACCAGCATCCGGGCCAGAGTGGCCACCTTGAAGGCTGCCACTCCTCCGGTCACCGCCAACAGGACACGGCGGCCCCCGATCATTAGAGTTCCGGGGCTTCGGTGTCTTCGCTCTCTTCGGAATCCTCTGCGGAGCCCAAAACCACCTTGCCCTCCACAATCTCCTCCATAGCGATTGTCAAGGGCTTCCGGGCGTAGGTGTGCACCTGGGGCGGGATGAACTTTCCGATGCCCTGTCCCAAATGGGCGTAATACCCCTGGATGTCGCGGGCGCGACGGGCGGCCACCACTGCGGATCCGAAGCGATTTCCAATCCGATCAACTACTTCTTCGATTTTCATGCTGCAAGCCGCCTCTCCAAGTTAGTCCGGCGCCGAGGGCTGGTAACGGGTCTCAATTATACGGACCAAAGCCGCCACTGTTTCGCTTGTTTCGGAGCTGGTCACAATCTCGTCATACAGGTCGCTTTGCGCCGGGTCGTCCCGCTCCGCAAGAGCCAGACGACGATCCAGGAATTCGCCGGTCGCGCCCCGGGAGCGCAGTCTCGCCTCCAGGTCACCCCGGGAGGGGGGTTCCAGCAGCACTGCCACCGTCTGGGGGAATAGCCGCTTCACGGCCATTGTCCCCTGCCGCTCGATCTCCAGCACAGCCACCCTTCCCCGATCGAGGACCTCTTCGACGGCCCGCTGGGGAGTGCCGTAAAGATTCCCATCGTATGTGACCCACTCCAGGAATCCGTCCCGGCTGACCATCTCCCGGAAAGTCTCCTCATCCACGAAGTGGTAATCCACCGCGTCGGTCTCGTCCTGGCGCAGGGCCCTGGTCGTATACGAGACAACCACCTCAACGTTTTCCAACTCGGCCAACTCGGCCAGCGCGGTCGACTTCCCGACCCCCGAAGGGCCGGACACCACCAAAACCAGGCTCGAAAGCTTGGTCAAGACCTCGCGGCGTCTCCTCTCAGGACAGTTCTTTGATCAAGGCTTCCCGCTGGCGGTATCCCAGGCCCCGCAGACGCCGGTTCTCAAGTATGCCTACCCTCGCCATGAGCTGTTGCGTACGTTGCTTGCCGATTCCCGGCAATGACGACAGCACCGCCGACACTTTCATTCCCCCCACCAGTGGATCATCGGTGCGCTCCAATAACTCGGCGATGGTTACCCGCCGGTCGCTCAAGTCAGCCTTGATCTCTGCCCGGCCCTTGCGAACGGCTGCTGCCTTGGCAAGAGCTTCCCTGCGCTGCTCTGAGGTTAGAGGTGGTGGGTTCATGATTCTCCTTATCACCAAATCGGACGGTCAATACTCGTGTGCTAGAAGTTGACACTTCGTAAACCGAACGCGTACCTTACCATCATCGGGGGCCAGCATAAAAAGCCGTGCCCTCACAGGTCACTCCCCGAGGACCGCGCTCTCAGGGGCAATTACCCAGTGGGCGCCTCCGGCAAGGATGTCGGCCATCTCACCCATGTTCCCCCATGAGGATAGGCGGTCGGGAGTCTCCGCGAATCTGGAGAGGCGTTCCGAATTTCCCGAAGCCTGCACCACCACTCCCAGCTCCCGCGCCGGAAAGACGATACCGTCGGCGCCGCAACGGACCGCCAGTTTGGTGATCCGGGAGACCTGCTGGCCCGGGGTGTCCCTGATTCCCACTGCCCGCAACTCGTCGTCCCGCAGCCACCCCGTCAAGGAGACCGTTACCTCTGTGTCCGGAAAGTCCTCGCCGACACCAACCGCGGCTTCCACGGCCGTCCGGCCGCCCAAACCCGACACGCTCGCCCACCGGGCCCCCAGCTTTGCCACGCGCGCCACCGCCCTGGCCACCACCCGGGGCCGCGCCAGGAGGCTCAGATCCACAAGGACCGGTTTCCCCATAGCACACAAAGCGCCCACCAGGATCGGGCCGCAGTCCAAGAGCAGGTCCATGCCTATCACCCAACCGCCCACCCTTCGGTCCAGTTCCTGGGCCGTCCGGATCGTTGCCTCGGCGTCCGCCCCGTCCAGACGGACAAGCACCCGTTCCGCCACCGCACTCACGGGCGCCAGTCCTGAAGGCTACGGGGAACGTTGATGGCGTCCAGGTTCGAGCAGAGGATCTCCGCCGCGGCGCGGGCCGCGGCCAGGGTGGTCATGTAGGGGATCCGCCGCCGGCGAGCCGCGTGATAGATTTCCCGGCCGTCGAAGCGGGACACGTCGGTTCCAAAGGTGTTGATGACCAGGGTTGCCTCCCCCGATTCGACCATTTCCGTGGCCTGTCGGCGCCCCTCCTCCCCCGGCGCAAGCGACTTCACGTCCCGGCTGTCCCAAGCCGCGGCCGTCCGGTGGTCGGCGACTTGAGACAGGCCGCTCCCGGCCCATTCCTGGATGAGCGTCGCTCCCGAAGGGATGTCGTCCGCCGACAGCAGCATCAGCACCGATCCTTCTTTCACCAACCGGTCGCCCGCCCCCAGGAGGGCTTTGCCGTAGGCCGTCTTCCAATCGACCCCGACTCCCATCACCTCCCCGGTGGCACGCATCTCCGGGCCCAGCACCGGATGGGACGACGGAAAGCGATCCCATGGCAGAACAGCTTCCTTGACGCCCACCATCGGCGACTCTTCTGCATCCCGGTACAGGCCCTCGGACCGCAGCTCTCGGAGGGAGGCGCCCATCATCACCCTGGCTGCCAGCTTGGCAAGCGGGAGCCCGCGCACCTTGGAGATGAAGGGGACGGTGCGCGAGGCGCGGGGGTTGGCCTCCAGCAGGAACACCTCCTCGCCCTGGACGGCATACTGGACGTTGATGAGACCCCTCACACCCAGCGCCTCGGCCAGAGCGGCGGTCATCTCATGGATGGTCCTGCGGGCGGGGTGTCCCAGGGTGCGGGGAGGAGTGATGCAGGCCGAGTCCCCGGAGTGGACCCCGGCCTCCTCGACGTGCTCCATGATCCCCCCCATCAGCAGTTCACGTCCGTCGTAGACGGCGTCCACATCGATCTCGATGGCCGACTCCAGGAAGGAGTCGATCAGGAGGGGGGATCCGGCCAGATCGGCTTCGTCGATGCTCCCGTACACCTCCTCCAGATAGCGTTCCAAGTCATCGGGGTCACCGATCACCTCCATCCGCCTTCCCCCCAGCACGAACGACGGCCTGACGACCACCGGAAAGCCCATTTCCATCGCCACGCGACGGGCCTCGGTGCGGGAGCGAGCCAAGCCATGGCGGGGCTGGGGAATCCCCAGACGTTTGCACAGGCCGGAGAACCGCTCACGATCCTCCGCCAGATCGATGGACGCCGGAGAGGTTCCCGAGATGGGCGCTCCCTCCTCGGCCAGCCGTTTCGCCAGGTTGAGCGGGGTCTGGCCGCCGAATTGCACGATCACGCCCACCGGTTCCTCGGCGGCTATCACGTCCAGAACATCCTCCACCGTGAGAGGTTCGAAATAGAGACGATGGGAGGTGTCGTAGTCGGTGGAGACCGTCTCGGGATTGCAGTTGACCATCACCGTCTCGTATCCGGCGTCGGAGAGGGCGAAGGCGGCCTGCACGCAGCAGTAGTCGAACTCGATCCCCTGCCCGATCCGGTTGGGACCCGCCCCCAGCACCACCACCCTGGGACGGGTGGCGGGCGGCACCTCGTCCTCATCCTCGAAGGTGCCGTACATGTAGGGGGTTTGCGCGGCGAACTCTGCCGCACAGGTGTCCACCGTCTTGTAGGTGCGGCGGATCCCCCGGGACAGCCGGGCGCGGCGCACCTCCCCCTCGTCCTTCCCCCACAGATACGAGAGCTGCGCGTCGGAGAAGCCGTAACGCTTGGCCTCCTCCCACAGATCCTCCTGGGGACCCCGCGCCATCAACTCCTCGCGAAGCTCGACGATCTCCAGGATCTGTTCGGTGAACCAGGGATCGTAGGCGGTGAGCCGGGAGACCTCACCCGGCGACCATCCTCTTCGAAGCGCCTCTCCGGAGGCCGTCACCCGCTCGGGGTTGGGGGTGGTCAAAAGGTCGGATAGTTCCGCTTCGGTGAGCTTCTCCATCTGCCTCGAACCCGGATCGGCGCCCAAACCCATTCGGCCCGTCTCCAGGCTCCGCAAGGCCTTCTGCAGGGCCTCGGGGAAGGTTCGGCCGATCGCCATGGCCTCCCCAACGCTCTGCATCGACGATCCCAGCCGGCGGGGAGTGGCCGGGAACTTGGCGAAGTCGAACCGGGGCGCCTTCACCACCACGTAGTCGAGGGCCGGCTCGAAGGAGGCCGGGGTGAGCCCTGTGATGTCGTTGGTGATCTCATCCAGCGTGTACCCCACCGCCAGCAGCGCGGCGATCTTGGCGATGGGAAACCCGGTGGCCTTGGACGCCAGGGCAGAGGAGCGAGAGACACGGGGATTCATCTCGATCACCAGGCGACGGCCGGTCTCAGGTTCCACCGCGAATTGCACGTTGGATCCCCCGGTGGCCACCCCGATGGCCCGCAACACCTCGATCCCGTCGTCCCGCATTTCCTGGTACTCGCGGTCCGACAGGGTCTGGACCGGCGCGACGGTTATCGAGTCCCCGGTGTGGACCCCCATGGCGTCCAGGTTCTCTATGGAGCAGATCACCACCGCGTTGTCGGCGTGGTCCCTCATCACCTCCAGCTCGAACTCCTTCCATCCCTCCACCGACTCCTCCACCAGGATCTCCGAGACCGGGGAGGCGTCCAGGCCCCTGCGGGCCACCTCCTCGAATTGCCGGGCGTCGTACGCCATCCCCGTCCCACCCCCGCCCAGGATGTAGGAGGGGCGGATCATGAGCGGGTAACCGAGGCGGGCGGCGATCTTGCGCGCATCGGCCATCGACCTGGCGTACCCGGCCCGGGGAGTCTCCATTCCCGCCTCCGCCATGACTTCGCGGAATCGGCCCCGGTCCTCGGCTCGCTCGATGGCCTCCATGCCGGCACCGATCAGTTCCACCCCGTACCGATCCAGGGTCCCCCTCTTCACCAACTCGGCGGTCATGTTCAACGCGGTCTGCCCTCCCAACGTGGGAAGCAGGGTGTCGGGACGTTCGTGGTCGATGATCCTCTCCACCACCTCGGCGGTGATGGGCTCCACATAGGTCTGGTCCGAGAACTCGGGGTCGGTCATGATGGTGGCCGGGTTGGAGTTGACCAGCACCACCCGATAGCCCTCTCCCCGCAGCGCCTTGGCGGCCTGGGTGCCCGAGTAGTCGAACTCACAGGCCTGACCGATCACGATGGGACCCGATCCCACCAGGAGGATGGAGCGGATGTCGGAACGGGCGGGCATCGCCGGCTCAGGCCCCGCGGTCCATGAGACGCAGGAAGTCGTCGAAGAGCCCCACCGCATCGCGGGGTCCCGGGGCCGCCTCGGGATGGTATTGCACCGCGAACGCCGGGATGTCGCGGCATTCCATCCCCTCCAGGGTGCCGTCATTGAGGTTCTGGTGGGTGGGCACGATCGCTCCGAACTCCGACTCGACGACCTCGGGCAGGAGTTTCGATGTGACCAGTCCCTCCCTGGCGGGAGCCGAGCCGGAGGTGAGTGACCAAAGATCGACCGCGAACCCGTGGTTCTGGGAGGTGATCTCCACCCTTCCGTCCGAAAGCCTGCGCACCGGGTGGTTGCCGCCGTGGTGACCGAAGGGAAGCTTGTAGGTGCCGGCGCCCAGCGCCAGTCCCAGCACCTGCTGTCCCAGACAGATCCCGAACACCGGCGTCTTTCCCAGGATCCCCCGCACAGTGGTTATGACGGCCTCGAGCGGCTCGGGATCCCCGGGGCCGTTGGACAGGAACACGCCGTCGGGCCTGGCATCCAGGATCTCGGAGGAAGAGACCCCCGACGGCATCACCCTCACCTCCAGGCCCCGCCTGGCGAGGTGTTCCAGGATGTCCCGCTTGATTCCCAAGTCGATGGCCACCACCTTCCCGCGGGCCGTTCCAGCGGACGGGACCGTGTAGGAGTCGGTTGTGGACACCCCCGAGGCAAGGTCCTGCCCAACCATCGCCGGAGCGGCGGCGGCCGCCTCGGTCAGTTCCCTCACCGACGCCCCCCGGCCCATGGCGGCGGGCATCGCCCCGCGCTCGCGGATGTGACGGGTCAGCCGGCGGGTATCGATCCCCGCCACCGCCACCAACCCGTGCTCACAGAAGAACTCCGAGAGGTCGCCCTCGGCTCTCCAACTGGAGTAACGCCGGGAGTAGGCCCGCATCACCACCCCGGCGGCGGCGGACCTCCCGGCCTGCGAGTCGAGGGCGGTAACCCCGTAGTTGCCGATGTGCGGCGAGGTCATCACCACGATCTGTCCGGCGTAGGAGGGATCGGTGAACACCTCCTGGTAGCCGCTCATGGCGGTGTTGAACACCACCTCGCCCACCGTGATCCCCGCGGCTCCCACCGACCGTCCGCGGAAGACCTCCCCGTCGGCAGTCACCAAGAGAGCCTGCTCGGCCCGGCGGCGGGAAGCGTACGGGCCGGATCCGGCTGGAGCGGGCCGGGCCGCCTCATCGGGCCGTATCCAGGCGGCCAGCGTGGCGAGTACCCCGTTGACGAACCGGCCGCTTCGCTCGGTCGAGTACTCTCCGGCGATCCGCACCGCCTCGGAGATGATCACCGCAACCGAGGTGCGGCTGTGGTGGCGGAGTTCGTACACCGCCATTCGCAAGACCATCAGGTCCACGGCAGGCATGCGGGCGACTTTCCATCCCTGGGCCGCCCGCTCGATGAGGGAGTCGATGTTCTCGGCATCCGCCAACACCCCCCTCACTATCAGGGAAGCCTTGGGGAGCTTTCCCTCCAGGAGTTCGTCGTGCCCGGCTCCCGAGCCTTCGGACATGGCCATTTCGTAGAGGATGCCAAGCGCCTGGTGTCGCGGGTCATCAGAACTATCGGAGAACTCGGGAGTCACCTCCGAGCGGGGCTGGCTGTTCACGCCCTGGTGAGGTATGCGCCGGTGCGGGTGTCCACCCGGATGCGGTCACCCTGGGACACGAAGAGCGGCGTCTTGACACTGATTCCAGTCTCGACGGTCACCTCCTTGGTGGCGCCCGACACCCGGTCTCCCTTCACGGCCGGCTCGGCAAAGGTGACCTCCATCTCCACGGAGGGAGGCAGTTCCATTCCGATCGGGCGTTCTCGGTGGAAAGCGATGGTGATGGTCATGCCTTCCACCAGGTACCCCGCCTCGTCGCCCAAGTCGGCGGCGGGAAGGGCGAACTGGGAATAGTCCTCGAGATTCATGAAATGGAAGCCCAGGTCATCCTGGTATAGGTACTGATGATCCCTGCGGGAGATTATCGCCTGCGGCACGTCCTCATCAGCCCGGAAGGTCCGGTCCAGTACCTGGCCGGTCTCCGCGTTCTTCAGTTTCATGCGGACGAAGGCCCTTCCCTTGCCCGGTTTGACATGCTGATAGGTGACGATGGAAAACACCCCGTCGGGGAGTTCCAGCGCCATGCCTGGACGAACGTCGTTGGTGGAAATCATCAGCTCGCTGATCGGATCGGGAGACCGCAGGCCAAAGTGTAGATCGTCACAACCCCACCGCCGCCAATCCCGTCTCGAGGTCGTCCAGGGAGACATCAGCCACCACCGGCCTTCCGAAATCCTCCAGCAGGACCATCTTGGGAAGCGACCCGCCTCGCCGTTTCTTGTCCTTTCCCACGAGTTCCAGGATCACCTCGCGCGGTACCTGCGGGGAGCGGACCGGAAGTCCCAGGGAGGCGATGACCTCCCGCTGACGTCGCTGATGACCGAATCCCGTCCTCCGCGCCGAGATCGCCCCGGCGGCCACCATTCCCACCGCCACCGCGTGGCCGTGCGGCATGCCGGTGGCGGTCTCCACCGCGTGTCCGACGGTGTGCCCGTAATTGAGGATCGCCCGGCGGCCGGTCTCGAAGAAGTCGGCGGCCGTCACCTCCGCCTTCACCCGGACCGCCCGGGTCACCACTTCGGCGAGCGAGGCGCCCAGCCCGTCGGATTCCAGGACTTCCACCAGTCGCGGGTCGGCGA
Source organism: bacterium (assembly GCA_028824015.1). Taxonomy (GTDB): domain Bacteria; phylum Actinomycetota; class Acidimicrobiia; order Spongiisociales; family ZC4RG35; genus Bin76. Next base: position 61,758 of record JAPPFC010000048.1, read on the forward strand.
TGAGGCCGGCCTTCAACGCCTCCCCCATGCCCTCCACCAGCAGTGAGCGGGGAAGGGATCGGAGGACCTCGATGCTGATCGCCACTCTCCGGGGATGGCGGAAGGCGCCCACCTGGTTCTTTCCTTCCCGGTTGACCCCGGTCTTTCCCCCGATGGCGGCGTCCACCGCCCCCAGGAGGGTGGTGGGGATGTACACCGCCTCCACTCCCCGAAGCCAGGTGGCCGCCACGAATCCGGCCAGGTCGGTGGCCGCTCCGCCCCCCACTCCCACGATCGTGTCGTGGCGGTCCACCCGGTGACGGTCGAGTTCCCGGTAAACGTCCTCCACAACTCGAAGAGTCTTGGCCTCCTCGCGGTCGGGTATCTCCACCGTGTGCACCGCCACCGGGTCGGCCTCCGTCGTCGAAGCATCCTCAGCGATGCGAGAAACCGCGGCGGCCGATACGCGGGCGGCCGCTCCCGGCTGGGTTAGAACAACAACCCGGGAGCGAGGGTTCCGGGGGCGGGGAGGAAGAAGAGGGGCAGGCAGGTCCTCTGAGACGAGGATCTCGCACTGGTCCCCGATCAGGATGCTTTCCACAACCTCCACACTTCCTCGGCCACCAGTTCCCGGGTCTTTCCGTCCATATCCATCCGGAGGTGGGCGGCTTCTTCATACAGGCTTTTGCGGGACTCCCAGATCTCGGTGTAGCGAGCCCCCAGGTCGGCGTGACCCTGCAGGAGGGGACGGTTGGACGTCTTGCCCTTGGCGATCAGGGAGGAGAGCGGGGGATCGAGCCACACCACCAGTCCACTGTCCCGCATCAGCCGGCGGCTCTCGGAGTCGAGGATCGCTCCCCCTCCGGTGGCCACCACCAGGCGCCCCTCGATCCGGCAGATGCGAGCCACCTCTTCCGATTCCATCATCCGGAAGGCCGGCTCTCCCCGTTCGGAGAAAATCCGGGGGATGGTCATGCCGGCCCGTTCCACGATCTCGTCATCCACATCCAGGAAGGGAAACCCGCTCCGCTGGGACAGCATGCGGCCCACCTTGGTCTTCCCGGAACTCATCATCCCGATCAGCCACAGCTTCGGGGTCAGAACCGCTCCACCTTTCTCCAATGGGACCGCCATCCGGCCAAGAGATCCTCCACGGTATCTCCCCCCACCATCCGCTGCACCTCCTGGGCCAGGACGAAAGCCACCATTTGTTCGGCAACCACTCCCGCCGCCGGCACCGCGCAGACATCGGACCGTTCCCTAAAGGCCTTCTGCGGTTGGCGAGTGTCCACATCCACGGTGTTCAATGGACGCATCACGGTGGAGATGGGCTTCATGGCTGCCCGGACCCGGAGAATGCCTCCCAGTGTGATGCCCCCTTCGGTACCCCCCGCCCGATTGGTCTCCCGGAAATACCCCTCCTCATCCTCGTAGTAGATCTCATCATGGGCCACGGTGCCCCGCCGGGCTGCGGAACGGTGACCGTCCCCTATCTCCACGCCCTTGATGGCATGGATCGACATCAGCGCCCCCGCCAGCAGCCCGTCCAGTTTGCGGTCCCAGTGAACGTGGCTGCCGATGCCGGGCGGCAATCCGTAGGCCAGCACCTCCACCACCCCGCCCAAGGTGTTCCGGTCGGCTTTGGCCGCCTCGATCTCGGCCACCATCGCCGCTTCCGCCCCCGAATGGAACACCCGGACCGGCGACTGGTCGATGGTCTTCAGATCGGAGGGGACCGGGAGGGGATGGTCGGGAGCGGAGGCTTCCCCGATCGCCACCACGTGGCTGAACACGCTCACATCCAGCGCCGCCAGCAACGCCTTGCAGAGGTAGCCGACCACGGTCCGGGCGGCGGTCTCCCGCGCCGACGCCCGTTCCAGGATGTTGCGTGCATCGTGGGTGTCGTATTTGATCATCCCCGCCAGATCGGCATGCCCCGGGCGAGGGGTGGTCATTCGCCGGCGGGGCTCATGTCCCGGTAGAGGACTCATCTCCTTCTCCCACTTGGACCATTCGGTGTTGCGGACGATCACCGCCACCGGACTCCCCAGGGTGTAACCGTGGCGCACCCCTCCCATGATCTCCAACTCGTCCTGCTCCAGTTTCATCCGGTTCCCCCTGCCGTACCCCATCCGCCGGCGGGCCAATTCCCCGGCCAGATCCGGGACGCTGAACGCCAAACCGGCCGGCATACCCTCCACGATGGTCACCAGCCCGGGCCCGTGGGACTCACCTGCAGTCAAGAACCGAAGCATGTCCCAGATGCTACCTGTCACAAGGTAACCGGCCATGCAGGTCTCCTCACGCTGGTGGCCGCCGCCCGACACGGGCTGTCCCCGGAGTAACGAGAATCTGCGTATCACGTGTACAAAACGCCGACCCAGGTGGTAGGGTAGAACTGACACGCGCTTTCTACCCTGAGGGGGAGACTCTGGTGGGCCTCAACATCAAAAACGAAAGGACCTGCAGACTGGCCGGCGAGTTGGCAAACCTCACCGGTGAGACGATGACGGGGGCGATCACAGTCGCTCTCGAAGAGCGCTTGGAGCGCGAGCGCCACCAGCGCGGTGCGGAGACTCGTCTCCGAAAGATGCGGGCCATTGCCGGGAGCTGTGCCAGGCTCCTTCGGAAGGGAGGGCCACCGATCGATCACGGCGACCTTCTATACGACGAGCGAGGACTGCCGAAGTGATCGTCGACACGTCGGCGGTCATGGCCATTCTGTTCGGAGAAAGTGGGGCGGAGCGCTATGACGAGGCGATAGCAGCAACACCGGGCTGCCGCATGTCAGTCGTCAGCTTCCTGGAAGCTGCCATCGTCATCGAGAATCGGATCGGCGCCGTAGCAGCGCATGAACTCGATGCATTCCTCCAAGAAGCGGAGATCGCGCTGGCCCCTGTGACCCTCGAACAGGCGCATGCCGCGCGTCGGGCTTGGCGAAGATACGGAAAGGGCAACCATCCGGCCGGACTGAATTTCGGCGATTGCTTCGCCTACGCGCTGGCGGAAGTGACCGGAGAACCTCTCCTCTTCAAAGGTCGGGACTTCGCTCGGACCGACATCGCCGTCGCCTGACGTCACTGGCAGGATTGGTCAATCGAAAGAGCAGCCCGTTAGCAGGATCGGTCTTCCTCCCAATGTAGCCCGTTTGAGGTACACTTACCGTTCAGACGAAGGAGGTATCCATTGGCTAAGACGGCCACGATCCGCGCTCGCGTGCAACCGGACCTGAAACACCGGGTGGAGAGGTTGTTTGCCCAACTGGGCCTTTCCACGACCGAAGCAATCACCTTGTTCTACCGGCAGGTCGACCTTCACCAAGGCTTGCCTTTCGCGGTGAGACTCCCCAACGCAGAAACCGTGGAGGCGCTCCAGCAAGCCGAGAGTGGAGAAGGCCTCACCAACTGGGACAGCCTGGAGGAAGTAAGGACTGAGCTCGGCTAGACCGTGCGAATCCAGACTACGACCCGGTTCAATCGGGATGCGCGCAGGGCAGCTAAGCGTGGAAAGAACTTGGACAAGTTGTGGGATGTCGTTGAAATGCTGGAGTCTCGCAGGCCACTCGAATCGCGGCACCGGCCACATCAGCTATCCGGAGCCTGGGCTCACTGTTGGGAGTGTCACATCGAGCCAGACTGGATCTTGATCTGGAAAGCGACAAATGACACCCTGATTCTGGTGCGGACCGGTACCCACGCTGACCTATTCGGATGACAGTGCAAGCGAGCCACAAGAAAGACAATTCTCTGAACACACATCAGAACGGCTGTCCGAGCAGCGCCCACCAGGCGCCGGCCACCAGAAACGGTGCGAAGGGGAGTTGGGTGTGGCGGTGGGCGCGGCGGGTGAGCATCAGGCCCAGAGCCGCCACTCCTCCGATCAGAAACCCCGTTAGAGCCGCTCTCAAGGCCACCTCGACGCCCCAGTAGCCGCACACCAGGCCCAGCAACGCCGACAACTTGACGTCGCCCATACCCAGGGCTCCCCGTCCCAGGACCGACAGGGTTCCCATGCCCAGGAGGCACAAGCCTGCCCCGAGGGCGGCGCTTCCCAGCCGTCCCGGCGTCCCGTCGAGGAACGCCCCTGCCAGGAGCAGAACGGCGGTGACGGCCGCACCCGGATAGAGAATCCGGTTGGGGATCAGCCGGTGCTCCAGGTCGGTCGCCACCACGGAGGCGGTCACAGTCGCCCACACCAGGTGGGCCGCCAGCACGCCGGCCGATCCCACCGTCGTCAACACCACCGCCCATCCCATACCCAGGGCGACCGAGAGCACCCACCGGGTGGCAGGACGCCAGGACTCCGGCCTTCCCAGGCCGCGCCTCGCCAACTGGCGGGTGATCCAGACATCCACCGCCGGCCCGATCACCAACCCCGCCACGAAAGCCCCTCCCAACTGGATCATCCGGCGCCGGCCGCCCCCGATCTGGCAACCCGTTCCATGAGGCCGGCCGGAGCGCCGTACCCCGTCCACATCTCGAAGGAGGCCTCCGCCTGGGCGGCCAGCATCTCCAGGCCGTCGGAGGCAGGCGTTCGGCGCTCTCTCATCCACCTGACGGCTCCGGTCGCCTCCCCGCCGGCCAGGTACGCCATGTCGAACAAGCCCTCGGACCGTTCCAGGAGCCTCACCGGCAGTTCACCTCCCCGCATACCCAGGGGGGTGGCGTTCACCACCACCCCTCCCGGCAGACTCTCTCCCCACTCCAGCGGTCGAAACCGAACGTCAACCCGCTCAGCCAAGGCCGACACCGCCTCTGCACGGCGCGCCGAGCACCACAGTTCCCGGTCCTCCAATGCCACCATCGCCGCCGCGGCGGCGCCCCCCCCCCCCCCCCCCCCCACCCGGCGGGGGGGGGGGCGGCCCCCCCCGCCCCCCACCCCCCCAATGGCCTCGCTCAAGGTGGTGTGTGCCCCCACTAAACCCAAGC
>JAPPFC010000048.1:66674-141358 GCA_028824015.1 bacterium
CCCCGCCCACGCCGCGCCCCCCCCCCCCGCGGCCGGGCGCCCCGCCCCCCCCCCTCCCGGGCCCCCCACCCCCCCCCGCGCGGCGGGGCCGGCGCCCCCCGCCCCCACCACCAGCACCGGGCGGTCGGTGGGCAGTCCCGCCCGGACCCACACCCGCCGGATGGCTTCCACGTCGGTGCTGTGTCCCACCAGTCTCCCATCGCCCTCCAAAGTCCATGTGTTCACCGAACCCGCCCGCTCGGCGTCGGAACTCAACCTGTCCGCCAGGTGGGCCGCCACTCCCTTGTGCGGCATCGTGATGTTGGCGCCGTGCAACTCCCCGGTCCGCATCTCCGAAGCCGCCGATGTCATCCCCCGTTCGCCCACCCGCCTCCGACTGTACACCCCCTCCAGTCCCAATGCGGCCAGCGCCGCGTTGTGCATGGCCGGAGAGAGAGAGTGGGACACCGGATCTCCCAGCACCGCCAGGCGGTAGCCGCCGGGAGGCGGGCTGGGCGGCGCCCCCTCCGTCACGGGAGCACCCCGTCGGCTCGGGCCTTGTCCACCGCCGCAAAATGCTCCTCGGCGGTCACCGAGAAGGTGTGTTGGCCGTCGGTTGAACTGAGTACGAAGAAGCGATACTCGGTGTCGGCCGGTGCGGCGGCCGCCTGGAGAGACGAGAAGCTGGGAGCGGCGATGGGCGTGGGGGGGAGGCCCTGAACCCGATAGGTGTTGTAGGGAGAATCCAGGTCCGGATCGAAGAGAGCCACGTCCCGGGTTCCCACCGCATAGAGGACGGTGCTGTCCATCTGCAGCACCATGCCGTCGTCAAGGCGGTTGCGGAGAACGCTCGACACCACCGCGCGTTCTTCGGCGATCCGCACCTCCGCCTCGATGATCGAGGCGATGACAATGCCCTGGTAGGGGGTGAGTCCTCCGGCTTCGAGACCGCTCCAGTCAACCAGGGAGAACCGTTGCTCCATGGTGTCTGCCAAACGTTGCAGAATCTCGACGGGGCCCGCCTCGTTGCGGAACTCGTAGGTATCCGGGAACAGCAGCCCCTCCCAGGATTGCAGGGTGAGCGGCCGGGTCTGGTCCACCAGGGAGGAGACGACCGATCCGTCCAGGAGAGCTTCGGTGAATTGCGCCTTTTCGGTACGGGAGGCGTCGGCCAGGATGTCAAGAATCTCGTCGAGACGCTGGCCGGCGAAGACGGTGATTCGATAGGTGGGCGCCACCGGCCCCTCGAGGAGTTCCACCAGCAGTTCCTCCACGGAGACGCCGGTGATCAACTGGTAGGTGCCGGCTTGTATGGAGCCCGCCACCCCGGCGTCCTGAACGGCCGAGAGCAATAGCCCGGAGTCGGAGATCACCCCCGCCGCCATCATGATCTCCGCCACCCGGGTTGCCGAGGAACCGAAGGGTATTTCCACCTCCACCGAGATGCCGGGGGTTACGACGGCCGCGGGCGTGTCGGTCTCCACCGGCCCCAGTCGCTCGCCCACGCTCTGACCCAGCCGGGCGCCCTGGTTGATGATGAACAGTCCGGCCACCACCACCACGGCGGCTACCGCCAGCAGGCGAAGCGGTCCCCACAGATTGGGTTGCCGGGGCGGCTGGTCGAAATCGGAGGCGGCGTTCAACTACGACCACCCGACTCGTGAGTCTCCGGGGACCGGCCCATGAGGTACTCGGAGAGGATGATGGCTGCCGCCACCTTGTCGCGGCGATGACGCCGCTTCTTCGACGGAGCGCCACCTTCTCTCATGATCCGCTCGGCGGCCACCGTGGAGTACCGCTCGTCATGCATTTCCACGGTCACACCGGTGGCCGATCCCAGCTGCTCGGCAAGTTGGCGCGCCGAGGCGGCGGAATGCCCCTCCCGGCCCGAGAGACTGACCGGCAGACCGACCACGATCGTGTCGACATCGTGCTCCAGCACTATTTTCTTCACCTCTGCCACCACATCGCTCCGGGACCGGTCGATAACCGTCCAGGGCTGGGCGATTATCCCCCCGGGGTCGGACAGAGCCACCCCCACCCTCCGCTCACCCGGGTCCACAGCCAGAACCCGTCCCAGTTCACACCTCCGAGAGGGCTCGGGCCGCCGCGCTCCCGGCCTGCTCCAGAGCCTCCTCCAATAGCTGGCCGCGAGGTCCTCCCCCCTGGGACAACTCGGGATCACGGGAACTACCCCCGCCCATCAGCCGGGCTGCGGTCCCCACCAGATCACCGGCGGAGACGCCCTCACTCACCAGCAGGGGACTAACTGCTCCCACCACCGCACCCTTGCCGTTCGCAACGGAACCGACGATCACCACTCCCGGAGAGATCCGATCCCTCACCCCGATGGCCAACTGCCTCAACTGGTTGGTGTCCAGCCCCTCCTGGGCCGAGATGACCAGTTTGAAGTTGTTGTGAGTCCGGGCCGACCCCGCCAGTTCCTCGGCAAGCTCCCCCCTCCGGGCGGAGCGGATCCCATCCAGTTCGTCCTCCAACTCGCCAACCCGTTCCAATAACGCCTCCACCCGCTCGGGGACCTGCGTCCAGGGGACGGTGAGCCGCTTTCCGGTGCGGTCCAGGGCGTCCCGCACCGCTATCAGGTGGTCGTAGGCCGCCTGGCCGGAGAGCGCTTCGATCCTGCGCAGGTTGGCGCCGATCGAGGACTCGCCCAGCACCACCACCGGGCCGGTTTGACCGGCGGTGGGAACATGCGTGCCTCCGCAAAACTCGCGGGAGTAGTCGCCCACCTGGACCACCCGCACCTGCTCTCCGTACTTGTCGCCGAAGAAGGCGAGAGCCCCCGAGGCGCGGGCCTCGTCGATGGGCATGACGGTGGTTTTGACATGCCCGTTGCCGATCACCTTGCGGTTCGTCAGGTCATCTATCTCGGCGAGCTCTCGGGGTTCCAGACCCGAGTAGTGGGAGAAGTCGAAGCGGAGCCGGCCGTCGGTGACCAGCGACCCCGCCTGGCGGACGTGGTCTCCCAGACCCTCCCGGAGGGCCCAGTGGAGAATGTGGGTGGCGGTGTGGCTCTTTCGGATTCCCTCGCGGCGCAGGGCGTCGATGCCCGCTCGGACTGTCTGACCGGTTCCCACCCACCCCCTCTTCACCCGGGCCCGGTGCCCAGATAGGCCCTGGAGGGGATGGCGGGTGTCGGCGATCTCCAACTCGCCGGTGTCCGAGACCATTATCCCCGTGTCCCCCACCTGGCCGCCCGCCTCGGCGTAGAAGGGCGTCCGGTCCAAGAACACCTCCACGTCCTCCCCTTCCCGGGCCACCGAAACCTGCTCGCCCTCTGCCAGTATGGCCAACACCCGACCCCTTGCCTCCTCATGGTGGTAACCGAGGAACTCGCACGTCCCGACCTCATCCAGCAGTCCCCGGTACAGGTCGGCCGCCGCAGCCTCGTCTCCCCCCTTCCAGGCCTGCCGGGCCCGCCGGCGCTGCTCATCCATCAGGCGGCTGAACTCGTCCTCGTCGACCCCGACCTGTCTCTCCTCGGAGATCTCCATGATCAACTCGAAGGGGAACCCGTAGGTGTCGTGGAGGCGGAAGGCAACCTCTCCGGAGAGCACCTGGCCCTCGTCCAGGCTCTCCATCTCGCCCTGCAGGATCGAGTGGCCCGACTCCAGAGTGCGGAGGAACCGGTACTCCTCCTGGGATACCACCTTCAGAATCAGGTCGTATTGATCGATGATCTCCGGATAGGCGTTGCCCAACGCCTTGACCGTGGCGGATGCCAGCCTGGGCATCATTAGCCCCTCGTATCCCAGTTGCCACCCGTGCCGCACCGCCCGCCGGATCAACCTCCGCAGGACATAGCCCCGTCCCTCGTTGGAGGGGACCACCCCGTCGGCGATCAGGAGGGTCATGGCCCGACCGTGGTCGGCCAGGATCCGCAGCGAGACGTCCGAGAGGGGCCCTGCTCCGTACGCCACTCCGCAGATCGAGGAGCTGGCCTCCAGGACCGGGCGCATCACATCGGTCTCGAAGGCGCTTCCGACCCTCTGGAGCACCATGGCTGTCCGTTCCAGGCCCATTCCGGTGTCCACTCCCTTTCGGGGAAGGTCTCCGACCACATGGAAGGGCCGGTCCTGGATGTTCTGCATGAACACCAGGTTCCACAGTTCCACATAGCGGTCTTCTCCGCCCCCGATGGGGCCTCCTCCCTCCCCGTACTTGGGACCGCGGTCGTAGAAGATCTCCGAGCACGGCCCGCACGGCCCTGGCACTCCCATCTGCCAGAAGTTGTCCCTACCTCCCCGCTGCACCCGCTCGGGAGGCGCCCCCACCTCGGAAATCCAAAGCTCGGCGGCCTCGTCATCTGTCTCATAGACGGTGAACCACAGTCGTTCGGGGTCGAGTCCGTAACCCTCGGTCACCAGTTCATAGGACCAGCGGATCGCGTCCCGCTTGAAGTAATCGCCAAAGCTGAAATTGCCCATCATCTCGAAGAACGAGGTGTGGCGGGCGGTGGTGCCGATTATGTCGATGTCGATGGTCCTGACACACTTCTGCACGCTCACCGCCCGCGGGAAGGGCGGCGTCTCCTCTCCCAGGAAATAGGGCTTGAAGGGAACCATCCCGGCGTTGGTCACCAACAGGGTGGGGTCGACCGGAATTAGAGAAGCCGAAGGGCGCACGGTGTGGCCGCGTTCGGAGAAAAAATCGAGAAAAGTCTGACGTACCTGGGCGCTTTCCATTTTCCGTGGACTGTGGGACGCGTCGCGGGTTTCAGGCTAGCAATGTTGAGGGTCGACCCCATACCCGGTAAACCCGCACGGCATTGCCCGGGAGAAGCGGACCCATCCGGACGGTCCGTCCCGCGGGTGGGGGCGCCCGCCGAGACATGTTTCGCGACAACCGCCGACTCCCCTCGGAGACACCGGGAAATGTCCCATCCTTCCCTTATGATCGTCTCTGATGGAGCCCGTGTCCGGAACATTGCTGAAGGGAGCCGAAACCCCCGGCTCCCGTGACCGCGCCGCCGGCGCCGAACGGACGGAGCCACCCTGTACCGATCGGGACGCCCCGGCGCCGATGGATGGGAGCGAGCCGCTCGCCAATCTGTCGCCCAGCCGGGCCTCCGATTTCAAGACCTGTCCCCAGTTGTACAAATTCCGTCATGTCGACAAGCTTCCGTCGATACCCACCCCGGCGCAAGCCAGAGGGACGGCCGTCCACCTTGCCCTGGAGCGGCTGTTCCTGCTACCCGCCGCCGAGCGCCACCCCGAACGGCTCCTGGAACTGTTCGACGTCGCCTGGGAGGAAACGCTCCAAGAAGACGAGTACCGGGAACTGTTCGCCGAGGATCCCGGGAGCCGGGAGGAATACCACCGGAGTAGCCGTGAGGTTGCCGAAAGGTACTTCCGGATCGAGGATCCTCGCGTCTTGGAGCCTTTGGAGAGAGAATTGCACGTTTCACTGCTGATCGACGAGGGGAAATCCCGGCAGGACGACGGCAAGCAACTCGAGATTCGCGGGGTGATCGATCGCCTTGATCCCGCTCCCGGAGGCGGGATCGTGATCACCGATTACAAGACCGGGAGAGCTCCTCCCTTGCGTTTTGCCGACTCCAGCTTCTTCGCCTTGAAGGTGTACGCCCTGATGATCCAGGAGAATCATCACAGGACCCCCGACCTGGTCCGCCTGCTGTATCTGGGGAACTCGGAAGTCCACAGCCTCCCGGTCTCGCCAACGCAACTGCGGGGAGTGAAGAAACAGCTCCAAGCCCTGTGGTGGGCGATCGACCGGGCGATCAGCACCGGCACATTCCCCACCAGAAAGAGCCGGCTGTGCGACTGGTGCTCCTACCAGCCTGTCTGTCCCGCCTGGGCCGCCGAACAGCCACCTCCCGATCCCGGCAACTAAAAGTGTCACACCCCCTTCGTAGGCTTTTCATGTATGGAAAAGCAAGTGATGCAAAGCACCGCCGACACCCATTCGAACGACTGCCGGGAGATCGTGGAGTGGCTGGCCGAGGGTGGGATCACCGTCGAGTCGGTTGAGCAGGGACCGGCCGATGCCTGCCCCGTCTGCCGGCCCGTCGATCTCCATGTCGCCGCCTGATTCTCCGGTCGGAAACCCTCGCTGCGGAAGGATCTCGCCAGGAGACTGGCCCGGCCTGATCGCCCGGACCGAAGGAACCCAACTGGTCATCGGAGGGCCCGGGACCGGCAAGACCGAACTCCTGGCCCGCCGGGCCGCCCATCTCATCAACTCGGGTATCGCCCGTTCCGACGAGGTGCTGGCTCTTACCTTTTCCCGGGAGACCGCCTCGGATCTTCGGGGCCGAATAACCTCCGGCGCCCGGCGTTCTTTCGGGGAGATGTCCGTGGGAACCTTCCACGGCTTCGCCCGGGCGGTGGTGGAGGAACACTGCCAGATGCTCCTGGGGGGCACCCGGCCGCCGATGGTGCTCACCACCCCCGAACAAATCCAGTTCGTCAAGGAGACGCTGGACAGGGAGTCACCCGAGGACTGGCCGCTTCTCTACCGGCGGATGCTGAAGACCCGCACCCTCGCCGAGGAGTTGGCCGACTTCATGCTCAGATGCGGGGAGAGGCGGGTCACCCCGGAGGAACTGGCCGCTCAGGCAAGGACCAGACCCGCCTGGGCAGCCCTGCCCGGGTTCTACCAAAGGTATCTCCAACGCCTGCGAGAGGCGGGGAAGACCGACTACACCGGCCTCCTGCTCCTGACCAACCGGGCGTTGGGAGTCACCGACATCGGGGAGCGCACGGCCGCCCGGTTCCCGTATGTGCTGGCCGATGAACTCCAGGAAGCCACGGTGGTGCAGACGGAGATACTGAAGAAGCTGGTGACACACGGGTGCCACCTGACCGCGGTTGCCGACCCCGACCAGACCTCCTTCTTCTTCCGGGGCGCCGAACGGGCCTCGGTGCAGTCCTTCCCCTCCGCTTTCGCCGCCGCCGGGAACACGCCGCCGAGGGTCTTCAGGCTGGACACCAGTTTCCGCGTTCCCGCGGAGGTGCTGGCCCCTGCCGGAGAGTTGTTCGCCTCCGATCCACATCTTCCCACCCCGGCCTCCCATTCCGGGAGGGTGGACCTCTATCTGTTCGACCAGGAGACCACCGAGCACGACTGGATAGCCGGCGAGATCAAGCGCCTCCGGCTTGTCGACCGGGTCCCCTACCCCGAAATAGCGGTCCTCACCCGGACCTCTCGCCTACTGGCCGGACTCTCCCGGGCGCTGGACCGCGAGCGCATACCCCACACCCGACCGGGGGCCCGGTTGATCGACCACCCGGCGGTTCGCATGGTGCTCGATCTGGCCTGGGCTGCGGCGGTGGACGTTCCCGATCCCCAGAGGCACCCGGAGTGGTTCACGGTTGCGGTGGACCGGACCGTGGAAAGCGCTCTGCTGGGACCGCTGTTCTCCCTGACCCAGGGCAGGGTGGCGGAACTGAGCCGCACCCGACGCCGAGACGGTCAAAGGTGGGCGGAAGTGCTTTCGGAGAAGCTACCGGAAGCCAGGGGGTTAACCCGCCTGCTGGGCGACTCCTCGTGGGCGACGGACGCCTCCGCCACAGAGGGATTCTGGAGACTGTGGAGAGCCGTCCCCCAGTTCACCGAGATAGTGGAATCGGACAGGCTCTCCGACTATCGCTCCGCCCTGGCCTCCTTCGCCCAAACCCTGGGCCGGCTGGCCGAGCGCTCTCCGGAGACTTCACTCCTCGACTACCGGAACCTGACTCTCGAGGGTGACCTGGAAGCCTCGCCCCTCCTCCCATCGCACAACCCCGAGGAAGGCCGGGTGACGATCAGCACCATCCATCAGGCCAAGGGCCGCCAATTCGAGTTGGTGTTCATCGCCGGAGCCACCGAGGGGGTGTTCCCCGACACCCGACCCTATCACTCCCTGCTGGAGGGTCAGTTCCTATCCCGGCCGGACCTGGACCACTTCGGGCTGGTCCAACTCCAACTCGAGGAGGAGAGAAGCCTCGCTTACACGGCCATGACCCGCGCCAGCCGCCGGGTAGTGTGGACGACCACCTCTCCCGATCTCAACGAGGCCCGACGCACCGTAAGCAGGTTCGTGTTCTCCCTGGCCGACCGGTCCGGTCAGCCGCTGGCGGCTCCCGCTGGGCGACCCGCCTCCTCCCCGGTGGGACGACTCGAGACGGAGAGCTACCTGCGACGCACCCAGCGGGACATCTCCGAGACCCTCCCCCGCCGGCTGGCCGCCGCCGCGCTGCTGGCCCGCCCGGGTCGCCCGGACCTCTGGGATCCCCGGGGCTTTGCGGGAGTGCGCCCGCCAGGGCCGGACACCGGTCTCATCCGCCCGGGACATGTCATGTCAGCCTCCCAGGCCGAGGCTTACCAGAAGTGTCCCCGACGCTACGCCCTGGAGTCCCGCCTGCGTCTCGATCCATCCGACGACAACCCGTATCTCCGCTTCGGGAGCCTGATGCACTCGGTCCTGGAGAAAAGCGTCCGGCGTTCATCAGAGCGGGAAGTTCGGGGCCTGGATCTCCCCGAAGCCCTGCAGGAGTTGAGCGTCCGGTTGGCCGAGATGGACTTCGGGACTCCGGTGCTCAACTACGCCTGGCTGGAGCGAGGGACCAGGCTCCTGGAACACCTGGAGAGGCGCTGGACCGCGGACGGCGGCCGGGCCATCGGGTTCGAGGAGAGGATCCGCGTTGATCTGGACGGGATAGAGTGGCGGGGGCGGATCGACCGGGTGGACCGCATGGAGGACGGGACACTCCGCATCGTGGACTACAAGACCTCCAAGAACCCGATGGCGGTCAAGGACGCGGCAGTCTCCCTGCAGTTGGGGTTCTACCTGTGGGCGCGGTCGGGTCGGGGACCCGACGCCGACCGGGTGTCGGCGGCCGAACTGTGGTTTCCCCTCTGCGACAGGGAAACGTCATGGACCCGGTCCTTCGACCCGGCCAACCTGGACGAGGTGTTGGGGGAACTGAGGGAGATAGCCGAAGCGATACTGGCCGAGAGGGCTGACCCCCTCCCCTGGCCGCCCCGACCCTCCCGGGAATGCGGGAGGTGCCGGGTCCGTTCGCTCTGTCCAGCCTGGCCCGAGGGGCAGGGGGCCTTCGCTTCGTGAGCCGTTCTCTCCCGATCCGGCTCTCCCCCGAGCAACAGGCCGTGGTCGATTACCCCCTTCTGCCGCTCCGGGTGTCGGCAGGGGCAGGAACGGGCAAGACCACCACGGTCTCCCACCGTATGGCGAGACTGGTTGCGGAAGAGGGAGTGCCCCCCGAACAGCTGTTGGGACTGACCTTCACCAACAAGGCGGCCGAGGAGTTGTCCCACAAGATCCAGGAGGTGCTCTCCGGCCGCGCCGATCCTCTCCGGGAGGCACAGGTCAACACCTATCACGGCTTCTGCGCCCAGATAGTGACCGAGTTCGGAGCAGTCCTGGGGTTGGAGAGGAATCTGTCCATTATCGGCCCGGCGCAGACTCGCCAACTTGTCAAGCGGGTGATCAGGGAGAACGCCCTCTCGGCGCTGGACAACACCGACATGTTCTACCTTCCGGGAGCGATCATCCGCTTTTCCTCCTCCCTTGCCGATCACCTGGTTGATCCCGACCGGGTGGACGAACAGATGCTGGCTGCCGAGGTCCCCCTGCTCGACGCCGCTGAGTTCCGTCGCAAGGGCGACCTCGCCGATTACGAACGACTGGTGGCGTCCTTCACCAAGCGGCGGGGAATGGTTGAGGCGGCCCACGGGTACCAGGACTACAAACGGAGACTCGGCGTGGTGGACTACGGAGACCTGATCGTCCTGGCCCACCGGATCCTCGAAGCCGAGCCCCAGATGGCCCGGCGGATCAGGGATCGATACCGGGCCGCGGTCGCCGACGAATACCAGGACACCAACGCCGCTCAGCGGGTGATCCTCCAGTCGCTCTTCGGTGACGGGTTCCCCCTGACGGTGGTGGGCGACTCCGACCAGACCCTGTACGAGTGGCGGGGAGCGTCCCTGGGGAATTTCCGGAGTTTCCCCACCCACTTCCCCACGGAGGACGGGACACCCGCACAGACCCTCCACCTCACCCTCAACCGGCGCTCGGGGCCCGAGATCATCCACTTCGCCAACCGGATAAAGGACGAGATCGGCTCCCGCACTCCCATCCTCCAACCTCTCCCGGAGGCACCCCGCTCGAGTGTGACAGCCGAGTGGCATCCCACCTTCATCGACGAAGCGGTTTGGATAGCCGAGCAGTTGATCGAACGCCGACGGGAGGGAAAGAGTTGGCGGGAGATGGCGGTGCTGTTCCGCAAGACCAAGGACATGGCGGGGGTGTATCGACAACTCGTGTCCCACGACATCCCCGCGGAGGTGGCGAACCTGGGGGGCCTGCTGGCCGTTCCCGAAGTTGTGGAGATCCACTCCTGGCTGAAGGTGATAGGCAGGTTCGATGACCGGGTGGCTGCTGCCCGGCTGCTGAGCGGAAGCCGGTTCAGGCTCGGCCTGGGCGACATCCGAATACTTGCCAGGTTGGACAGCCGCGATCCCGAGAGGGAGCCACGAGCTCTGCTGGACCGCCTGGAGGACGAGCGCTTCTGGGATGAACTCTCCGACTCCCAGGTCGAGGCATTCGGACGCTTCCACGCCGAATACCGGGAACTGATCGGCGTCTGTCAGGGCAGATCAGCCGGAGACGCCTGCCGGATGATCCTGGAGAAGACCGGAGTCTGGGCGGACGTGGAATCGATGTCCCCCAACACCCGGTTGTCTGCGCGCCTCAATCTCTACCGCTTCCTGGAGTTGGCCGAAGATTGGTCGCCCCTCGAGGGCCAATCCACCATCGGGGGATTCCTCGACTATCTCGACGCCCTCTTGGAGGAGCCCGCCGAGGAGGTGGATGCCGCCCGTCTCTCCGACGAGGACGCGGTGGCGCTGCTCACCGTTCACAAGGCGAAGGGTCTCGAGTGGCCGGTGGTGTTCGTGCCCGCCATCTACAATCGCAACTTCCCGTCACAGGCGGTGGGCGGATACGACAACCCCTACCGGAAAGCCGAGACCGTTCCCTGGCAGTGGCGGCTGGACCCTCCGCCCCATGAGCCGATCACTCCCGGATTGGACGCCTCACAGCTCACCGGGCTCCTGCGGAGGACCGCCGAGGAGGTCAAGGCCCAGCACCGGTCACAGGAGTGGCGAATAGCCTACGTGGCCGCCACCCGGGCACAGGAAGAACTGGTCCTGTCGGGAGCACACTGGTACGGGTATCCCGAACCCACCATGCGGCCTCAACTTCCCCGCCAGAGCGAGTTCTTCAAACTGGCCTGGCAGGCTGCCGCCGGACGGACCGCCGAGCAGGATGTGCCTGTAGAACTGGACCAGGCCTATCCCGCCCCTCCCCGTCCCGAGAGCTTCGCCACCCCCACCCAGGCCCTCCACTTCCCCGATCCCCTCTTTGGCGACCAAGGGTGGCCGGAGGGAATCCGCCGCGCTCTCGAAGACCCCGACTGGCCGGCGGGAGTCGCACGTCGGGAGGAGGTCGAAGAGGAATACCAGGCGGCGCTGGATGAGTTCTCCGGCCTCCTGTTCCGTCTACCCGATCCCACACCCGACAGCACCCTCCGGGAGATCTCCACCTCGGCCACCGGCCTGGTCACCTACGCCCAGTGCCCGAAGAAGTACTTCTGGACAGCCGTGGATCCCCTTCCCCGCAGTTATTCCTACGCAACCCGGCGGGGGACCCGGATCCATCGCCAGATCGAGTTGCACCACCAGGGCAAGGTTCCCCTGCTGGAACCCGAGGACGAGTTCGCGGAACTCACCGGTGAAGACCGCCCCGCCGATTCCCCGGCCGACCCGTTCCAGGTGTTCCTGGACTCGCGTTTTTCGAAGATGCGGGTCCAGTGGCTGGAAAGAGGGTTCACCCTCCGCCTGGGAGAGGGCTTTCTGGTGAGAGGCCGGATCGACGCCGTCTACCGGGAAGAGTCCGGCGCCTGGGAGATCGTCGACTTCAAGTCGGGCCGACCCCCTCCGGACGATCCCCACGGGGCCCGGTTGGCACAGATGCAGGTGTACGCCCTGGCCGTGAGCGGGATCCCCGAACTGGGCCCGGCCCCCACCGACCTCTCGGTGACCATCGCCTATCTGGGAGGGGGGAGGCTGGCGGAAAGCCCGAGCGCCGAGCAGGCAGACGCCGAATGGCTGGCCGCCGCCCGAAGGCGGATGGAGGGACTGGCACGCTCCATCTCCGAGGAGCGATGGGAACCCACCCCGTCCGCCGAGTGTCGAGGATGCGACTTCTTCCACGTCTGCCCCGACGGGAAGGCCTATATCGCTTCGATCGGCCGCAAGCCCTGAACGGGAGCCCGGTCGCAGGGCGCCCGGCCGGCGTCAGGCGCCGGGCGTGGGATGGTGACTCCCGGGACCGAACTCGTGGGCCCGCCACCGGTGGTAAAGCGCCCACAGCACCAGGAGCGGAGGAAGCACCACGAACGCGGCGACCAGGGCCAGCAGGATCGTGACCGCGGTGAGCATGCCGAGTTGTCTCATCGGGTCGAGCGGCGCGAACAGCAGGACGAGGAGTCCGATAGCGGTGGTGAGAGCGCTGGCCAGCAGCGCCCCGCCGGTGGTGGTCATGGCCCGCTGCATGGCGTCGCGGATCCGGCGAGACTCCTGTTCCTCCTCCAGGAACCGATGGGTGAGGTGAATGGTGTAATCGACCCCGATGCCGATGGTGAGAGCGGTGATCAGGGCCGTCACCATGTTGTAGGAGATCCCCATCACCCACATCGCCCCCAGCACCCAGACCAGAGCCACGGCGATGGGGACGATGGTGATCAGTCCCAAAGCCGGACGGAACTCGGTGACGCCGAAGAAGAGCACCAGGATCAGCAAGGCGGCCAGGGTCGTAAGGCCCACACTGACCACCTGGCTGGCGGTCAACTCCTCGGTCACCAGCGCGATGAGGGAATCGCCGCCCGTGATGGTGATCTCCGAGCCGTCTCCTCCCCACAACGCCTCGAGTTCGGCGATCAACTCCCTGGAAGCTTCGACGCCTTCCACCGTGACCGGCACCTGGAGGATGGTGCGGTCCGGGCCCCCGGACCGGAAGTCCACCACCCTGGAGAACCCGGCGGGATCGGCCGCTTCGAGAAGCGTCCAAGCAGCCCGCACCTCTTCGTCGGGCGCGAACACATCGAGATCCAGGTCCGCGTAGGCGGCTGCGAAGGCCGGGTCGTAGTTGTCGCCGGGAAGCCCGCTCTGGTTGATCCAGTCCACCAACAATGTGCCCGCCGACGCCAGGGGAGGGCCGGCGATGCCCTCGGGCCTCCTGCGGGGGTCGGCGAGGGTGGTGTAGAAGTCGAACAGGTCGCGGAGGGTCCTGACGGTGTCCAGGTCGGCCTCGATCAGGATGGTCATCGTGGAGGCGCCCCCGTCGAAGTTCTCCTCCAGGAACTCGATGTTCTTCTCGGTCTCGGAGCCGCGGGGCACGAAGTCCTTCAGGGCAAAGGTGGTGTCGAGACCGGTGGAGGCCACCGCGGCCAGGATCGTGACCACGATGGCGCCACCCAGGATGGGCAGCGGGCGGCGTACCACCGTGTTCGCCACCCGGGAGAGGACCGCTCCGGCGCCCGGGATCGTCTCAGCCACGGGCCTTACCGCAAGGCTCCGTCCCCTGCGCATGTTCTCACGGTCGAGCGCCAACCGCGCCGCGGGCACGAAGGTGGTCATCACGATCCAACCCGAGAGGACGCCGATACCGGCCACCAACCCGAAGTCGGCCACCGGCTCGAACTTGCTGGTCAGGTTGGTGAGGAAACTCACCGCGGTGGTAGCCGCCGCCAGCATGACCGGCAGCCCCGAGGACCGAACCGCCTCCCCGGCTGCCAACCGGGGAGATCCCCGGCCCGCATGACCTTCCAATGCCAACGCCTCCCGGTAGCGTCCGGTGATCTGCAAGGCATAGTCCACGCACAGACCGATCAAGAGGACCGGCACCAGGACGATCATGATGTTCTCCGGATCCACCAGGCCAGCCCCGCCGGGCGACAGCCACGCCTGTGCGCCGAACGTCCAGAGAATGGTGAGCAGAAGCCCCACGATCGCCAGCGCCACGTCCGAGGCGGTGCGGTAGAAGATGGCCAGCAGCGCGATGATCACCAACAGTGCGATGCCCATCAGCAGGAACAGGCTCGACTGGCGGGCCTGTCTCCCCTCGGTGTTGCTGTTCGCCTTGGTGATGGCGGACACCGCCAACGGCGCCAGGTCGGACGAGTCGGTGATTTCGTGGGCCCGCAGTTGCGCGGCCTGCAACCCCAACGGGTCGCCGGCCTCGTTGAGAGTGATCAGGGAGAGGCCGGCGATGGGCGTCCCGGATGCGTCGCGAGGGACGAAACGCTCCAGACCGGCGTTGGCTTCGGCTAACTCGGGCACCCGGACCGATCGCGCCAACAGCGCTTCCAGTTCGGCGTCGGAGACGGTGGCCAGGTCCAGCCCTCCCGCGGCCAGGAGACGCTCTGTGATGGGAACGTAGCCGGCCAGGGGATCGTCGACGACGAAGGGTCGGATCATCGGATCGCTGACGATCCTCGCCAGCAGGTCACTGACCTGCCGGAGAGAAGCGGAGGAGAGAACGTCTCCCCTGGCGAGGACCTGGACGATTTCCACCCCCGCGGAAGCCGGAAAGCTCTCCCGGATGGCGGAGGATGCTTCAGCCAGCTCGCTCTCGGCAGGCAGGAAGGAAGCGGTGGCGTCGATGGGCGCCGGTGGAACGTCCTGCACAGCGAACCCGGCAAGCAGCGCCGCGGTAATGGCTGCGACCGCCGCCAGGACCAGCTTGGGCGCTCTCTGTATGCCGCGGGCCTGCCACCGGAACATGGCGCTCCTCAGAGGAGGTCTTCGGCCGCGTAGCCGGCGCCGGTCGCATTCGACATCCCCCTACCTTAACAAGGGGATGTCTGCGAACACCATGAAGGGACCGGGCCGAGAGCCCAGGCGGTCAGACTATCCGGCCGCCGCTCGTCTCCACCAGGATGGTGACCGGGCCGTCGTTGGTGAGGGAGACTTCCATCATGGCGCCGAACCTCCCCGTGGCCACCGGTATCCCCCGTCCTCGCAGTTCGGCGGCCACCTCGTCCACCAACCGCTGCGCCGGCTCGGGCCGCGCCGCCCTCACGAAAGAGGGACGGCGGCCCTTCCGGACGTCACCGTACAGCGTGAACTGGCTGACCACCAGCGCCGATCCTCCGGTTTCTGCCACGGAGAGGTTCATCTTCCCGGCCGAGTCCGCGAAGATTCGCAGGCCTGCGATCTTTCGGGCCAGGGCGCGGGCGTCATCGACGGTGTCGTCATGGGTGGCGCCCACCAGCGCCAGGAGGCCGCCGGCGATCTCTCCCACCGTCTCGCCGTCCACCACGACCCGCGCCGCGGAGACTCGTTGCACAACTGCTCGCATCTCCGCCATGATGGCAGAAGTCCCTCAGGCGCGATGAATCGGCGCTGTTCCTCTCTCCCCTTCTCCCGCTGATGAGCACCCCCAAAGACCTGGTGGGCAAGCCGAGCAAGCGGATCTGTCCCGGCGCCTTCGCGAATCTGGGGGGCTACCCACCCACATCCAACCGGAACGCACCGGCGCTTCGCCGGTGGAAGGCGACATGGGACGCCCTCTCCTCCGAGTTGACCGGTGGGCCGCCGCCAGGCGCCTCCGGGGAGCCATTCGACCCGGTGCAGGCAGCCATCGTGGCCGCGCAGATCAGAAGACCCAAGTCGCTCCCGCCACCCCGGGACCGGGGAGAATTCGACCTCGACTTTCCCCGTTTGAGCGTTCCGATCGGCCACCAGGAGTTGGAGGTCTTCTTCCAGTTCGTCCACTCCGACCCCGACGGGTTCCTGAAGATGTACCGGCTCAAGACAGCCCAGATCAGGGCTGAAGACGAGTTCGTCTCCGCCCCCGAGGAGATCGCCGCCGTGGTCTCCGACCCTCGCTTCCCCGATTCATTGGAGGCCTATGAGATAAGGACCGCGGACGGTGAGATGATCCGACTGGAAATGCCTCAGGGAGAGGCGAAGAAGACCCTGGAGAAACTGGAGTGTGACCACCGGAGGATGGTCGGGGCCGACCCGGGGGACATTCGTCCAGGCTCGCATTGTTCGATGTGCGATGTCTCCGACCTGTGCAGGACCTTTCCGGCCATCGACCCGTCGGCGGAGGAGGTCGCCCCACACAGAGGACGCCGGCTGCCCTCCTCCTACCGGCTGATGCTCTCCAAGTCCCGGCTCGAGGACATGGACCTTTGCCAGAGGAGAGCCGCCTGGAGGGCCTGGTTCTCCATCCCCGCCGATCTGGAGCACCAATCCCGGGAGACCTCTCCCGGCCTGGCGGCAGGTAGCAGGTTCCATCGCCTGATGGCCAAAGCCCTCCTCACGGATGATCCGGGTTCGTACTTCTCTGCCGATCCCGAGATGGAGGCTCTCTACACACAGCACCTAAGCCTCCCCTGCACCCCTCCCGTCACCGTCCGGGCAACCGAGTTTCCCCTGGGATTCACCGTCCGGTTCCGGACCGAGAGACACAGTGTCTCGGTGGTGTCCTACGGACTGGCGGACGCGGTGGGAAGGGAGCCGGACGGCACCCCGGCGGCCATCGACCACAAGACCGGCCTCTCGGGGGGATCCAACCCTCACGAGCCGGAGATCTATGCGCTGGGGGCTCTGCTCCGCTTTCCGAACTCTCCCACGGTGGCCACTCACATCCACCATCTCGCCAGGGGCAGAGACCCGCAATGTGAACGAGTGGCCTGGGAACGGGACCGGATCGGGGAACTGGCTTCCCGGTTGGGAAGCTTCGCCGAGACCGCTTCCCGGTGGGACCTCCTCGACGCCACCTCGCCTCCCTTCCGGGTGGGCGAGTGGTGCGGCACATGCCCCTTCGAGCAAAGGTGTCTCTCCTACCGCTAGATCCAAACCAGCGAGGGCGTGCGGGTGGGCGTCTTTTGACCCGGTGGGACCCGAAAACAGGAAGACCGTGAAAAAAGCGCCTCTCTACGGGTTGACTTCACCCGGCGGCCGGTCCATACTGACCATGCTGCAAATTGTGCCAACCGGTCCGGCTCAGAGCTCATCCGGACCGCAGAGATCCCGTTGGTCGTCGTAGGAAACCTCTCAACCGGAGGTCGTCCTCACCTGGGATTTCGCGACTTTCCGAGTTCGGTGGTGGTGGCGGGGGATGGGCCCGGAAGGGGGGTTTTCGCGGGATAGTGACAGTTTTCGCGAAAAAGTGCGTGAAAGGGACGGTGATGCGGGCCCGACTCGGCCTCTCAGCCCGACACGCCCGCCATTTGAATCTCGGTGGGCTCCGCGCAGCAGAACCAGGACTCGGTGAGTCCGGGGACAGACTCCTCCCAATCCACCTCCTCGAGAAAGGGGGGCGGCCGTCCGATGGCCTGGCGGGCCGCCGTCCACTGGGTGTGGAGGGTCTGGCGGGGATCCATCTCGCCCCGGCTGCCCTGCTCGGCCAGGGCCAGCACCCTCTGCTGCAACTCGTCAATCTCCGGCGCCGAGGACTCCCAGGTGTAGCTGAGAGTTGCGAAGTCGTAGGGGCCCAGGATCTCGCTCCTGGCGCCGGGAATGGACAGCACCAGCGAGCCTTCGGGCACCAGAAGGCGGATCCCCATTTGCACCGGGTCGGTGGCGCCCATCAGGCCCTCATCGGCGATGAAGGAGAAGATGTCGTCCAGGTCGGAGAGTCCCGTCCAGGGAGTGAAGGGAAGCCAGGAGGGACGGACCGCCAGTCCCGCTTCTCGCAGCACGGTCACCGCCTGAGGCAACTCCGAGACCGTGTGGCCCTTGTCGAGATACGCCAGCACCCGATCGTTGACCGTCTCGAAGGCCGACACCACGAATACCACGTTGCGCCTGGCCATCTCCGCCCATATCGAGCTGTGGGAGAGGATGTGTTCAACCTTAACTGTCAGGTCGAAGGTTAATTCGGGAAACTCGGAGTGGGCAGCCTCTATCAGACGACGGGCGTGCGCCGGCCCGTTGAGGAAGTCGGGGTCACCGAAGGTGATGTGCTCTGCTCCGTTCTCGGTCAGCCACTGAAGATCGGCCAGGATGCTATCCAGATCCACGATCCGGTAACGCCCGTCGTAGACGGCGGGCAGCGGACAGTGGCGGCAGCGGTGGCGGCAACCTCTGCTCCCCTCCACGTACCCGGCCAGTCTCCTAGCTCCCCCATGGTGCATGCAGGCGTAATTGTCGAGGGAAGGCAACAGGCCACGCGCAGGTACCAGCGAGGAGGAGCGAGCGGTGGAGATGCTGATCGGGACGCCCCCTCCCCCAGGTCCGATTCCCACCCCGCCGACCCAGTCCACCAACTCGGCGGTGTATTCGCCTGCTATTGCCCGGTCGGCCACCTCCCCCACCGCCCGGTCGGAGGCCGCCGCCGCGTACAGCCCGTAGAAGGCGATGGCCAACCCCGGACGGGCCTCTCTTATCCGGCGAGCGGTCTCGACACCGAGTCGCATGGCGGTGTGCATCGGCACCGAGATCCCCACCACATCCGCCCACGCCACCCTGGCGTCGTCCCACTCCTCCACCGACAAATCCATGGCCTGGACCGAGTGTCCTGCAGACAGTAGCGCGGCGGCCGGCCAGGCCACGTGGAGTGGCTGGTGTCCCAGTTCGTAGGTGGAGATGAGCAGTACCCGCAGGGTGTGGAATCCTTTCTTCCCAAGCTCCGACGTCTGCCAATGCGACCGGAGATTCCGCTAATCGGGGGTAGTCTTCCCGGTAACGATGACCTACTGGAAAGACTACAGCCTCTCATACGTGGACGGCTTCGTACACCAGCACCAGGACGCCGATCCCCAGGAGACCGCGGAGTGGATCGAGTCGCTCGACGCGGTGGTGGAGGAGGGAGGAACGGAGCGAGGGGAGTTCCTCCTCACCAAGCTAATGGACCGAGCCCGTCAGAAGGGCATGTCCGCTCCGGGCTCGATCAGCACCCCCTACATAAACACCATCCCGCCCGAGGAGGAACCGGCCTATCCGGGCGACCTGTTAATGGAGAAGAGGATCCGCCGTTTCATTCGCTGGAACGCGGCGGTGATGGTCATCAAGGCCAACTACACCGAAAAGGGCATCGGCGGGCATCTTTCCACCTTCGCCTCGTCGGCGCTGCTCTATGAAATAGGGTTCAACCACTTCTTCCGGGGAAAGGAAGAAGGCCAACCGGGAGACGCCATCTACATCCAGGGGCACGCCGCCCCGGGAACTTACGCCCGGGCCTTCCTGGAACGTCGCCTCGATGAGCACCATCTCGACAATTTCCGCATGGAGATCGACGGCGGGGGGCTCTCGTCATACCCCCATCCCAGGCTGATGCCCGAGTTCTGGGAGTACCCGACCGTCTCCATGGGACTCGGCCCGATCAACTCCATCTATCACGCCCGTTTCAACAAATACCTCCACAACCGGGGCCTGGACAACACCGAGGACAGCCGGGTGTGGTGCTTCGTGGGCGATGGGGAGTGTGACGAGCCCGAGGCCCTGGGCTCCATCTCCCTGGCGGCTCGGGAGGGTCTGGACAACCTGATATGGGTGGTCAACTGCAACCTTCAGCGACTGGACGGCCCGGTCCGGGGCAATGGCAAGATCATCCAGGAGTTGGAGGCGATCTTCCGGGGAGCGGGTTGGAACGTGATAAAGGTGGTGTGGGGATCGGGTTGGGATCCATTGTTGGCGGGGGACCATGACGGGGCGTTGGTGGACGTGATGCACCGGACCCTCGACGGCGAGTACCAGCGCTACAAGGCCGAGAGCGGAGCGTATGTGCGAGAGCACTTCTTCGGAAAAGACCCCCGCACCCTGGAGATGGCCAAGGTACTGAGCGACCGAGACATCTGGGAACTGCGCCGGGGAGGTCACGACCCTCACAAGGTGTATGCCGCCTATGAAGCGGCCACCCGCGCTTCGGGAGCCCCCACGGTGATACTGACCAAGACCATCAAAGGCTGGACCCTGGGACCGGACGTGGAGGGAAGGAACGCAACCCACCAGATCAAGCAACTCACCAACCAGCAACTCATGCAACTCCGCGATCGACTCGAGTTGCGCCAGGAAATCCCCGACGCGGCCTTCGAGGGAGATCTCGACCCCCCCTACTACCGGCCGCCCACCTCCTCTCCCGAATACCAATACCTGATGGAGAGCCGCAAACGCCTGGGGGGCTGGCTTCCCAGCCGGGTGGTCCGGGTCCGAAAGCCCCTCACCCTCCCTCCTCCCGAGACCTTCGACGTGCTCAACCAGGGCAGCGGCAAGGTGGAGGTCTCCACCACCACGGCCTTCGTGAGACTGCTCAGAAACCTGTGCCGTGTGCCCGAGTTCGGACCGCGGGTGGTGCCGATAGTCCCCGACGAGGCCCGCACATTCGGCATGGATCCCCTCTTCCGGGAACTCGGCATCTACGCGTCGCGCGGCCAACTTTACGAGCCGGTGGACGCGGCCATGATCCTGGCCTACCTGGAGAGAAAGGACGGGCAACTCCTCGAGGAGGGAATCACCGAGGCAGGCTCGCTCGCCTCCTGGACGGCCGCCGCCACCTGCTACGCCAATCGGGGAATCCCGATGATCCCCTTCTTCATCTTCTACTCCATGTTCGGATTCCAGAGGGTAGGCGACATGATCTGGGCCGCCGCCGACGCTCGGGCGCGCGGGTTCCTCCTGGGCGCCACCGCCGGGCGCACCACGCTGATGGGCGAGGGCCTCCAACACCAGGACGGCCACAGCCTGCTGCTCTCCACCACCGTCCCTTCCATGAGAAGCTACGACCCTGCCTTCGCCTACGAGTTGGGTGTGATCGTCGAGGACGGCATCCGGCGGATGTACCAGGAGAACGAGGACATCTCCTACTACCTGACCGTGTACAACGAGAACTACCACCATCCCTCCAAACCCACCGGCGTGGACGGGGGCATCCTGGCCGGGCTCTACCGTTGGGCCCCCTCCCCCGAGGGCGTGTCAAAGCAGGGCTCCATCCTCTTCTCGGGATCGACCGTGGGCGCCGCATTGGAGGCCCAGCAGGAGTTGGCCGAACACTACGGGATCGGAGTGGAACTGTGGTCGGCCACCTCCTACCAGGCCCTGCGCACCGAGGCGATGGAAGTGGAACGCTGGAACCTGCTCCATCCCAACCGACGTCCGAGGGAGCCGTACGTGACCCGGAGACTGGCGGCGGCGGGAGAGGTGATCACCGCGGTCACAGACTTCATGCGCGCCGTGCCGGACCAGATCTCGAGATACGTTCCAGCCCGATACGTCACCCTGGGCGCCGACGGCTTCGGACGCTCAGACACCCGCAAAAAGCTCCGGCGGTTCTTCGAAATCGACGCCGGCTACCTGGTGGTGAGCGTCCTGTCCGCCCTCGCCAACAGGGAGTTGCTGGCGCCATCGGTGGTGACCGAGGCGATCAAGCGCTACTGGATCGATCCCGAGTTGGAGCCTTCCTGGAAGCGCTGATCAAGGAACCGGACAACCCATCCGGAATCTCTACCCGGAGCCGGAGAAGAGTCCTTTGATCCGGGAACCGAGGGTCTGGAAGAACAGCTGGAGTCCCTTTACCTCCCCCGCTTCCACCTGGGCGGCTTCCTCGACGGTGACCGCGCTGAGCTTTCCCTCCAAACACTCGGCGAACTCGCCGATCAGCCGGTTGGAGATCTCCTTGATGAGCCCGCTCCGCCCGAACTGGGCCACTGCGCCGGCCAGAGACACGTTGGCCTCGATTCTCACGCCGGTGCCGCCCTCCGTCTCCCGCAGCTGATACTCCACGGTCATCCGGCCTCTACTCCCTCCCCGCCGGTCCACACCCTTTCCGGTGATGGTGGCAGACCGGGCATCCGGGTCCGGCTCGATCGTGGCCTCACCGTCGAAGTTGGCGCTGAGCGGCCCGAGCTTCACCGAGATCTTGCCGGCGTACACGCCGTCGCCCTTGTCCTCGGTTAGCTCTGCTCCGGGCATGCACTGGACCACCGACGGGATGTCCTGGAAGAAATCCCAGACCATCGAGAGGGGCTTGGCTACTTCAATTTCATGTTCGATCTTCATTTGGGGCTCCTCTGGCTCCTGAACCGGCCTCGGTTGCTGGATTGAAAGAATGTGGAGGCAATCAGTTTCGGCGAGATAATACCGGACCCTTCCGGTCCCGCAGATAGCCGCCGGATTGACGGCGCCGCACAGCCAGTATCTCCGCCATGATCGCCCATGCGATCTCCTTGGGTCCCTCGGCGCCGATGTCCAGACCGGCCGGTCCGTACATCTTGGCGAGGTCTTCGGTGGATGGAGGTGATCCCGACTCCTCCAGATCGCCAATCAGACGCTCAAGTCGTGCGCCGGGTCCCAGCGCTCCTATGTAGGGCACGTCACTGCCCAGGACAGACCGCAGGTAATCGAGATCCCGCAGATAATTGTGGCTCATCACCACCACGTAGGTGCGCCGGTCAAGGCTTATCTCCGAGCCCAACCGGGAAGCATGCGCCGGCACCAGGTGGGCGGAGGGAAAACGCTCGGGGGTGAGCAGGCCTTCCCGCTCGTCGCTCACCACCACCTCGAATCCCAGCTCGGCCGCGTAGTGGGCCACGGGATCGGCGTCATGGCCCGCCCCGCAGATCAGGAGCCTGGAGGGGGCGCCCAACGCCTCCACCATCATCCGCCGACCTTGGGGAGCGCTGACATGGGAACTGCCCTCGGCGATGGCTTCCCGAGCCATTGAGACAGCCTGAGGTTCCAGGGATGAATCCGACAGGGAACCGCCCTGCACACCGTCGGTCCGCACGTACAACTTGGCGAACCGGGGCCCGAACAGCTCGTGCACCACTGCCAGTGGGCGCCCGTGGGTGCGGGAGGATGCGACTTGCTCAGCCCACTCCCGGGCATCGGCCGCCGGGACCACCAGCAACTCCGTGGCGCCGTTGCACCCGATCCCCCATCCCCAGATCGCCTCATCGTCGGCGGTCAGGTCGAATTCCACCAGTCGGGGGGCACCTGAGGCCAGTACCTCTTCCACCACCCGGTGCAGGTCCTGATCCAGGCAGCCGCCGGACACGGTCCCCACCGAGTAGCCGTCCTCGGCCACGAGTTGGCGGGCGCCAAGCTGCCGGTAGGTGGATCCCCTCACACCGACCACCGTGGCCATAGCAAACCGCTTCTTCGCCCGACCCCAATCCAGGGCGGTCTGCAGGATGGTTTCCAGATCCGACATGTCCGTCAGAGGATAGAGAATCTCCGGCCCGCCCCCCGACACCGGCGGCCGGTCAGGCGATCCCTCCGCCGGTTCCCTAGATGACCTTGATCAAGGGGACAGTCTGTCCGGGCGCCACTTCGTCGGTGGGGGCCATTCCCCGATCGCTTCGCACCGAGTCGATCTGGTCGAAGACCCTGTCCATTGCCTGATAGCGCTTCCCGGTGATCTCGTCCACCTTCTTGTCGGCGTTCTTGATGTGGGTCCGGAGCACCTCGATCACTTTCTGGGTGTCCATCCACTCCCTCTTCACCAGGTTGAAGATCTCCAGCACCTCGTCGCCGGCCTTCTCCAGCGCGAACGCCGCATTGGCTTCCCTCACCAGGGTTAGGACCGCGAAGAGGTTGGAGGGACTGCAGAGCATCACCCCGTTCTCGAACGCGAAGTCCAACAACCCGGCGTCGCTCTCCCAGATGAAGGCATAGATCGATTCGAGCGGGATGAACATCAGCACCATCCCGGCGTCTCCGTAGGACTTGGCGGAGAGAGCCTTCACATGCCCTCGCACCGCACGGAGGAACTCCCGACGGTGTTTCTCCTTCTCCGCTTCGGGCGCCTCCCGGTAGCTCCGGTAGGAGTCGAATGGGAGCTTGGAGTCCATGCACAGCAACTGGCCCTTGGGAAGAGAAAAGGAGAAGTCCGGTATCTCCCCGCCGGGGAGCCGCTTTCTCACCTCGTAAGAGAGGCCCTCCTTCATACCCATCGCCCGGAGGATGTCCTCGGCCACCTTCTCCCCCCAGCTTCCCTTCTGGCCCGGAGAACTGAGCATGTGGGTGAGCGACTCGGTGGTCCCCCCCAGCTTGGCCAGGGTCTCGTTCACCTGACCGAACTGCTCGGACCAGTTACCCTGCCGGGAGGCGAGGTCCCGTTGCATTCTCTCCATACGGACTCCGATTTGTTGGGCGGTGCGATCGAAGGTTTGCTGCTGCTGCGAGACGAGTTCGGCGCTGGACCGCGCCTGTGTCTCCAACTCGGCCTTGGCCATCCGGGCCGCCTCCGCCGCAGCCGCGGTTGCGGTCCTCGCCGACAGGGCTTCGGCTTGAAGTTCCCGTGCCTGCTGGTCGCGGTCCAGCGCTGCGAGGATCGCCTCCAAGGCGCTTTCGGATTGATCCTGAAGCTGTGTCTCCCGCTGGTGACGACGACGCTGGGCGATATTCCAAACCAACAACAGAGCCACCACAATCAAAACGATGATGATCAAAATGTCCATGCCCCAAGTATGAAGAGGAGGTGTGACAAAACCCGGTATTGGAGGAGTAGCGACCCTCACCAACCGTCTTTTCTAGTGAACCGTGTCCCCCGCCAGCAGGTCGAGGGCATGGGGAAGAACCCCCAGCACCGGTTCGAGATTCTCCACCGCCCCCTTGGGACTGCCCGGTAGGTTGATTATCAGCGTCGATCCCCGGGCGCCCACCACGGCCCTGGAGAGGGCGGCCATGGGAGTAACCGCCAGGCCGGCGGCCATCATCATCTGGGAAAGGCCGGGGACCTCCCGGTCGATCACCCGGCGGGTGGCCTCGGGGGTCACGTCGCGGGGCCCCAGCCCGGTCCCACCCGTCGTCACCACCAGGTCCACCTCCTCACAGGCTTCGACCAGCGCCGCCACGATCAACTCTTCGGTGTCCTCCACAGCCCTCCGCACCCGGATCTCATATCCGGCTTCCCCCAGCATCCCCGACAGCACGTCCCCGGAGCGGTCCTGGCGGGTGCCGGCGATCACCCCGTCGCTGAGAGTGATCACCGCCGCTCTCCATACCTTGTCCCGGGCCATCGGATTCGAGTTTACCCGGCGGTGATAACCTCCCCGATTTGATGGAGATCCCTCCCGCCCCCTACCTACCCACCTCCGACCCCGAGGTGGTGGATTCGACGCCCCTCTCCCGATCCGGCTGGTACAAGGACGGACAACACGGCGGTCTGGTGGCCGGACTCCTGGCCCGGGCGATGGAGGCCGTCCCCACCCTGACGCCCATGGAGGTCGCCCGCCTGACCGTTGACATCTTCCGGGTGGTCCCCACCGTCCCCCTGCGGGTCACAACCTCCGTCCTTCGGGAGGGAAAACGCATCCAGTTGGTGCGAGCATATCTCAGCGCCGGAGACACCCAGGTCGCTCAGGCCACCGCCATGCGGCTCCGGGTCGCCGACCGGCCCCCGCCGGAAGCAGCTCTGCCCGATCAGGCGCTGCTTCCCGCTCCGGTGGCCGAGGCTTCGCCGGTCGACATGGAACGGGTGGGGGTGGGCGTCGGGGGGCGGCCGTATTTCCATCGGCACGGCGTGGAGATGCGCCAGGTGGAGGGGGAGTACGACCGGGCAGGTCCGGGAGCGGTGTGGATGAGAATCCTCACTCCCCTGGTGGCCGGGGAAAGGCTGACGCCCCTGCTCCGGGCGGTGATCAGCTCCGACCACGGAAACGGGGTCAGCTCGGTTCTGCCGACTTCCTGGGTGTTCATGAACGCCGATCTGAACGTCCACCTCCTGCGGATGCCGGGTGGAGAGTGGGTGGGCCTCCGCTCGGTGTCCTGGTTCGCCGACCTGGGAAGGGGGGTGGCGCACTCCCAGTTGTTCGACGCCGTCGGCGGGATCGGCAGGTCGGTGCAGACCCTCTTCGCCGACTACCGCACCTGCCTGCCGGGGACCATGGCGCCTCCCGACTTCTCCCAGGACTAGAACCGACACCGGGATACCAGCCGTGTCCGGCCGGTGAGGGTCCCTGCTACTGCTCCTCCTCGAGGGCGGCTTTCACCGACTCCAGGACGTCGTTCACCTGCAACGAGACGTCGTCTAGTCGTTGGCGGCAGAAGCGGATGAGATTGCCGGCCCGCTCCACCTTTTCGGCCATGGCCTCCAGGTCCACCTCGCTTCCCCGGAGATAGTCGAGTATCTCCTCCAGTTCGGCCAGTCCCTCCGCGTAGCTCCGGGGCGTCTTCGGAGGAGGCGGGGATTCACTCATGGCTTGTCACTCCTTCGGCGTTGGGAGACGGCGGGACGGCTTCGGTGTCCAATACCCTGCTGATCACCGTACCATCCGACAGCCAGGTCTCGATGGTCTCGTCTTGATCCACCCCGGTGATGGAACTGATGACTCCCCCTCCCACACGGCGGGTGATCGACCAGCCCCTCGCCAGGTTCCGCCGCGGATCATAGGCCTCGGTGACCGTCACGGCCGTGTCGATGCGGGCGTGCTCCCTTCTCAGACTCAGGCCGGTTTCGCGCGCCAGCGAGGCATGACGAGAATGAAGTATCCCGCCGGCCCGGTCCAGGAGGGGCCGGACCTGGGCCGGCAACAGTTCGCCGGAGCGGTGGAGACGCCGACGGAAGCGGGCCACAGTTCCCTCCACGGCCGCGGCCAACTCGGAGGGAGAGCGGTCCAGCAGCCGTCGATGACGCATCACCACCGACCCGGCCGTCTCGGCCAGCCTCCTTCCAACCGAGTCGACCCGCCGCAGATAGAGGCGGTTCCGGTTTACCAGCCAGGAGGCGCAGGCGGTGGGGGTCTTCTCGGAGCGATGGGCGACCAGGTCGGAGACGGTCCGGTCCAACTCGTGGCCGATGCCGGTTATGACGGGCACCGGGCAGCGGGCGATCGCCCGAGCCACCTCCTCGTGGTCGAACACCGCCAGGTCGGTGGTGGACCCGCCTCCCCGGACGATGCAGATGATGTCCGGGCCGAGTTCGCAGAGCCGCCCGATCGCCTCGATGAGCGAAGCCCGGGCCGCGTCACCCTGAACGCCGGAGTGATGGAACGCCACCCGCCATCCCAATCCGCTCTCGTCGAGAGTGGCAAGAAAATCGGCATGCGCCCTGCTCCCTTCGCTGGTGATCAGGCCCAGGAGGTGAGGAGCCGCGGAGAGGCGGAGACTCCGGTTGTGCTCGAAGACCCCCTCGTTCTTCAGAGCCGCCACCACCCGTTCTCTCTCCTTCTTCCACCTGCTCAGGGTGTAGTGGGGATCAACCTCGTGGATCTGGAGGGTCAACCTGCCCTGGGGCCGGTAGAAGTCCACCCCCACCTTCACCTTTATCTCGTCCCCGTCCGACACCCTCCCCCACTTCGCCCTTCGGAGCGCCTGGTTGATCTCCACCCGGCGGCTCTCCCATATCACCGCATGCAACAAGGTCTGCTCATCGCCGGAGTCCTCGGAGGCTCGTTCCATCAGATCCAGATAGATGTGTCCGGCATTGGACCTGGTGAGGTTGGCCACCTCTCCAGTGACCCATACCAGGGAAGGAAAGGCGCCGTCCAAGGCTCCTTTTATGCGTCCGGCCAACTCTTCCACGGTGAACGTCGTCCCTCCGGCGGAGGCGCCGCCGGAGGTCGGGGGAGAGTGCATGCTCACGTCGCGGATCCGGATGGGGTGTGTCGAATAAGGGAATAACTATAAGTTCCCCACAAGATTTAGACTCGCCACCATGTCTCACAGTCCCTCTTGGCTGAGGGCTGGCGTCATAGGCTTTGTGATCGTGATGTTCGCCACAGCCTGTGGGGGCGAGGAGCCGGCGACCGGTTCCCCAACCTCCCAAGCGCCATCCGACGCCCCTGCCGATTCCGGCTCCCAGACCACGCCGACCGACCCTGCCTCCAGCCCCGAATCGACCGAAGCCTCCCCCACACCCGAGCCCACCGAACCCGCCGCCACCTCCCAAACAGCCGAAGCCGCCGCGTCGGGAGAGGCGGCGGAGGCCGCTTCGGCCACAACCGTACCCGCAACCGATACCCCGGTGGACGGAGCCGGAGGGTGTCCCCCACCGCTTGACGCCCCTGGGATCCTGCGGCCGGTGGCCGACGACAATCCCAACCCTCCACCCTCCCACCTTGAGATGGCGGTGGCGTCCTGGCCGACCGACTGGTCCCGGACCACCATCGACCTGGGAGAGTTGGGACTGGGGATCCCCACCATCGATCCCCGCGATCTGATCCGCCCCCTGGACCGGCCGGTGTTCGTCGATACCCAGACAGCCCGGGAGTGGCTTTCCGAGGCGGATCCAGGGATGCTGGTCCGCATGGGGGACGACGCCCGCTTCTATCCCCTCCGGGTTCTCACCCGTCACGAGATCGTCAACGACCGCTTCGGCGACCGACCGGTGCTGGTCACCTACTGCCCCCTGTGCAACACCGCGGTCGTCTTCGACCCCGTGGCGCCCGACGGCGGCCATCTGCGCTTCGGCGTCTCGGGGCTGCTGCGCCACTCCGACCTGGTCATGTGGGACCTGGAGACCACTTCGCTTTGGCAGCAGGTCACCGGAGAGCCCATCGTCGGCGCCTATGCGGGCGGTCCGGCGCTCCCCTACCTCCCCTCCGCGATAGTGGCCTTTTCCGATTTCGCCGCTTCCCATCCGGAAGGGTGCGTGCTCGGTCCGGAACAGGAGTTCGGCATCTCCTACGGAGTCAATCCCTACATCGGTTACTCCTCGTCGTCCCGGCCCTTCCTGTTCAATGGAGAACTGGACAACCGGCTCCCGGCTCTATCGCGGGTGGTGGGGGTCTCGGTCAACGACGA
The DNA here is from genome assembly GCA_028824015.1 of bacterium. Classification (GTDB taxonomy): domain Bacteria; phylum Actinomycetota; class Acidimicrobiia; order Spongiisociales; family ZC4RG35; genus Bin76. The sequence goes on from JAPPFC010000048.1 coordinate 95,397, forward strand.
GTACAAGGCCTATTCCTTCGACGACCTCGCCACGCTGCGGGTCATCAACGACAGGGTTGACGAGGTTCCCATCGCCGTGATGTGGGGAGCCGCCCACACCGCCGATGCGCTGGACGACACGATCATTCCCAACGGACGACCGATCGGGACCGGGGTGGCCTTCGTGGCCGTCTCATCCGAGGGGCCTCTCACTTTCGAGCCTGCCGACGACGACCTGTTCACCGACCGGGAGACCCAAAGCACCTGGAATCTGCTGGGCCAGGCGATCGACGGTCCCCTGGCCGGAACCCGGTTGGAATTCGCTCCCCACCGCAACGAGTTCTGGTTCGCGTGGTACGCCTTCTTCGGCGGGGCCGGAGAGTTGTGGGAAGCCTCCTGACCGGAGCGGAGACCGGCCTCCCGGCACCGGCTCCCCGTGAACCGTCGGTTCCGCCGCATGACTCTCCGCAGCGGTGGGTCCCTCTCAGCCCAGGGCGAGGTCGAGGGCGCCGATGAGGCGCTCGATCTCCTCGCGGGTGGTGTAGTGGATGAAGGACATGCGCACCACGCCCGGATCGGGGGGGATGCCCATGCCCTCGAGCAGGCGCGGAGCGTAGAAGTCCCCGTTTCCCACCATCATCCCGCTTCGCAGCAGGGACTCGGCCACCTCGCCCACAGACCGGCGCGACGGGACGATGGCCACCGTGGGCGCCCTCCGGGCGGGATCGGACGGCCCACAGAGCCGCAGGTCGTCGCGCTGGGACAGATAGCCGAGCAGCCGACCCAGTAGCTCCGTCTCGTACGCCCGGAACATGTCGTGCATTGCACGGCCCCGCTCGACTGCAGAGGCCGGCGGTCCCCGGTGATGAACGTAGAGGTCGTCCAGGTATTCGACGATCCCCGCGCAGGCCGCCACCTGTGCATGGTCGGGTCCGGCCGGGACCAGCTTGTGCCGTAGGTCATCGGGGGCCAGGAAGTAGTGGCCCTCGTTCCCCAACCGCTCCGCCAGATCCCGGCGGACGAACATAACCCCCTGGTGCGGACCCCACGTCTTGTAGCCGGAGAAGAGGTAGACGTCCACCCCCAACGATCCGATGTCAGGTAGGCCGTGGGGAGCGTAGGACACCCCGTCGACCACCACCCTGGCGCCGACCTCCGCGGCCCGCTCCACCACCTCTTTCACCGGGTTGACGGCCGCAACCACGTTGGAAGCGTGGGGAAACGCCACCAGTCGGGTTCGCTCGGTCAAGAGTCCCTCCAGGTCGGCGATGTCCAGGGTCCCCGTCCGGGGATCGACCAGCCACTCCCGGACCGTGATGCCGGTCGCCGACAGGCGCCTCCACACCCCGGCGTTGGCCTCGTGATCCTGGGTGGATGCCACGATCTCGTCACCCTCCCCCCACATGGATCGAAACGCCCTGGCCAGCACATAGGTGTTCTGCGAGGTGGAGGGTCCGAAGTGGATCTCGTCGGTTCCCACCCCCATCCATGCCGCCAGTCGCTGATAGGACTCCTCCATGGACGCTGCCGCCCTGACCGAGACCGGAAAGCGGTATTCGGGCTGGACCTTGGTGTGCCGGTAGTAATCGGTCAACCGATCGATGACCTGGCGGCACGCATAGGATCCCCCGGCGTTCTCGAAGTGGGCCCATCCGGTGAGCCGGTCATCCGAAAAGGCGGGGAACTGGCTGCGGGCGTACTCGACGTCGAGAGGTCTCATTGGTTCCTCCAGCTTCCTTGTGGCAGTTTCCCAGTTTGGCAGGCCGGACCGGGTTTTGCGCGGAGCGGGCCGGGAGCGGCTTGGGCTAAGACTGCCGACCTTACCGGAGGGTAGGCTGGCCCCATGGTCATGGAGGGAGTTACGTTGGATCTCAGAGATCGGATCGCCGGCGGATTGCTGGGCGTGGCGGCGGGCGACGCCCTGGGCGCCACCCTGGAGTTCATGAGTCCCGCCCAGATCAAGCGGAGGCACGGGGTCCACCGGGAGATCACCGGCGGGGGGCCGTTTTGCTGGCGGCCCGGACAGGGGACCGACGACACCGATCTCACCTGGGCGGTGCTGGCCGCCTATCTCGACGGACCCTTCACCCTGGAGAGAGCGGCGGCCAACATGCTCGATTGGTACCGCTCCGGGCCTCCCGACATCGGCGGCGCCACCTCCGAGGCCCTGGGGCGACTTCAGGCAACCGGCGACCCCCGAACCAGCGGCGCCACCAGGGAATCATCCTGCGGGAATGGATCGCTCATGCGGTGCATCCCCACCGCGCTGGCCCGGGCGGATCCGGGCGTGCGGCGCCGGGAACTGGCCGAGGTTTCCGCCATAACCCACGCCCACCTCCAATGCACCGACAGTTGCCGGGCATACGGCGAGATCGTCAATGCGCTGCTCGAGGGGGCGGCGGCCCATGATGCCCTGGCCGCGGCCCGGGCGCTGCGACTGCATCCCAAGGTCCGAGAAGCCCTGGACATCGACCCGCGGCTGCCGGTGGACCGCCTCCGAACATCCGGGTACGTGATCCACTCCCTGGGCTGCGCGGTATGGGCCATCCAGCAGGACACCGGCTTCGAAGAGGTGATAGTGGCATTGGTGAACCGCGGCGACGACGCCGACACCACCGGAGCGATAGCGGGCGGTCTGGTGGGCGTCCTGTGGGGATTGGAGGCCGTCCCCTCCCGCTGGCGTCGGAAACTCGAATACCGCGACCGTCTTATGGCTGCGGTCCCCCGCCTCCTGGCTCTGCGGGGATAGAGGGACCCCTGCCGAAATCTACTCCTCTTTGGCGGGTGGGGGTTCCCCGCCCTTCAACCTGGCGACGTCGGCGAAGAACCTGGGGATCAACACCCGGGGGATGCGATGCCCGTGGGTGATGGCAGCCACCCCGATCGCGAACAGCACCACGCTCAGTGCGTCCCTGTCCTCTAAAGCCAGGGTCCGGAGAAACCAGGCGTAGGCCATGCCTTGGAGGAGCATTCCAGATGCGAGGCTTCGCACCCGAAAGAGCAATCCGCCGAGAAGCAGCGACGGTACCAGCCACAAAGCCGACACGTACCCGCCGAGCACCATTCCGGCCATGAGGCCCAACCCCATCATGCCGTCGAAAATGGGGTCCCAAGCGCCGAACCTGGTCATTCCGGGCGCCCGCCGGGCCAGGATGCCGTCCAATGTATCGGTTATCCAGCACAGGATGAGGATCCCGGCGGCCAGCACCAAGCGAGCCGAGGCGATCGCCACCACCAGGAGCGCCGCCAGAGGGAGCCGCGCAACAGTCAACTGGTCGGCGGTACGCGCAACTGCGGTGGTAGCCATTCGGTGCGTCTTTCGAAGCCTGGCGCTCTCCTATGGCCAATTATCCTAGAGACAGGCCGATTCGGGATGGGGGGGGAGACCAGGGAGTGCCGCCTTTGAGTCACTCGAAGTATTCGTCCTCTACGAAATCGGTCCAGGACTCGAACACGGGAAACGGGAGAGGCAGGACACCCTCGGGATCCGTGATTCTGAAGGCGATCCGGTCGGGATCGAAGACATCTCTGATCCCGACCGAGACCCCGGTTGCGTCGATGCAGTGCCGGCACGGGGACGGCAGGAGCCGTTCAGAGGTTGATTGGCCCAGTAATACCGTCACCTTGGAACCATCAGCACTGCCGGTTAGTTGGAAGTCCTCGGAGACGATCTCCCACTCGTGTATCGCACGGTCATCCTCGGCGAACTGCGCCCACACCGAGACGCGGCTCTCTCCGGAGAAGTCCAGGATCACGGCTTTCCTGGGACTCCCGTCCCGCGAAGGGTCGAATTGGCGAAAAGAGCGGCCCTCAAGTTCCCCCTTGATCACCTGTGACCGGTCGGCGTCCAACGGGGTGCTGTCAGAGCCCTCCCCGCATCCGGAGAGCCCCCACACCGTAACCAGCACGGCCGCGGCCAGGACTCCTGCAGCCATCCGGCTATTCACAGCTGGCATCCCTTTTGACATGCCTGCCGATCCTAAGGCACCGGCATTGGTTCCGGGCAGAAGTTACAGAACCCCTCCCCCGGCGGTCCCGACTCCTTCAGGGCCCCCTACGTCCGGGGTTTCTCAGACGTCGATCACGACGGTGGTGCCCATCTTGTCATGCCAGCCCTGACGGCGGTCGTCCCATAGGAGCGACAGGTAGACGAGCAGCACCAGCAATCCTCCCGCAATCGGTATAAGACCCAAGATCCCGGGGAGTATCCAGCGCCCGATGGCCTTCCCCCAACCGGGGACCACCCCGTCCTCCGCCCGGACCACCATGATGCCCATCGCCATCTTCCCCAGTGTCTGCCCCTTCAAGGCGATCAGGGTCGGCTCATAGAGGAGCAAAAGAATCGTGAAGAACGCCAATCCTCCAAAACCGATGAAAAGAGCCGCCGCCGCCAAGACATCCTCTTCGGTCTCGGATCCCAATACGATGCCGGCGAACCCCACAATGGCCAGAAAGACGACCACAATTCCGATTATCACCACGTCGATGATCCTGGCCACCAGGCGCTTGCCCGGCGAGGCGAGTTCTCTCACCTCTCCGTTCCCCAGGGTCACCCTCCCGGTCATCGCACGCGGCTCGGTCATGATGGTTCCTCTCTTCTGCAAACCCTGGCAACCATCCTAACCGGCCGGTCCGTACCCGACGTCTCGGATGGACTGGTGGAATTCGGGACGCAGTCCGCCCCCGTGGCCCACCCACGGGCGCCGGTAGGGCTGGCGGCCAATCCTTCCACAGTCGGCGCGCCCCTCCGGGGGTTCGGGGTTACCATGCCCGGAATCGTGTCCTCACACCCATGAACGCCCTGACCCAGAACATCCTCGTCCTCGTCCTGGCCGTAGCCCTCGACGTACTCCTACCGGATCCGCCGAATCGCATCCACCCCGTGGCCTGGATGGGACGGGCCATCAACGCATTGCGGCGCCTCGCACCCACCAAGCCCACGCCTGCTCTGCTGTTCGGCGCCGTGCTGGCCCTGGGAGTGGTTGGAGCATCGGCTGTGGTGGCCCACCTGGTGGTGGAGGTACTGCACGACATCGGAGAAGTGGCCCATGTGTTGGGCGGCGCTCTGATCCTTCGCTACACCTTTGCGGTGAGAGGACTGTCACGGGCCGCGCGACGGGTTCGGAACTCCCTTGAACTCGGCCGGTTAGATGAAGCCCGGGCCGATTTGAGAAGCCTGGTCAGCCGGAATCCCTCATCCCTCGGCCCGTCTCTGATTGCGGCGGCCGCCATTGGCTCGGTCGCTGAGAACACCACGGACAGCTTTGTGGGTCCCTGGTTGGCCTTCTCCATTTTCGGCGTACCGGGAGCGGTAGCCTATAGGGCGGTAAACACGCTGGACAGCATGCTCGGCTACCGGGGAGCGTACGAATATCTCGGCAAGGCGTCGGCCCGACTGGACGACCTCGTCAATTTGATACCGGCGCGTCTGAGCGCTTTGCTTTTGTTGTCGAGCGGCTTCCTGGAGGGGTTGCCCGTAGGGCGCGGCTGGCGGCTGGTGAGAACGGACCGCCGTCTCACACCCAGTCCCAATGCCGGCTGGACCATGAGCGCCATGGCGGGCCTGGTGGGCGTCAAGCTCGAAAAGCCCGATCACTACTGCCTGGGAAGGGATCTCGACCCACCCCTCGCCCGTCACATCGATCGAGCGGTCAGGTTGGCCGAGCGTACCGCGGCCCTCGCTTTCTTCAGCGCTCTGGGTCTCCTGGCCCTACGACTAGCGGCTGGGGGTTGACAAGACCTCTCCACCCGAGGTGAACACGGTTCACGGCGGCTTGGACGAGGCCGAACTGCGAGCCTTGGGCCTTTCAGACCACCAGGTGATTGACTTCAGTTCCAGCGTCAATCCCCTGGGACCCTCGCCCCGAGTCCGGAAGGCGGCAGCCGAAGCCGATCTCTCCTCCTATCCGGACCGCCACAGCCTGTTTCTGCGGGAGAAGCTCGCCGAACGGTTGGGAGTGCAGACCGAGAACATCCTGGTGGGAAATGGATCCACAGAACTCATCCACCTGTTGGCTCGAGCCTGCCTCCGACCCGGGGAGAAGTGCCTGATCTTCCAACCCACTTTCGGAGAGTACGAAGCCGCGGCGTCCCTGGCCGGTGCGGAGACGGTCTCCATCCTGGCCGGGGAGCGACTGGACTTCCAATGGTCCATGACAGCAGCGATCCGGGCTATAGAGCAGGTCGGACCGAGGCTGGCTTTCCTCTGCAACCCGAATAACCCGACCGGGGCGTACCTGGGCCGGGGCCCCGTGGACGCGATCCGGAAGGCGGTGGCCGGCTCCGGCCTGCTGATGCTGGACGACGCCTACATGCCGCTCGCCGATCACCGCTGGGATACGACTCCCCTACTGAAATCCGGCGGTGTGGCCATCCTGCGGTCCATGACCAAGGATCACGCCCTGGCGGGTGTGCGGCTCGGCTACGTGGTGGCCGAGCCCGACCTGATTGCGGTCATGCGGGAACTCCAGCCGTCCTGGAGCGTCAACGCGGTGGCCCAGGCGGCTGGACTGGCAGCCCTCTCCGACGAGGCGCATCTCGAGGAGGCGAGGAGGGTCGTCACCGAGTCGAAGCGCTACCTGTCCAGGGAACTGGAGGCGCTGGGGATTGCAGCGAACGACTCCGCCGCCAACTTCATCCTCGCCAAGGTGGGCAGCGCCGCAGACGTGCGGACGGCGCTCCTGCGACGGGGGATCGCGGTGCGGGACTGCACCTCCTTCGGCCTGTCCGAACACATTCGCATCGGGATTCGGCAGCGGGAAGAGTGCGAGAAACTGGTGGAGGCTCTGGGAGAGGTGATGGCCGGTGGCCGGTAGGCAATCGCGAGGAGTGATCATGGTACAGGGGACCTCCTCCCACGCCGGGAAGTCCGTCCTGGTCGCGGCGCTGTGCCGTATCTTCGCCCGGGAGGGCTTGCGGGTGGCCCCCTTCAAGGCCCAGAACATGTCCTTGAACTCATACGCCACTCGAGACGGCGGCGAAATAGGTCGCTCCCAGGCGGTCCAAGCCGCCGCAGCCATGGTGTCTCCCCGGGTGGAGATGAACCCGGTGCTTCTCAAGCCGGAGGGCGAGAGTCGCTCCCAAGTGGTGGTGATGGGCCGCCCGCAGGCGGTGGCTTCCCCTCGGGAGTATCACCAACTGCAGTCTTCCATATGGGAGCAGGTGACCGCGGCGCTCGACAGTTTGCGATCCGAGTACGACTTGGTGGTGATCGAGGGCGCCGGCAGCCCGGCGGAGATCAACCTCAAGTCCCGGGACATCGTCAATATGCGGGTGGCCCTGCATGCCGAAGCGCCGGTGCTGCTGGTGGGCGACATCGAACGGGGCGGGGTCTTTGCCCAGTTGGTAGGGACGATGGAGTTGCTCGATCACGAAGAGCGGGCACAGGTGAAGGGGTTTGTGATCAACAAATTCCGAGGTGAACCGTCCCTGCTCGACTCCGGCCTCGACTATCTGAAGGGGCGGACCGGCGTGCCGGTGGTGGGGGTGCTTCCCTACTTCAGGGACATCCGCATTCCCGAGGAGGACTCGCTCGGACTGGCCGGCGGAGATGGCGGCGAGGACGAGACAGCCGTGGATGTGGCCGTGATCCGACTGCCGCACATCGCCAACTTCGATGACTTCGATCCCCTTCGCTACGAACCGGGGGTCCGGCTTCGCTACGTGACCCGGTCGGCGGAATTCGGTGACCCCGACCTGGTGGTCATCCCCGGAAGCAAGACCACCATCTCCGACCTGGACTGGCTGCGCACCGAGAACATAGACGCGAAGATCCTGGCGGCCCGCGCCGACGGCACGCCGGTGATGGGCATTTGCGCGGGTTACCAGATGCTGGGTACCCGGCTGGAAGACCCCCACCGGGTCGAGTCCTCCCGATCCGAAGCGGAGGGGCTGGGACTCCTGCCCACATCCACCACCTTCCTGAGGGAGAAGGCCACCTACCAGACCAGGGTCCGGGTAGCCGCAGGCCGCGGGCTGCTGAGCGGATGCCGGGAGACGGAGGCCACCGCATATGAGATCCACATGGGTGTGACGACCGGCCAGGCCACCCCCATGCCCTTCATCATCGAATCCCGCTCCTCCAAGCGGGTGGAAGTCCCCGACGGGGCCCTGGACGGAGAAGGACTCACCCTCGGAACCTACCTACACGGCCTCTTCCACAACCCGCAGGTTCGCAGGTCGATCCTCGAGTGCGCCGGCCGGCGCCGGAGCCTGACCCTGCCCGACGAAGGGTCGGAACCGGATCAAAACGCCGAGTACGACAAGCTGGCCGACTGGGCCTGCGCCAACCTTGACATGGCGTATCTCCGCCGGATCGCCGGGCTGCCGGCATGAGGACCCTACGGACACGGGGGCTGGAGAACCAGGTGCTGACCCGGGCATCCGCCTCCGCTCCGGGCGCTTGCGGCGAGTTGGCGCAAGGGATGCTGGAGGGGAACCTGGTGATGGTGACCTGCCCGATAGACCTGTTCTCCACGGCGACGGTGGAGATCTCCCGGGGCGCCGGGGTGGTCCACGGTCCCGACAACTCTCCCAAATCGAGCATGGCGGTCGCCAAGACCCTGCAGCACCTGGGAAGGACTGACGTGAATGCCCGCCTGCACTTGGAGAGTCCCCTGCCCCGGCAGAAGGGGATGGCCAGCAGCACCGCGGACATCATCGCCTCGATCGGCGCCACGGCCGTAGCCCTCGGCGAATCCCTCCCGGTGGTCCGGCAGGCCGAGTTGGCGCTTGCCATCGAGCCGAGCGACGGAACCATGTTTCCCGGCGTGACCCTGTTCGATCACCGAACCGGCCTTGTCGCCCGCCCGCTGGGCGATCCGCCCCCCATGGAAGTCCTGGTGCTCGAATTCGTCGATCAGGTGGACACGGAGGCGTTCAACCAGGTAGACCGCCGACCGCTGCTGGAGCGCCGGTCAGGGCGTTTTCTCGAGGCCTTCCGGCTGATAACCGCCGGATTGGAGGCCGGCGACGGCGGCCTGATCGGAATGGGGGCCACGCTGGACGCCATCGCCTATCAAGACGTCTATCCCAACCGGTATCTGGAGGCTGGCTTGGCGTTGGCGCGCACCACGGGCGCCGTGGGAGTGAACGTGGCGCACAGCGGCACGGTGGTGGGGCTGTTATTCCTCGATGATCCCGAGCAGACAGCTTGGGCCGCCCGTCAAGCCCGGGCAACTCTCTCCGGGTTGATCTCCACCCACCGGCGCCGCCTGATCGGGGGAGGCCTGACCGTGGGGCAACCCGGATGACAACCACCTGTCGGGGGCTTGGCTGGAGACCGCCCGGCCGCAGACCCCGCCGCACTGTCACGAATCCCCTCTGGACTGGCGCTCACCGGACAAAGCCGCCGCCCGGGGAGTGACCGCCGGCTTTCGGCAGCACTCCGGCGGCCTGCGCAACCTTCCGGTACCACTCGGCCAAGGAGTCAACCGTCTCATGGGCGTTGAGTCCGCTGGGATTGGGCACCACCCACAGACCGGCGCCTTCCAGGAGATCCGGCTGGCGACCCGGGCGGGCCCGCGGGCGGCCGAAGGCGGTCCGGTAAGCGGTGATCCCCACCACCGCCACCAACCGGGGACCCCATGACCTGACCTTCTCCGCCAGGACCGCCGCTCCCGATCGGAGCTCGGCCGGGGAGAGCTCCGATGCTCGGGCCGTGGCCCGGTCCACCAGGTTGGTGATCCCGATTCCCCGCTCGATCAGGTACCGGCGGTCCTCGGGAGTGAATCCGGCCTCCCGACGGATCTCATAGGCGGTGATGGCGGCTCGCCACAGAGCCGGATAGAACCGGTTGGTGGGATGGGCGAAGTGGGTCTGGGTAGCCGCCGTCCACAGGCCGGGATTGATGCCCACGAACAGCAGCCGGACGCCGGGTCCCACCAGGTCGGGCACCGTCGCGTCCCGGTAGCTCTCCAACTCGGCCCGGCTGAACCTCGTCCCACGAGAGGCGCCGCTCATCGGCGCCGCCGGCGCATCAACCTCTCCAGGCTCTCGGTCCGTTCCGGCTCGGGAGGGGGAAAGGAGTCCGGCTGGTGGAGTGGCTCGTCCACCACCACCGCCGGTTCGTCTTCGGGTGGGCGTCCCACCGTCTGTGCGGTCACCGCTCCTCCCGCCGAGAACCGAAGCCTTCGGGCGGCCACGTCCGCCAGGAACAGCGCAAGGGCCAGCCCGGCCAGCCACGGCCAGATGGCCAGGTCATTCACCCCCCGGCTGGAGACGGCGTCGAAGAAGCTGTCCGGGGCCGGGTCGACCCGTCCGCCGGTGACCTCGGCGATCTCCTGAGCGAGAGTCGGGTCGGGAGGCAGGAAGGAGAACTCCTCCTGGTAGGTGGAGACCGCCCCCGCGCTGGCGAAGGTCATGCCCCCGTCCGGGGTGTGGATTTCAGCCGTGATCCAGTAGGCCCCGGCCGCATCGGCCGGCGCCTGCGCCTCGAACCTGGCGGAAGCCACCCTCCGGAGGGAGATCACATCCACCTCTCCGTCGGGTCCCCGGATCCGGGCAACCCCGGTGACCTCGGTCGGCAGGCCCGGCAGGTCCAGGCCGATCGAGAGTCTTCCCCCCTCGACAGTGGCCGAGATGACGCCGTCTCCCTGCACCGAAAGGGTGTCGCGGACCACCGTCCCCCAGAACTGCACGAAGCCGTCCCAACTCACCCATTCCAAACCCCACCGGGAGGTGGCGTCCGACGTCCAGACCGACACCCGTCCCAACCCCCGCTGCCAGGAGGCCAGCAGCGGATGCTCGGCCCCCACTTCCAGCGAGACCGTGGCGGTCCCCTTGGCCTTGGTGGCGACGTAGCCCCGCAGAGGCGGCGCCTCGGCCAGGATCTGGCTGATGGGACTCGACCCGGTTCGGACCGGGTAGAAAAACCCCTCCCGCACCAGGTTCTCGGCCACCAGCAGGGTCTCCTCGACGAATATCTCCGGCACCAGGTCGAGATCCGCCCCGGGGTAATAGCGCCCTCCCCCAAGCTCTGCCATCCGTTCGAGAGTCGGACCGGGGCCCTCTCCGGTCCCCAGGATCGAAAGCGTCACACCTTCTTCGGAAATCTGGCGGGCCAGGGGAAGCAGCCCAGATTCATTGGGATCCCAGCCGTCGGTGAACAGCACGATGTGGCGGAGCGAGCCCTCCACCCCCTCCAGGACCCGGAGCGCCTCGGCCAGCGCCGGGGCGATCTCGGTGTCTCCCTCGGGCGTCAGGGTGGACAGCGCGGCGGCCACCTCGTCGGTACCCGGCCGGGGACCGAGGGGAATGGTCCAGTCGAACCCCGAAGAGAAGGCCAGCACCCCCACCTGGTCGGAACTGGTGAGGGCGTCGATCGCCTGCGACGCGCCCGCCTGGGCGATGGCCGTCTTGGGGGTCCCTCCCGCGATGCGTTCCGCGTTGCCTCCGCAGTGGCAGGACCCCATCGATCCGGAGGTGTCCAGCGCCAGGACCTCGGCCACCGGCTGGCGCCGCAGCAGGTCGTCGGGGTCCGAGGAGACCGGCAGCACGCTCTCCAGTGGGGTCTGGTGATAGTCCCCCACCCCGAAACTGCGATCTCCCCCCACCACCACCAGGCCGCGTCCGAAGTCCTCCACATAGGAGACCAGGTTCTCCGCCTCGGCCGCTTCCCCGACGTTCACGTTGACCAGCACCACACCGTCGTATTCGGCCAGGTTCTCTGCCGGGGGAATCCCGACCAGCCTTTCCACGGTCAGTCCCGAGGCCTCCAGGGCGGCCTGGAGGAAGGCCCCCTCTCCCCGGCGGGTCCGATCCTCCACCACCGCCACCTTGGCCGGACCCTCCACGCGGGTGATCCCGACCGCCCGGTTGTTCTCGGGGTACTCATCCCAATCCGCAAAGAGTCGCGCTTCCACAGCCAGCGGTCCGCCCCCTTTCCCGTCCTCTTCACCGATGGGCGCCAGCGCCTCGTCGATGGGCACCAGGACCTCCACATCGCTTGCGCCGACCTGCAACCGGACTTCCCGCAACTCCACATGGTCCCCGGCCGTGATCCGAAGCTGGGCCGGCCCCGCATAGCTGGATCGGACCCTCACGGTGGCAGAGAGCAACTCACCCTCCCGGACCAGACCGGGTACCTCCACCCACTCCACCAGGGCCTCCGCGTCCAGGGCGCTCTCCAGGACCACCACGTCAACGGCCACCCCGGCCTCGGCCAACTCCTCGATCACCTCCCTCACCCCTCCCCCGGTGGCGGCCATGTCGCTCATCAGCACCACGCGGCGCGCCCCGGCCGTGGGCAGCAGCGCAGCGGCGGCCCGGAGGGCCGAATCCAGTTCGGACGCCGAGCCGTCCACGACCGAGCGAACCGGCAGAAGTTCCCGACCGGTGGTTAGCGCGGTGTCCATCCTGGCCTCCGAACCGAACACCATCAGCCCCACCAGGTCATCGGTCCCGGCGTGCGGCAGGGCTTGGGCCACCAGTTGCTCCTGGTGACTTCGGGACTCCGATCCCATCGAGAGGGACCGGTCCAGGGTCAACAGGACGGCTCTCTGCCGCTGGGGAAGGCTCAGCACCGGCTGGGCCAAAGCCAGGAGCGCCAACCCGACCCCCACCATCCGCAGAGCCAGCACCCAGCGTCGGCGGCGCCGGCCCACCGTCCATCTCCCTCGTCTGGCCATGTACCAGATGCCCGCCACCCCCAGGGGCGCGAGCCAGATCAGCTCCGGAGCCCCGAATCTCACAGGCGCCCTCTCCTCGGAGGCGTGGCCAGGGGCGTCACCATTCCCGGAGTCGGACGTCGAGCGCCCCGGGGGGCCCTGAGGGCAACCCACCACTCGAGGATCATCAGCGAGGCGGCCAGGGCGGCCACCCACAGACCCCACTCCCGGATGGTGGAGGTCCTCTCATCCGTGACAAAGGTTCCGGCCTCGACGCCCACCTGGCGCGAAGGCGCCGCCGACTCGTCGGGGGAGAAGTTCCTGACCGCCAACTCCGACCGTTCCACCTGCCCGTCCGGGTCCAGGTATTCCACCCGATAGACGCCCGGTCGACCCGTGTGGGTGAAGGACGCCACGTTGTTGCCCAGGATCACCGGCTGCTCCGCGGGTCCGGTCACCCTGACTGTGCCCGTCCCCGAGGACAGGAGGGGGATGGGGACCCCGGCCGGAGAGGGGTCGATGCCGCCCGCCGCCTCCCCTCCCAGCCACTCCAACAGCTTGACCCCCAGCAGGGGAAACGCCATCTGCACCACCAGGTTGGAGTGAGTCAGGTCGAAGGTGAAGTACACCGAACGGTGGCCGTTCACCCGTCCCAGCAGCACCAGGGGCACATCTCCGGACTTGACCACCGGCAACCACTCATCGGTCTGGATCACCTGGGTCTCGGCCACCGCGGTGCCGGCCATGCTCACGTCGTCCAGGACCGGCTCCCCGGGCCGCTGCCAGGTCACACCCAGATTGGCGGCAATGCCCACCAGGGCCAGCCCGGGCGGCGGAGGATCGGTGCGGATCAACCAGGAAGGCCGGTCGACGTCCCCCGGCTCGCCCCGGTTGATCACCGACAACTCGGCGGAGTCTCCCGCCGGGTCAACCTCGGTCAGGTCGGGGATCGATCGGACCAGCGCCGACACGAACGGCGACTCTGTCCCCTCAACCTGCACGGAGCTGACGGAAGGGATGGGCAGGGCTGCCCATGCGCGGTCGTCCAGCGGCAGGGAGTCGCCGGAGTGCACCAGTCGGGCCGAGACCACCGAACCGGAGCCCACCGGAGCAGGTATGAGCGCCTGTTCCGTTTCACCCGGATCGGGGGAGACCTCCAGGCGGGCAAAGACCGTACCCTCCTCTTCCAACTCCACCCCGACCGCCGCGCCGGGACCGCCATGGTTGGCGACCGAGACCAGTGCCCTCACCAGGCCCGCCGAGTCCCTCTCCAGAGAGAGCGAGTCGATTGCCCAGTTCGGTCCGGCCTCGTCGAACCGAACGTGCCGGGCGGCCGCCACCGGCTCGGCCGCCAGTGGAGCGAGGCCTCCGTCCGTGAACAGCACGAGGTCCGTGGGACGTTCGGGGGTGGCCAATCCTCTTCCCAGCCGGATCGCCTCGGAGAGATCGGCTTCTCCCCCGGTCAACTCGAGGCTCTCCACGGCTCTGACCACCTCATCGGGCTGCCGGGAGAAGGCGGTCACCACCCGGGGCAGGGCGCCGGCTTCGACCACGGAGACCAACTGCTCCCCCGACATCTCCTCGGCCCAGCCCAGCGCTTCCTCTCGCGCCCGCTCGAAGCGGCCCTCCATCCCCATGGAGCCCGAAACGTCCATTACCAGCACCGTGTGGGCGCCGAGCCGGGCCTCTTCGGAGCCGAAGGGACGGGCCAGGGAGAAGACGAACGCCGCCAGAACCGCCAGTTGCAACAGCAGGAGCGGAGTGATCTTCAACCGTCTCCACGGACGGGAGGAAGAGAGCGGATCGCCGGCGGTCTCCCAGAGGAGCAGGCTCGAGACCTCCACCCTTTCGCGACGGCTGCGCAACATGTACAGGGCGATCAGGGGGAGAGCCAGGGACGAGAGCCCCAGAGCGGCCGGGACCAGAAAACTCACCCATTCCCTCCCACCAGTTCACGGCCCTCCCCCACCCCCCACCGGAACCCGGCCCGGACCACCCGAACCCGGGGCTCCAACCCGCGAAAACCATCAGTAACCCGCGAAAAACGCCTACCAAGACCCCACTTAAAGGGCCCACCCCCGCCACCACCGTTCCGTTGGTCGGGACGCGCCGGGGCGTTCGCCGACAGGGGGCGTCTCCGAGGATTCTGATCCCTGGGATGGATCGGACTGCGCGCCGGTTCGATCCGTGCAGGTGCTTTGCGGCTGTCCACAATCTGCAACAGTCCTGGGACAGAGTCAATCCTCCGTGGCCGGTTTTTTTCACAGACCGGGTAGGGCCCGCCCCAGACTCCCATGCGGGGATCCACCCGGATACGTCCCCACTCCATGGCTAGGACAACGCTCCGGCGCCGGCCAGTTGCCACAGCGTCTCCTCTGAAGCATCCGGGCCGGGTTCCACCAGCAGGTAGTGGAGGCCCGACCGGGCCGCACGGGCCGCCATCCGTGAACACAGGTCGTCCAGGCGGTTTCGGTAGCGTTCGTAAGCGTCGGCCGTGCCCGAGAAGTCGGACTCCTCGCCGGTCTCCGAGTCGCGGAGCCGGACGTCTCCCAACACCTCGGGATCGAGTTCGGGAGTCCCCAGGATGTGCAGCACCACCCCTCCGACCGAACCGCCCAACAGATCGAGACCCGACTCCCAATCGGTTACCAGGAGGTCACTGACCAGGGCGATGTAGTGGCCGCGGCCCCCGGCCGCCACCGCCGCCATCGACGGCGCCAGCCTGCCGTCACCGGGTTGGACCCCCAACCCCTCCAGCCAGGCCTCCAAGCGTGGCCAGGCCGAGAGGTGCCTTCCGGCCGGCCCCCGGGTGACCGCGCCGCCCCCACTGTCACCGGGCACCGCCCACAACTCGACCCGATCGCCCCCTGCCAGAGCCAGGTAGGTCATCAAGCCGGCAAGGCGGAGCGCGGCGGGGTGCTTGTCGTAAAAGCCCATTGAGGGAGACCGGTCCACCACGACCCGCACCGAGAGCTCTCTCTCCGCCTCGAACTCCCGGATCAGAGGAACCCCCAGACGCGCCCAGAGGAGGTGGTCGATCCTCCGGTAGTCGTCACCGGGGGTGTACTCGCGGAAGTCCACGAAGTCGATGCTCTCTCCCTTGTGGTGGGAAGAGTGCCTCCCACCGTGGGGGGATCGCACCCGTCCGCGGGCCGTCAGGGAAAAACGGCCGATCCTCTCCCGCAGGCCGGCGGAAACCAGCATCAGCGCTCGGCCACCGGTTCGGGATGGGCCTCCAGCACCTCCTCGATCAATCCGTCCGCGCTGACCCCGTCCACCACCGCTTCGTAGCCCAGCACCAGTCGATGGCGAAGAGCCGGGAGGGCCAGCCGGCGTATGTCGGATGCCGATAGGTTGGGACGCCCGTCCATCAGCGCCAGGGCTTTGCCTCCCAGGATCAGCGCCTGGGCGCCTCTCGGACTGGCTCCGGCCCGGACGTAACGGCGGATGCTGTCGGTCGCCCCGGGAGAGTCCGGATGGGTCGCTCCCACCAGATTGGAGGCGTACCGCAACAGGTGCCGGGCGGCCGGCAGTTCCCGGACCATCGAGGCCATCTGGGTCAGGTGACTCCCCTCCAGGACGCCCGAGGGCCGGTGTTCTGCGCCGCCGGTGGTGCGGCGCAGGATCTCCACCAGGTCGTCGGAAGGCGGGAACGGCACCAACTCCTTGAGCATGAAGCGGTCCAGTTGCGCCTCGGGCAGCGGATAGGTGCCCTCCATCTCCAGGGGATTCTGGGTGGCCATCACCATGAACGGCCTGGGAAGCGGGCGGGTGGCTCCGGCCACGGTCACCCTCCTCTCGGCCATCGCCTCCAAGAGCGCCGACTGGGTCTTGGGCGTGGCCCGGTTGATCTCGTCGGCCAGCACCAGGTTGGTGAAGACCGGCCCGGGATGGAAGCTGAAATGACCGGCCTGGAGGACGTTGGTGCCCAGAATGTCGGCGGGCATCAGGTCGGGTGTGAACGAGATGCGGCCGAAACCGATCTGGAGCACCTGCCCCAGGGTGGTCAGCAGCCGGGTCTTTCCGAGGCCGGGCACCCCCTCCAGGAGGAGATGGCCCTCACAGAGCACCGCCACCAACACCTTCTCCACCAACTCGGTCTGGCCGACGATCACTTCGGCGATCTCGGTGCGGGCTTCGGCAAGTCTGGCTGCGAATCCGTCGGGGTCCATTGGGGGGGTATGTGAGCTCATGGTTCCAACTCCGTGAAATAGGTGTGCACAACTTCGGTCAGATGGGAGGGAAGCGGACGTCTCTGCAGGGACTCCAACGCCGCGGTGCGGTACTCGGCCAACCGGTCCGTATACGGGACCAGCGCCGGATTGGCCACCGAGGGCGCCACGCCGGATCCCGCCACATCACCCGATTCGGTCCCGTCGATCGGGACGCGTACCTCCTCTCCCAGTCCTTCGGGAGGGGGATCGAAAACGGAGGAGGGGGAGGAAGCCGGATCGCGGGCCGGATCATCGTCGCCCGTCCCCGAAACCTGCCCTTCACCCACGCCCGGGGTATCGGGTTGGCCTCCTCCGCCGCCTCCCATGATCTCTCCCTGCCCGGCGCCGGATCCCGGCCCCCGGTCCGAAGGGCCTCCCCGGCCTCCCTCCGATCCCTGCCCCTCGCCCTGCCCTGCACCCTCCCCCTCACCGGATCCCGATTGGCCCACCCCCTCCTGGGCGTTCCTCAGTCTCTGTTCGGCCTCGGCCAACTGCGCCGCCGCCTCCGCCTGGGAGGAGGCCGCCGCCGCCCTTGCCTGTGCGGCGGACACCTGCTGTGCGGCCCGCTGTAGGGCCCCGGCCGCAAGGGCTGGGTCGAGACCCTCGGCAGCCAGGGCCGAAGCCGCCTCCCTCAGCGCATCGGCGAGCGCTTCGTCGATGCCGGCGAAGTCAGAGGCCCGGTCGGCCAACTCCCGCGCCAGGGCCGCCATCTGGTCTTCGGTGAGGGAGCCGAGCGAGGAAGCCAGGTCCTCCAACCGGGCGGCGGGGTCCTCCCCCTCTCCGACCGGAAGCCGCGACAGGCGGGAGGCCAACCCCGCCAGCGCCGTATTCTCCGCCAGGCGATTGGGTCCCAGGCGCTCCTCCAGTTCCAGGCGCGCCACCGAGAGCTCGGAGAGAGCTTCCTCCAGGGTCTCGGTCTCCGAAAGCCGGTCGGCCAACTCGCTCAACTTCTCGGAGAGGTCTTCGGGGCTCTGTTCGGCAAGGGTCTCGATGGATTCCACCTCGCGGTCCACGACCTCCCGGATCCGGCGGGACTCGGCCAGGGCCTGGTCGGTGACGGAAGGCGACACGGCCATCATCCCGGCCGAGACCACAGCCAGCAACACCAGGACCAGCATCCACGCCGAGGGGTAACGTCCCCGCAGGCCCTTCCGGTCGGCGCCGGCCGCCCAGTGCCCCGCCGCCTTCACCTGCCTGACCTCCGCCTCTGCCAAGCGGGGGCGTCCCGCCAGCTCCCAGGCGGTGGAGAGCCGGTCCTCCCCTCCCAGACGGTGGTCGGCCCACAGGGCCGCCTGGGCGGCGCTGGGGGGACTCACGACCCACCAACCCAGCACGGCGGCCACCGCAACCGCCACCATGGTCAGCGCCACACCGTCGGCCCAGGGAGCCACGACCACCCGGGAAATGCCCCACACCGCCGCGGCGCCGGATGCTCCGATCCCCAGTCCGAGTACTACCTCTCCCACCAGGCGAGAGACCCACAGGCGCCTTCGCGCCAGGGCCACCAGCCTGACCAGCGACTCAGGGGGAGGCATCGGGAACCCGGGCGCGTCTCAGCCGCACCGGCAAGGCCCGCGGGGCGGTCACCCTACGGGAAGCTCTCCACAGGCACAACGCAATGATCGCCCCGTATATCAGGGTCGTGGCCATCCATCCGGGTATCCGCCTCACTCCAAACGTTGCTCCCTCTCGGAGGTCGTCACCCTGACGGAGCGAGACCAGCAACCTGAGGGGATCCATGGGCGTGGGAAGATCCGGGCCCTCGAAGAAGCCGGTCAGATCGTCATATGGGAAGGCGGCGGCGTCCGCCACGGCCACATAGGGATTCAACCAGGTGCTGACCAACTCCCGACCGTCGTCCTCGATGTCGACCCTGATGGCCAGGGCCTCCACCCCCATCAGCACGAAGGACCCGAAGAAGATCGCCACCGCCAGCACATAGGACAGCGCCACGGCTCCCCGGTTGGACCTGGCCCGTGACGAGACCCAGATCGAGACGGATGCCTGCATCGCCACCACCAGTATCAGCATGGCCAGCACGACCAGAACGTCCACCAGCCCGATCGCCCCGAAAGCGAGCGGCAGGCCCAGCAGGGGAATCACCGCCAGGATCAAGACCAGGAAGTAGCCGATCGAGGAGAAGAGCTTTCCCACCACAATCCCGAAGGGAGTGACCTGGGTGATCTGGAGAAGGTGCAGGGTCTGGCTCTGTCGCTCCCCCACCACCGACAGCGCGGTCAGGCCCGGAACCATGAACGCCACCGCCGTCAGCAGAACCAGGGTCATTCCCTCAAAGACCCACTTGCCGGCTTGATTGAGTCCCGAGAGAGGCCCGCGAACCCCGAAGAAGTCAATGTTGATGCTGCGGCCCGCGATGAAGAAGAGATAGGTCAAGAGTCCGACCACGATCACCCAGCCAGTGATCACCAGCCAGCTCCAGCGTCCGCGGAAGCGCTGCCGGGATTCCCGGGCCAGGACCGGGTTCACTGGTCAGTGTCCTGGGTTATGCGGAGGAACAACTCCTCCAGGCCGATCTCTTCGATGCGCCACTCCGCCACCCGCACCCCGGCTCCGACCAGCCTGGAAAGAAGCTCGGCGGATGCGTCGTCCCCCGCCTCGTCGAGGGAGAACCCGATCCGCCCGCTCTCCACCGTCAACCCCGAAACCCGGGGGTCGTCCTCCAGCACGCCCAACGCCAGATCCACATCCTGATCGACCAGGCGCATCCTGATGAAGCGGTCGGAAGCCAGCGACGCCCGGATGGAGTCCATGGGGCCCTGGGCGACCACCCTTCCCTCGTCCATCACCACGATGTCGCTGCAGATTCCCTCCAGTTCGGTCAGGACGTGAGAGGAGACCACCACGGTCTTCCCCATGCGGCCCAACTCGGCGATCAGTTCCCGCAGTTGGACCCTGGCCCGCGGATCCAGCCCGGCGGCCGGTTCGTCGAGCACCAGGAGGTCGGGGTCGTGGACGAGCGATCGAGCCAGGGAGAGGCGCTGCTTCATGCCCCGGCTCAGGGTGTTCACATCTTCGGTCGCCTTGTCCGACAACCCCACCAGGTCCAAGAGATCGGAGGCCAAACGGGACCTCCGATCCGCCGCTATCCCGTGGCTGGCCGCGAAGAACAGCAGGTACTCGGTGGCCGTGAGGGACTCGTAAACCCCGAAGAAGTCCGGCATGTAACCGATCAGGCGGCGGACGCCCGGCGCGTCCAGTTCGGGATCGAGTCCCCCCACCTGCACCGTTCCCTCGTCGCGGGACAACAGAGTGCTCATCAACAGTATGGAGGTGGTCTTCCCCGCCCCGTTGGGACCCACCAGCCCGGTGACCGAGCCCTGGGGGACGCTCATGTCCACACCGTCCAGGGCCACCGTGGCCCGGTACCGCTTCTTCACTCCCGCGAAGGAGATCATCATGGCGCGTCTCTCCATGTCATGACGGCCGTCAGGGGCGACACCCCGAGCCTGGCCGTCGACACCCTCAAAAGCACCTCGCCCGACGGCGCCACAATCCGTGCCGCGTCCATCTCCCTTTCGATGTCGACCGGCACGAACTCTGCGGCCTCCCAGTCCCATGCCTCCCAACCCTCCGTGCCATCGACTTCGCCCTCCCCGTCTGCAATGGCGACGGCCCGATCCAATCCGACGAAACCAGGATCCAACCCGCCCAGCACCAGACGGGGAGACACCGACAGGTCGGTGGGCAACCGGTAGGAGAGGATCCACAGCTCGGCAAAGACGGGGGCGCCCTCGAACCCCCCGGCGCGGAAGGCCTCATCCAACCAGACCGGGCGGGCGTGCGCCCAACCTGTCTCACCCATTCGATCCGCCGGGATGGGATAAAGATCCAGCTTCAGGCCGGACACCACCTGCGGGCGGCCATCCACCACCACATCGGAGATCGGCTGCTCGGTCACCGCGAACGCGAAGGATGGAACATCCACCATTCCCGACTCCGTAGCGACGTTCACGAGGCTTCCGATGACGATCGGCCAGTGCTCGCTCAGGTCCCCGACCGTCCCCTCCGCGTCCATCCCCCAGAAGGCGTCGTGGAATTGCCACCACGAAGCAGAACTGAGAACTTCCCGCCAACCAAAACTCCCGGTGGCGCCGGGCGCCAGGGCGCCCCCGACAGCCACCCTGGGATAGGCATGGACACCCCACATCACCACCGGATTCGGCGAGGCATTGATCATCTCCACTCCCCGGTCGCCGAACGCAACTTCGACTCCCGCCGGCTCCGCACGGCGAAAGGCGTTCACCGACAGCCACCCCAGGGAAGGGAGGTCGTACTGATAGACACCGGACTCGGTGATCCGTGGTTGGGCGGAGTCCCCGGAGATGTCGGCCAGGTTCTCGGGGTAGACGTCCCACTCCGGGCTGAAGGAGATCTCCATCGTTCTTGCCCTGCTGGTGGCGGCCACCATCCCGGTGCGCGCCTGCGGATCCGGTCCCGACACCTGGACCGTGCCGTGCGACCAGAAGGTCCGATTGACGCCACCGGTACCCACAATGGAGAACGCCACCACCCCGATCAGCCCCAGAGCGGGGATGGTCAACCAGGCCCACTCCAGTTTGCGACGCCTCCGCAGAATCCACAGGTTGATCGGTCCCACCACCACCGCGTACACCACCACCACCAAGGGCAGCCAGGGATATCCAGGGGTCTCGCTCTCAACCGACAACGCAGCCTGGGTGAGGGACATCGTTCCTTCGACGAGGGGGATCTGCTGGCTTCCCGAAAGTCGGGCAGGTCGGAGCAACGACGCCCACAACTGCGTCGGGTGACCGTTTAGGGCGTCGAGCGCCAGCACCTCGCCTTCCCCCACCCCGTACCACCCTATCCGGGTGTCAACGCCCGGAAAGTTCCCCCACAAGACCGCATCGAGTCCCATCATCTCCAGGGCCGCCGCGGTGGTGACGAGGCGCCCTCCTCCCTTCAACCACGACACCGCGCCGGCCGTCAGCGGTCGAGGTTGGTCCATCACCAGATAGGAGAGTTGGTGGAGTTCCCCCCTCTCCAGGCGGTCCGAGGCGTCATCCATCCCGACCGGTGTTATCGGCTCTCCGCTGACCGCGGAACGCACCTCTCCCAGGACCTGCTCCAAACGGGGCTGACCGACCAGCCCCACCAGGATTTCCTTGGCCGCCACCCGGGGCCGGAAGAAAGCCGAGGCAACCGGCGTCTCGTCATCGCCCCCTTCCGGTATCACCCTCAACAGGATCACTCGCTGATCGATAGGCGGCGCCACCACCACCTCATAGGCCCTGACTCCCCCGGCCGGCACCTCCACCTCCAGCCTGGCCAGTTCCTGGCCCTGCACCACCTGCAATTCCCCAACCAGGAGGATGTCCGTCTCGATCCGGACCTCAAGCTTGATGGGCCAGTGGGGATCCACCCATCCGTCGATCCCTCCCTCCACGAGCAGCTTCACTTCCGGCCTCTCGTCCTGGGCAGGCGCGGTTGCTCCCCCCCAGAACAGAAGCGCAACGGCCACCACTCCGAAGATCAACCGGCCCAACCAAACCGGAAAGACCTTCCAAGCCATATGAGGCCGGAATTTTAGAGAAACCAGAGCCCTATGTCCGGTAGCCGGCTCCCCGGGACGGCCCGAGGCGGTGTGCGCGCTCCCGTGAGAACCGGAGGGTCCCATGGGGCGCAGTCCCTTTTTTCCGACCCGGCTGGGAGGAGGTCCGAATCCCTGCTCGGGGGGCAGTCCGGGGTTCAGTCGATCACCAGTCTTCCGCCGGTGAGGCCGCGCGCGATCACCATCTTCATAATGTCGTTGGTTCCCTCCCCGATGACCATCAGGGGAGCGTCGCGATAGAGGCGCTCGATGTCCAACTCCGGGCTGTATCCCATGCCACCGTGGATGCGCATCGACTCCAGGGCGGCCCGGCAGGCCACCTCCGAGGCGAAGTACTTGGCCATCGCAGTCTCGATGTCCGCCCGCTTGCCCCGATCGGCCTGCGAGGCGGCCCACCACACCAGCAGGCGCGCCGCCTGGATGTCGGTGGCCATCTCGGCCAGCTTCAGTTGGATGGCTTGAAATGCGGAGATCTTCCTGCCGAACGCCTCCCTGGTGTTCGAATAGGCCAGCGCCTGGTCGTAGGCCTCCTGTGCCACCCCCACAGCCCGGGCGGCGATGTTGATCCGACCGATCTCAAGCCCGCTCAACACCTGCTGAAACCCCCGTCCCTCCTCGCCTCCCACCAGATTCTCCACCGATACCCGGACATCGTCCAACTGCACCTCACAGCTCTCGGGGCCCTTGTAACCCAGCTTGGGCAGGTCCCTGCCGATATGAAAACCGGGCGTCCCCTGGTCCACCAGCAGCAGGCTCATACCCCGGTGCGGAGGGCTGGCCTCGGGATCGGTCTTGACCAGCACCGGCAGCGGATCGGCGTAGCGGGCGTTGGTGATCCACAGCTTCGATCCCCGGATCACGTAGTGGTCACCCTCCCTGGTGGCCCGGGTCTTGATGCCCTGAAGGTCGCTGCCCGCGTCCGGCTCGGTGAGGGCGATCCCGGTGCGCCGCCTCCCCGACGCCAGGTCCGGAAGGTAACGAAGGCGCTGGGACTCGGTGCCGTAGCGGGCCAGGATGAAACAGGACAACGAATGGCTTCCCAGGATGCCGGCAATCCCCATCCAGCCCCGCGAGATCTCCTCGAACACCAACGCCAGGGAGACGAAATCGGCCCCCATCCCCCCGTACTCCTCGGGAACGGTGATCCCGAACAGCCCCATCTCCTTCATGGAGTCGACTATCTCGGTGGGATACCGACCGGCTTGCTCCCACTCCTTGACCACCGGTCGGATCTCGGCGTCCACGAAACGGCGCAGGGTCTGCCGGAACAATTGGTGTTCGGGGCTGAGATCGAAATCCAAGTCGGTGCTCCTGTCTGTCGGCGGATGGTTAGGTTGCCCATCGAGTGGGCACGCCCGACCAATCCTAAACGGCGGGCCGCGCCTCATCCCCCCCACTCGCTTCCCGGGGACCGGTAGGCCGTGTCTGATTCCCGCCGCCAAAGCCGTTCCCAAATCGGTTAATATTCATACCCCACAAGCCCCCTGCAGGAGGGAGGCCGGATGGCCACCTATCAGATCCTCTATTGGGATGCGATTCCGGTTGGAGTCAAGGCGACCAGGGACGGCCGGCGCGGCCGAGTGAGGAGGCACCTGAGCAACCGTTTCCAAGTGGCGGTTGACAGCGTGGCCACCGCCACCGGGCGAACCGAGGAGCAGACCTATCTGGCCGGATGGTCATGGGGGAAACCGGCAGAGGAACCGGGAGATCCCCGCCAGGTGGCGGACCGGGTGATCGAACGGCTGGAAGCCGACTATCCCCCCCAGCGCCTGTCGGACTTGCGCCGATCCATCATCGCCGCCCACCGGAGAGGCCTGAACCACCGTGAGCCCCGCTGACTCCGGGGCATCGCACCCGGGCGTCGGCGACGAGGCCCGGGAGCGGACCGTGATGGTGGCCTGCGCCGCCTTGGGCAAGGAACTCCGCGAGATCATCGACCACCATGGCTGGGACGTGGACTTGCGGGTGATCAACGCCCGGCTCCACAACCGCCCCCAGTTGATCACCGGGGCGGTGGCCGAGAAGCTGGCCGAGACCCGTGGGGACTACGACCGCCAGGTCGTGGTGTACGGACACTGCGGAGCGTCGGATCTCGACGCCCTGCTCGAGGACACCGGCGCGGTCCGTCCGCTCGGCCCGCATTGCTACGAGATGTTCGGGGGCGAGGAGTTCGTGAAGCTGATGGAAGAAGAGCCCGGGACCTTCTTCCTCACCGACTTCTTGGTGAAGTCCTGGAAGAACCTGGTCGTGGAGGGCCTCTTACTCGACCGACACCCGGACCTGAAGGAGATGCTGTTCGGGAACTACCGTCGGGTGGCCTACCTCATCCAGTCCGAGGAGGAGAAGCTCCTGTCCAGAGCCAGGGAGATAGCCGACTGGCTGGGACTTCCACTGATCACCCGGGTGGTGGGTTATGGGCATCTCGAGGAGAGGCTGGCGGCGATCATGGACCGAAAGCCCCAGCCGGTCACTTCGGTCTCCGTCGGGATCGAGGGATACGACGCCTACCCGACCCTCTCCTAGCAACCCGGCATCCTCCCCCGAAACCGGCCCCGGTCGGGATTACTTCTTGGAGGCCTGGTAGTAGGGGTCGGATCCCGATGCGTGGTCGGTGACGTCCACCACCTCGCTGATTTCGGGGAGGGACTCTCTGAGAATGCGTTCGATGCCCTGGCGGAGGGTGACCTGGGCCATCCCGCATCCCTGGCACCCGCCCGACAGGCGCAGGAAGGCGACCGTCCCGTCCACCGAAACCAACTCGGCCATGCCGCCGTGCATGGCGATGGCCGGGTTGATGTTCTCGGTCAGGATGGTCGAGATCTTCTCGGCCAGAGGGCCGGTCAGATCCCCCCTCGGCTCGGCCGCCGCCATGGTGGGGCTCTGGGGGAGGTTGGGGTTGTTCATGGCCAGACCCTGGGGGGTCAACTCCAGGGACGCACCCGACAGCTTCTCCACGTCGTGTTCGGGGATCAGGATGGCGAGCCCGTCGTGGTCTTCCCGGATCTGGGTCCCGGTCTGATCCTCCACCGGCACGAAACTCAACTCGTACTGGAACTGGGCGCCCCGAATGCCGCTCACCTCGATGGCAAGACCGTATTCCTGATCTCCCGGTTCCTGGTCGCGGAGCGAGATGATCATGTCCACCGCATCGGAGGCTATGGTCAACACTTTTGCAGACATACCATCAATAGTACCCCCGCCAACGGAGACAGCCGGACCACAATGGCCCTTGACACGCCTAATTTGGGACCTCTCTGATGCCGCACGTGCTTCTCATCGTCCCCACCCAGACCTATCGGGCGTCCGACTTCCTGGCGGCGGCGGCCGATCTGGGGATCGAACTGTCCGTGGCCTCGGAGGAGGAACTTCCCCTGGTGGCGGCGGACCGGCGGGTCTGGATCGACTGCTCCCGCCCGGAGTGGTCGGCGCAGATACTTGCGGACCATGCCGCGCGGCTCCCGATCGACGCCATCGTCCCCATGGACGACCAGGGAGTGGTGGTGGCCGCCCGCGCCGCGCAGTTGATGGGGCTCCCCCACAATCCCCCCGCGGGAGCCGCAGCCACCCGCAACAAGGCGATGCTGCGGCGGCGCCTCGCCCAGGACGAGATCTCCCAGCCCCGGTTCGGGGTCATCGAGCGTGGGGACGCCCCCTCCGAGATCGCTGCCGAACTGGGTTACTCGGTGGTGTTCAAGCCGCTGTCCCGCTCGGGCGGACAGGGCGTGATCCGCGTCGACCGGCCCTCGGACGCCGAGGGGGCGGTCCGCCGGATACGCCGCATCCTGGCCGGTGCGGGTGAAAACCCCAACCAACCCATCCTGGCCGAGGAGTTCCTACCCGGAGGCGAGGTGGCCGTGGAGGGTCTCCTGTCACGGGGTCGCCTGAAGGTAATGGCCGTGTTCGACAAGCCCGGGTCTCCCCAGGGACCCTATTTCGAGGAGACGGTGCTGATCGCGCCTTCCCGCCTGTCGCCCGCCATCCTGGGAGAGATCGATCACCTGACCAGGCGGGCGGTGACCGCCCTGGGCCTCAAGGAAGGGCCCATCCATGCCGAGTTCCGGATCGGGCGAGACAGGGTGAGCGTCCTCGAGGTGGCGGCCCGCTCCATCGGCGGGCTCTGCTCACGATCACTCCGCTTCGGGTTGATGGCAGAGTCCTGGGAGTCGCTGATTCTCCGCCAGGCCCTCGGATTGGAGATGCCTTCCGCGGTCCGCCAACCCGGGGCGACGGGGGTGATGATGCTCCCCATCCCCCGGTCGGGAAGGCTCGTGGAAGTCGAAGGCGCCGCGGAGGCCCGCGGCACACCGGGAGTCACAGGTCTCGAGATCACCATCCCCCCCGGCGGGCAGGTCAGAGCCCTCCCGGAGGGAGACCGTTACCTGGGTTTCTTGTTCGCCGCCGCTCCCCACCCCTCCGAGGTGGAGCATGCCCTGAGGCAGGCCTTCTCCCGGTTGAGAGTCATCATCGAATAACCGGCTGCGGACCGGGCCGGATTCAGCGGACGATCTCGGCGGCCGCTGCCAGGAACCTGTCGTTCTCTTGGGGCGTTCCCACCGAGACCCTCGCCCAATCCCCCGGGTAGGCCCGCAGCAGCACCCCTTCGCGCAGGAAGTTCTCCGCGGTCTGCCGGGAGTCCAATCCCACCGTGAAGTAGATGTAGTTGGTCTGACTCTCGACCTGGGTGATTCCCAGGTTGCCCAGCCCACGGTGGATCCGGTCCCGCTCCCGGGCGTTCTCCGCTACCCGCCCGGCGATCTGATCTTGGTGACGGAGGGCTTCCACCGCACCGGCCTGGCCCACCGAGGAGACGGTGAATGGCGACTGCACCTTTCTCAACTGCAGGAGGGTCTCGGGGCTGCCCACTGCATAGCCGACCCGCAGCGCCGCCATCCCGTAGACCTTGGAGAAGGTGCGAAGCGTCACGAGATTGGGCCGTTCGGCGGCCTCGCGGACCGTCCCCCGGTAGTCGGAGGCGGTTGCGTACTCGTGGTAAGCCTCATCCATGACCACCAACACCCGCTCGGGAATCCCCTCGATCAACCGGAGAACGTCATCGGAGGCCAGGTAGGTCCCACTGGGGTTGTTGGGATTGCAGATGTAGACCAGTACCGTGTCGGAACCGATCGCGGAGAGGAGGCTGTCGGGGTCCAGGCGATGCCCGGCGGTGAGTGGGACGGTGACGGGCGTCATCATGGCGTAACGGGTGCACAGCGGGTACATGGCGAAGGAAGGCCACCCGAACACCGCTTCGCGTCCGGGGCCTCCGACCGCCAGGGCGATCAGCCGGATCAACTCACTCGATCCTGCTCCGCACCACACGTTCTCCACAGCCACCCCCAGGTGTTCGGAGAGGGCGGAGCGCAGTTCGTAGGCGTTGATGTCGGGGTAGCGGTTCACGCCCGAGACCACCCTCGCCATCACTTCTTGAACTTCGATCAGCGGCTGATAGGGGTTTTCGTTGGTCGCCACCTCGACCAGGGTGTCGAGGTCGAAACCAAACTCCCGCGCCAACTCCGGGAGCCGCGGACCAGGTTTGTAGACCGCGATGTCGGAGAGGTCGGTACGAAGAAACTCCACCTTCGGTAAGGATACGACCTGACCGGTCGGTCTCCGTCGGCCTCGGGAGGCCTGCCTCTAGCTGTCGAGATGGTCCCCGAACGACCGCGCCTGCCGCCGATGGCCGCCACCGCCACCGCCCCGGCGAGGGCCGCCCTGGCCGCCGCCGCTCCGGCGCCTTCCGTCCGAACGACCGCCGCCGTCACGCCGAGGACCGCGACCACCGCCACCCCGACGATCACCATCACGCCGAGGACCGCGACCACCGCTCCCCCGACGATCACCATCACGCCGAGGACCGCGACCACCGCCACCCCGACGATCACCATCACGCCGAGGACCGCGTCCGCCGCCACCCCGACGATCACCATCACGACGAGGACCCCTGCGATCATCACGCCGGGGACTCTCCTGGCCGGGAGGCGGGCCTTCGAGGCGCTCGGCCAGGATCAGGCTGACCCTGCCCCTGTCCATCCCGTCCACGACTACCTTTACCTTCTGGCCCTGGGAGAGGTAGTCCTCAACCCGGTTGACCCGCCGGTCGGAGTCGAGCTTGGAGATGTGCAGCAGACCGTCGCGTCCGGGCAGTATGTTGACGAAGGCGCCGAAGGTGGTTATGTTGACCACCTCCCCCTCGTACTCCTTGCCCTCCTCGGGCTGGGGCGGGAAAGCAATCAGGTTGATTCTCTCCACCGCTGCCTGCAGGGCGGGACCGTCGGCCGATGCGACCCTCACGATCCCCTTGCCCTCGGTCTCCTCGATCTCGATGGAGACTCCCGTCTCCTCCTCGAGTTCTCTCACCATCTTGCCCTTGGGGCCGATCACCTCGCCGATCTTGTCCTTGGGTATCTCGATCGCCTCGATGCGCGGCGTCCACTCCTTGAGTTCGGCACGCGGCTCGGAGATCACCTTGTTCATCTCCTCCAGGATGAAGAGACGGACATCCCGCGCCTGGGACAGCGCCTGGCTCAATACCTCGGTGGGGAGCCCTGCGATCTTGGTGTCCAACTGGAGGGCGGTGATCATCTCCGCCGTCCCGGCCACCTTGAAGTCCATGTCGCCCATGAAGTCCTCGTCGCCGATGATGTCGGTGAGGGTCACGTACTCCCCGTCCTGGTGGATTAGCCCCATGGCGATCCCCGCCACCGGAGCCAGGATGGGCACGCCGGCGTCCATCAGCGACAGCGTGGACGAGCACACCGCGGCCATGGAGGTCGATCCGTTGGACGAGAGGACCTCGGAGACCAGCCGGAGCGCGTAGGGGAACTCCTCGGGCGTGGGGACCACCGGCAGGAGCGACTTCTCCGCCAGGGCGCCGTGGCCGATCTCCCGACGCTTGGGACCGCGCATGAAACCGGCCTCACCGGTGGAGAAGGGCGGGAAGTTGTAGTGGTGCATGTACCGCTTGCCCTCCTCGATCCCCAGATCGTCGAGCATCTGCTCCATCCTGAGCATGCCCAGGGTGGCGATGTTGAGCACCTGCGTCTCGCCTCGCTGGAAGAGTCCCGAACCGTGGGTCCGCTTCACCGTGCCCACTTCGATGGTCAGGGGCCGGAGGTCGGTGGGTGAGCGTCCATCCAGACGGACGCCTTCTTTGACCACCCGATCTCGCATCGTGGCCTTGAGGACCTGCTTGAAAGCCTTCTTCGCCTCCGACGCCGCTTCGGGATCGTCGCCGCCCACGGCGGCCACCGTCTCGTCCCTTAGCTTTCTCTCCGCATCCGAGCGCTGGCGCCGGTCCGCCATCCTGACCAGGTCCGAAAGCCCCGGTCCGGCGGCCTTCTCCACCTTTTCCACCACCTCGGGCGAAAGGTCGGGCGCCGACGGCCAGTCGACCGTCGGGATGTCCACCATTGCCGCCAACTCCAGTTGGAGGTCGATGCTCTCTGAGATCACGGTCTTGGCCTTCGCCAATCCCTCCACCACGGCGGCCTCGTCGCTGGGCGCGTCTCCCTCGGCCACCAGGCGGACGCCGCCGGGAGTGGCGCCGGCTTCGACCATCATCACATCGATCTCACCGTCGGCGTTGCGCCGCCCGGCCACGGTTATCTCGAACACCCCCTCGGCGATCTCCTCGTGGGTGGGGAAAGCAACCCACTCGCCCTTGACGAGGGCAAGGCGGGCCGCTCCGATTGGTCCCTGGAGAGGGATGGGGCTGACGGTGAGCGCCGCTGATGCTCCGATCAGGGCGAGAACGTCGAAGGGGTTCTCCCCGTCGATGGAGAGCGGCATGGCCACCACCTGGGTCTCACAGCGAAAGCTGTCGGCGAACGACGGGCGGAGCGCCCGGTCGATCAGCCTGCAACCCAGGATGGCTCCCTCGCTGGGCCTTCCCTCCCGGCGGAAGAAAGATCCGGGGATGCGCCCGGCCGCGTACATGCGTTCTTCGAGGTCGACGGTGAGCGGGAAAAAGTCGATTCCCTCCCGCATATCCTGGTTGGCGGTCGCTGCGACCAGCAACTCCACCCCTCCAAGTTGGAGCACGACTGCTCCGTGGGCCGAAATGGCCAGTTTGCCGGTGCTGAGGGTGATTTCCTTTCCACCCACCATCCCGGTAACGATTCGTTCAGACAAGATTACTCCTCAATACGTCTAGATGTCCCCGGCGCGTACTTCTTGTACGCAGGGGCGTTACCTCCGGAGTCCCAGTGAGGCAATGAGCCGGCGGTACCGTTCCACGTCTTGGTTTCGCAGGTACTTGAGCAGCCGACGACGCTTTCCCACCATCTTCAGCAGGCCCCGACGACTGTGATGGTCGTGGCCGTGAACCTTCAGGTGCTCGGTCAGGTGTCGGATCCGCTCGGTCAAGACGGCCACCTGCACCTCCGGAGTACCGGTATCGGTGTCATGCGCGCCGTATTCAGCAACCAACTCGGATGTAGTCCTCAAAGGGAATCCCTTCGTGTGATAACAGGGCTAATGCGTCAAAATGGACGCCGCCCCGATTAACTCCCAGCCCATTCTAGCAGTCCGCCGGGGACAAACCTATTCCAATGACGTCAACGGCTCTGCCGCCTCTGACCCAACCGCATGCGCACCTCCGCGATGTCGCGCTCCACCTGCGCCAACAACTCGTCCACCGACCCGAACTTGACCTCGGGCCTGATCCGGTCGCCGATGAAGCCCAGCTTCAACCGTTTCCCGTAGAGGTCGCCCGAGAAGTCGAGGAGGTGCGCCTCGGTCATGAGCCTGTTCTCCCCGAAGGTGGGGCGCACTCCAAGGTTGACCGCCGCCGGATGGCGCTCTGCCTCCACCTCAGCCCAGGCGGCGTATATGCCCATGGCCGGCATCGATATGCGCGACGAGACATCCAGGTTGGCCGTGGGTATCCCGAGCTTGGCGCCCCGTTGCTCGCCATGGATCACCGTGCCGCGCAGTTCGAACGGCCGCCCCAGGAGTTCCGCCGCCTCTCCGGTGCGTCCCTCCGCCAGACAGCGGCGAATCCGGGAGGAGTTGATCGGAGCGCCCGGGGAACCCGAGGAGGCGTGGGCGGCGAGGAGACCCACCACTTCCACACCGAATCCGTGCTGTGAACCGGCCCCGCACAGGGTCTCGACCGATCCCTTCCCGCCTCTCCCGAACCGGAAGTTCTCCCCCACCACTACCAGGCCTGCCGTCAGCCGGCCCAGAATCACCTCGGTTACGAACTCGTCGGCCTCCATCTCCCTGATCTCCGAAAACGGCATCACCCCCACCACTCCGATGCCCATCCCCTCCAGTATCTCCAGACGATGGGCGATCGACGTGAGCATCCTGGGAGCCTTCTCGGGGGCCAGCACTTCTAGCGGATGCGGATCGAAGGTCGCCACCGCCGGGGTGAGTCCCGACTCGGCGGCCCTTCGAACGACCTCCCCCAGTAGCTGTTGGTGACCGAGGTGGATCCCGTCGAACACCCCAACGGTGACCGCCGTACCGGATACGGAGGAGGGAAGGCGCCAACTGAGAGGCGGGCCATCCAATACGATCAACTGCTTTTCCCCCTACGGGCCGGCTGCTCCCTTAAAGATTACGGCCTTTGACACCCACGGTTTTCAACGATAAGAGAGGGCGCCGGACGGGATACCATTTAGACGTAATGAGCGAGAGGATCAAGATCATCGGAATGTCGGGAAGCCTGCGGCGTGGCTCGTACAACAGCGCCTTGCTGAGGCTGGCTCCCGAGGTGGTCCCGGAAGGCGCCGAGTTGGAACTGGTCTCCCTGGCCGACCTCCCCTTCTACAACGGTGACGTGGAAGACGCCGGGATGCCTGAGCCAGTGGCTGAATTCCGGGCGAAGCTGGCGGCGGCCGACGCCCTGTTGATCTCCACCCCCGAGTACAACTCCTCGGTGCCGGCGGTGCTTAAGAACGCCATCGACTGGGGGTCCCGCGGCCCGGACTCGCCTCTGGCGGGAAAGACCGCCGGTCTGATGGGAGGGGGCGGAGGCTTCGGTTCTTACCGGTCCCAGTCCCATCTCCGGGAAGTGCTACGCAACACAGGCGTGTTCGAACTGCCCTCTCCGGCCGTGCAGGTCCGCCAGATCTGGAACAAGTTCGACGAGAACCTCGAACTCCTGGACCCCCGCATCCGCAACCGGGTGGCGGCGCTGCTGCGGGAACTGGTCTCCTGGACGCTCGCCATGCGTCATCACCGGCGCTGAACGCGGCAAAGCCGGTCTCTCCGGTGGCCTACTGGTAACTAACGAATACCACGAGGGGAGTCAGTTCCAGGACCTGTTCGGGGGTGGCGAGGGGAGAGTCCTCATCGAAGAAGTTCTTCCATCCCCAGTGCCAGTTCTGCTCGTCGGTACCGGCCGTCAGGGCTCCCCAGGTCTCGTATTTGGTGGCGAGGGGGCCCTGGCCGTCCATGTGGATCACCACCGCCAACTCCGGCGGTGTGGAGATCGTCTCCCGGTTCCGGATCATGGTGAAACGGAATTGGTGGACCATCAGGAGCTTCTGGGGTAGCCGTTCGGTCCTCACCAACTCCGCGAGCCAGTCGACCACCGCGTTGACCTCGGCCGCGTCCACCGACCCTATCTGGCGCAGGTGCACCTGGTTCGGTTTCAGTCGCCATTCGGGGTCGAGCGCCAGTCCCACATGCGGCAGGACCAGGAGTTCCTCGTAGTACTTGGCCTGGGTCAGGAAGTCAGTCCTTCCGGGCTGAAGATCCAACACCACATAGATCCCCTCCTGGGCGGCGTACTCGACCCAGGGCATCAAGGTTTCCACGGAGTTCTCTCCCGAGTAGTCGCCGTCCCTTCCAGCCTGGGCGGTGGCCACGGTGGCGATTATCTCGAAGGTGGGGATGGTCGGCACCCCGTCGGCGGAGTACTCATCGAGGTAGGGCGCCATGCGCTCCAAGCCCTCGGCGGGACCCTGCTCCCCCAGCACTCCCAGCACGCCCGTGGTCGTGGCGCCGTAGAAAGCCACCAACCGCCGGTCGGGAAACAGGTTCCTCCCCCCGCCGGGGAGTTCGGGACCCAGGAGGTTTACCTCAAGCCACCATCGATCCGAGTCGGGGAATGCCCCGACGACCCACACCTCAGATATCCCCACCGACCGCTCTTCCACGGCGGCTCCGGCCGCGGCCCACCCGACCGTCTCCTCAGGGTTCCAGTAGAGAGCCGTCTCCCCCAAGGAGGAGACCGCCGCGGCCACCGCCAGTCCTGCCGCAGGCCGCGCAGGGTCGACCAGCCATAGGCGCGAAGTCTCCGCATCCCAGGAGCCGCCTCCCATAACCAGATCCGACACCGAAGAAGGTTCGCCGACCGGCCGGATGCGGGGGGCCAGCAGGATGCCCAATCGCTCCCCGGTTAACACCAAAGAGTGAAGAGCGGGATTGCCGGTCACCGGAGAAGCGCCGGTCACCACCGAACGATCATGTGAAGAGATCAAATCGATCAATTCCTCGGCTTCCGCCGGCATGCGGATGATCTCAGCGCCGGCGGTCCGGAGCGAATTCGGTACTCCGTCCATCAGCCAGATCCGCTTCGGCGACAGCCGGCCCAGTTCTTCGACCAAGGCCGCTTGAGATGACGGGAGGAAGAAGAGCAAGGGCGAGGAAAACCGTGCCGCCAACTGGGCGGCGATCGTTGCGGAATCGAGGCGGGAGGGAAGGGCGACCACCACATCGTCCGCGCAGGTATGGAGTCGCTGGGAGATGGCGACGGCCAAAGCAGCCGGATCATCCCCCTCGAGATCCACCAGCACCGGCGAATCGGATCCAATCGGACGGGGAAGCACCGGATCGCAGACTCTAGGCGGAAGGGTGGTAGTAGTCGTCTCGGGCGCGGAGGCGACGACAGGCGACCCACCATCTTCGGCGCTCTCCTGAGAACGACCATTGGTAGTGCGGGTGGGTGTGGAGGGAAGCGTCGTGACCGCGGTGCCCGGAGCCGCCTCGACAGACCCGACCTCCTCGACCGAGGGAATAGCAGACGGATCTGATACGCTATCCCGGGAGCCGAACCAGAGAACCCCAGCCACGAGGACGACAACCCCACCGGCCACAACTCTCCTCACCGGCCCCCTACGGCTCCCCGAATCCGGATGTCTATGCATCGAAAGCGGTCAAAGGGAGGCGTCTGGCTAGATGAACCACGGATTGCTGGGAAGGCTAGAAGCGCTTTCTTGCTTTTGGCGGTAATCGGCTTCGAAAGTCCCCAACGCCGGTGGGCCGAAGGCGACCTCATCCACCGCTACCCTCCTGATGCGGAGACAGAAAAGAAACCCGAATACTATTAACCTGCGGATGCCCTATCACAATGTCGAACAATTGACAGTCCCGGATAGGGTCGACAGTGGGAGGATGCCACCCGTCGCGAGAGCCGCACTGGTATTGGGTCTGATCTATGTGTTCCTCGTGGGCGTCTCGTCACTGGAGTCCGGCATCAAACTCCTGGGCGCCGATGTCCAGGAGACCCTTTTCTCCACGGTCAGGAACCCGCTCGCCGGGCTCTTCGTCGGGATTCTCGGCACCGTGCTGGTGCAGTCGTCGTCAGCCAGCACGTCGGTGATAGTCGGCCTGGTGGCCTCCGGTGTGCTGGGCTTCGAATTCGCCGTGCCTATGGTGATGGGCGCCAACATCGGGACGACGGTGACGAACACCCTCGTGTCGCTCGCCCATCTCAGGCGGTCGGCCGAGTTCATGCGGGCTTTCGCGGCGGCGGTGGTGCACGATTTCTTCAACGTGGTGATCGTCTTGGTCCTCCTGCCCCTGGAGTTGCTCACGGGCGCCATATCCGGCCTGGCCGAACGGATCACCGAGCCCCTGGTCGGCGCGGCCGGCACGGAGTGGAGGAGCCCCATCAAGGGGTTGGTGAAGCAACCGGTGGGCTGGCTGGAGGACCTTTGGAGCGGTTTCGGGGCAAACGGTGATGCGCTCGGCACTCTCCTGGTCGTTTGCGGGGTGGCGACCGTGTTGTTGGCGCTGGCGTTCGTAACCAAGAACATGCGCCGACTGGTAGCCCAACGGGTGGAGCATTCCTTGAACATGGCCCTCGGCAAGGGCAGCGGCATAGTGGCCCTGCTGGTGGGGTTGGTGATCACGATCTCGGTGCAGTCGTCGAGCATCACCACCTCGATGCTGATCCCGCTGTCCGCCGCCGGGGTCCTGACGCTTCGCAATGCCTATCCCGTCACCCTCGGCGCCAATGTCGGAACCACCATCACCGCGCTGCTGGCTGCACTGGCGACCAGTAGACCCGAGGCGCTCACCATAGCTCTGGTCCACACGCTGTTCAACATAGGCGGAATCCTGTTGCTCTACCCGATCACCGCCCTTCGGCAGATCCCCATCCGCGGAGCCGAGATCCTGGCGCGCCTGGCAGTCGACCGGCGCTTGCTGGCGGTGGCCTACGTGGCAGGCATGTTCATAGCCGTGCCTTTCATCGGCGTCGCTTTGCTCAGCTGAACAGTTCCGCCACATACCGGGCTGCCCGACTGTCAACCACCGGGTCATTCCCTCCTCGAATTGCGCTTCGTGTGGCTCTAGAAACCCCGGAACCGAGGAAATCTTTTCTCTGCCCATCGGGGAGGCCGTAACCGGCCCAACTATGTTTGATCCGGGTGTACGCGAGCGCCCGTGTTACAGCCACGAGTGTGGGCCTTCTCCTCGGATTCCTTATATTGGGGTATCCCGGGCCGGACATCAGTGCCGACCATGACTTGGCGCCTTCCGGCACTGCCGTGGTCCTCCAGGTCGGTCCGCCGAACGATGAACTCGTGCTGCATCC
This sequence comes from bacterium, assembly GCA_028824015.1. GTDB lineage: Bacteria > Actinomycetota > Acidimicrobiia > Spongiisociales > ZC4RG35 > Bin76. The sequence continues at coordinate 131,556 of JAPPFC010000048.1, forward strand.
GGTGGCCAGAATCACAGGTGACTTCGTTCCCAAGTCGGTCGTGGCGTCGGGGACCGGGCTGTACTTCGCTCAGAACATGATGTACCGGCACACGATCTCGGTCGTCGACCACCACAAGAGCCTCGTCACGACGATCGATGACTCAGTCGACTTGAGGGCGTTCGGGTACGACGTCCCCGGAGATGTATACCGGGGAGCGCCTGTGGAAGCTGCCTTCACATCGGATGGCTCGTTCGCCTTCGTGTCCAACTACCGCATGTACGGCCCGGGGTATGACCCCCATGCCGGCGGCGACTCCTGTACGAAGAATCAGGGGCAGGACAGCTTCGTATACCGGATCAACACCACAACGCTCGAGATCGACCGCCTCTATCCGGTGGGTCCGGTCCCCAAACACCTGGCTGTCACGCCGGACGATCGCCTGTTGCTGGTATCCAACTGGTGTGGATTCGACACCACGGTGATCGACATAGGCGCCGACCAGATACTCGCGTCGGTCGACGTTGGTCGCTACCCGAGAGGCATCGCCATCACCAGTGACGGCGAAACCGCCTACGTAGCTTTGATGGGATCCACCGACATAGCTGTCATCAACCTCTCAGCCCTCTCATCCATAGGGGACACACCCAGTACGCTGGACACATCCGTCCGAACGTACATGCGAGGCATCGGAGTCTCACCGCGCCACCTGGTGCTGAGCCCGGACGACGAGACCCTCTTTGTCACACTGAGCGGAGAGGACGCGGTGGTAGCGGTCGACCTCGACTCAGGCCAAGTCGTCCAACGGGTACGGACCGGCCACGCGCCGCGAAGCATGGACATCTCCACCGACGGCACAGCACTCTACGTGGTCAACTACGAATCGCACACCATGAGCAAGATCCGAACGCGCGACCTCACGATCCTCCAGGAACTCGACACGACACCCAAGCCAATCGGGATCACCTACGACCCCTTCAACGACGAAGTCTGGGTGTCAACCTACACCGGCACCATCCACGTATACGCCGAACGCGAGTAGTTGCTCAGTCTGATCTGGGGAACCACATAGGGGAGTTGATTTCCAATCGGGGCCGGCGGGTCAACCCCTGCCCCGATTGTTAACCTCGCTGTGATTACGAGTTGACATTCGAGGCGAGCGTTATTCTTGGCTATTGCGCCTGGTCCCCGGGGTGCTGGCCGAACCGGACGGGATCGTGCGCCTCTGGGACGGTCCGGCAGTACTGGCAGGGTTAACAGGAGTTCAACCGTACGAATGGATCTAATCAACCTCTACGACTACGAGGCACGGGCCAAGCAGGTCCTGCCGCACAGCCACTGGGAGCACCTCGAAGCCGGGGCGATGGATGGGCTTACCACGGCTCGAAACCGCTCTGCCTTGGAGGCCCTGACGCTGAGGCCGCGTTTTATGCGAGATGTCACCGAGCGGAAGATATCGACCACTGTCTTGGGGACGGACATCAGCTTTCCGGTGATGATTTCGCCCGCTGACGGTCATGCCACCGCCCACCCTGAAGGCGAGCGCGCCACCGCGCGCGGTGCAGGGATGTCAAACACCCTGATGATGTGCAGCACCAATTCCAACAACAGCATGGAAGAGATTGCCGAAGTGGCCACCGGACCGCTCTGGTTCCAGCTTGCTCACCGTGGCTACAATTTCACGGAAAACCTAGTCAAGCGCGCTGAAGCAGCCGGTTTCAGAGCCATAGTGCTCACCATCGACGCGCCGATTCTCATCCCCACGGAACGGGCCGTGCGCAGTCGTTTCCAGCGCCCGGGCGAGTATGGAAACTTCCGTGAACACCAACACCTGGTCTCCGGCGTCAGCGGCGGGGACGAGACACCGCCCTGGAAACCGCTCCGATGTGCCCCCCTCACGTGGAAGGAGTTGGATTGGTTACGGAGCCTCACCAAACTGCCCCTGGTGTTGAAGGGGGTTCGCGTGGCGGAAGACGCTCGCAGGGCTGTGGAGAGCGGCGTCGACGGGATACTGGTGTCTACCCACGGCGGACGCCGGTTTGACGGTGATATGTCCAGCATTGAGGTGGTGCCGGAGGTCGTCGCCGCCACCCAGGGGAAGGCGGAAGTGTACGTCGATTCCGGGATCCGGCGTGGAAGCGATGTACTCAAAGCGTTGGCCCTGGGCGCTACCGCGGTGGCGGTCGGCAGACCGCTGTTCTGGGGTCTGGCCGTGAACGGCGCACAGGGCGTGCATCACATCCTCGAGTTACTGAGAGAAGAGTTCGACCGGGCCATGGTCTTCTGCGGCCAGCACAGCGTGGACCAACTGGAGGACCGACTACTCAACATACCGCGGGATTGGGGACCCTTCCGCACGGAAAACGACATTGCGGATCATGTCCCGTTTGCGAGCGAGACGGGGTCTTGACCGTCTGTAGGCCGAACAGCCTCTGAGGACTACCCCACACCGAGTTGTCCGCAGACACCTTGGAGGTCTGCAACGACCCGGAACGGAGGGTGGCAACGCTCTGGGCCCGTAGGTAACAGGCGGTCAAGACCCCACCTCTGTCGTGGCAGGGGATCAGCCCAAAGTTTTACCCACGGGGCCCAGCAAACAAGGTGAGTGGGTTAGACGCCTTCTGCGAGGATCATTCGCGCCCTTGCGGACCGGTCGATGAGGTCTCGGAGTTCGGTGAACTCAGGGGAGTCCGCGAAGGTGCGCGCCTGTTCGAAGCTGGCGAACTCGATCACCACTACCCGGCCCGGTTGCCACTCACCGTAGCGGTGCTCGGTCTTTCCGCCCCGGACCAGGTACTTGCCGCCGTAGGCTTCTACGACGCCCACAATGCGGTCTGTGAACTCGGCGTAGGCCTCTTCGTCGGTTACTTCGGTGTTGACTATTACATATCCCAGCATCGCTGGTTCTCTCCTTTCGTATCGGTTGTGAGATCAGGAATCGGGTAGGGACTCCACCTGTACTGCGACGATGTCTATGCCGTAGTACTTGCGGTGCCGCACCGAGGACGCGTAGTGGCGCAGCAGGCGAAACGATAGGTCTCTCTCGTCCGCAGTGTCGGTATGTTCAACCAGGTACGCCAAATGGTCCTCGATGTTCCCCTCGCCGAAGATGGCCATGAACTCCAGGTCGATCGTCCCGGGACTGGGTTGAGCCGTGACTATCAGACGCGGTACAGCCTCATCTGCGTAGTCCTCCCGTAGTTCCAACATGGTGGAGAGGGTCTCCTCTCCCGCTGCGGTCAGACGGTCCGTCGAAGGAGGACTCCAGCCCGCACGGGTAGCCAGTCCGGTCAGGAACGTGTTGACCCTGGGAAGGTCCGACATGTCGAGTTCGACCTCGAGCCGCGTGCGGCGCGGGCTGGACAGTTCCATCAAAGACGTCATCACCACCACCGCCAGAACGCCGACCACCAGCCCGCTGCCGAACAGCACACCCCAGGCTCCGCCCAGGAGGTCCGCCAGCACGTCGGTGCTCTCCAGACCGACGCCAATCGCCAGGGATGCTCCCGCCACCATCCCCTTTCGGTGGTCGAGACCGTCCTTGACGATGATCCGCATCCCCTCCACCAGGAGAAGTCCCATGATCATCAGAAGGACCGCTCCCATCACCGAACTCGGCGTGGCGAGCAGGACGGCGACACCCTTGGGGAAGAACGCCAGCAGCACCAGCATTGCCCCGATTGTGTGCCCGACCCGCCGGGAGGCAACCCCCGTGAAGTTGATCAGCGAGATGCAGGAAGCGGTGACGATGATGGGAGGAATCGTCCCCGCTATCCCCGACAGCAGCATCGTGGTTCCACTGACGTTGAGGGTCCCCTGTACCGCGCGGAAGTCTGTGGCGCCCGGACGGCGGCGCGAGACCTGCTGCATCACGGCCCCGTCGCTGCTCGACTTGACCGCCACCACCAGGCTCACGATCAAGAACATCGGCAGCAGCCCCCAGAACTCCGGGCCGGGCGCAAGGTCCAATCCCGGCCACGCAGCCGTGTCCGGCAGGTCGAACCAGGGTGCGTCCAGGACGGGCCCGAAGTCGTACAATCCCACCGCCATCGCGACCACCGAGCCGGCCCCGATCCCGATGGGGATCGCCCACAGGCGCCAGATGTTCGTGCCGCGCAACACCAGGAACAGGAAAGTGACGAAGGCCGCACCGGAAGCCGCCAAACCCAGCGATGGCGACACACCATCAGGCGTGTCCGCCAACCTGCTCATGGCTATCGGTATCACCGTCGCCGCTATCAGCACCTGGGCGGTCCCCGCGACGACCGGTGTGATGATCCGGCGCATTCTCGGAAGCCAGGTAGCCACCAGGAACTGGAGCACCGAAGTAACGACCAGCAGCATCGCCAGGGTGGCCGGACCTCCCTCCATCACCGCCACCACGGACACGCCTATGAACTGGCCGCCCGACGCCATCATCAGAATGTGTCCCGCCCCGAACTTTCCCAAGCGGCTGGCCCCTAGGATGGTGCCGAACCCGGTGATCGTCAGGGCGGCGAACACCACCCAGGAGAGATAGGCCCGGTCCTCACCTGCCCCGAGCACGAAGATCGTCACCACGATGACCGTGATCGACAGGCTGATCATGATCCCCTGAACCGCCACCCCCAGCGTCAGGCGGGCAGAACACCCCTCATCGGGTTCGTACCGTATGTAATCGTTGACTCGCATCAAGCCCCGGTTCCGTCCGAAAAAGGATCACCGCCCCCCGGAATCCGCTTGTCAACCACGGCGCTCGGTCTCCGAAACCGGCGCCGTTGATCAGAAGTGCGACCGGTCCCGTTTGCTCTGCCACCTTGCCCAGCGTTATTCGATCCCGCACGTCGGTATTCGAGCCCTGGAGGCGGATCAACCACATCGAGTCCGGTTATCTCCCACCCGCGTTCATGAAGGAGTCGCACGCCCGCCGATCCGATCGCGCCTGAGGCGCCGGCCACCACCGCATGAGGATTCGACATCGTTGCAGAGCATACCATAAAGTTATTCTTGTCCCGATGAGCATGAACAGTGTCTCCGGTGACGCGATTGATCATGACTACGTAGAGTTGGTTGAGAAGGTGGTGAGCGAAGAGGACTTCTTCGGCAGAGCCGCCCGGAACGACCGTGAGTCCCGTTACCCGCACGAGAACATGGCAGCCCTCAAGTCGGTCGGCGTGCCTTCGATGGCGATCCATCCGCAGTTCGGGGGACCCGGGCACAACATCGCCACCCGCACCAAGGTGGCCGAGGCCATCGCCTACGGCGACCCGGTCTCCGCCGCCTGCACCAACATGCACTGGGGGGCGCTCGACCTGATCGGCCCGTACGCCTTCGGAGACGAGAACATGGCCGCTCTCCTTCGGGACTGCGCCGAGAACCAGTCCATGCTCTGCTCGGCGGCTTCGGCGCCTCCCGACGAGTTGGACGTGACCAAGGTGGGCGCCCGGTTCCGGCGGGTGGACGGGGGATGGCTGGGCGGCGGCCGGGGGGGATTCGCCACCAACTCCGACGGCGCCACCTACGTGGGGACCATCGCCTCGGTGGTCGACGAGGAGGGCGAGTTGGTGGGTAGAAAGCTCCTGGTGATGTTCGTCCCGGTGGGAACGCCCGGCATGACCATCCACGACGACTGGAACGCCATGGGCCTGCGCGGCACCGCCACCAACTCGGTGACCATCGAGAACGCCTTCGTGCCCGACAAGTATGCGATGGTGCGGGACCTCGACCAGCCCCAGGCCACACTCACCGACGACGAGAGCGAAGACCAGCACATGGCGTTCGGTCTCCTCAACCTCTCCGGTGGTGGGATGCAACTGGGCCACTGCCGGCGGATCCTCGACTACATGGCCGGGTACCTCCGCAAACGCAAGGGCGGGATCGCGGTCGCGATCAAAGGACAGGTGGCCCTCACCCGCGCCGACGTGGGATGGGCGCAGTCCACCTACGGGCGGATGAGCTTCTGGGTGCGTTCGGCGTCCACGGTGCTGTACGACACCGCCGCCAAACTGTCCGATCCCCACTTCCCCCAGGACAAACGGGCCTGGATCAGCCTCATGGCCCTCTACCACGTCCGGAGGATGACCGAGGAAGTGGCCCGAGAGTCCTTCCGCCTGGCCGGGGCACACGGGATCGTGGCGGCCAGCCCCTATGAGAGAATGTACCGGGACCTCCTGGCGCAGACCGCCATCATCCTCAAGGCCCCGGAGATGGAAGAACACCTCGGCAAAGCCGAGTTGGGCATGGACTTCGATCCCATACCCGGCGGCTGATCACCCTCCAAATCGCCGAGATCTGACGTGCCCGGGGTGGGCACTGGTATTGGTGTTTCATGGTGTTCCATCTGTGACCAATACCTTCCTGATTTCCCAGTTCAGAGGGCATATTCTGTCATGTTCTTGTTTCATTCGGTATCATAGGAAACCGCACCATCCCACCATTATACTGATAACATACCCGATACCACCGAGAGGGATTCCAACCAAAATGAAGCGACCAACCACCCTGAACGCCACCTTCGTGAAGACTGTTCGCCAGCCCGGGCGCTACGGCGACGGACACGGCGGACACGGACTCACCATATTGGTGAAACAACGCAAAAACGGACGACTGTCCAAAACCTGGGCCCAGCGCATCCGAATCCACGGCAAAGAAACAAACCTCGGCCTGGGCACTTACCCGGCAGTCACACTCGCCGAAGCGCGACGGCGAGCTCTCCGAAACCGCCAAGCCATAGAGGAAGGCCGCAACCCCCGAGAAAACACCATCCCCACCTTCCACCATGCCGCCGAAACAGTCATCGCCCTTCACAGCACCAAATGGAAACCGGGTGGTCTCACAGAAACACATTGGCGATCCTCCCTCAACACCTACGCTCGTCCAAAGCTCGGGAGCAAGCGGGTCGACAGGATCACCTCCAGAGATGTCCTGGCCTGTTTAAGTCCGATCTGGACCGCCAAACCCGAAACAGCTAGAAAAGTCCGGCGTCGTATCGCCGCGGTAATGAAATGGGCGATAGCCCAGGGGTATCGAGAGGACAACCCAGCCGATGAGCGGATCCCCGCCGCGTTAGGCAACAACCGCACACCCCCACAACACGCCCGTTCGCTGCACCACAGCCAAGTCGCCACCGCTATTCGGACGATCGAGAACACCGGCGCGCACTGGGCGACCATCGCTGCGTTCAAACTCCTAATTCTCACCGCAGCCAGAAGCGGGGAGATCAGAGAGGCCACATGGGACGAGATCGACCTGAACACGCGGGTGTGGACAATCCCCGCCCGGAGAACCAAAACGGGACGCCGGCTGCGCATCCCCCTCTCCACAACAGCCATCCACATCCTGAAAGAAGCCCACCACAGAAACGGCGGCGTCGGGCTGGTGTTCCCCAGCCCACGGGGAAAAGTCATGTCCGACGCCACCATGAGCAAACTATGCAAAGAGAACAGCCTTGGCTGTGTTCCCCACGGAATGCGATCATCATTCCGAGACTGGTGCTCCGACACCGGCACACCCCGCGAAATAGCAGAACAAGCACTCGGACACACCGTAAAAGGCGTCGAAGGCGCATACGCACGAAGCGACCTCCTAGAACTCCGCCGCCCCATCATGCAAAACTGGGCCCAGTACCTACACACCACCAGCAAGTGATCCCGCCATCGGCCTCCTGACCCGCGGAACAGGAACACCTACGAATCGAACCCGGGAAGCCCTCAGCAACTAAAGGCCAGACTGTCGCCATCTCCCCGGGGATTACACCAAGGGAATCTAGGGAAGGATGCTGTGATCCCCGCAGCGTTCCCACACCACATGACGTTTGCCCTTCACGATGGGGGTGCCCCAGGAGAAGGTTGCTCGCCCGTCGGGAGCCCACGTCATCTCGAACAGCCCTGGTTCGCCCTGTACGCCTTTCACCCGGAGACCGGGACGAAACCTATCCGTATAGCCCCCATCCATAGCAGCGATGTCGGCAATAAACAGCCAGACTGCCGCGAGAAACCGCTCTTGTTGTTCTCGGGAGAGGCTACGGAAATCCCGCACGAACGCCGCCGTCCGTTCGTATGTAGGCACTTCGCCTAGTGCTAGTCGTCGTGCATCTGCGAGACCAAGAATTCAAGGAAATCGTCGGTGCTGTGGTGAATCACGGTACGGCCAGCCCGATAGTCGCCGGTGCGGTCAACCACCACACCCGTCCACGCTTCTATGTCGGCCAATGTGCATTCACCGACATCGTCCTGAGCACCCAACACATCCACTGGATCTCCCATCATGGACAGTCATGCTACCAAGCCTTGGGTGCGCAACGCAAGGGATTCCCGAATGCGGAGTTCCCATCCCAATCAGAAGGGGGAACCTCTTGGGAACACCACTGATCGCTATCACCCCCCTTTATCCGCTTGATTTGTACGTTCGCTCATGCCATCAACAAGGAATACATATTCTATTCAACAGGTAACCGGTCTCCTGCTGTAGATAGCCCGCCTGGGGCTGAGCGACCGCAAGCCCTACCACCAACAGGACTCGCGAGGGCAAGAGAAATGACTCGATGCTGATCGAGCGTAGGCGAGGGAGGGGACCGATCTCAATACCGAGCCAGATCCCAACAGGGTGGGTCCAAGGTTTGTCAAAGATACTCTGCGAAGATGCACCGGGCGATCCCTTGGAACAGCAGCCGGTGGCACTTGAGGAGGAGGTGGCCCCGGGCAAGTCATTGTCCTGAGGCGTTTTCCGTTGTGGGTTATCTCGACCACACGTTTGCACTAAAGGGGTGCCCACACCTAAAAACGCGTGGGCAACCACCCTTCGCCGGGCGGCGCAGGCTGGCTTGATGGCTGGTTCGGGTGCTTCACTCCGAAACGTTCGTTTGAATGCTCGCCCGACTCTTCCACGAGGGAGGCTTGCCGGTGAACGGGTGCGAACACTTGCCGTTTTCGTGTCTGGTGTTTCCGCAGGTCAGACCCCAAACGAACGCTTCACGAACGCTGCGAACGGTTGCAGCGAACGGTTTGCGAACGCTATTTTCGGGTGTTGTTGCATGGTGGAGGGCATGAACACCGAACAACTGCCGATCGGCGAACCCTTCGACCATTTCCGGGATTTGCATGGGTGGTGGGGACCTGGCGGCAGAAGCAGTAGCACGCCGGCGGGTAAGCCACCCAGAGGATCAGCGGCTGGCCGGTAGGAACCGTCCAACCGCGTGTCGAAGTCGTGGATGAACATTCCTTGCAGGTTTCGTCGTCTCGCCCCCAACCACCAAGACGCGACGAATCCGGGTTTACGAAGAGATGGCTACCCCCAGGCTGGGGCACTGCCATCAGCACTTTCGATGATGGCCGTCACAACCATCACATCCCTCCGCATCGGGACCGACTGTAGGGGTTTCGCGGAGGCGGACACGAACGACCACACCCCGTCGGTTTCGACCCGGTCACAGGCCAATCCCAACAGACCCGGATTTGGAACAACCCCTAATCCGTACCCGCCGCCCACCAACAGCGTCCCAAGCAGTTGCCTCACCCTCCGATAAGACCTCCGGGCCGGGTTTCACTCGTGCTCGTCTCTGGCCTCGGTGGGAGCGGGAAACAGGGGTATGTCGCCAGCAATGTCCTCTGAGGCTGCGACGAAACGTTTCATGGCTCCGGCGATGGAGACGGCTGCTTTCTTCTGGGTTTCGGGATCGTCGTCCCAGCCGCCGGGTTCTGGGTGGTCGCTGGTAAGCCAGCGGACCCTGCCCGGACCTCGGCTCCACCTCAGTGGATCACCGAACTTCTGCTGGATCGAGTTCACCCGCTCCACGAGGTGATCGAAGTAGTGATTGCTCTCCTCCAGCGTTCCTCCAAGGACCTTGA
>JAPPFC010000056.1 GCA_028824015.1 bacterium
TGATGACGTCGCCGGTTGTGATCTCGGTTCCGGCGGGGGGATCGGTGGTGATCACTCTTTCGGCTTCGAGTTGGGCGTGAGGTGCGTACACGGGCTCGGCTACGATCGCGATGCCGGTTCGGAGTTCGAGTTGGCGGATTGCCTCGAGGGTCTCCTCGAGGGTGAGGCCGGTCCAGTCGGGGAGCGGGATGTCGGTGGGGATCTCGCCGTTGGAGAGGGTGATGGTGATGACGTCGCCGGTTGTGATCTCGGTTCCGGCGGGGGGATCGGTGGTGACTACGAGGTCGGCTTCCAGTAGGAGATGCGGTGTGTACACCGTCTCCAGGATGACCAGGAGACCGGCTTCCTGCTCCATTGAACGGGCGCTGTCCAGGACCTCGTGGATCGAGAGGCCGGTCCAGTAGGGGACGAGGCCGCTGGGAGGCGTTCCGGTGGAGACCTCCAGCGTGATCCGGTCGGCCTGGAGAGCGTCCGAGCGGGGAGGCGGGTCCTGGGAGAGAACCTCCCCGGCAGGGGCCTCCGAGTCCACATCGACGATCTCCCAGTTGAGACGGGAGTTGACCAGAGTGCTCTGGGCGGTCTCGAGATCCAGCCCGATCACCTGTGGGACCGAGGTTGCCGGACGCAGCCGGTAACGGCTCAGTCCTGGGGGGTCGGGCGGGAACCCGGTCGCCACCACATCCTCAAGCATGACTTCCATGAACTCCGCCCAGATGGGAGCGGGCACCGACCCTCCGTACACCCGGCGGTAGTGCTCTCCGCCGATGACCACGTTCTCGAGGGGAATCTGGTTGTGCTCATAGCCGACCCAGACCGCGGTGGTGTGAGTCGGGACGAAGCCCACAAACCACGCGTCGCGGAACCCCTGGTGGGTCCCGGTCTTTCCTCCTTGGGGGCGTCCTATGGAAGCTCGCGACCCGGTTCCCTCCGGTGTCGGGACTTTCTCCAAAGGAATGCGCGCCGCCGCGAAGGCGGCCGGATCTCCATTGCTCTGGTGCTCCACCTCGTGCTCGTAGAGAATCCTGGAGTCGGCCGAGACAATTCGGGAGATGATGTAGGGGGAGGCCCATTGCCCATTGGTGGCGAAATTGGAGTATGCCGACGCCATTTCCAGGGGGCTCACCGCTCCGGTGCCCAGCACGATGGAGAGCACCTGCGGCAGATCGGACTCGATGCCCAACCGGTGGGCCACTTCCGCCACCTTGGATGGCCCGATCATCTCCGAGATCTGTGCGTACACCGTGTTGATGGACGCACTGGTGGCGTCGGCCAATGTCAATACTCCGTAATTCCGGGTTCCCACGTTGCGCACCGACCAGATGTCGGAGTCTTCAACGCATATTGTCGGACACTGGATCTCGATGTTGGGCGGAGCTGGGAAAGCGGTTCCCAGAGATATGTCGCGTTCCAGTGCGCCCAGGAGGGCGAAGGGCTTCATGCTGGATCCGGGGTTTCGCCGACCCTGGATCGCCAGGTCGAATTGGATGAAGTCGAACGGCAGGCCGGAAGCCATGACCTTCACCGCCCCGGTGAGATTGTCCACGGTGACGATCGAACCGGTGGGGGCGCAGGAGTGTTCCGTGGCGTAGCTCTCCAGGTATGACAGGGGGTCCGAGGGAAACAGTTCCTGGCACAGGAGCACGTTCTGCTGGTAGTCAGGGAGAGGCAGCCATCCTTCCAGGACCCGGTAGGCCTCCCTCTGGAGGGCGAGGTCTACGGTGGTCTCGATACGTAGTCCCCCTCCGCCCTGACACTCCGGATTGTCGGCGGCGCACCCGAAGATGGCCTTCTTTCGCTGCTCGGGCGTGTCACCCAGGAAGGCGAAACGAGCATCGTAGAGAAGTTGCCGGTTGACCTCCGCCACCACATGATCCGCCTCGCCGCGGAATGGGACGTGCTCTGCCACCTCGAGGGGTGCGTTCTTGGCAATCTCGGCCTCTTCGGCTTCCACCCAGCCGTTCTCCACCATCTGATCGATGATCAGGTTGCGACGGTCGGTTGTCCGTTCGGGGCGCACCCGAGGGTTGTAGAAGGCGGGGTTCCGGATCAACACCGCCAGGGTTGCCGCCTCCTCCAGGGTGATCTTCTCCAACGGCTTGGCGAAGAACTCCCGGGAGGCGGTGCTCACTCCGTAGGCGCCCGACCCGAAATACACCGAGTTGAGATAGAACTCCAGGATCTGGTCCTTCTCGTAGGTCCTCTCCAGGTCCGTGGAGACGAAGGCCTCCCGGATCTTGCGCTCTATGGTTACGTCGTCCCCCACAAAGTGGTTCTTTGCCACCTGCTGGGTGATGGTGGACCCGCCCAGATTGGTCTGGTAGAGGAAGTTGTACACGGCGGTCCGGGCGATGGCGGTGAAGTCCACTCCCTCGTGCTCGTAGAAGTCGTCATCCTCGGCTGCCAGCACCGCGTGGATCACCACCTCGGGGATCTGTGCTATGGGTAGGGGTTCGGAGACCCGCCCGTCGTGCAACTCAGCCAGGAGTTCTCCGTCGGAGGCGTAGACCCTGGAGACCCGGGACAGGTCGGGGAGGGTGAGGTCAATCGTCGATACGTCAGGGTCCAGCCTTCCGGTCACCTCTTCGAAGACCCCGTATACGGCCGTGACCCCCAGGAAGGCGATGAGCACTCCCCAGCCTGCCGTTATCACGACAATCGCCAGGAGACCTGCCAGGGACGGCATCCACCGGTCCCTGCGGTCCTGAGCTTCGGCGCGGTGAAAGGGTGATGGGCGGAGCACTTACAAGATCCAGGACGGCGGAGAAGGTACGATTCCTATGACAACCGCGAGGATATAGGGGTTATGGAAGAAACCGTTACCACCCCGGGAGGAATAGTCACCGAGGAGGTCTACTCAGGGCCTGTTGACGCCTCCCGGCTGGGCATGCCCGGGGAGTATCCCTTTACCCGCGGCCCCTATCCCTCCATGTATCGGCGCCGCCTCTGGACCATGCGCCAGTATGCCGGATTCGGAACGGCGGAGACTTCCAACCAACGGTTTCACGCTCTGCTGGCGGCGGGCCAGACCGGGCTGTCGGTGGCATTCGACCTCCCCACCCAGATGGGCCTCGATTCAGACCACCCCCTTGCCAGGGGAGAGGTGGGACGGGTGGGTGTGGCCATCGACACCCTGGGGGATATGCACAGGCTGCTGGGAGGCCTGCCTCTCGGGGAGGTCTCCACCTCCATGACCATCAACGCCACGGCTCCGATCCTCCTGCTGCTCTATGAACTGGTGGCCGAGGCCCAGGGCGTTCGGTCTCACCAGTTGCGGGGCACCGTGCAAAACGACATCCTCAAGGAGTACATCGCCCGGGGCACCTACATCTATCCTCCCGGCCCTTCCATGAGGCTGGTGACCGATCTGATCTCCTATGCCTCCCGGCATCTTCCCCTGTGGAACCCCATCTCGGTCTCGGGATATCACATTCGCGAAGCAGGGGCCACGGCGCCCGAAGAGCTGGCCTTCACCATCGCCAACGGCGCCGCCTATGTGCGGGCGGCGATCCGCGCGGGGTTGGCGGTGGATGACTTTGCCGCTCGGATCTCCTTTTTCTGGAACAGTCACAGCCACCTGTTCGAAGAAGCGGCAAAGTTCCGGGCTGCCAGAAGGGTGTGGGCTCGTTTGATGAAGGAGGTCTTCGGCGCCAGGACTCCTGCTTCCCTCCGGATGCGTTTTCACGCCCAGACCGCCGGGAGCAGCCTCACTGCCCACCAGCCGGAGAACAACATCGTCCGGACCACGGTCCAAGCCCTGGCGGCGGTGCTGGGAGGCACCCAGTCTCTCCACACCAATGGCTTCGATGAGGCACTGAGCCTTCCCACCGAGCATTCCGCCACTCTTGCCCTGCGCACCCAGCAGATCCTCGCCCACGAGTCGGGAACAACCGATACCGTGGATCCCCTGGCGGGCTCCTACTACGTGGAGGCTCTGACCGACGCCCTGGAAGAGGAGGCCAACCGGTTGCTGGAAGAGATCGAGGCCAGGGGGGGAGCGGTGCAGGCGGTGGAGTGGATGCAATCCCGCATCGAGGAATCCGCATACAGGACTGCCCGCCGAATCGAGGATGGATCTACTACCGTGGTGGGGGTGAACAGGTACCGAGACGATGATTCCCCCGAACCTGCCATCAGCCGCACCGATCCGGCCTTGGAGAGGTCCCAGCAGGAGAGGTTGGCTCTCCACCGGGCCGAACGCGATCAAACAGCGGTGGACGGCTCCCTGCAGACCCTGGGACGAACAGCCCGAGGTGAGGAGAACCTCATGTATCCCATGAGGGAGGCGTTGGCCGCAGGCGCCACGCTGGGGGAGGTCTCCGGTGTCCTGCGGGAGGCTTTCGGCGTCCATCGGCCCGGATCATGACCTTTCTGGCTTCCGGCGAGGGCCCGACCTTTGTGATCGTTGGAGGGGGACCGGCCGGTGTGAGCGCAGCCACCACCGCCGCATCCCTGGGCGCCAGGGTGGTCCTGGTGGAGGACTCCGTGGTGGGAGGAGGCGCCCACCTTTGGGACTGCATCCCCTCCAAGACCATGGCCGCCACCGCGGCTACCAAGGACCTGATCGACAAAGCCGCCAGGATGGGAGTGGTTGCCGGATCGGCGCGAGTCGACCAAAACCAGTTGGCAGAGAGGATCAGGACCATCTGGAGCGACATCAACATCGGTTTCATGGAGTTGCTGCTCTCCCAGGATGTGCAGATAATCAGGGGCCGGGGTAGTTTCATCGGCCCCAATCGCGTGTCCGTGGAAACCCAGGAGGGAACCCGGGAATTCGACTTCGACTTCGGCCTCGTCTCCACGGGCTCCTTTCCCCGGGTTCCGGACTGGGCCCCGGTGGATGGAGAGCGGGTGCTCACCACCCGGCACGCCTACGACCTGGATGTGGTCCCCAGCCATCTGGTGATAGTGGGCTCGGGAGTGACCGGGGTGGAGTTCACCCACATCTTCAAGTCCCTGGGAAGCGAGGTGACCCTGGTGGTGAGCCGCCAGCAGATACTTCCCCACCGAGACCCCGAGGTGGCGGCGGTGCTGCAGAACGACTTCCTGGAGAAAGGGGTGAAACTGGTCATCGGCGCATATGCCAGCGCCACTCATCTCACGGACAACGGTGTGTTGGTGGAGTGTGACGACGGGCGCCGGATGGAAGGAAGCCACATGCTGCTGGCGGTCGGATCGATACCCCTCACCAGGGGAATCGGCCTCGAAGAAGCAGGAGTGCGTCTCAACCGGGCGGGCTTCGTGCAGGTGGACGCCTACCAGCGCAGCTCCGTTCGTCACATCTATGCCGCCGGCGACTGCTGCGGCAAGATGCCGCTCTCCTCGGTGGCGGCCCAGCAGGGCCGCAAGATCGCCCGCCACGCTCTCGGGTATCCCGTGTCGCCGCTGGACTATTCCAACGTGGCGGCTGCGGTGTTCACCTCGCCCGAGATCGCCTCGGTGGGACTGGAGGACGTCACGGCCGCCGCGGAGGGCCGCAAGGTGCGGACCACCAAGGTCCCGTTCGCGGCCAATCCACGGAGTGTCCTGCAAGGAAGGGAAGAGGGATTCGTGAAGGTGATCTCCGATCCGGCCACCCGGGTGGTGCTGGGAGGCACCATCGTGGGGCACCGCGCCTCCGATCTGATCGGAATCGTGGCTCTGGCCGTACAGGCGGATGTCACCATCGACAACCTGGTGGAAACCCTCATGGTGCATCCCTCGCTGTCAGAGAGCATCACCGACGCCGCCGAGTAGTGCTCTCCGGGCGGAGGCAAGGTACCTTTTCAGCCGCCGGGAGGCTGGGCCCGAGGTAGCATTTTCTTCAGATGGAACGGCGTATTTTCGGGTTGGAGAGCGAGTACGGCGTTACCTTCACCCTGCGGGGCCAACGGCGGCTCAGTCCCGATGAGGTTGCCCGCTATTTGTTCAGGAGAGTTGTGAGTTGGGGGCGTTCCTCCAATGTCTTTCTGGAGAACGGCGCCCGGCTCTACCTGGATGTCGGCTCGCATCCCGAGTACGCCACCCCGGAGTGCGACACGATAGAGGATGTGATCATCTACGATCGGGCGGGTGAGCGGTTCCTGGAGAGTCTTATCAACTCCGCCGAGGACCGTCTCTCCGCCGAGGGGGTCAAGGGCCAGGTCTTCCTGTTCAAGAACAACACCGACTCGGCCGGGAACAGCTACGGATGTCATGAGAATTACCTGATCAGCCGCGCCAAGGACTTCGACCGGACGGTGAGCATCCTCCTGCCCTTCCTCGTCACGCGACAGATCTTTCTGGGAGCGGGAAAGCTCCATCAGACCTCTCGACAGGCCACCTACTCGATAGCCCAACGAGCCGACCACATCTGGGAAGGGATCTCGTCTGCGACGACCCGCAGTCGCCCCATCATCAACACCCGGGATGAGCCCCACGCCGATGCGGAGATGTACCGGCGGCTGCATCTCATCGCCGGCGACTCCAACATGAGCGAATACGCCACCTTCGTCAAGATCGGGACGATGCTGGCGCTCCTGCAGATGATCGAGGGCGATGCCACCTTCCGCGACCTCACGCTGGAGAACCCCATCAAGGCCATCCGCCAGATCTCCCACGACCTGACCTGTTCCACAAACGTGCGGCTGAAGAACGGAAGGCTGATGTCGGCTTTGGACATACAGTGGGAGTACTTCGACAGGGTGACGCGGTATGCGCAGGGCCCCGGGTTCCCACCGGAGGTCCAGCGGGCGGTGGACCGCTGGGAGCACTTGCTGACCGGTCTGGAGAAAGACCCCCTCAGCCTCGACCGGGAGGTGGATTGGGTGATAAAATACCGGTTGCTGGAGGAGTACCGGGAGCGGAGAGGGATCTCGGAAAAGGATGCCCGACTGGCCATGGTGGATCTTTCCTACCACGATGTGGACACCGGTCGCGGGCTCTATTACATGTTGGAGAGGCACGATTTGGTCGACAAGGTAGTCACCGACGAACAGGTATCCCGGGCTCAGACCAGGCCCCCCCAGACCACTCGCGCCCGCCTGCGGGGCGCTTTCATCAAAGCGGCCAAGGCGCGTCGCCGGGACTTCGCGGTGGACTGGATGCACCTCAAGTTGAACGACCAGACCCAACAGACCGTGTTGTGCAAGGACCCGTTCCGCTCCCATGACGAGCGGATCGAGCGGTTCATCGAATCCTTGTAGGAAGGGGGTCGGCGGGGTGAGAAAGAGGGAGCGTCTTCTCAATCTGCTGTGCCTGATGTGGTCGAGCAAACGCAGGTTCACCCGGGAGGAGATCTTTCGACTCATGGCGCCCTACCGCAGTTACGCGAACCCCGAGACGGCCAGGCGCACCTTCGAAAGAGACAAGAAGACCCTACGCCAGGTCGGGTTCGACATTCAAACCAGTCAGCCGGATCATGGACCCGCCACCTATATGCTGGCCCAGCCCACCAACGCCCTGGGAGAGATGGAACTCTCCGACGCTGAGCGGATGTCGCTGGCGGTGTCGGTGGCGATGGTGAAACTGGGCGGGGCCCTGTCGGTGGATCGCACCTTGGTCAAACTGGGCGCAGGCGCTCCGCCGGGAATGGCTCCGATGAATGTCGACATGGGCGAACTGGAGACGGGGAAGGTTGGTGAACTTCTGAGGGCGGTTCAGACGCGTTCGCCCGTCTTCTTCGACTACAAGGGAAGCAGGCGAGAGCAGGTGGAGCCTCTCCGGATCGTCAACCGTCGCGGCCAGTGGTATGTGCAGGCGCGGGAAGGGGAGACGGTCAAGACCTTCCGGATCGACCGGCTGAGCGGCTTATGGGTCTCCCCCCGCGAAGACATGTACGATGTCCCACCCCTGGCGGAGGGAAGGAGCATTCTCACCGCCGAGCTATGGGAATTCGGATCCGAAGACGCCGTCGAGACCATCGTGCGTTTCGATGCGGCCGCAGCCTGGTATGTTCGACCTCGCATTCCCTCCTCGGCCCGGATTCGGGAGGAAGCCGACGGCTCCCTGACGGTGAATACCACGGTGACCAACCGGGCGGCCTTCTTTTTCTGGATGCTCGATTTTGGAGGAGACGGGGAGATCCTGGCTCCCGAATCTATGCGCAGGGGACTGGTGGAGTGGGTGAAGGGCTCATTGGAGGGCAACAAACCATGACCTACGCGCAGCCGATGGGAGGACTTGGACGACTACTGATGGTG
The DNA here is from genome assembly GCA_028824015.1 of bacterium. Taxonomy (GTDB): domain Bacteria; phylum Actinomycetota; class Acidimicrobiia; order Spongiisociales; family ZC4RG35; genus Bin76. The sequence goes on from JAPPFC010000056.1 coordinate 8,157, forward strand.
ATCCCGTGGTTGATCAGGGAGAGGGAGGTCCCCATCGGGGAGATGGAGCAGCGGTTTGCCATCAAACCCGAACAGCTTGTCAAGGACATGGAGGCGCTCAACGAGGTCGATTTCTTCGTCAGTCCCGAGCAGCGCTTCTCCGTGGAGATAACACCCGCCCACGTCAAGGTTCTGGAGGCGCCCGACTTCCCGGCCGCACCCGGATTCCTTCCCTTCGAAGCCTTGGCATGTCTGGTGGCGGCCAAGACGGCGCTGGAGATCAACCCGGAGGCGGCCGACCTGAGGTCGGCCGTGGGCAAACTGGAAGAAGCGGTCATGCCCCAGGCTGCGCCCGCTATCCGGATTCTCTCGGCAGCGGGGGCCCCCTGGGTCAACCAACTGCGGGAGTGGGCGATGGAGCGACAGGTGGTCCGCCTGCGGTACCGTTCCACCGACAAGGGAGAACTCTCCGACCGGGACGTGGAACCGTGGCAGGTGTACCAATGGCGGGGCACCTGGTACCTGTGGGGATTCAGCAGGACCAAGGACGAGCCTCGCCGCTACCGGGTGGACGGCATCCAGCGGGCTAGGCCGACCGGTGAGACCTTCGCGCCGCCCCGGCGACCGCATGCCCCGCCGACCAGTTACCAGCCGGCAGCTGGCGACCACCGCATGGTGTTCTCGATCGGCCCCGAGAGCCGCTGGATTACCGAGTACTACTCCATGGGGATCCTGTCGGAAGAACCGGACGGGACCGCTCTGGCCGAGTTCTACACCAGGGACCCGCGGGTCGCCGCCCGATTGGCGCTGCGGCTCGGTCCCGGTATGAGAATCGTCGAGGGCCAAGCGGGTCGCAGGGAACTGGCGCAGTTGGCCGCGGAGGTGCTGGAGCGATATGGGGACGCCGCTGATCAGGGCGGGTAGGGCAACCGGGGAACGGGTCTCCGGGTCGCCCGCCGTGAGGTAAAATCCCTGTCATGAGCATCATGTCCCGATTGCGAAAGAGCCTGCCGGAAGGAGTCGATCCTTCCCGGCTCCCCCCTGGTCAGTACAACACCAAGAGGTTCCCGGTGCTGCATGTCGGGACCACCCCCAAGGTGAAGCTGGACCGCTGGGACTTCAAGGTCGACGGTTTGGTGAAGACCCCGGTGTCCTGGTCCTTCGAGGAGATGACCTCCCTGCCCCGCATCGAGCGTTTGTGCGACATCCACTGCGTGACGAAGTGGTCGAAGTTCGACACCCTTTGGGAGGGCATCGCGGTCGCCGAGGTGTTGTCCCGGATCGAGGTCCTGCCCGAGGCCACCCATGTGATGGTGATAGCCGAGCACGGGTTCACGTCGAACCTCCCTCTCCGAGACTTCGATCGGCCGGGCAACCTGTTCGCCCTGCGGTACGACGGCGCGGACCTGACGCCCGATCACGGGTGGCCGATGAGGCTGGTAGTCCCACATCTCTATTTCTGGAAGTCGGTGAAATGGGTGCGGGGGCTGCGGTTCATGGCAGGCGACCAGCCGGGTTTCTGGGAGAGGAACGGTTACCACATGCGGGGAGACCCCTGGGCGGAGGAGCGTTACTGGGGCGACTGAGCCCCGACTGCCGGGCTTTTTGCGAAGAAGCTACACCTCGGCCAGGGAGGGCCGGCGGTTGAACCATGGGCGGGCCTCCTCGAGTTGGGATGCCAGCATGAACAGGGTGGCTTCGTCGCCGTACCTTCCCAGAAAGTGCACACCCACCGGCAGCCCTCCCGAGGTTTGACCGAGGGGTACCGACATGGCGGGCTGTCCGGTCATGTTCGCCACCGAACAGAACGGGCTGAACCTGCCGATGAGCGAGCGGAACAGACCGGTCTCTTCCGAGTCGGTGTTGAAGGTCCCCAACGGCGGGGGAGGAGCGGCGACGGTGGGGGTGAGCCAGGCGTGGTGGTTCTCGAAGAAACCTGAGACCTGCCTTCCCACCCGGTGAATGGCGTCCAGGGCCTCCAGGTATTCCAGCGCGCCGGTACGGTTTCCCTCCTCCACCCGTTGGCGGATCCCTGCCTCCAGGTCGTCGGGACCGGGGAGACGTCCCAGCGTCAGGGCGCGATCTGCCACCGCACGGGCCACGTTGGCGTTGACCACCGTGGAGTAGGCGGCTCCCGCCCGGCTCAGGTCCCAGCGGGGGGAGGCTTCCTCCACGATGTGGCCCAACTCCTCGCAGAGCCGGGCAGTCTCCTCCGTCACCCGACGGTGATCGGGATGGAGGTCGTGGCCCCTCGGGGTGTGCAGGGAGAAACCGATCCGCAGCCTTCCGGGGTCGGCGCCGACCAGAGAGAGGAACGAGGTTGAGGGAGTTGGGGGGTAGTAGGGGGCTCCCGGGTCGGGTCCGGCGGTGGCGTCCAGCAGGAGAGCCGAATCCCGGACGGTCAGCGAGACCGCGTGCTCGGTGCTGAGACCTCCCCAGCCTTCTCCCCGGTCGGGTCCGGCGGGGGTTCGCCCGCGGGTGGGCTTCAGGCCGAAGAGCCCGCAGCAGGCGGCGGGGATCCGGATCGACCCGCCGCCGTCCGTGGCGTGGGCCAGGGGTACCACCCGGGCGGCTACCAGGGCGGCTGATCCTCCGCTCGAACCGCCGGGGATCAGGGCGGTGTCCCATGGGTTGCGGGCGGGCCCTCCCCAACGGGGCTCGGTGGCGAGATTGCATCCCAGTTCGGGGGTCTTGGTCTTGCCGAAAGTCACCAGTCCGGCTCTCCGGTGTCTCCGCACCACCTCGGTGTCGTACTCGGGCACCGTCCCGGCAAAGAACCTGCTTCCCGAGCTTGTGGGAGTTCCGGCGTACTGGGCCCGGAGATCCTTCAGCAAGAAGGGGGTCCCTCCGAGGGGCCCGGAGGTGTCCCCGCGGGCGATCTGTCCCCTTGCCTCCTCCTCCATGGTCGACGCCATCGCTCCCAGATGGGGATCGACCTCCTCGGACCGCCGCAGCGCCTCGTCCAACAGTTCAGCGGGGTGGACCTCCCCTCGGGCCACCAGCCCAGCCAATCCCATGCCGTCATAGCGCAGGTAATCGCTACCCAGACTCATCCGCCACCTGCCTTTCCGATCGCTTCCAGACAACGTTCGAAACCCGGACGGTCGGAGAGCCCGCCCGTGAGGGGAAACACCATCACCTCGCTCCAGGTCGCCAATTCCGAAAGCCGGGCGACCACCTCCGAGACCGACCCGGACACCACCAACTCGTCCACCAGCGACGATGGAAGCTGATCGTCACCTGGGGGATAGCCGGACTCCTGGAACATCTCGCGGTAATACCGGAATCCCCGGTACTGGGCTATGTGCCGTTGGGCGGCGCGCCGCACCTCATGGACGTCTTCGGTAACCAGGGTGGGAACGCAGAGCACTATGGGAGGAGGGAGACGGTCTGCCGCCGAAGCGCCGCTCCGCAGCGCCGGCAAACCGGTGTTCTTCACGTAGCGGGGTGGACAGACCCAGGTGATGGCCCCGTCTGCGGCCTCTCCGCACAGGCGGAAGGCGCCCTGGCCGAGGGCCGAGGCAAGGACCTCGGTGGGGAGGGGGGCCGCCAGCTTCCCCCTGGCCCTCACGAATTCTCCCCGGAAGTCCACCCGGCCCTCTCCGAAGAGGGTGCGGAGGCAGGTCAGGTACTCTCGCATGTGACTGAGAGGCCGCCGGAAGTCGGCGCCGAAGGGGGACATGGCGGCGGGTGTGCTCGGCCCCACTCCCAGCCGGATCCGACCCGGGGCCAGGGACTCCAGGGCGTCCACCTGCAGGGCAAGCGCCAGGGGGTGGCGCGGCCAGATGGGGACCACCGCCGTGCCCATCCTTATCCGGTTTGTGACCTGGGAGGCGGCGGCCATGATCGTGAGAGCGTCGGGCCGGAACCGGCCCGTGGTCAACCACACGGTCTCTGCTCCGGCCCGCTCGGCCATTCTGATCATCTCCAGGGTGGAGGAAGTCTCATCGGGCTGGACGACCACGCCGATGGCGCGGCTGCTATCCGGTGCAGAGGGCATCCCGCCCAGACTACCTCCGAGTATGGTGACGGCGTTCCGGTGTAGATTCACGGCCATGCTGGGACGAAGAGGCCACCCAACCCGGAAGGCCCTGCGGCGAGGGTGGTTGTGGATTTCGGTCGTGACGGTGGGGTGGGTGGTGATGCCGGGCGCGCCGGCCGTGGCCGCAACCGCCGAGTCGGACTTGGTGTGGATCCTCGAGGACGAGGTTGTCCCCGAAGACCTGTACGCGGTGGGAAACCAGGTTCGCGTGTCGGGCCGGGTGGAGGGTGACCTGGTGGCGGTGGCGACCGAGGAGTTGGTCGTTGAAGGGGTGGTGACCGGTTCGGTCACCGTGTTGGCGTCTCGGGTAGTGATTGCGGGAGTGGTGGAGGGCTCGGTGAGAGGGGCGGTGGGTGAACTGGTGATCTCCGGACGGGTGGGGGGAGATGTGGTGGTGGGGGCAGTGGCCCTCCGGACAGCCGGTGAGGTGGGGAGGGACATCCTGGCCGCGGCCTGGTCGGGAACGACGGGGGGAAAGATCGGCAGAGACCTCCGGGGACTGTTCCGAAACTTGAGCCTGGGTGGGGAGATAGCCGGCGACGCTGAGATACGGACCCGGAGCCTTGCCGGCGCACCCGATTTGGCCATCCTCGGGGACCTGGATTATCAAGCCGACCGGTTCCCGGGGGAGATGATGGATGAAAAGGTGGCGGGCTCGGTGATCAACCGCAGGGCGCTTCCTCCCAATGTCCGCATACGCGCCTTTGGCTTGATGGTCTATATCTCCGTTTCTCTCTTCATGTTGGCCGCCGGCCTGGTCATAATCCGCTTGGCGGCCTCGCGGGTGTCCGAAGCCGCAGACCGGACCACCAATCTTCCCCTGCGAAGCCTGGGGAAGGGATTGGCGTTGTTCCTCTCGCCTCCTTTGGCCCTGGGCCTGTTGGGAGTTGCCACATTCTGGCTTCCCGTCCCCATCTGGGCCCCCCTGGTGGTGGGGGCGGTTCCCCTGCTGATCGTCGTGGCCGGAGTGTGGCTGCTGGCCTCCCTGATCTCCCACCTCCCCGTGGCGGTGGCGGCGGGCCGGGCGGTTGGCAGGCTCTTCGGGCGGCGCTGGGAAGTTTCCACCGCATATCTGGTAGGAGCTGTGGCATATCTGCTGGCGCTGCGGATCCCCGTGGTCGGCTTGCCGCTGGTTCTGGTAGCCACGTTGTTGGGCGCCGGCGGGTGGTTGGGGAGACGGAAGTCGGCGGGCGCCGAGCAACTTCAACCCGGCCCGCTGCCGGGTTGAAGCGGCAGCCGAGGACCACCCGAGAGCTGAGCGCGGGAAAGGCCCCCTCGATCTCTGGTCAGCCGGTGGACAAAAGCACCTTCAACTCATCACAGAGGCGGTTGGTGTCGCTCTGGTCGACTCCGATGTGCGTGACTATTCGTATCCGCCTCTCGCCGAAGGCGCCCACCAAGAAGCCTTGTGACAGCAGCCGGTCGACCAGTTCCGCGGCGGTCGGTCCGTCTCGGGAGATGTCGAAGATCACGATGTTGGTCTCTGCTGGCAGGACTCTCTCCACCAGGTCCAGGCCTCGCAATGTCGAGGCGATCTGACCGGCGCGTCGATGGTCGTCCGCCAGTCGCTCCACATTGTGGTCGAGTGCGTAGAGGCAGAGCGCCGCCATGAAGCCGGACTGTCGCAAGCCTCCTCCCAGGAGCTGTCGAAGGCGCCATGCTCGCTGGATGAATTCCTCGGATCCCACCAGCAAGGCGCCGAAAGGACAGCCGAGGGCCTTCGTGAAACAGAAAGTGACGGAATCGTAACCCTGGGCGTAGTCCTCGGCCGAGATGCCGGTCTTGACAACCGCGTTCATCAGGCGGGCCCCGTCCAGATGGGTGGCGATTCCGGCTTGGCGGGCTACCGCGGCGACCTCTCTCATTTGCTGGAGGGGCCAGACCGCCCCACCCCCCATGTTGGTGGTCTGCTCCACAACCACTAGACCGGTTTCAGGGATGTAGAGGTTGCCTTTGGGTCGAATGGCGGCAGCAACCTGTTCGGCGCTGAACATGCCGTTGGCGCCGTCCAGCATCTGGGTTTGCACTCCCGCCAGCATCCCCGGGGCGCCGGCTTCGAAGTTGACCAGGTGTGAGGACCTTTCAACTATGATCTCGTCGCCCGGTTGGCAATGAATCGCCACCGCGATCTCGTTGGTCATGGTTGCGGAGGGCATGAACAGGGCGTCTTCCTTGCCCAGCAAACGGGCGACCCGTTCGTGGAGTTCGGTCGTGGTCGGGTCTTCGCCCTTTTGCTCGTCCCCGAGTGGTGCGTCCATGGCCGCTTCTCGCATCTCGCGGGACGGCTTCGACTTCATGTCGCTGTAGAAATCGGCGGTACCCGGCGGCAACGGGCCCGGCTTCTTTCCTGCGTACGCGCCCGCCACTCTCCTTACTCCATTCTGCGGAATTCTCCTACCGCACAATTCTGCAACGGATTTTACCCCCTTCGAAGGGCCGATAGGCACCGAACCTGATCCTTCATGACAAGACACAAAAGCCCAGGCCGTGGGTGTCTCCCGCAGGCCGAGTCGAAGCCAGGCGGCCCGACGTCCGTTGAACTTCTGTGTCAGCCGGCCGTCAGGAGGATTTTGAGTTCGTCGCACAGGCGTTCGGTGTCACCTTGATCGACGCCGATGTGGGTGACTATTCGTATCCGCCTCTCGCCAAAGGCGCCAACCAAGATGCCGCGAGACAGGAGTTGATCGACCAGCGCTGCGGCGGTCGGGCCGTCTTGGGAGATGTCGAAGATCACGATGTTGGTTTCCGCCGGTAGGACCTCTTCAACCAATTCCAGGTCTCGTAATGTTGAGGCGATCTGGCCGGCGCGTCGATGGTCGTCCGCCAGTCGCTCCACATTGTGGTCGAGGGCATAGAGGCAGAGGGCCGCCATGAACCCGGACTGGCGCAAACCTCCCCCGAGAAGCTGTCGAAATCGCCAGGCCCGCTGAATGAACTCCTCGGATCCCACCAGCAAGGCGCCGAAGGGACAGCCGAGACCCTTGGTGAAGCAGATGGTTACGGAGTCGTATCCCTGTGCGTAGTCCTCGGCCGAGATGCCGGTCTTGATAACCGCGTTCATCAGTCGAGCCCCATCCATGTGAGTGGCCACTCCGGCCTCGGCCGAAGCTCCGGCCACCTCCCTCAGACTTTCAAGAGGCCAGACCGCCCCACCGCCCATGTTGGCGGTCTGTTCGACGAGCACCATGGCGGTCTCCGGGATGTAGAGGTTGCCCTTGGGTCGTATGGCGGCCGCAACCTGGTCGGCGCCGAACATGCCGTTGACCCCGTCGACCATGTGGGTCTGGACTCCTGCCAGCAGACCCGGCCCGCCGGCCTCGAAGTTGACCAGGTGGGAAGACCGCTCGGTTATGATCTCGTCCCCCGGGCGGCAGTGCACTGCAACCGCGATCTCGTTGGCCATCGTGGCGGACGGCATGAACAGGGCGTCCTCCTTGCCCAGCAGCGCAGCGACCCGTTCGAGAAGTTCGGTGGTTGTCGGGTCCTCGCCCTTTTGTTCGTCGCCCAACGGTGCGTCCATGGCCGCTTGGCGCATCTCACGGGACGGTATCGATTTGGTGTCGCTGAAGAAGTCGGCGGTACCCGGCGGCACTGGCCCCGCCTTCTTCCCTCCGTATGTACCCGCCATTTACCATGCCCCTTTCTTTCGAAATCGTCTCTACCGCAAGATCCTGCAATAGCACTCTAACGCAAAAGAAGGGTGCCCGCTCGGCCCGAACGTCAACCCGCCGGTGCTATCGGGGACTGAGGAGGTTCTTCAACTCTGCGCACAGGCGGTCGGTGTCGTCCTGGTCTACTCCGAGGTGGGTCACTATCCGTATCCGCCTCTCTCCGAAGGCTCCGACCGCAAAACCCCGCGAGAGCAACTCCGCCACCAGTTCGGCTGCGGTGGGGCCGTCTTGGGAGATGTCGAAGATCACGATGTTGGTTTCTGCCGGCAGGACTGTGTCCACCCACGCCAGTCGTTCCAGAAAGGAGGCGATCTGGGCGGCGCGGCGATGATCGTCCGCCAGGCGTTCCACGTTGTGGTCCAAGGCATAGATGCACAGGGCCGCCATGAACCCGGACTGTCGCAGGCCTCCCCCGATCAACTGTCGTATACGCCAGGCCCGCTGGATGAACTCCTCGGATCCGGCGAGAGCGGCGCCGAAGGGACTGCCGAGGCCTTTGGAGAAACAGATGGTGACGGAGTCGAAGCCTTCCGAGTAGTCCCTCGCCGACGTGCCGGTCTTGACAACCGCGTTCATCAGGCGGGCCCCGTCCAGATGGGTGGCGATTCCGGCTTCGCGGGCTACCGCGGTGACCTCTCTCATCTGCTGTAGGGGCCAGACCGCCCCACCCCCCATGTTGGCAGTCTGCTCGACAACCACGAGGGCGGTCTCTGGGATGTAGAGGTTGCCTTTGGGTCGTATGGCGGCGGCAACCTGTTCGGCGCCGAACATGCCGTTGGCGCCGTCCAGCATCTGGGTCTGCACTCTCGCCAGCACTCCCGGGCCGCCGGACTCGAAGTTCACCACATGTGATGACCTTTCACAGATGACTTCGTCGCCCGGCCGGCAATGAATCGCCATCGCGATCTCGTTGGCCATGGTTGCCGCGGGCAGGAACAGGGCGTCTTCTGTGCCCAACAGGTCGGACACCCGTTTGAGGAGTTCGGTGGTTGTCGGGTCCTCACCCTTCTGCTCGTCGCCCAAAGGTGCGTCCAGAGCCGCTTCCCGCATGGCGAGGGGCGGTATCGACTTACCGTCGCTGTAGAAGTCGGCGGTTCCCGGCGGCAACGGGCTTGCCTTTTTTCCTCCGTATGTACCCGCCATTACCGACCCTTCCAAGAGGCTTCGCCTTGCCGTACCAATGTGCGCGGCAGTGTATCACATTGGAGGCGCCTCAGTAGGGAAGAAGATTTTTGCCGCTAATTGTTATCGCAACGAGTGGCAACAACTAGGATGGGCAAGAAGGCGGAGTCGAAAGACGACCACTGCTTTGGTTCGGAGTTGCATCTGAGCGACAGATAGAGAAGGTGAGAGGAGCATTCCAATGACCAGACACAGAAGATTCGTAGGTCTCTTGGCGGTGGTGGCGCTGTTACTGGCCGCTTGTGGAGACGACGAGGCCGCCACTACCACTGCGGCGCCTGCTACCACTGCGGCTCCTGCTACTACTGAGGCGCCTGCTACCACTGCGGCGCCGGCCACTACTGAGGCGCCTGCTACCACTGCGGCCCCGGAGCCGGAACCGATGGGCGCGAGCATCGTGATCGGTTTGGGCACCGAGCCCGGGTCTCTCGATCCCCAGGCCGTCGACCAGTTCGCCATGTTCACCATCAATGACAACGTCTTCCACAAGCTGGTGTCGCGTAACGCGGCCGGTGATTTGGTGCCGGGTGCCGCCACGGACCTTGGCACACCGGTGGATGACACGACCTGGCAGTACACGGTGCGCGAGGGCATCACCTTCCACAACGGTGAGCCCCTCAATGCCGACGCGGTGGTTCACAGCATCCTCCGGATAATCGACCCGGACTACGCGACCCCCCTCAAGGACAACCTCGGAACCGTGGTGGGCGCCGAGAAGGTGGACGAGCACACGGTGAACATCCTCACCAGCGGTCCCGATCCGCTGATTCCAACCAGGATGACATTGCTCTATCTGGTTCCGCCCGAGGCATCGCAGAGCGAGGACTTCGGTGACAATCCGGTCGGGTCAGGCCCATACAAGTTCGTTTCCTGGGAGCGCGGCATCGCGGTGGAACTGGAGGCGAATCCCGACTACCCGGGTCCCGCCCCGTCGGTGTCCAACGTGCGGTTCCTCTTCATCGAGGAGTACGGGACCCGTCTGGCCGGCGTCCTCAACGACGAGATCGACCTGATGGTCGACCTCCTTCCCGAGGACAATGCGCTGGTCGATCAAGCGTGGAGCACCCCCACCGGGCTGAAGCAGTTCATCGTGTCCCTCAACGCCCGGGCCGGTAGCCCCGTCGAGGATGTGCGAATCCGTCAGGCCCTCAACTATGCGGTGGACAAGGAAGCCATTGCCGAGAGCCTGTTCTCGGGCATTGGAGAGATCCTGCAGGGCCAGATGCTGAACCCCAACTGGTTCGGATTCAACCCCGATCTCGATCCTTTCCCCTACGACCCCGACCGCGCCCGCGAGTTGCTGGCGGAAGCCGGCGCCGAGGACCTGGAGATCCAACTTGTCTCCCTGGTGGGCAACTCGCTCCTTGACAAGGAGACCACCGAGGTGGTGGCCGGGTACTGGGCCGAGGTCGGTGTGACGGCCGAGATATTCATACCCGAGTTCTCCGAGTACATCGATCGCCTGATCGACCGGGAGAACCGTCCTGACGCCATCTTCGTGCCGCATGACAACATCCTGTTCGACGGTGACCGGACGCTGTCTGCCTATTATCACTCCCAGGGCTGCTGCGGCTCCATGGATCCGTCGGAGGCGGACGACTGGATTGACGCGGGAAGGACTGAGATCGACCAGGCCGCCCGCCTGAAGCTGTACCAGGATGTCGGGCAGGCCGGACACGACGGTGCCTGGTATGTGTGGCTCATCAGCATTCCCAACGTGTACGGCGGTACCGACCGGATCGATTGGTCCGCACGCGCCGACGGTTTGATCCATGTCAGTGACATAACAGTCTCCTAGTACATCCCAACGCATTCAACGCCGGGCGTATCATCGGTTCGGGTGACGCGCCCGGCGTTGAAGCAAACGAGACGGGAGAACCCATGGGCCGGTACTTGCTGAAGCGGTTGTCGCAAGCGGTGCTGGTGGTGATCTCGGTAATGGTGGTGGTCTTCGTTGTGACCCGCCTGATCGGGGACCCGGTGGCGGTGATGCTGCCCCTGGAGGCCACTGAAGAGAATCGCGCCCTCCTCGAAGCGCAACTCGGCCTGGACAGACCCATCCTGGCCCAGTTGGGCGACTACGTGGCGGACGCTGTCCGGTTCGACCTGGGCGACTCCTTATGGCAACGCCGGCCGGCCATAGACGTCGTCCTGGAGCGACTGCCTCCCACCGTTCTTCTGGTGGCGGCCGGGTTTTCCTTCGGGGTGTTGCTTGGGCTGGTGATCGGGATTGTCTCCGGGATGCGGCCGGGGGGGTGGGTGGATCGAGGAGCAGTCACCCTCGGTCTGCTCGGGGTCTCCCTCCCGCAGTTCTGGATCGGGTTGGTGTTCATCGTCTTCTTCAGCGTGGGTCTCGGGTGGTTTCCCACTTCCGGTTCGGGTGGTATCGAGCATCTGGTGCTTCCGGCGGTCGTGCTCGGCCTGCCGGTAGTGGGCCGCATCGCCCTGGTCACCAGGTCTTCGATGATCGACGAATTGAACGCCCAGCACGTCAAAGACGCCACTGGTCGGGGAGTGTCGCGGTCTCGCATCGTCATGGTCCACGCCTTGAAGGGTGCGGGCATCGCCAGCATCACCATCGCGGGCTGGGAGTTGATCGGCGTCCTGGCCGGGGGTGCGGTGGTGGTCGAGACGGTCTATGCCTGGCCGGGGATCGGGTTCACCGCCATGCAGGCCATCGAGCGGCACGACATAATCCTGGTCCAGGCGGTGGTATTCGTGGTGGCGATCATGGTCGTGACGATCAACATCATCGTGGACGTTGCATACACGATGCTCGATCCCCGCGTCAAGTTCGACCGGGTGTCATGAATACGGTCTCTTCCGGTTCCCGGAGCGAACGCCGGCGCTGGGCGGGGTGGCTGATGCGGATTGTCCGGGACCCCACCGCGTTGTTCGGCATCCTGGTCCTGGCGCTGCTGGTCTCGGCCGCACTGTTCGCTCCCATCATCGCTCCCCTCGATCCCAACAAACAAGATCTGGCCGCCAGGCTGCTGCCGCCCTTCTACGCGGAGGGCGGTTCCGCGGAACACCTTCTCGGCACCGACCAACTGGGCCGGGACGTGCTGTCCCGGATCATTCACGGAACAAGGATCTCTCTGACCATCCCGCTGGTGTCGGTGACCCTGGCGGGAGTCTTCGGGACTGCGGTGGGCTTGCTGGCCGGGTACCGGGGCGGGAAGACAGACGCTTTCATCATGCGCATCGTCGACACGCTGTTCTCCTTCCCCGGGCTTTTACTGGCGTTGACGATCCTCGCCGTGGTGGGGCCGAGCTTCTGGACCCTGGCGATCGTGCTGTCACTCAGGATCTGGATGGTGTTCGCCCGGATGACCCGGGGACTGGTCCTGTCGGCGCGGGAAGCCGAGTATGTGGAAGCGGCGGAGTTGGTCGGCGCCTCACCGGTTCGCATAATGTTGCGCCACATCGCGCCCAACCTGACCGCGCCGCTGCTGACCCTGGCGGTCCTCGAGTCGGCCCATGTGATCCTGTCCGAGGCCGCCCTCTCATTCCTCGGGTTGGGAATCCAGCCGCCGCAGACGTCGTGGGGACTCGACGTGGCCATCGGTCGCCAGTACGTCTTCTCCGCCCCCTGGTTGATCATCTTCCCAGGGCTCGCCATCGCGGTGGCCGTGTTGGGAATCAATCTTCTGGCGGGGTGGCTGAGAGTGGCCGCCGATCCCCAGGAGAGCGCAAAGCGTTTCGCGGCGGCGGCGGACGCCCCCTCGGCTTGGTCGGGATGATCCGCTCCGACCACCTCCTGGAGGTTCGCAACCTCGAGGTGGTCTTCCCGACCAGGGAAGGCACTGTCCAGGCAGTCCGAGGAGTCTCCTTCACTGTCGATGCGGGTGAATCACTGGGTGTCGTGGGTGAGTCGGGATCGGGCAAGAGCACCCTGGCGCGGGCGGCTCTTGGAATGATCGAGCTACCCGGCCGGATCGCGGGCGGCGAGATTCTTTGGAGGGGCCGGTCGCTCCTGGACAAGAGAGTGGCCCGCCGGATCCGGGGCCGGGAGATCAGCATGGTGTCCCAGGATCCGATGGCGTCGATGAGTCCGATTCTCACGATCGGCACCCAGATGACCGAGGTCATGACCAGGCATCTGGACATCGGGAGAAGGGAAGCCTTCACAAGGGCGGGAGATCTTTTGGAGAAGGTTGGGATCCCCGACCCGGGGCGCCGCCTCGGACAGTACCCGTTCGAGTTCTCCGGTGGCATGCAGCAGCGGGTGGTAATCGCCACAGCCCTGTCCTGTGACCCGATGATGCTGATCGCCGACGAGCCGACCACGGCCCTGGACGTGACCACCCAGGCCCAGATCCTGGAACTGATCTCCTCTCTCCAAAAGGACCTGGGCCTGGCGCTTGTGCTGATCACCCACGACCTGGGAGTGGTGGCCGGGGCCTGTGACCTTCTCAAAGTGCTGTACGCGGGGGAGATCGTCGAGTCGGGGACGGCCGATCAGCTGTTTCACCGCCCTCGTCACCCGTACACCGCCGCTCTCTTGGGATCGACGCCTCGCCTCGACGTCAAGGCGGATCGCCTCATGGCGATCGAGGGCCACCCTCCCGACCTTCGCCATGTCGGTGGCAGGTGCAGTTTCACGCCTCGATGTCCTCACGCAACGACCCGCTGTACGACCGAGTCCCCGGTGCTCCAGCCATCTGAGGCAGGCCGGGCATATGCCTGCTGGAATCCTCTGGGGGGTCGAGAAGCCCCGGAACTTCCCACGGCGAGGGCCGGGCATGGGTGACGCTCTGCTGGAAGTGCAGGGGCTCACGGTCACATACGACGTCGGCCGAGAGGGCTTCTGGGGTCAACGCCAGACCCGGCTCACCGCGGTCGATGACGTGAGCTTCTCGATCGACCGCGGTGAGACATTCGGACTGGTGGGGGAGTCGGGCTCGGGCAAGACCACGACCGGACGGGCCATTCTCGGGAAGGTTCCGATCGCCTCCGGCCGTGTGAAATTCGCCGGGCGCGACATCACCGAGGTGGAGGGACGGGAGCGGCGAGCGATACGCCGGAACATGCAACTGATTCCTCAGAATCCCTATGGAAGCCTCAATCCTCGCATGAGGGTGCGGGAGATCATCTCCGAGCCTCTGGTGGTGCACCGACTGTTCAAGAATGCCAAGGGAGCCAGCGAGAGAGTGGTCGAGTTGCTCGAGCTGACTGGTATGAATCCGGATGACATGCACAAGTACCCGCATGCGTTCAGTGGTGGGCAACGTCAGAGGATCGTCATCGCCCGGGCGCTGGCCCTGAACCCGGATCTGATCATCGCCGACGAGCCCGTTTCCGCCTTGGACGTCTCTATCCAGGCGCAGGTCGTGAACCTGCTCCAGGACCTTCAGAAGCGGTTGCGCCTGACCTACATCTTCATCGCCCACGATCTGGCCGTCATACGCCACATCTCTCACCGCATCGGCATCATGTACGCGGGCAAGCTGGTCGAGGTGGCGAAGGGGGAGGATGTCTACCGGATCCCGATCCACCCCTACACCGAAGCCCTCCTGTCTTCGGTCCCGATACCCGATCCGAGGGTCGAGCGCGCCCGGGCGGTGAGCGTGATCGCCGGCGAGCCGCCGGACCCGATCCACCCGCCCATGGGTTGCCGCTTTCACACGAGGTGCCCTCTGGCTGAACCACGCTGCCGTGAGGCGGCCCCGCCCCTGGAAGCCAAGGGGCCCGAACACGAGGCTGCCTGTTGGGTGCGTTAGGCGACCCGTTGCTCAGCACGGCGCCCGGGTACGGCCACGGCCGGTGGCGGGACGGCTCGACACCCCGATGAGAGGAGGACTGGGCGGCGCCTACAACAGGCTGCTCACCGGTTACACGATCTCGAATGTGGGCAACGGAGTGTTGCTTGCCGCGCTCCCGCTGCTGGCCGCCTCGAATACCCGGAACCCGCTGGCGATAAGTGGACTCACGGTGGCCGCAGGACTTCCCTGGATCGTGATCGGACCGCTTTCGGGAGCAATCGTGGATCGCGTCGACAGGCGAAGCGTGATGGTTGTGGCCGAAGTCAGCCGAGCCGGCCTCATGGGCGCGGCCGCTCTCTACGTTTTTCTGGGAGGCGAGTCGATTATTGCGCTCTATGGCTTGCTGATACTGGTCGGAGTCGGTGAGACCTTCTTCGATCCTGCCGGCCTTGCCATGGTGCCGAGCCTGGTTACTTCTTCGCAACTGGACGCCGCCAACAGTCGCCTCTACGGGACCCAGGTCCTGGTCCAGCGTTTCGTAGGGCCTCCGCTGGGGGGATGGTTGTTTGCCTTCGCGGCCTGGGCGCCCCTGGGAGTGGATGCGCTCAGTTTCCTGGCCGCCGGGATGGTTGTAATGGGGCTGCCCCGCGGCACAAGGAAAGAGCCATCTGAGCATCGCCGCGCCGGATTGCTGACTGAAGCGGTCGAAGGCATCAGGTGGGTTTGGCGCGACTCGGTACTACGGGCGTTCATGGTCGGTGCGGGGTCTCTTCACTTCGCAACCGGCGCCGGACTGTCGGTTCTGGTTTTGATAGCCCAGGACCGCTTCGGATTGACCGGTTTCGGCTTTGGGCTGACGATGGGCGGGTTGGCCGTCGGGTACTTTCTCGGTTATGTCGTCGCCCCATCCATTACGGCAAGGTTCCCGCGGGCGAGGATCTGCGTCGGCGCCTTGGTCGGCGTCACGGGTGGTTTCCTCCTTGTGGCGGTGTCCAGGTTCGCTCTACTGGGCGGGTTGGGATTGGCTCTGGTAGGTCTGTTAGGGGCGCAATTCGATGTTGTGGCTATTACTTACCGCCAGGCAGCGGTGCCCGATCACATTCTCGGACGCGTCCTGACGGGCTTCTGGTTCGTAACCCACGGAGCGATACCCGTTGGAGCCCTGGTCGGGGGGTTGGTCGCCACATGGGCCGGAGTCGGCTACACCTACGTTGCTGCCGCCCTGTTGGTGGCGGCGGTGGCTCCCTACCTGTGGGTTGCGTTGCAAGGCGAGGAACTCGATCCGGAACGCCTTCGGGGAGAGTCACCCGGGTCGTAGCCGGCCTACCCGGGGTGTCGCTACGAGGTTTCGGGGACGCCGTAGCGTCGGAGGCCTTCCTGGAGGTCGTCGGGAGAGTCCACCGAGAACCATGACCTCCCGTCCTCGCCCCAGGAGCGCCAGCGCTCTGGGAGTACCACGGTTCCCTCGAGGAGGGGAGCTTGGGGCTGGAGCGACCGTTGATCACGCGCTATCGCGGTCAAGAGACACAGCGACTTGGCCGGGTAGGTGGCGCAGGTGACCTGGTACTGCCCATCCATCGGGATGGCGGGTTGGGGCCGCACTCCCAGGAGGGCCGCCAGGGTGGCGGGCCGGACCCACGGCTGGTCCACCCCCAACACCACGATGGGACCTCCCCCCGCCGCCCTCAGGCCGGTGACGATCCCCGCGCTCGGGCCCCGACCTCCCGGCAGGGCATCGGGGATTGCCCGTAAGCTCCCCGCCTCCTCGCGACCCACCACGATCACCTCGGAGACCACCAGGGACAGGGCCGCCGATACCCAGTCCAACAGGGTGCGACCATCGAGGAGGGTCATCGCCTTGTCTCTTCCCATCCGCCGCGAACGGCCGCCGGCGAGAATCACACCCAAGGTCTCCGGACCGGAGATGGAAGGAGGCGGTGGTGGGGACGGCTTCACGGTCGGGCGGCTCGCTAATACAATCGCATGGGAGTGAAGCAACAGGTTACCGGTCGGGATCTCGCCGGTATTCGCCGCCGCCTCCTGTACGTGCTCTTCACAGGAACGACGCTGGGATGGGTTGGCTTCATCGCCACCCTTACGGTCGCCACGGTTGCGGCCCGGTCCCTGACCGGGTCAACCACCTTGGCCGGGATTCCCCTGGCTGCCGGCGCGCTCGGCCAGGCATACGGGACCAACCTGTTCGGGAAGCTGAGCGCCGCCCGCGGTCGACGGTTCATCATGCTGATGGGCCCTCCCATCTCCGCCTTGGGGGCGGCCGTGGAGATGGTGGGTGTCATCGGCGGTTCGTACTCGATGCTGGTTGGGGGGGCGGCGCTGGTCGGCGCCGGTTTGGGATCTCAGCATCTCTCCCGGTACGTCGCCGCCGAGTTGGCCGAGGAGGGCCGCCAGGGACTGGCGATGGGCATCCTGGTGTTGTCCGGCACCATCGGCGCGGTGGTGGGCGCCAACCTGGTGGAGTGGGCGGGCAGGGTTGTGGAAGGCAGTCTGGGTACTCCCTACGCTGGCGCCTTCCTGCTGGCAACGGTGGCCTTTCTGCTTACTTGGGTGCTCTTCTGGGCGGCTCTCCGCCCCGACCCCTCAGAGGTGGCCGTCACCGGCCAGGTGGCGAGGACCGGTGGAAGAGACGGCGCCGTAGGAGCGGCGTTCCGACTGCCGAAGGTTCAGGTCGCCATTCTGGCCATGGTCTCCGCCCAAGTAGTGATGGTGGGGGTGATGACTGCCACGCCGCTTCGCATTGAGGATGCCGGGTACGGCCTGAACGTAGTGGGGGTGGTGATCTCCACCCACACCGTGGGAATGTTCCTCTTCGCGCCTCTGGTGGGGAAACTGGTTGACCGTGTTGGGTATCTGCCGGTCCTGCGTATCGGGTTGCTGATGACCTGGGGGTCGCTGCTCCTGGCGGGGATCGCTCCCTACGACGGGTACGGGATGCTGAACGCGGGATTGTTCCTGTTAGGCCTGGGTTGGAGCTTCTCCTTTGTGGCGGGCAGTTCCATGCTGTTTGCCTCAGCGCCGCCGGATGTCCGCCAAGTGGTGGAGGGCAGGGCGGATGCCTTGGCGCACGTCATGGTCATGACAGGAAGTGCGGGAGCAGGAGTTCTTATGAGCGCCGTCGGATTCGGATCCCTGAATCTGGTGGCGGCAGGCTTCTTGTTGGCCCTTTTGCTGCTGGTGTCGTTCTCTCCCAGCCTTCGGGCGGCGCTGGCTTCTTAGACGAGCGACGCAGCATGTTGCCTAGGTGGGGCCTGAGGGTCCGCCGGGCGGCGGGCCAATACAATCGAAGGGAGTGAAGCCTCCGGCGCCCAACCTCGAACTCACTGCCGTCCGGCGCCGTCTGGTTTATGTGCTGTTCTCCGGCGCCGTCATGACTTGGCTGGCCTTCGTTGCAACCATCACCGTCGTCACCCTGGCGGCCCGGGCCCTGAGCGGATCGACCATGCTGGCCGGGTTGCCGCTGGCGGCCGGCGCCTTCGGTCAGGCGATGGGAACCAATCTGTTCGGACGGCTGAGCGCCCGGCGCGGCCGGCGGTTCGTCATGTTGAAGGGTTCGCCGATCTCCGCCTTCGGGGCTACCCTGGAGTTGGCCGGGGTGGTGACAGGCTCCTACTGGCTGCTGGTGGTGGGGGCGGTGTTCGTGGGCGGAGGAGTGGGTGCTATCCATCTGGCTCGATATACCGCCGCTGAACTGGCCGAGTCGGAGCGGAGGGGATGGGCATTGGGGCTGGTCGTATGGGCGGGTACGGTCGGCTCGCTTGTGGGAGCCAACCTGGTGGACTGGGTTGGCGGGATGGTCGAGGAGAGATTGGGCACTCCCTACGGCGGGGCCTTCCTCCTGGCAGTAGGGGGGTTCCTGCTGTGCTGGCTGATCTTCTGGGCGGCGCTTCGCCCCGATCCTTCCCGGGTGGCGGTGACCACCCCACCCGGCCCTCCGGTTCGCAGATCGGTCGGCTCCGCTCTCCGCCTCCCCGCGGTGCAGGTCGCCATCCTGGCTTTGCTGTCGGCACAGGCGGCCATGGTGCTGGTGATGACCACCACCCCCCTTCGCATCGAGGACGGGGGTTACGGGCTGGGTGTCGTGGGCCTGGTCATATCGACCCACGGCGTGGGAATGTTCGCCTTTGCACCCCTGGTGGGAAAGCTTGTGGACCGCATCGGCTATCTGCCGGCCCTCGGCTTGGGGGTGGTGATGACCTGGAGTTCCCTGCTCGTGGCGGGAACTGCGCCCTATGACGGGTATTACCTCTTGATTGCCGGGCTGTTCTTGTTGGGCCTGGGATGGTGTTTCTGTTTTGTGGCCGGCAGTTCCATGCTATTCGCCTCGGCGCCGGCCGAGGTACGCCAGGTTGTGGAAGGGGTGGCGGACGGAGTCACCTGGTCGACTGTGATGGTGGGAAGCGTGGGAGCGGGACTGTTGATGAACGCCATCGGATATGCATGGCTCAACGTGGTGGCGGCCCTTCCCATGCTGATCATCGTCTTCCTGGTGGTCTCGACCCCGAGGCTTCGAGCAGCTCTCTCGACTCTGGCGGGTCCGGGTCTTCCCGCTTCTCACCAGCCGGGTGACAGCCCCACCGGATAAGGGACGCCGCGGGGAGAGGGTAGACCCAGCAAGCTGGGGGAGTCTCCGAGAGATCGGGGAACTTCCGCCGGGACGTTCCCGGGTCGCTCCGGGGTTGAACGGGAACCGTCACTGGAGACGGGTGCGGACCGACGGCCCAGGGTGGGTTGTCCAATAGAATCGAAGGGATTGAAGCCTCGGGCTACCGACCTTGAATTCAATGCCGTCCGGCATCGTCCGGCGTATGTGCTGTTCTCCGCTTCCGTCCTGAATTGGGCGGCTTTCGTTGCGACCGTCACCGTGGTAACGCTGGCGGCCAGGGCTTTGAGCGGCTCGAACATGCTGGCCGGTCTGCCGCTGGCGGCCGGCGCCTTCGGGCAGGCATTGGGCACCAACCTGTTCGGAGGGCTGAGCGACCGCTACGGGCGGCGGCTGATCATGTTGAAGGGTCCGCTGGTATCCGCCGTGGGGGCGACTCTGGAACTTGCGGCGTTGATGGCAAAGAACTATTGGCTGTTGGTGGGAGGGGCGATGCTGGTGGGCGCAGGCGTCGGCGCCGTCCATCTGTCCCGGTACACCTCCGCTGAACTGGCCGAGTCGGAGCGAAGGGGATGGGCGTTGGGCCTGGCGGTCTGGGCGGGCACCCTCGGCTCCCTGGTCGGGGCCAACCTCGTGGATTGGGTAGGCCGGTTGGTGGAGAGGGGACTGGACACACCCTACGGCGGAGCCTTCGTGGTGGCCATCGCGTGCTTCCTTGTGTGCTGGTTGCTCCTCTGGTCGGCTCTTCCGCTTGACTCTTCCCTGGTGGCGGTGACCACCCGGTCGGGTTCTCCGGGCAGACGACGGGCGGGTATCGGCCTGGGTCTGCCTGCGGTGCAAGTCGCTGTACTGGTGTTGTTGGCGGCCCAGGCGACCATGGTGCTGGTGATGACCGCCACCCCTCTTCACATCGAGGACACCGATTACGATCTGAAGGTGGTGGGGTTGGTGATTTCGGCCCTGGCGGTGGGAATGTTCGCATTTGCTCCACTGGTGGGAAGGCTTGTGGACATCATTGGCCATTTGCCGGCGCTGGGGCTGGGTGTGATGGTGACTTGGTATTCGGTGTTCCTGTCGGGGACCGCGCCGTATGACGGTTATTTCCCTCTGATTGCCGGGTTGTTTCTGCTGGGACTGGGATGGTGCTCCTGCATTGTGGCCGGCAGTTCCATGCTGTTCTCCGCGGCGCCTGCGGACGTTCGGCGGGTGCTGGGGGGAGTGGTTGACTGGGCGAGTTGGACGACCGTGATGCTGGGAAGTGTGGGAGCAGGTGTGCTGATGAGCGGGGTGGGATACAGATGGCTCAATCTGGTGGCGGCCGTCCCGATGCTGGTTGTCCTCCTGTTGGTGCTTGCGATCCCGAGATTCCGGACCGCGCTCTCCGCCTAGAGTTCGGACCTGGGCCGTCTGTCGCCGGCCAGGCGATAGCCCCACCAGATGAGGGACGCCGCGACAAGGAGGGAGACCGAGAACCCGGAGGACTCGTGGAGAAATCCGAGGATGGTCCCCCCGGTGGCGGCGGCCAGCACTCCTCCGGTGATCACCAGGTTGGCCGCGGCCCGCCGCGGGTTGGACTTTCGGAACCGGACCGCGCCCCACAGGGCGGCCGAGACCAGCACCAGCGTCCCGAGGCCTCCGGCGATGGCGGCCAGCAATCGGGGACCGAAGCCGGCCTCGGCGATCGAGGGAAAGATGTCGGCCGGGATGTCTCCTTCGGGCAGGGGGCGAGCGAACGGAGTGACGCTCACCAGGGTGGTGGCCATGGCGGAGAAGCCGAACAGTCCCACCACCATTAGGTGCCCGACCCTGCGGCCCACCGACAGGAACACCGATCCCAGCGCCAGATACGGGATGTTCAAGACACCCCCGAAAAGAAAGAAAACCCGGTAGCTGATGCCGGTCCATCCCCACCCCAGGCCGGAGAACAGGGCCCACACCGCGATGGCGAACATGGCCATTCCGGCGGTGTAGGCTGACAGGTGGGGTCGCGGTCTGCTCCGCAGGTCGCGGGCAAGATCCAAAGTGGCGGCGGTTGCCACGCCACCTGCCACGGCGGCCAAGACCACGGCGGTGATGTTGCCCACCGAAGGGATGCTATCAAATGAACAAAGCGGTTCTCCGGTGACCGGTCCTCGCCCATGGCCGGGAGCGCCGGACGTGACCGTGGAGCGGGATGTCCCCGCCAGGATGCGAGACGGGACCACTCTGTACGCCGACATCTATCGCCCGGTCACGGACGCTCGCCTGCCCGTGCTCCTGATGCGCTCACCCTACGACAAGCGAAACGCCACCATGCCATTCGGCCATGCCCATCCCGTCTGGTACGCCTCCCAGGGGTACGTGGTGGTCATTCAGGACACCCGGGGCCGGGCGACGTCGGAGGGGGAGTTCTACCCCTATCTGCATGAGAGCGCCGATGGCTACGACACGGTGGAGTGGGCGGCCCGAGTTGCGGGCTCCAACGGGCAGGTGGGGATGTGGGGCTTCTCCTACGTGGGCGCCACCCAGTTGCTGGCGGCGGTCGAGCGTCCCCCCAGCCTGGCGGCGATCGCTCCGGCCTTCACGGCTTCCCAGTACTACGAGGGATGGACCTACAACGGTGGAGCCCTCTCGCTGGCCTTCATTCTCTATTGGGCGAACCTGCTGGCCATAGACACCGCCCACAGAGCCGGTGACCGGGCCGCGTTCGAGTCCCTGGGGGCATCCCTGGCCGAGGCGCCCGGGTGGTTCTGGTTCACCCCCCTCAAGGAATACCCGCCCCTGTCGGACGGCTACGCGCCCTGGTTCTACGACTGGCTGGAGCATTCCACTTACGACGATTACTGGAGGCGGTGGTCCATCGATGAGGACTACAGCCGGATCACCGTCCCCGCTCTGCACGTGGGCGGCTGGTACGACGTCTTCGTCTCCGGGACGGTGGCCAACTTCTCGGGTCTCAGCGCCGCCGCGGGTGCGGCCGCCGCCCGTCAGGGGCAGAAACTGCTGCTCGGTCCCTGGACGCACATGCCCTGGAGTCCCCTGGGATCCTCCGAGGGCCGTCCTCCCGACACGATCGGGATCGATGACTGGCACATCCGCTGGTTCGACCAGACCATCAAGGGAAGGGACACCGGAGTGCTTGACAGCCCGGTCACCGTCCATCTCTTCAACGGGGGATGGCGCCACTACGACGACTGGCCTCCCTCGGGCGTGGAGTACCAGGACTGGTTCGTCCACTCGGGCGGGCGGGCCAACTCCAAGTACGGGGATGGTTCACTTAGTCGACAGGGGCCCGGCGAGGAGCCTCCCGATCTGTTCGTCTACGATCCGGCTCTGGCCACCCCCAGCCAGGGAGGCCATTCCTGCTGCTTCGACACCATCACGCCGATGGGCCCGGCCGACCAACACGTGGCCGAAGCCTCCCGGATGGTGTTGGTGTACACCTCTGAGCCCCGGCAGAAGGAGATGATCCTGATGGGTGACGCAAGGGTAACCCTGTGGGCAGCCACGACCGCCGCCGACACCGATTGGACTGCCCGGTTGTGCGTTGTGGACCCCTCCGGTGTCTCCACCAATCTCCAGGAGGGGATCATCCGGGCTCGGTACCGGGACTCGCTTTCGGATCCCCGACCCATCCGGGCGGACCGGGTCTACCGGTACACGATCGACCTGGGTCCGGTGGGCGCGCGGATCCCTGCCGGACATCGCCTGCGGCTGGTGCTGGGGAGCTCCGACTTCCCCCAGTGGGACCGTAACATGAACACCGGCGGCCCGCTGTTCGCCGAGCCTTCCACCGCCGGACGCCCGGCGACCCAGACCGTCCTTCACAACCCGTCCCACCCCACCAGTGTCACTCTCCCCGTCTTGGAGGGATAAGATGTCCCGCAGTATCAGAACCCAGGCCCGCACACCCGCCGCACACGGAGGACCGGGGTCCTCCGAGAGCGCCCGCTTCGTTGGTAAGAATGTCTTCATCACCGGGGCGGGGAGTGGCTTCGGACGCCGCACGGCCGAGCGTTTCGCTGCCGAGGGGGCTGCCAACCTGTACCTGGTTGACCGACGGCCCGAACGCCTGGAGGCGGTAGCGCCCGTAGTGGCGGACCTGGGGGCCAACCCGGTCCCCATCCGCGTTGACTTGGGCGAGACGGAGGCCTGTGAGTCGGCGATCGAACAGGCGCTGGCGGTGGACCCGCGGCTTGACGTGCTGATCTCCAACGCCGCGGCCTGGGTACAAGTTCCCTTCATAGAGATGAGCAACGATGACTGGCGTCGGGTGATGTCGGTCAACCTGGACGCCTACTTTACGCTGTCGCAGCGGGCGGCGCAGGCGATGAAGGAGACCGGCGGAGGGGTGATCCTCCTAACTTCATCCATCAGCGCCCTCGGTCACGGGCGAAACTTCACGGCCTACTGCGTGGCCAAGGCGGCGATAGTCTCGCTGGCCAAGGCGATCGCGGTGGAACTGGCCCCGTGGAACATCCGCGCCAACTGCGTCAGCCCCGGGCCGGCGGACACCCAGCAGTCGGTGGACATCGCCGGCGAGGAGTTGATGGACAAATGGCGGGCCGAAGGCTTCCCGGTCGTGCCGATGAACCGCCTGGCGGCCACCGACGACATCGCCTCAGCCTTCCTGTACCTGGCCTCCGACGACGCCCGCTATGTCAGCGGGATCAACCTGGTGGTCGACGGCGCCTACACCGCCCAGGTCTACGACCTCCCCAAGAGTTGAATCTGCCAGCCGATCATCGGCCAAATGTCGCGAAAAATCAGGGGTTCCTTTGGGCTCCCTCCCCCAACACCCTAGCGGCCTATATGATCCCAGGTCAGCGT